>CAYSDJ010000010.1:0-87574 GCA_964429775.1 uncultured Rhizobiaceae bacterium
CACCGGTGCCCGAAACTCTATCTGGAAGTGGTACATAAGACGGGGGCTTTACATCACCTCCTTCAGCGGCGCGCTCGCTCTCGGAGATGACCAACTCGCGGTCGTCAGGATGCACCCGGCTTAAAAATGTCTGAACGCTCATTTTGCCCGTTTTCGGGTCAACCCCAAAGATTCGGCAAGTCTCTTCAGACCAGTGGAGATTGTCGCCGGAGAAGTGATCGGCCTTGTAATAATGCACCCAGTGTCCGATATGGGCGATGCGCTGTGCCTCCGCCAAACGCTCTTCGCTCTCTAGAAGCGCTCGCTCGGATTGTTTTCTCTCGGTGATATCGCGTGCAATCGCGAGGACTGACGGCTTGTCACGATAGCGATACGGGCAGGCTTTCGTTTCGACAATCAAATCTGTTCCGTCAGCGCGAATCAGGCGGATTTCCCGGATTGGAGTCTGAACGCCCTCTTCCAGCAGTTGCGCGAAGCGGAGCCGCGCCATTTCGTGATCATCGGGATGCAGAAGAGACAGGATCGGAGTGCCGACGAGTTGTTCTTGTGTCTTCAGTCCGAGCGCGTGGGCCGCATAGTCGTTGCAATCGACGATCACGCCGTCGGTAAAAATCCAAATCAGGTCCTGACTGAGATCGGCGATCGTTGTGTGCCATGCTTCACGTTCGCGCAGCACCACTTCTGCCTCTTTGCGCGCCGTGATATCATTGTTCGTTCCGACCATGCGGACCGGACGGCCATCGGCAGCGCGAACCGCCCGGCCAACCGATTGAATCCAGATATAGGCGCCGTCCGGGAGGCGATGCCGATATTCGACATCGTAGGGAGCGTTATGTTCCAGGTGATCGCGAACCGCTTGGACAACCCGGCTACGGTCGTCAGGATGGTGGTGCGCCGCCCAGGGATTATGTTCGTCCTCAATATCGAAATGTTCCACCAATTCGTCTTCGCCACGGCCGAACAGTCGTTGATACCCGGGTGAGCTCCAGAACTCACCGGTTTCCAAATCCCAATCCCATATGGCCGAGCCCGTCGCCCACGCCACAAGGCGAAACTGTGCCGTGGCCTCTTCAATGGACTCATCTTTATGTATTAATCGAACCAAGGATATCAGCTCCTGATGTTAGAAAAATCAGTTGTGGATTTGGATTGGGGAATACTCCGGAGTTATCTTCAAACACCACAGGATGCCATTAAACCCCACCGGAACGCTCGAAAATTATCGCCCGCGATAACCTTAATATTAATGCAACCATATGAGTCCGTTGGGTTTGGCCGGGTTCGCCGCCAATCCGTCGCACGTTTCTCCACTTCTACATCATAGTGCGAATGACGTTCAGACCTTCGAGCAGGTCGAGAATGCGGGCGACGTAATGATCGCGCACGGTGAAACGTGCCTCGCCCTCGCCGCGCAGCTCCTGCTCGAGGCTTTTCAATAGTTTCCTCAGGCGGCGCTGATGGATGCCGAGGCGGCGTTGTACCGGATCGCTGATGACGCCGGAAAAGGCCGAGAATACTGCGCCGAAAGCGACCAGCCCGCCGGTCGCGCCAACCGTAAGCGCCGCCGGCGCGACGGCGGGAAAGAGGCCGTACCACACGCCGCCGATGCCGGCGCCCAAGGGAAAGGAGGCAATTGCCGCGCTTTGCACCAGCGCGTGCGCGGCTACGGGTCCGAGCGACATCATGCCGGGCGTGAGTTGCTTGAAGGCAATCGCACCGACACCAGCGCCGAGAAGTGCGTTGCTCATATCGGCCGAGGAGACGCGGGTGCTCTGGTATGTATTCAGAGCACCGCTGAGCCAGGCGCGGAACTCCGGGTTGTCGCCTTTGACACCGGCTGATTTCAACTGCTCGCTGATGGCGCCCTCGACACGCGGATCGCGCAGCAATTCTTCGGCCAGGGCATCGCGCTCGCTCACGCGCGCGCCTTGGGCAAAGGGCAGTTCAAGAAAATCGACAAAGAGCCGCCATTCAAGCTCGCGCGCGACATCTGTTTTGAGATAATAGCGCCGGCTCTCGATCCAATCGGCGGCCTTCGTGCGCCCGGCCTTACGGCAACCGGCGGCGACGATGCGCGAGGTCAGGAAAGGCGCGCTCATGGCCAGATTGACCGGCGCGCGGATCATATCGAGGCCGACGGCATGGCGGTGCAGGCGGAGCGAGCCGAGGAAGCTGAAATTTTCTTTGGCGAAACTGTCGATCCGGCTTTCGCGCGTCCTGCAGTAGCGCGTCACCGCCTCTTGGACGATCTCACGCGCCTGCGCTGCGTCCATGGCAGTCATGTTCAGCCGTTCAAAACATCCTCGACCTTGGTGCTGTGCCAACCCTCGGCGCGCTTGCTCCAATAGAGCGCCTGAATGCGGCTGGTCAAAATGCCCTTATGGCCATTGCCGATCGGTTTGCTGTCGAGCTGGGTTACCGGCATGACGCCGCCGGCGGTGGTGCTGCAGAAAATTTCATCCGCCGCGTTCAATTCGTCGCGCGATATCTTGCACTCTTCATAGGGAATGTTTTCCAGCTCGCACAATTCGCGCACGGAGCGGCGCGTCACCCCTTCGAGGACATTGCTTTTGGGCGTCATCACCTTGCCGTCGCGCACCATCAGCACATTATAGCCCGGCCCTTCGGTGAGATTGCCGTCCGGGCCGCACAGCAGGGCATCGTCGCAGCCATGGTCATAGGCCTCGAAACGTGCCTGCACCAGATCGGCGCGGTTGTAGTTTTTGAAGCGCTGGTCGATGGCGTCGGACGAAACGCGTTCGACATGCGAGACATAGAGATTGACGCCATCGCGGCACTTGTCCTCGCCCCAAATCCACATATAGGGCATGGCGTAGGCGACAAACTGCGGATCGCCCAAACGCGGATCGCGCGACTGGTTGTGAATGACGCCGCGCGTCAGTTGCACCTTGATATAGGCGTTTTCGACCCCGGCGCGCTCGACGCATTCGGCGCAGATTTTGCGCATCTCGTCATGGCTGTAGGGGTTGGTCAGACGGAAGCCGTCGATCGACTGCTGAAAGCGCTCGAGATGCTCATCGAGCATAAAGATATAGCGCTTCCAGGCCGAGGTGACGTCATAGACCGAATCGCCCCAGACAAAGCCGGTGTCGAAGATCGACATCTTCGCCTCCTCCGGCTTTACATAGTCACCCTCGATAAACACAACCCCGTCCGACATGGCCTCTCTCCGCTCTAGCTGGTTTTCTCCTTGGCCAGCTTATCGAAAGCCGAGAGCCTGTCCAACAGTGTCGGCATGTCCTTGAGCGGCACCATGTTGGGACCATCGGAGGGGGCGCTGTCGGGGTCGGCGTGGGTTTCCATGAACACGGCGGCGACACCGACCGCCACGGCGGCACGCGCCAGGACGGGGACAAATTCGCGCTGGCCGCCGCTCGTTGCGCCCTGCCCGCCCGGCTGCTGCACCGAGTGGGTGGCGTCATAGACAACCGGGCAGCCGGTGGCGGCGAGCTCGGGCAGGCTGCGCATGTCGGAGACCAGTGCGTTGTAGCCGAACGAGGCGCCGCGTTCGCACAGCATGACGTTGGGGTTTCCGGCGCCGAGAATTTTGGCAGCGACGTTTTTCATGTCCCAGGGGGCAAGAAATTGCCCCTTCTTGACGTTGATCGCCTTGCCGGTCGCAGCGGCGGCGAGCAGCAGGTCGGTCTGGCGGCAGAGAAAGGCCGGGATTTGTAATACATCCACCACTTCGGCCACAGGTGCACACTGCTCCGCGGTGTGCACATCGGTGATCACCGGACAGCCTGTTTCGGCGCGTACATCGGCCAGGATCGGCAGGCCTTTCTCAATGCCGATGCCGCGCGCGCTCTCGGCACTGGTGCGGTTGGCCTTGTCGAACGAGCTTTTGTAGATCAGCGGAATACCGCGCGCGCGTGTCATCTCGGCCAGCGCCCCGGCTGTCTCGAGCGCGTGGCTGCGGCTCTCGATGGCGCATGGGCCGGCAATCAAGGAGAGGGGCAGATCATTGCCGACGGAAAAATCGCCGATCGGAACATGGCGTTGACCGCTCATGATTTAAACCAGCCGTGACTGGTCGACGGCGGCCTTGACGAAGGAAGCGAACAGCGGGTGCGGCGCGAACGGTTTGGACTTCAGCTCGGGATGAAACTGGACGCCGATAAACCAGGGATGGTCGTCGCGCTCGACAATCTCCGGCAGCTCGCCATCGGGCGAGAAAGCGGCAAAACGCATGCCCGCCTCTTTGAGTTGGCGCTGATAATTGACGTTCACCTCATAGCGGTGGCGGTGGCGTTCGCTGATCAGGCCGGAGCCATAAATTTCCCGCACCTTGCTGCCGGTGCGCAGGAGCGCATCATAGGCGCCAAGACGCATGGTGCCGCCGAGATTGTCGCCGGCGGCGCGGTGCTCGACATCCTCGCCGCTCTTCCACTCGGTCATCAGTCCGACAACCGAATTCTCGCACGGGCCGAACTCGGTTGAGCTGGCATTTTCGACACCGGCAAGATTGCGCGCCGTCTCGATGACTGCGAGCTGCATGCCGAAACAGATGCCGAAATAGGGCACGCGCTTGGTGCGGGCGAAAGTGACCGCCGCGATCTTGCCTTCCGCGCCGCGCTCGCCGAAACCGCCCGGCACGAGGATGCCGTTTACCGATTCAAGCTCCTGCATGGCGCCGTCGCTCTCGAAAATGTCGGCATCGATCCAGCGCATATCGACACGCACATTATTGGCAACGCCGCCATGGGCCAAGGCTTCATCGAGCGATTTGTAGGCGTCCTGCAGGCCGGTATATTTGCCGACCACGGCGATGCTGACTTCGCCCTCCGGCGCCAGCAGGCGGTCGACAATATGGCTCCAGGTGCCGAGATCGGGCTCGCTCTCGCTATCCAGGCCGAAATGGTCGAGCACCTGGGTATCGAAGCCATATTCGTGATAGTGGATCGGCACCTGGTAGATCGAGGCGACATCTGTTGCCGCGATCACGCGGCGCTCGGGCACATTACAAAAGAGCGCGATTTTGCGCCGCTCCGAATCAGGGATGGCGCGGTCGCTGCGGCACAGCAGCAGATCGGGCTGAATGCCGATGCTGCGCAGTTCCTTGACCGAATGCTGCGTCGGTTTGGTCTTCAGTTCGCCTGCCGCCGGAATGTAGGGCAGCAGGGTGAGATGGACATACATCACCCGGTCCTGCCCCATTTCATAGCCGAACTGGCGGATCGCCTCGAAAAACGGCAGGCCTTCGATGTCACCCACCGTGCCGCCGATTTCGACGAGAACGAAGTCCGTGCCGTCGGCGTCCACCGTGATCGCTTCCTTGATCGCGTCGGTGACATGCGGGATGACCTGCACCGTGCCGCCAAGATAATCGCCACGCCGTTCGCGCGCGATCACGTTGGAGTAAATCTTGCCCGCCGTGACGCTGTCGCTGCGCCTGGCCGGCACGCCGGTGAAGCGTTCGTAATGGCCGAGGTCGAGATCGGTCTCGGCGCCGTCGTCGGTGACGTAGACTTCGCCGTGCTGATAAGGGCTCATGGTACCCGGGTCGACGTTCAGATAGGGATCAAATTTGCGCAACCGAACCGAATATCCGCGCGCCTGAAGGAGCGCGCCCAGCGCTGCGGAAGAAAGACCCTTTCCGAGAGAGGATACCACGCCGCCGGTGATGAAAATGTACCGCGTCATGGACGCTTAAACTACCAGAGGTCAGGCCTAGGCCCAAGCGGAAGGTCTAATTATTTTCAGCTATTCGCGGAACCCCTCGGGTTGCAACGCTTCTCAATCCGGTGCGGGAACGACCGGACCATCGTTTTTACCGGATTGCTCCGGCGACTCGGATTCTGGTGCTGAAGAATCCTCTTCCAACCCTTCCAAAGGCACCGGCTCATAATCCTCCGAATCAAAGGAGCGCAGCGGGTCCTCGTCTTCCTGCACCGGCTGGGTGGAGATATCCATAACCGAGATACCCTCGTCCGAGTTGCGGCTGAGAATGGCCAGCACCAGGCTGAGGACCATGAACACCGCCGCAAGACCGGCCGTCAGCCGGGTGAGAAAATTGGCCGAGCCACGGGCGGAAAACATGGCGCCAGGACCGCCGCCGCCGCCGCCGCCAATGCCGAGCGCGCCGCCTTCGCTGCGCTGAAGGAGGACGGCGCCGATCATTGTTACGGTAACAACAACCAATATGACGAGAAGTATGGTTTCCACCCTTGCCTCGCTAGATTTCGTAAGGTTTCAGCCAAACACACATATTCATTGGCCGTAATGGGCACAAATGCCCCAAAATTTCTCCGCCGACAGGCTTGCGCCTCCCACCAAGGCGCCGTCGACACCCTCGATCGAAAGGATATCTGCGGCATTCTCGGCATTCACGGACCCGCCATATAGCACGCGCAAGCCCTCCGCGTCGCCGGGTTTTAACTGTTTAAATAGATCGCGAATGTGGCGGTGCATCTCAGCAATCTGCCCGGCATTTGGTACGCGGCCCGTGCCGATCGCCCATACCGGCTCATAGGCGATGACGATATTGCCGCTACCACCCTCAGCCGGCAGCGATTTTCTAACCTGGTCGCCGACCACATCGAGTGCATTTCCGGCATCCCGCTCGGCCTCGCTTTCGCCGACACAGATAATGACATCCAACCCCGCCGCAAGTGCCGCCGCAGCCTTCTCGCCCACCGTTTCGCTTGTCTCGCCATGATCGGCGCGGCGTTCGGAATGGCCGAGAATGACATGGCTACAGCCGCTATCGGCCAGCATCGGGGCGCTGATATCGCCGGTATGCGCGCCCTTCTCCGCCGCGTGGCTGTTCTGGCCGCCAAGCGCAATGCCGGCGCCGGCCAAAGTATCGCGCAGCTCAAACAGTAGTGTCGCTGGCGGGCAGACTATAATGTCACAAGCCAAATCGCCGCCGGCCTGCTTGAGGCGTGCGACTCCCCCGGCCAAATCGCGGCCCGCGCGGCGCAGGCCATTCATTTTCCAATTGGCTGCAACGATCGGGCGCGCGGCACCCGCACTGCCCAGAGGCTCCGTCATGACACACCGGTATTCATGTGAAAAAGCGGCGCAGAATTAGCATAGCCACCCCGCGATTGCCAGCATGGCTGACAGTAGCAGGGCAAGCCCGCCTACAGCGGCAATTGCGTATTGCGGCCCCTCCGGCACGGCTCTATGATCCCAACCGGTGCTTTCGCGGGATCAACCCGCTGTTTCAATAGGTTACGACAATGCTTAATGCGCTCAGGAAAGGTTCGCAGACGTGGACCGGAAAAATCGTCATGATCGTCGCCGGTTTGGCGCTGGTCATATCGCTCGGTTTCGGCGATGTCTTTAGGTCCGGCGGAAGCTCGGCTGCAATCGCCAGGGTCGGCGATGTGGAAATCCCAACCGATCGCTTTGCCGCCGAATTCCGCCGCGAAATGCAGCGCATTCAACGCAGCATCCCGACCCTCACCACGGAACAGGCCATTTCGATGGGCCTTGTCGATCAGGTCATGAACCGCCTGGTCAGCGAGGCGCTGATCGCCGAAGAAGCTGAAAATCTCGGTGTCAGCGTTGCCGATGTCATGGTGCGCAATGAAATTCTGACGCAAAACGTGTTTCTCGATGAAGACGGCAATTTCGACCGCGAGCGCTATGAACTGGCCCTGCAGCGCGCCAGGCTCACGCCTGAAATCTATGAAGACATGATCCGCGCCGATATCCGCAGCGATCAGCTTATCCATACCGTTGCCGGCAACCGCGCTGCACCGAGGGCGCTTTCAGATGCCCTCTACCGCTTCCGCAACGAGGCGCGCGCCGCCCGCATCGCCATCATTCCGAGCGATGCCGTGCACGATATCGGCACCCCAAGCGCGTCCGAGATCGACACCTACTATAATGAACATGCGGCGAGCTTCACCGCGCCCGAATACCGCGCCATCACCTATCTGCTCCTGACACCGGAATCCATCCTCGGCGAAGTCGAGTTGAGCGATGCCGATATAATGGCCCAGTATGAGGCCAATGCGGCTGCCTATGACACGCCCGAGCGGCGCGAAGTACAGCAAATCCTCTCTTCCGACGAAGCGCTCATCCGCGAAGGCCGCAACATGCTGAACGCCGGCCAGTCGTTCGAGCAGGTGGCGGAGGCATTGTCGGCGCGCGGCGCAACGGCCCTGAAGATGGGCGGTATCGAGCGCGCCGGATTGCCTGCCGAGGCGGGCGACGTGGTATTCCAGCTTGCCGTCGGCACGGCCAGCGATTTGGTCCAGACGGCCCTCGGCTGGCACATCTTTCAGGTTGATGAAATATCGCCGCCCCGGCGTATCGCCTTCGAGGAAGTGCGCGACGAACTGCATCGGGAAATGGCGCTGGATGCCGCTATCGACAGCCTCTACCGCCTTTCCACCGTGCTCGAAGACGAGTTGGCCGGCGGCGCGTCCTTGCAGCAGGCCGGGCAGGCGATCGGTATCGAAGCTGTGATCGTCCCTTCGCTCGACCAACGTGGCCTCAGCGCTGGCGGCAGCCCGGCCCTGGGCGACCTCGCCGATGCGCGTGAAATCGTGCAAGCGGCATATACCACCGATAGCGGCGCTGATTCAGTGGTGGTGGAAACGGAAGCCGGAAATTACTTCGTCCTCCACGTCGATGCCATCACCCCGCCGGCGCTGCGCTCGCTCGACAGCGTCCGCCAGCAGGTTTTGGACGGGTGGAGCAAAGAGGCGCGCAACAATCAGGCCGAACGCGCCGCCAACAGTCTGGCCGAGCGCGTGCGCGGCGGCGAAAGCCTGGCCGCTGCGGCGCAGGCGGCACGCTACGATGTGGTCCTGGTCAATGAGCTGTTGCGCGACGGCGTTTCCGATGAGCGCGGCGTTTCACGTGAAATAATCGCCGGTATTTTCGCGCAAAACCAAGCCGCGCCGGAGCCTGTCATCGGCAGGATCGAAGAAGGATATGCGGTCGCCATGCTGTCCGGCGTGACGGCGGCTGAGCCGGCCAATGAAGAGACCTACGCCAAACAACTGAGTATCGAAATTGGCCGCGAACGCGGCGCCGATATTTCCGCGCTCTATCGCTATTCACTCAGTACGCGCCATGAGATATCGACCAATCAGCAGGCCATGCAGGCGTTTCTCAATACGCCATGACCGTCTCTCCCGATTACGGCGCTTTCGCCCAGACCTATGATGCGGGCAAGCCGCAGGCGGTATGGACGACATTTGTCGCCGATTTGGAAACGCCTGTATCGACCATGCTGAAACTGGCCGAAAGCCGGGCCAATAGTTTTCTTCTCGAATCCGTCGAAGGCGGCGCAGTGCGCGGCAGATATTCCATCATCGGATTGAAGCCGGACCTAATTTGGCGTTGCTTCGGCGCCCGGGCGGAGATCAATGAGAGTGCGCGCTACGACCCGGACGCCTTTGTCGATTGCGAGGACAACGCGCTCGATTCCATGCGCGCGCTTATCCGCGACAGCCATATCGATCTGCCGGAAAATCTGCCGCCCATGGCGGCTGGCCTGGTCGGCTATATCGGCTATGACATGGTGCGCCATATGGAACGGCTGCCCGAGCCCAATCCCGACGCGCTGCATCTCCCCGATGCCATATTGATGCGCCCCACCATCATGGCGATCTTCGATTCTGTTGAGGATCTGGTCACCCTGGTGACACCGGTCTGGCCTGAAGAGGGCCTGAATGCGCGCGCCGCCTATGGCCGTGCCGCCGAACGTTTAGCCGATACCGTCGCCGACCTCGAACGGCCGCTGCCGGTGCGCATCGAAGACGCCCAGAATTGTGAACCGGAGCCCGTGCCGCAATCAAATACAAGCGAGGCGGAATATCACGGCTTCGTCGAACGGGCCAAGGAATACATTGCCGCCGGCGATATATTTCAGGTCGTGCCGTCACAGCGCTTTTCCGTGCCCTTCAGCCTGCCGCCCTTCTCGCTTTATCGCGCCCTGCGCCGGCTCAATCCGTCGCCCTTCCTCTATTTTCTCAACTTCGGCGGATTTTCCGTTGTCGGTTCAAGCCCGGAAATTCTCGTCCGGTTGCGCGACGAAAAAGTGACCATCCGGCCGATCGCCGGTACCCGGCCACGCGGCGCCAACCGTGCCGAAGATCAGGCCTATGCCGATGACCTGTTGTCGGACCCGAAGGAACTGGCCGAGCATCTGATGTTGCTCGATCTCGGGCGCAACGATATCGGCCGTGTGGCGGAGATCGGAACGGTCGATGTTACCGAGCACATGACAATCGAAAATTATTCGCATGTCATGCATATCGTTTCCAATGTCGAGGGCCGCCTCCGGCCCGATCTCGACGCCGTCGATGCCCTGATCGCCGGCTTTCCGGCCGGCACCGTATCCGGCGCGCCCAAGGTGCGGGCAATGGAAATCATCGACGAATTGGAGAAAGAGCGGCGCGGCATTTATGCCGGCGCGGTCGGCTATTTTTCCGCCTCCGGCGCGATGGACACATGCATCGCACTCAGAACGGCGATCGTTAAGGACGGCACCATGTATGTTCAGGCGGGCGGCGGTGTGGTTGCCGACAGCGACCCCAAGGCCGAGTATCAGGAAACCATTAACAAGGCGCGCGCCCTGTTCCGCGCCGCCGAAGAGGCGACCCGCTTCGCCGCGCGCGGCGGAAATTAATTCCGGAAACTCAGCAAGCGCATTCCAGCGCCGCGACCGTGCTGATCGGCACGAACTCGAAGCCGCGCGCGCGCGCATCAGGCAACCAGCGTTTCAGCACCTGCATGGTTTCCGCATAGGGGTGGCCAATGGCCACCGCATGGCCATATCTGCGCGCCACCTTTTCGACAACGCGCAACTGGCTTTCGATGAAGCCTTTTTCGGCGACGCTATCCAGGAAGACATCCCGCGCGGCAAAGGGCATGCGTGAGGCAGTGGCGATCGTCTCACCGACGGTGGAACCGGTGGTTACGGAATCGAGAAACAGCAAACCGCGCGCCGCGAGTTCATTGAGCACCACAGTCATGGCGCGCCGGTTCTTCGAAAATTTGCTGCCCATATGATTGTTGACACCGACATAGCCTTCAAGGCGTGACAGATTATGCGCCAACCTGCGCTTCAGCTCTTCTTCGCCCAGGCCGGTCATCAGGGCGTTCGGCCCGGGGTCGACAGATGCATCGGTCGGCTCCATCGGCATGTGAACGAGAATTTCAAAGCCCTTTTGCCTGGCGCGGCGGGCGAACTCGGCAACCCGCTCGGTATAGGGCAGGAATGCAAGAGTGATCCCTTCGCCCAGCGACATCGCGCGGGCGAACTCGCGTTCCGTATGGCCAAGATCATCGATCACAATGGCGATGATCGGCGCCGTTCCGGATTCGTTGGAGAGTGCGGCAAAGCGGCGCCAATCGGGCAGCACGGGCGCCTCGACCGCCACAGGCGGCGTAGTTAATTCCGGCGTGGTCACGGGTTCGTTTGATGTTGGCTTTATCAAAACAACTTGATCGCTCTTCGTGCCGCCGGCCAGGCGGACCATCTTGGACTCATAGCGGGCCGAGAGCATTTCATCCGGTCCAACGAGAGCAGGCAGGAAATCGAATTCCAACTCACCCTTGGCGTCGACAAGAATTGCCAGGGCGGTTTCAGAATCAACGCTCGGGGATTGCACGCGATTGGACTGCGCGGATTTGTTGATTGCCTGGGCGACGAAATCCGGCGTGTTCGCCGTATCGGGTATTGAAGCGGGTTTGGCGGCAGGCTTGAGCGCGGCTGATTTTTCGGCTGTGTTGCTGTCGTCCACAGCTTCCGCAACATTCTCGCGCGAGCCTTGCCAGGCAAATGCCCCGGCGGCCAATAAAACAATAACCATAGCCGCGAGCGGTATCTGTGCCTGCCGCGCGGTCAGTTTGGACAAGCGGAAACGTCTAAACCCGGCAGCGAAAGCGGCCAGATATGATTTCATTCACCGCGGCCTTCGAGGGGACCGAACGCCAGGCCATCCAGGATGGGACATTCCGGCCTCTCGTCGCCATGGCATTTATCGGCCAAATGCAACAACGTGTGGCGGATCGAATCGAGTTCCGCCATTTTGCGGTCGATCTCGCCGACATGTTCGAGCGCGATTTTCTTCACATCGGCGCTGGCGCGTTCGCGGTCCTCGAAAAGCATCAACAGGTTGCGCACATCCTTGATCGAAAAACCAAGGCTGCGCGCACGGCTGACAAAGCGCAGAATATCGACATCCTGCTTGTCATAGCTGCGGTAGCCGCCATCCGTACGTTCCGGCTTGGCGACCAGGCCGATTTCCTCGTAGTAGCGGATCGTCTTGGCCGGCACGCCGGAGCGCTCGGCCACCAGACCTATTTGCATTGCCCTTCTCCTTCGGCTTGCCCGCTCATAATACCGCTCCAACCTGCCACGGCACGAATTCTTCATCGCCAAAGCCAAAGGCTTCGCTCTTGCTCGGCGCGCCCGACGCGGTGTTGAGGATCAGTTCGAATATCTCGCGGCCAAGGCTATCGATATCGGCCTCGCCATCAACGATACGGCCGCAATTGATATCCATATCCTCGTGCATGTGCTCAAACATAGTGCTGTTTGTGGCAAGTTTAAGGCTGGGCGTCGGCTTGCAGCCGAAGACGGAACCGCGTCCGGTGGTAAAACACACCACATTGGCGCCACCGGCCACCATGCCGGTGATCGAAACCGGGTCGTATCCCGGCGTATCCATGAACACGAAACCCTTGCTCTTAACCGGCTCGGCGTAGCGATAGACCTCGACCAAATTGCTCGTGCCACCCTTGGCCGCGGCGCCAAGGGATTTTTCCAAGATCGTGGTCAGGCCGCCCGCCTTGTTGCCGGGTGAGGGATTGTTATCGACCACGGCGCCATTCTTTTTGGTGTAATCCTCCCACCAGGAAATGCGCTCCAGCAGTTTGCGCCCAATCGCCTCCGATTGCGCGCGCCGGATAAGCAGGTGTTCGGCGCCGTAAATCTCCGGCGTTTCGCCGAGGATTGCCGTGCCGCCATGGCGTACCAACAGGTCGGCCGCGGCACCGAGGGCCGGATTGGCCGTCACGCCGGAAAACGCATCGGAGCCGCCGCATTCCATGCCCAATATCAGATGGCTTGCCGGTACGGGTTCGCGCTTTACGTTATTGGCCGCCGGCAGCATCGCTTCGATGCATTCGATGCCTTGGCGCACCGTGGCATTGGTGCCGCCCTCGCCCTGGATGGTCATGGTATGCAGCATCTCGCCCGGTATCAGGCCGAGATCCGCCACCATGGCATCGAGCTGGTTGATCTCGCAGCCGAGACCCAACAACAGCGTGCCGGCGATATTGGGATGGCGCGAATAGCCGGCGATCGAGCGGCGGAGATAATCCCAGCCATCGCCATGCGCCGCCGTGCCGCAGCCTGAGCCGTGCGTCAGTGCAATAACGCCATCGACATTCGGCCAACGCTCCATGGCAGCGCCGCGAAAATGATCGCATATGTAGCGCGCCACCGTGGCCGAGCAGTTGACGCTGGTAATGACGGCGAGATAATTCCGCGTCGCCACGCGGCCATCGGCGCGCACAATGCCCTGAAAGCTGGCGCGCTCCGCCTCGGCAATGTATTCGGTGGGCGCCGCCTCGACGCCGAATTCATAGTCGCGCGCGAATTCCGCGAAAGCCAAATTGTGCTCGTGCACATGCTCGCCCGGGGCGATATCGCGCGTTGCGAAGCCGATAATCTGACCATATTTGCGCACCGCATCGCCATTCTTAATGGCTTCGCTGGCGATCTTGTGGCCGAACGGGATTGGATCGCTCAGGCGAAGGGCGGTGCCATTGTCAGACACCTCGCTGCCAGCCGGGATTTTGCTCGTGGTGACGACAACATTATCACCCGCATGCAGCCGCATGACGGTCTCTTCACGCTTCATTTAATTCCCCGCACTGAATCTCTGCTCCAATCCCAGTGTAATTTATTTTTCAGGCGCGCGCGACGATGAGGCGGACGATATCCTCGACCAAAAAGCGGTTATCGACTTCTTCCAGCCCGGCAGCGCCAAGATATTGATGGGTGTTGCGGTCGAATGCCGCGCCATACGCCCAGCGCACCCAGGGCGCCCACAGCTTCATGACGAAGCGCTTTCTCGGATTTTGGGAATAGCTGTATTCGAGCAAGCGGATTTCACCGCCCGGCTTGCAGATGCGCACCAACTCCTTCAGCGCCGGCAACTGATGCTCCGGCCCAAGAACACAAAATAGGAAGGACGAGACCACGGCATCGAAGCTGTTGTCTTCAAAGGACGTGCTCATCACATCCATTTCCAGCAATTGCACCTCGCCCGCCACTTCCGCCCGCCGGCGTTCGGCGCGTGCCAGCATGGCCGGGCTGAGATCGATGCCGACCATCTCGCTGCCCTTGGGATAGAACGGAATATTGCGCCCCGTGCCGACACCGGCATCGAGAACCCGCCCCGACAGGCCCTCGAACAGCAGCGGACGCAGCGGCTGATAGCGTTTGCGCTCGAATGGCGCGTCGAGCAGATCGTACCATTTGGCGATACGCTGGTAGGTGGCGCGTTTGTTCATTTGTTCATAATTTGGCGAAGCGCAATCTGAGCGCGTTCGATATGACGGATACCGAGCTCAGGCTCATCGCCGCACTGGCGATCATCGGATTGAGCAACAGCCCGAAGGGCGGGAACAGAACACCGGCGGCGATCGGAATGCCGAGGAAGTTATAGGCGAAAGCGAAAAACAGATTTTGCCTTATGTTACGCATGGTCGTGCGGCTGAGCCGCCGCGCCCGGGCGATGCCGCGCAGGTCACCGCTCAGCAAGGTGATGCCCGCCGCTTCGATGGCAACGTCGGTGCCGGTGCCCATGGCAATGCCGATATGCGCTTCGGCCAGGGCCGGTGCATCGTTCACGCCATCGCCCGCCATGGCGACAATGCGCCCCTCGGCGCGCAGCTTTTGCACCATTTCGCGCTTTTGCCCCGGCAGCATTTCGGCCTGCATCTCATCAATGCCGAGGGCCGAGGCCACCGCCTTGGCCGTTACCTCATTGTCGCCCGAGAGCATGACAACGCGCACGCCATCGCCATGCAGATCGCGCATCGCCTCGAACGAGCTTTCCTTGATCCTGTCGGCCACGGCAACCAGTCCGGCGGCGCTGCCGTTGGCGGCGACGAACATGACGGTACGGCCTTCGGCGCGGTGATGCTCTGCGCGCTCTTTCAAGTCGCCGATATCGACCGCCATATCGGCAAACAGGCGCGCATTGCCGAGCACAATATCGGCGCCGTCGACCCGGCCAACGACACCGCGTCCGACTTTCGCCTGAAAATCGCTCACCTCGCCCAAAACGAGATTCGTTTCCGCAGCGCCGTCGGTAATGGCGCGCGCCAAGGGATGCTCGCTGGCGCGCTCGAGGCTGGCGGCAAGCTGCAATACATCATTCTCGCGAAAACCCGCCAGCGCCTCGACGGCAGCCAAACGCGGCTTGCCTTCGGTTAAGGTGCCGGTCTTGTCGACCACCAGCGTATCGACTTTCTCGAACAGTTCGAGCGCCTCGGCGTCGCGTATCAACACGCCGGCTTGCGCGCCGCGCCCGACGCCGACCATGATCGACATCGGTGTCGCCAAGCCGAGCGCGCACGGACAGGCAATTATCAGAACAGCGAC
Organism: uncultured Rhizobiaceae bacterium; assembly: GCA_964429775.1. Taxonomy (GTDB): domain Bacteria; phylum Pseudomonadota; class Alphaproteobacteria; order UBA828; family UBA828; genus PTKB01. The sequence continues at coordinate 15,611 of CAYSDJ010000010.1, forward strand.
CGCATTGACCAGCGCATAGCCCATACTGGGCTCCGGACCGGATATTCCCCACACGATGGCGGTAACAATCGCCGCCGTAAGAACCATAGGTACGAATATCCCGGCGACCCGGTCGGCGGTGCGCTGGATCGGTGCCCGGCTGCGCTGCGCCTCGCCAACCATTTGCACGATCCGGAACAGCAGCGTTTCGGTGCCGACATGCTCGGCCCGCATGATGAAGCTGCCGGAGCCGTTCAGCGTGCCGCCGGTCACATAGTCGTTTTCTGATTTTTCCAGCGGCAGGGATTCGCCGGTCATCATCGATTCATCCAAATCGCTGGTGCCATCGGTGATCACGCCGTCGACCGGCACTTTCTCGCCCGGGCGAACGCGCAGTCTGTCCCCCGCCGCGACCGCATCCAAGGCGATTTCCTCTTCTGAACCGTCGGCGCGGACGATGCGCGCCACGGCCGGCGCCAAGTCGAGCAGCGCGCGCAATGCCTCGCCGGTCCTGGCGCGGGCTTTCAGCTCCATCACCTGGCCGAGCGCAACCAGCACAATAATGACGCCGGCGGCCTCGAAATAGACCGGCACATCGCCCGCGGCCGAGCGGAAGGCGGCGGGAAATATGTGCGGCACTGCGGTGGCAACGATGCTGTAGACAAAGGCCACACCGGTGCCGAGCGCGATCAGGGTGAACATGTTGAAATTCCCGCTCAACACCGATCGCCAACCGCGCACAAAGAACGGCCACCCGCCCCACAGCACGACCGGCGTCGCCAGGGCAAACTGTATCCAGGTCCAGAGCCGCACCGAGGCGACATTTTGCAGCGGCGCGCCCGGGATCATATCCGACATGGCGATGAACAGCAGCGGCAGGGCAAGCGCGCCGCCAAGCCACATGCGCCGGTTCATACTGATCAGCTCGGGGTCCGGCGCGGCATCCACCTGGATCACACTCGGCTCAAGCGCCATGCCGCAGATCGGGCAATCGCCAGGTTCGCTTTCCTCGATTTCCGGGTGCATCGGGCAAATGAATTTTGTCTCGCGCAGCGGCACGGCGGCGGCCTCCAGGGCCATGCCGCAGCTCGGACAAATTCCGGGCCCGTCATTGCCCACACCCGGACACATCGGGCAGGTATAGGGGGCGTCGGATTTAGCCGCGCTTTCGCCATGCCGGTTATGAGAGCCGTGACAGCAGGTGGAAGGGGTTGAATTCATAGGGTAGCGATTATTCCGAAAAGTTCGCACGGCTGAGAAAACCGGCAAATTGAGTGACGCGATAGCCTATATATGCTCATTCCAGTTACTGGAAGGTCAATAGGTTTGCGCGCGAAATTTTGCCACCTGCTCAAAAGTCGGAAATGGGCTGATGCATTTTCGAAAAATAACGCTATAACACCTTGATATGTTGCTCTTAATCGACAATTACGACAGCTTCACCTACAACCTCGTCCACTATCTCGGCGAGCTTGGCGCGGCGGTGGAGATTTATCGCAATGACGCGCTCAGTGCCGAGCAAGCGCTGGCGCTGAAGCCGCGCGCTATTGTCCTCTCGCCGGGGCCGTGCGACCCGGACCGGGCCGGCATCTGCCTCGAGCTAATCGGCAAAAACGCCGGCGCTATTCCCTTGCTCGGCGTCTGCCTCGGCCATCAGGCGATCGGCCAGGCATTCGGCGGCAATGTGGTGCGTGCGCCGAGCCTGATGCATGGCAAGACGAGCGATATCCGGCATGGCGGCAATGGCTTGTTTGCCGGCCTGCCGGCGCCGTTCTCCGCCACGCGCTATCATTCGCTGGTGGTCGAGCGCGCGACGATGCCCGATTGCCTTGAAGTCACGGCTGAAACCGACGACGGTGTGGTGATGGGATTGGCGCATCGGGAATATCCCGTTCACGGCGTCCAGTTCCACCCGGAAAGTATCGCCTCCGAGCAGGGCCATGAATTGTTGAAAAATTTTCTGAACATCGTAGAGGGCGGCAAGCCGGCATGAATGAAAGCTTGGATAATTTTCGCGGGCTCCTGGCCAGCGTGGCGGCAGGGAATGCGCTCACTGTCGAAGAAGCGGAGCGCGCCTTCGATATCATGATGGGCGGCGAAGCGACGCCGGCCCAGATGGGCGCCCTGTTGATGGGCCTGCGCGTGCGTGGCGAAACCGTCGACGAAATCACCGGCGGCGCCAGGGCGATGCGCGCCCGCGCCCTGGCAATGGACGCGCCGGCGGACGCCATCGATACCTGCGGCACCGGCGGCGACGCCAAGGGCACATTCAACGTCTCCACGGCGGCGGCAATCGTGACCTCCGCGTGCGGCGTGTCGGTCGCCAAACACGGCAATCGCGCTCTGTCGTCCAAATCCGGCTCGGCCGATGTGCTGACCGCGCTCGGCGTCAACATCGAAGCCGATATGGAGTTGGTGCGCGAAGCACTGTGGCAGGCCGGTATCGGCTTCCTGATGGCGCCGCGCCATCATGGCGCCATGCGTCATGTTGCGCCGACGCGCGTCGAACTCGGCACCCGCACCATTTTCAATTTGCTCGGCCCCCTCTCCAACCCGGCCGGCGCCAAGCGCCAGGTTATCGGCGTGTTCGATCAGGCCTGGGCCGAGCCGATGGCGGCGGTGTTGCGCAATCTGGGCTCGGAGCGTGTATGGGTGGTGCATGGCTCGGACGGTATCGACGAGCTCACCATAACCGGCCCGAGCACCGTGGTGGAATTGAACGGCGGCGAGCTGCGCCAGTTCGAAGTTACGCCTGAAGATGCCGGACTGGCCCGCGCCACCCTTGATGACATCAAGGGCGGCGACGCGGACGCCAACGCGGAAATCATGGCAGTGATGCTGGACGGCACAGCGGGGCCGGTGCGCGACATCGTGTTGCTTAACGCCGCGGCGGCGCTGATTGTCGCGGGCAAGGCCGAGACGTTGAGCGCTGGTGTGAAAATGGCTGGCGAAGCGGTCGATTCAGGCGCAGCGCGGGCAACCCTCGACAAATTAATCGACATCACCAACCGTTCGTCATGAGCGATATCCTCGCCAAAATTTGCGCCGACAAGCGCATCCACATTGCTGCGCGCAAGGAAAAGGTTTCGCTCAATGAGCTCGAAGGCGCGGTCAAGGAAGCGCCGGGCCCGCGCGGCTTCGCCGCCGCATTGTCGCGCGCGGCAAGCAATGGCGGTTTGGCGCTCATTGCCGAGCTGAAAAAATCCTCTCCCAGCAAAGGGCTTATCCGCGCCGAGTTCCACCCGCCGACGCTGGCCAAGGCCTATCAGGCCGGCGGCGCGGCTTGTCTTTCGGTGTTGACCGACAAGCCCTATTTTGACGGCGAAGACGGCTTTCTTGTCCAGGCGCGCGGCGCTGTTGACCTGCCTGTTCTGCGCAAGGACTTCATGCTCGATCCCTATCAGATCTTTGAGGCGCGCACGCTCGGCGCCGATTGTATTCTCCTCATCATGGCGGCGCTTTCGGACGATCAGGCGGGTGAGCTCAAAGCCACTGCCGAGACGCTCGGCATGGACGTGCTGGTCGAAATTCACGATGCGCCGGAGCTTACCCGCGCGATCGATATCGGCGCCACGCTGATCGGCATCAACAATCGCAATCTCAAAACGCTGACGGTCGATTTGGCAACGACGGAACGCTTGCTGCCAGACGTGCCGGCGGCAAGCGAGGTGGTGTGTGAAAGCGGCCTCAACAGTCATGCCGATCTCATTCGCATGACAAAGGCCGGCGCGCGGCGCTTTCTCGTTGGCGAATCGCTGATGCGCCAGGCCGATGTGACGGCCGCGACACAGGCTCTGCTCAGCGGCAGCGCACAGGCAAACGAAGAGGCTTAAACATGTCGTCATTCACCCATTTCGACGATCAGGGCAATGCCCGCATGGTGGACGTGTCCGACAAAGAGGTGACGGAACGGAGCGCCACCGCACAGGCCAGCGTTTTCATGCAGCCGGAAACCCTGCAATTGATCCTCTCGGGCGGGGTTAAGAAAGGCGACGTGCTGCAGGTTGCGCGCCTCGCCGGAATCATGGCGGCCAAGCGCACGTCGGATCTCATCCCGCTGTGTCATCCGCTCGGATTGGATGCAGTCGAGGTTGACCTCGCATGCGACCCGGAAAGAAGCGCCGTTGATATCAGCGCCACCTGCCGCATCAAATCGCGCACCGGGGTTGAGATGGAAGCGCTGACCGCGGCCTCCGTGGCGGCGCTCACGGTTTACGACATGTGCAAGGCGGTCGACCGCGCCATGCGCATTACCGATCTGCGCCTGACCCATAAAGCCGGCGGCAAGTCCGGTGAGTTTACGCAAGACTAAAGGATAATTTTCGCATGATACCCGTTGCCGAGGCCATCCAACGCATCACCGGCGCCTTCGATCCGCTTACCGCCGAGACGGTATCTCTTGCCGAGGCGAGCGGCCGCGTGTTGGCCGAGGACGTCGTGGCGCGGACGACCCAGCCGCCGTTCGACGTTTCGGCCATGGACGGCTACGCCGTGCGTGCCGCCGATCTAACGCAAGCGCCAACCACGCTCACGCAAGTTGGCGCCGTGCCCGCTGGACAACATTTTGAGGGTGACGTGGGTGCGGGTGAAACAGTACGCATCTTTACCGGCTCGCGCGTCCCAAGCGGTGCGGACACGGTGGTGATGCAGGAGAATACGACCACCGACGGCAAGCAAATAACGATCGTAAAAGTGCCGACTAAGGGTCAGTTCATCCGCCCCGGCGGGCTCGACTTCCGGGCCGGTGAAATTGGCCTCAAGGCGGGGCAAAGGCTGACACCGCGCGCCATTGGCTATGCCGCCAGCATGAACCATCCCTGGCTGGCGGTGCGGCGCAAGCCGCGCGTCGCTATTCTCGCGACCGGCGATGAAATCGTCATGCCGGGCGATCCGCTCGGCGCCAACCAAATCGTCAGTTCGAACTCCCACGCCCTCGCCGCAGCGGTCGAGAGCTATGGCGGCGAGCCCTTCAACCTTGGTATCGCGCCGGATGAGCGGCAAGGTCTGAAGACCATGGCGGCCGGCGCGCGCGGCGCCGACATATTGGTAACGACGGGCGGCGCCTCGGTCGGTGATCATGACCTGGTGCAGAGCGTGTTGGGTGAAATCGGCCTCGAGTTGGACTTTTGGAAAATCGCCATGCGCCCCGGCAAGCCGCTGATTTTTGGCCGCATCGGCAATACGCGCCTCCTCGGCCTGCCGGGCAATCCGGTATCGGCGCTGGTCTGCGCCTTGATATTCCTGCGCCCCGCTATTTTCCGCATGCTTGGCTTGGAGGATTCAGGCTCAACAATGTTGTCGGCGCAAATCGATCGCGCGCTGTCGGCAAATGACGAACGGCAGGATTATTTGCGCGCCACATTGCAAAGAACGGATAACGGTGCGCTCGCTGTCTCGCCATTCAAACGCCAGGACAGTTCGATGCTCTCTCTTTTAGCCAATTCCGAAGCACTCATCGTCCGTCCGCCATTCGACCCAGCCGTATCCGAGGGCGACACGGTCAGTATCATTCCCTTGGCAGCCGGCTTCCCTGAAATCTAAATTCCATGGTGAAGCGGGCCACGTGGCGCTGAATTCACCTTGACAGTGAAAAAGAACTAAACTAGAACATTCCTAATTGGTTTCTACTTTGTTCATTTTCCGGAGGGCCTGCCATGTTGACCAAGAAACAGCTTGAATTGCTGCTCTTCATCGACGGTCATCTCAAAAAACAGGGCACGGCGCCTTCCTTTGAGGAAATGAAAAAGGCGGTGAACCTGAAATCCAAATCGGGAATTCATCGGCTTGTCACGGCGCTTGAAGAGCGCGGCTTCCTACGCCGCCTGCCGCACCGTGCCCGGGCGCTGGAGATCCTGAAATTGCCGCCGTCTCATGGCACGGAAGTTCCACAGCCGCAAAGCAAAGGCTTCCATCCGAGCGTCATCGAAGGAGACTTCAGCCAGAGCCGCAGCAGCAACCGCGCCAGCGATGCGTCGGCCAGCGTGTCTCTCCCGCTCTATGGCCGCATCGCCGCCGGCATGCCGATCGAGGCGCTGCGCGACGAGACCAATTTTATCGATGTGCCGACCGGATTATTGGCCAAGGGCGATCATTACGCCCTCGAAATCGATGGCGATTCGATGATCGAAGCCGGCATTCTCGATGGTGACACGGCGATCATCGAGCGCTGCGAATCAGCCGAGAATGGCGCCATCGTCGTTGCCTTGGTGGACGAATCGGAAGTCACGCTCAAGCGCCTGCGGCGCAAAGGTGAATCGATCGCGCTCGAGCCGGCCAACAAGACCTTTGAGACGAGAATATTCGGCCCCGGCCGGGTACGCGTTCAGGGCCGCCTCTCCGGCATTATGCGCGACTATAATTAGGGCTGCGGGCGCGGCGCCCAGGGCCGGTTGCCGCGCGCCTCGGCCACGGTTTTTACCCGCGCACCCCCGTCTTCCAGCCAGATTGCATGGGCGCCGTTGCGCCATAAGTCGAAACGGTCGATCACCGTGTGCGGAATATCGCAGCTGGTTTGCACCGGTACCAGACTGACGACCAAATCCGCGCCGGCGCAATCCTCCGGCAGCGCGCGCGCATCTTGCACGAAAGCGATTGTTTGTCCGTCGATCTCTTGAACGCAGCCAAGCGAATCGCAACGCATACCAACCGGCGCATGTGTGTCTTCACGCCACGGCCACACCGATGACTCCTCCTGCCCGGACCGGCGCAACCAGATATCTCCGGCAAACCGGGCGCGGCGCTTAGACGAAAGCCAGAGCTCGCCATTCTCCACCCGCGTGGCGATTAAGCGGCCGTCGCCATCGATCAGGATATCGGGGGCGCGGTGGGTGAGCGCCAGGACCAGGCCGGGCACGGCAAGCGTGATGCCGGCGAGGCGCCAGGGTTTGCGCCAGATACAAAGCCAAACACCGCCGGCGGCAATAAACCCGAGCGCCAGCGGCGGCATGGCGCCGGCATGTACGACGGAGCCCGGCAGGCCGGCAACGCTGCCGGCAACCCAGTCCATTGCCTCCAAGCCAAGACCCATCGGCACCAACGCCAATTGCTCGAGGCCGAATGGCATCAGCAATAGTGCCAGCAAACTCCACGGCATTACCCAGAGGCCAGTCAGCGGAACGGCGGCGACGTTGGCGAGCAAGCCATATTCGGCGAAACGGTTGAAATGGTAGATGGCAAATGGCGCGGTGGCGCCACCGGCAATGATCGACGTGATGGCAACGCCAAAAATATAAAGCAGCGGCCTGAACTTCAGTGCGGCGCCCGAGGCAAGCTTTGTCAAAGGCTGACGCAATACCTCATAGGACGCGATCAGCGCCGCCGCGGCGGCAAAAGACATTTGAAAACTCGGCCCCATCAGGCTTTCGGGTCTGAGCAGCAAGAGAATAAATGCCGCGAGCGCGATCAACCGCATTGAGAGCGAGGTGCGATCCAGCATTACCGCCAGCAACACCAGACTGGTCATCATGAAGGCGCGCTGGGTCGGGATGCTGGTTCCTGAGAGCAGCAGATAGCATAAGGAGCCGATCAGGGCGGTTGCCGCGGCCCATTTCTTGATCGGATAGCGCAGCGCAAGCGGCTCAATGGCGGCCAGAAGCAATCGAACAACGACAAAAATGATGCCCGCAACCAGGCCGACATGAAGTCCGGAGATAGCCAGCAAATGGGCCAAGCCCGAAGCCCGCATATTCTCTAAAGTGGTTTTTGGAATGGCGCTGCGATCGCCGGTCAAGAGCGCTGCCGCGAGGCCGCCGCCGCGCTCGCCGAGCGCGGCAACAACGCGGGCCGAGATGCCATGGCGCAAATTACGCAGCCACAGGGCAAAACCGCGCTCTTGCTTGTCGCCCACCGGCTCGAGCAATTGCGCCGCACCGTATGAAAAGCCGACCGCGCCGACACCTTGAAACCAGGATTGCCGGCCGAAATCCCACGCACCGGGCGCCACCGGGCCGGGCGGCGGACGCAAGGACGCGCGCAAGCGGATGTAGTCGCCCGGCACCGGGCGGCGCGCATAGGGTTCAGCGCTCTCCGCCGAGGGCGGCGCAACATGAACCGTCACGCGCACACGGCGCGGCGTGTCTTCAGCCGCGATGCCCCTAATCGTGAGTTCGTCCAATATATAGCGTTGCTGTCCGGCGCCGATTCCGCTTTCGACCAGGCGGCCGCGCACTTCGGTCGGGCCGATCTTTTCCTGCAATACCGGTGCCGCGACATGGGCGCTGCGGATTTGCCCCGCCGCCACACCGCAGCCGATAAGGGCGAGGCTGAGAAAGAGCAGGACCAACCCCGTATGCCGGCGTGCAACGATTGCCAGGGCAAATGCCAAACCCGCCCAAAGCGGCCCGAGCCAAATCGGCGGTTCGACGGGAAGGAGAAAATAACCGGCAACACCAAGGGCCAGAAATACGGGCGCCCACAGCAGCCAGCGTTCGCGTTCCGCCAGCAATAGGCCAGCGCCCATCCGCTCGCGCTCGCGGGTCAGGGTGCGGCCGAGAAAATTCAGGCCGCTGCTTAGGTTGGCGGCGGCCAAGTTCATGGCGTACCCACACATGGTTGCGACATCGGATTCCGGTGCCCAAACATGTATGGAGAGAACATTCCCCATGGCGCGTGGAATATGCTACATGCCGGGCACCTAAACCGTTGCAACTCTAGCCTTAGAATGGTGACCAAGAAAGCATGACCGTCGTCACACGATTTGCCCCCTCACCGACCGGATTCCTTCATATCGGCGGCGCCAGAACGGCGCTGTTCAATTGGTTGTATGCGCGCCACAACAAGGGAAAGTTTCTTCTCCGCGTTGAAGACACCGACCGCAAGCGCTCCACCAGCGAAGCGGTTCAGGCCATTTTTGACGGCTTGACCTGGCTTGGTCTGGAGCATGACGGCGATGTGGTGATGCAGTCCGAGGGTGCCGAGCGCCATGCCGCGCTGGCCCATCAATTGCTCGAAGCGGGCAAGGCCTATCGCTGTTGGTGCACGCCCGAGGAGCTCAGCGAGATGCGCGAAAAGGCCAAGGCCGAAGGCCGCTCGATGCGCTATGACGGGCGCTGGCGCGAGCGCGATCCGGGCGAGGCGCCCAAGGATGTGACACCTGTCATTCGCTTCAAGGCGCCGCTCGACGGTGAGACGGTGATCGACGATTTGGTGCAGGGCCCGGTGCGCACCGCCAACGAGCAGCTTGATGACATGATCCTGCTGCGCTCGGACGGAACGCCGACATATATGCTCTCCGTTGTCGTTGATGATCATGACATGCAGGTCACTCATGCCATCCGCGGCGATGACCATCTCACCAATGCGGCGCGCCAAACGCAGCTCTTTCTCGCCCTTGGCTGGGAGGTGCCGCGCTATGCCCATATACCCCTCATACACGGCTCCGATGGCGCCAAACTTTCAAAGCGCCACGGCGCGCTCGCGGTCGGCGCCTACGCCGAGATGGGCATTCTTGCCGAAGCCATGTGCAACTATCTGCTTCGCCTTGGCTGGAGCCACGGCGACGATGAGATAATCTCGCGTGAACAGGCAACCGAGTGGTTCGACCTCGCCTCGGTCGGGCGTTCGCCGGCGCGCTTCGATATGGACAAGCTGTCAAATCTCAACGGACATTATATTCGCCACGCCGAAGACAGTAGATTGCTGGCCGACATCAAACCCCATTTGGCTGAGCTGCTCGGCCATGACGCCGATCCGGCCGCATTGCCACGCCTCGAATTGTTGCTGCCGAGCCTCAAGCCACGCGCTAACAATCTCGTCGAACTGGCTGAAAAGTCGTTATTTTTATTTCTTCAGCGCCCGCTAACCATCGACAAAAAAGCCGCCAAACTCATTCATGCCGACAGCCAGGCGATAATTGCCAAACTTCTGATCGAATTGGAAAGCGCTGAGGCATGGACCTTAGAAAGTCTGGAGGCGCTGATACGCGCCTTTGCCGATAGCCAATCATTGAAATTTGGTATGATTGCACAACCCTTAAGGGCGATGTTAACAGGCTCTACTGTTTCTCCTGGTATTTTTGAAGTATTATTTTCTCTTGGGCGCGAAGAATCGCTCAATCGCCTCAGAGATCACACAGAAGAAGCGTCCGGTTAGCGCCTCCGACAATTGATAAATCTGGCCTTCGGGCCTATCATTGTAGGCAGAGGGCAACTAAATCTCCGAGCGTCGAATCCGCCGAGATACCGCTATTTGTCCAAATAATAATAAGGAAAGTTTATGACCGCCGATGCACAGCGGGGATCGTCCCCCAATAACGCGACCTTTTCCCTGACCGACGATGCAACTGGCAATTCGACCGAATTGCCGGTTATCCCAGGCAGCCTCGGACCATCTGTCATCGATGTCCGCAGCCTTTACGGCGCCACCGGTAATTTTACCTACGACCCCGGATTTACCTCAACCGGTTCTTGTGAATCCAAGATCACCTATATCGATGGCGACCAGGGCATTCTTTTGCATCGCGGCTACCCGATCAGCGAGCTGGCGGAAAATAGCGACTTTCTCGAAGTCTCCTATTTGCTGCTTTACGGCGAACTGCCGAACGAGAAGCAGAAAAGGGAATTTGACGATACGATTACCCAACACACCATGGTGCATGAACAGATCAACTATCTGTTCCGCGGCTTCCGACGCGATTCACATCCCATGGCTGTAATGATCGGCGTGGTTGGCGCGCTGGCCGCATTTTATCACGACACCACGGACATTCAGGATCCGCGCCAGCGCATGATCGCCTCGCACCGCCTCATCGCAAAAATGCCGACGATCGCCGCCATGGCCCATAAATATGCCATCGGTCAGCCCTTCGTCTATCCACGCAACGACCTGAACTATTCTGAAAATTTCCTGCACATGTTGTTCGCCGTCCCATGCCAGGATTATGAAATCAATCCGATTCAGGCCAAGGCGATGGACCGCATCCTCATTCTGCATGCCGATCACGAGCAAAATGCATCGACATCGACGGTGCGTTTGGCCGGCTCCTCGGGCGCCAACCCATACGCATGCATTGCCGCCGGCATCGCAACGCTGTGGGGTCCGGCGCATGGCGGCGCCAACGAAGCGGTGGTGCTGATGCTCGACGAGATCGGCAGCGTCGAGCGCATCCCCGAATGCGTCGCCCGGGCCAAGGATAAAGACGATCCCTTCCGCCTGATGGGGTTCGGCCACCGGGTCTATAAAAATTATGACCCTCGGGCAAAGGTGCTGCACAAGACCTGTCACGAGGTACTCGACGATTTGGGCCTGGATCATGAAATGTTCGACATCGCGCGCGAGTTGGAGCGGATTGCGTTGGAGGACGAGTATTTCGTCGAGCGCAAACTCTATCCCAATGTCGATTTCTACTCCGGCATCATTTTAAAGGCGCTCGGCATTCCGCCGCACCTGTTCACAGTTATTTTCGCCTTGGCGCGCACGGTGGGCTGGATTGCGCAGTGGAACGAAATGATCGAAGACCCGCACCAAAAGATAGGCCGCCCCCGCCAGCTTTACACCGGCGAAAAACAGCGCAGCTACGTTCCGGTTGGTCAGCGGGGATAGGCATGGGCGGGCGCGCAGGCAAGAAGATTCGCCGCAAACCGGTCAAACCGAGCGGTTTCGGTTCGCGCGTCCGCGCCGCAGACCCGTCTCGCGCGGCGCGCTATCCGTGGCACGCCTGGCCGGCCAACGACAACAAGCCGCCGGCCTGGCGCGGCGCGCTCGGCTGGGCGCTGGTCGGAATGGGAATAGGCTGCTTCGCTTTTGTCGCCGTTACGCTGTTGCTTTAGTCGCGGACGTTTAGCTCGTCTCCACCAGTTCAATTTTATAGCCGTCCGGATCATCGACAAAAGCGATCACCGTCGTGCCATGCATCATCGGCCCCGGCGGGCGTGGCAAATTAACGCCTTCCGCGGCCAACTGTTCGCATGTGCCGTAAATATCGGGCACGCCGATGGCAACATGGCCAAATCCGTTGCCTAAATCATACGCTTCTTCCTGATCCCAATTGTGGGTCAATTCGATGACCGTGTTGGACCCCGAATCGCCATAGCCGACAAACGCCAGTGTAAATTTTCCCCCCTCATAATCGGTGCGGCTTAGCAGTTTCATGCCCAGCAGCCGCGTATAGAAATCGATCGAGCTGTCCAGATCCTTTACCCGGATCATGGTGTGAAGCATCCGCGCTCCCGAGCCATTGTCGCTCATATTCAATTCTCCTTGTTCGGTTGGTATTTCTTGATGACCCGCAAAACCGCCTCGGCCGCCAATTCGCTTGGCGCCAAGCCGCCAATGCCCAATTGCCGCGACACGTCCCGGAAGCATTCGATTTGATCATGGCGCGCCGCCGGGTCAAGCAATATGTTCTCCAGTGCGGGCGCAAGCTGTTCCGCGCTGCACGCCTCCTGAAGAAATTCCGGCGCGGCGCGGCGCCCGGCGACGATATTTGCCAACGCCATATGTGGTACTTTCACAATCCTCCGCGCCAAGGCAATCGTAATGGGGTTTGCGCGATAGGCGACCGCCATCGGCATGCCCAAAATGGCCAGTTCCAATGTTGCCGTGCCGGACGAGGTCAAAGCCGCGTTGCTTGCCGCCAGGGCGTCATATTTCGTTGTTTGCACGCTGCCATCGACAATCAGCGATTTGACTTTCCAGTGTGCCACGGCGGCCTCGATTTCCGCCCGCAGCGCCGGCATCGCTGGGATGACCACCCAGCGAAGGTCCAGGCGTGCCGCCACGGCATTTAATGTTTCGCCGAATATCGGCAAATGGCGAGAAATTTCGCCATGCCGGCTGCCCGGCAACATGGCCAACACGGACTCCTCAGGCGCTATGCCATGACGGCTGCGAAAGGCAGCGCCATCGGCATCTCCGATATTCTCCTCGGCCAACGGATGCCCGACAAATGTGGTTTCGAGCCCCGTATTTGCAAAATATTTTTCTTCGAAAGGAAAGAGCAGCAACAGGTGGGTGAGAAATTCGGCAATCTTCCGGGCCCGCCCGGCGCGCCAGGCCCAAACTTGCGGCGCGACATAGTGCACAACCGGGACGCCGCTTCCTTTCAGGCGCTTGCCAACGCGAAAGTTAAAATCAGGTGCATCTATGGTGACGACCGCGCTTGCCGCCATGTGCCGGGCCGCGCCTTCGGTTTGCCGGATGCGGCGAAGAAGTTTTGGAATATGTGGCAGAATCTCAAAGATGCCCATGAGCGAGAGTTCACGCATGGGAAAAAGGCTGTCCAACCCCTCGCCTTCCATATGCGCGCCGCCAATACCGGCGAATCTGACCCGGCCATCCGTTTGCTTTTTCAGCGCCGCCATCAAACGCGCGCCGATTACATCACCAGACGCCTCGCCGGCAATCAGAAATATAAGTGGCGTATCGTCCGGAACGTTTGGCACGCTTAGATTCCGACGACGAACAAGCCAAGTCTGTTCGCTTCCGCAACAACCTCGGGGCGGTCCAGTATAAGCGACTGGCCCGCCTCAACCGCAATACCGTTGAGCCCTGCCTCGGCGGCGCGGCGCACGGTATCGGCGCCAATCGTCGGCAAATCGGCACGTCGTTCCTGCTGTGGTTTTTTGAGCTTGACCAGAACACCGCCCTGGCCTTCGCGTTTGAGGGCGGCGCAGCGCTTGAGCAGCGCATCCGTCCCCTCCACCGCTTCAACGCCAAGCACAACGCCTTGCTGGACGACAACTGCCTGGCCGACATCCAAGGCGCCCAGGGATTCGGCCACACGCGCCGCCATTTCAATATCAGCGCGATCGCCTTCGCTCGGGGTTCGCGCGCTCATATTTCCGTCCGGTGCGGCAACGTCGCTCAACAAATCATCGGCCCCGACAACGCGAAAATCCTCGCTTTCCAGTTCTTCAACCAGGAGCGAAAGAATCGCGTCATCGCCCTGCCCGGCGGCTTTTCGAATCTTGCTCAGGAGTTTGATGGCGCGCATGTCCGGTTTGAGTTTGGAGAAAGATGGCCGACGCACCGGACCGGCGAGAACGACCTCCTCGCAATGTTCCGCCTTCAAACGCTTGATGGTCGTGCCGACTTTGCCCAATGGCACCCACATATGGGCGACGCCCTCACAGGTCTTGGGGTCGGTCTCATCTTCAAAGGCGATGACGAATACGTCGCGCCCCGAGGCAAGGCATGACTGCACAATACGGGCCGGGAGCGGCCCGCCGCCGGCCAATACCCCGAGTTTAGCTGGCACCGTCTCCCTTCGGCTGGCATATCGGGCGGGTACTTTCCGCCTGGATAAAGTCGACAATATCCATGACCGGCTCTATCTCGTTGAACAGCTCGGACACATCCGCCAGTCGCTCCGTCATCGTACCTTCCTGGGCAAACAGCAGACGGAAGGCGCGGCGCATATCGTGAATTGCATCCCTGCCGAAGCCCCGCCGCTTCAAGCCGACCAAATTCAAACCCGCCAGCCGTGCGCGGTCTCCCATCACCGAGCCATAGGGAATGACATCGTGCTCAACGCCGCTCATGCCGCCGACGATGGCGTGGCGGCCAATGCGGACATATTGGTGGATCGCTGAAAGCCCGCCCAAAATGGCCCAGTCGCCGACAGAAACATGGCCGCCAAGCGCGGCATTGTTGGCCAGAATAACATGGTCGCCGAGCTGACAGTCATGCGCCACATGAGAGGCCACCATAAAGAGGCAGCTATGGCCGACGCGGGTGACCATGCCGCCACCCTCGGTGCCTGGGTTCATGGTCACATGTTCGCGGATGACGTTGTTCGCGCCGATCTCCAGGACCGACGGCTCACCGGCATATTTCAAATCCTGCGGCGGCAATCCGATGGAAGAAAACGGATAGATCACCGAACCTTCGCCCACATTGGTGTGGCCATCGATAACCACATGCGAAATGAGGCGCACGCCCGCGGACAGAATTACATTTTCGCCAACCACGCAGTAGGGGCCGATAAACACATCTTCGGCAAGCTCAGCTTCAGGGGATACAATCGCAGTGGCATGAATATCCGTCATGTGTCTTCCAGAATCATAGCGGCATATGTCGCCTGAGCCGCCACTTCGCCGTCAACCTTTGCGACCGCCTCAAACTTCCAGACATTGCGCCGCCTGTGTTTCTTGATCACATGCACGAATAGCTGGTCGCCAGGAAATACCGGCCGACGAAAGCGGCAATCATTCACGGACATGAAGTAAACAAGCTTGCCGGCCATGGCAGGACCCAGCGTTTTAACAACAAGCACCGCCGCCGTCTGCGCCATCGATTCAATGATCAAAACGCCGGGCATGACCGGCCGGCGCGGAAAATGCCCCTGAAAATATGATTCGTTGATCGACACATTTTTTAGGCCGACGGCACTTACATCCGGTACGACATCAACAACCCGGTCAATCATTAAAAAGGGATATCTGTGCGGTATCGCCTCTATGATCTGCTCAATATCGAGGCTTTCAACGACATCATTCTCTTGCGATTCGCTCATAAATTTATTTGTCCTTATTGATCAGCCTGGACAGTAGAATGGATTGGCGGTGCCAGTCCTTGATCGGCACGATCGGCGTGCCACCCATCGTTGCGCCCGGAGGAATATCTTTCGTCACACCGCTTTGTCCCGCGACCTTCGCGCCTGCACCGATCGTAACATGCCCAATCACGCCAACCTGCCCGGCAAGAAATACAAAGTCACCAATTTTAACACTTCCGGAAATGCCGGCCATCGCCGCAATCACACACCCTCTGCCAAATTCCACGTTATGCGCAATCTGAACAAGATTGTCGATCCAGCATCCCTGGCCAATAACGGTATCATGGCCACTGCCCCGATCAATCGTCGAATTAGCGCCGATTTCCACATCATCGCCGATGATCACGCGCCCCAACTGCGGCACCTTGGTATGCCCTGCGGGGTCCGGGAAAAAACCGAATCCATCCTGGCCAATACGCACGCCGGAATATATATGCGTGCGGCTGCCGACCAGACAATTACTGAGCGACGCACAGGCGCCAACGGTCGTATTGTCACCAATCTCAACCGCCGGACCGATCACCGCATTGGCTTCGATAAGGCACTTTTTCCCGATAACGGCATTGGCGCCAATTACCGCGCCATGTTCAATGCGGCTCGATTTATCCACGCTCGCACCCTGTTCAACAAATGCCGTTTCAGCGACCCCCGGTTCCGGTGGCAAAATGGGGTAGAACGCCCGCGCCACCAACGCATATGCCTTGTAGGGCTGCTTCGAAAGCAGCAGCGCGATTCCGTCGGGCGCTCGATCCGCCAGTTCTGGAGCGACAATACAAGCCGCGGCCTTCGTATTTTCAAAGCTTGATATATATTTTCGATTGTCGAGAAAACTCAACTGATTGGCGCCAGCAATTTCCAGCGGCGCGACATCGGACAACAGCAATTCCGGGTCACCGTTCGCGCCAATTTCAGCCTCCGCAACGGCAGCCAGTTCGGCCAGCGAGAAAGGCCCCACACGTGAATGAAAACGCGAATCTGCCATGATCGTTTGTCAGTTTTGCCCGAATTCAAGCGCCAGGTCGGGCAATCGCTCGTCCAGGCGTGATAGAACCTCGCGTGAAATTCTCAATTCCTTGTCGACATAAAGTGTCTGCGCCTGAGGAATAACCAATGTAATTCCTCTTTCCGCCGCAATCTCAGCTATGATTTTCGAAATTTCGACCTGTAGAACCCGGACCCCACCGGCATAGGCTTGATCCAGTTCGCGGCGACGGTCCGCGACGATACGTTGAACTGCCGCAACATCGCCCTCAAAGTCGCGTCTGCGTTTGGCGTAGGCCTCTGGTGAAAGCACCGAGCGCTGCCGGGCGAGCTCCTGTTCAAGCTCCCGCAAACGCCCCTCTTCTCCGGAAATTTCGCCCTGATATTGCGTCCGCCGCGCCTCGATTTGCCCCTGAATTGATTTTGCCGCCAAGGCTTCTCGCATGATGGCCTGGATTTCCACGATCCCAATGACGGCCGGCTTGATGTCTTGCGCATTCGCCGGGGACAAAAAGCTTTGAGGTAAGAGCGCCGCAAACAAGAGCAGGGACAGGACAGCCAAATACCGCATAACTCTCAAAACCTTGCTCCAAAACTAAACCTGAAATTCTCAGTTTCGTCGAAACTCTCTTTCTTTATGGCACGCGCATAATCGATTCGAATTGGGCCGAAGGGCGACGCATAGGAAACGCCAACGCCAACGGATGCCCGGGGTTTTCCCGAATCCAACACATCCGCGCCAGTATCATCTATATCAGAAAGCGCACCAACATCTGTAAACACAGCGCCATCCACATCCAGGTCTTTGGTTAAATTGAGCGGCACAGTCACCTCCGCCGTGGCGGCATAAAACATGTTTCCGCCAAGTGAATCGCTGGTCGTGCGATCTCGTGGACCTACACCGCCGGGTACAAAGCCACGCAAACTTGAGCCGCCTAAAAAGAATCTATCATTAATGCGTACGTCTTCACCCAGGCCGACAATATAGCCTTCCTTCAAACTGGCATTGGCAACCAAATTCGACCAGAACGGCCAATGATAGGTATAGGTCAACGTATGCTTTATATAATGTACGTCGCCACCAAGGCCCGCCGCTTCCTGGCCAAATTGAATCATGTAACCTTCTGTCGGCTTGAGGCGGCTGTCGCGTTTATCGAGGGTGAGGGTATGGCCAAGCGAAGAGGCTATCGACGTGCCCTCCTGCTCTCTGACCACTCTTGAAGCATCGTCGTCGACATTGCTGATTTTGTCCTGGCGCAAGGTATACACCACCCCGTGGCGAAGGTCCTCCGCGATGGTATAGTTGGCGCGCAAACTTGAACCCAAAGTATCCTGGTCAAACGAACTCTCATCCTGGAAGTCGACATTCTTGCGGAACACGTCAAACCCGGCGGCAATATCGCGATCAAGAAAATATGGTTCGGTAAAACTGAGATCAATCTCCTGGCGACGCGTTGAGAAAGTCAGTCCGAGACGCAAATCCTGTCCCCGCCCCAGGAGATTACGTTCGCGGATACTGACATCGCCGAGGAAACCGTCGAGCGTGGAGATGCCGGCGCCAAAACTCAATTCACCGGTTGATTTTTCTGCCACGGCGACGGTTAGAATGGATTGATCCGGTTGCTCGCCTTGCTCTGAATCGATCATTACCTCTTCGAACAGGCCTAAATTCCGAATGTTCTGGCGTGACCGTCTAATTTTTGCAGCGTTGAAGGCATCCCCTTCAACGAGACGGAATTCCCGCCGGATCACTTTGTCCAGGGTGCGCACATTGCCAACAATATCGATACGCTGCACATAAACGCGCGGCCCCTCGTCAATCTCATAGGTTACATCGATCAAACGCTGTTCGCGATCGCGCTTAATCCGGGGGCGAATATCCACGAACGCGTAACCCAAGTTTCCGACCGAATCGGTGAGCGC
This sequence comes from uncultured Rhizobiaceae bacterium, assembly GCA_964429775.1. GTDB lineage: Bacteria > Pseudomonadota > Alphaproteobacteria > UBA828 > UBA828 > PTKB01. Next base: position 33,987 of record CAYSDJ010000010.1, read on the forward strand.
CTGAATTGAGTCTTCTACTTCATCGGCGTCATACCACTCGTCCGATGTGGTGGTTAGGGCCGGCAGCAGAGATGCCGCATTTAAATCGCGCAACTTGCTGTTAATACTAAGATTGCCAAATCGATAACGCTCACCCTCTTCGATCGTAAAGGTGACATAAAAATCTTTCCTGTCGCGCGTTAGTTCCGCAACCGCGGAGATCACGCGAAAATCCGCATACCCCCGGCCTAAATAGAATTTTCTCAGAAGCTCGCGGTCAAACGTCAATCGATCCGGGTCATAGGTATCGTCGCTGGTCAGGATGCGCCACCAGGCCGACTCTCGTGTTTGAATTTCGTCGCGCAAATCGCCATCGTCGAAACGCTTATTGCCGACAAAGCTAATACGCCGTACGCCGGTCAACGGCCCTTCGTCGATTTCGAACACCAAATCAACTCTGTTTTGCGCCAATTGAATGACTTTAGGTTCGATCTGGGCAGCGAATCGTCCGCTTCTGCGATAGACCTCGATTAATCGCTGAACATCGCTCTGCACGCGGGTCCGGGTATAGACAACGCGCGCGCGAAGCTGCGTCTCCGCCTCGAGCGTTTCATCATCAATGCGTTGGTTGCCCTCAAAGGCGACGCGGTTGATGATCGGATTTTCGACCACCCGCACGATCAATGCCTGACCTTCCCGGCGAATTGTCACATCGGCGAAAAGGCCGGTGGCGAAAAGACCTTTTAGGGAATCGTTGATTTCCCGGGCATCGAACACATCCCCCTCAGCCGTCGACAAATAGGAGCGAACGGTATCGGCCTCAATGCGTTCATTGCCTTCCACCAACACTTCATTGATAACGGATTGAGCGCGGGCATCGGGCGCCGAAAAGCCGACCGACACCGCCAGAGCCAGAATCATAAGCCCTGTTGCGCAGCGAGAGAAATATCCAAAATTAGGCATGCCGGCCTAACGTACTTTCCCATTGCAAGTCGTCACGAGGCCAACCCAAAAATATCCTTGCCTGTCACCCAGACCATTAATGCGATGATTAGAACCAAACCTACCGTTTGGCCAATATTTTGTATTTGCGGCTTGAGCGGCCGTCCCAATAGAGCTTCGAAAAAGTTAAACAACAGGTGGCCGCCATCCAGAACCGGGATCGGCACGAGATTAATCAGCCCGAGACTAATTGAAATGACGGCCAGAAAAAACGCCAGCCCGGCTATTCCACCGGCTGCCACCTGACTCGACATGACGGCAATTCGAATGGGGCCGCCTAAATCGTCGGTCGAGCGCGAGCCGACAATCATTTGTCCGACTGCCTTGCCAGAAGCAGTGATAACATAAACCGTCTGCTTCACGGCCTGCCATATGGCCGTTCCGGGGTCATGCTTTGTGAATGCGACCCCAGGCACGCTTATGCCGAGTTGCGGTCTTTCCGTCCGGTTTCCGAACGTGTCCTGAGCGGCGATCATACGGGGGGCGGCTTGCAGCGCCACTTCGCTACCGTCGCGCAGCACCACGATATCAAGCGTCTCGCCCAAATTCATGAGGACCGTCGCTTGAATATCCTCAAAGCGGGTTATTTCCTGCTCATTGATTTTGATAAACTCATCACCGGCCTGCAGGCCGGCTTCCTCCGCAGCGCTGTCTTCGAGAACCGCGCCCACGATGGCCGGTGTAAACTGCTGGCCAACGGTGGCAAATAGCACGGCGAAAATTACGATCGCCAGAATGAAGTTTGCTACCGGCCCAGCGACCGCGACGGCGGAGCGCTGCCCGACGCTTTTATTGTGAAAGCATCTCGCCGCCTCTTCCGGCGACATTTCTTCCACCGATTCATTAGGCGTGGTACTCGCGGCATTGGCATCGCCGGCGAATTTCACATATCCACCAAGCGGCAGAAGGCTGAATTTCCAACGCGTGCCGTGACGGTCATTGATGCCGAACAATTCCGGGCCAAAGCCGATCGAAAAAACTTCAACACTTACCCGGTTTGCGCGCGCAACCAGGTAGTGACCAAGCTCGTGGAAAAATACCACCGGCGTAATTACGGCTAAAAACGGCCAAATATAGTTCAGCTTTTCGACAATAATATCCATTTTGACCTATCGATATAAACGCGACAGCAATATGCAAGCCACTCTGGAAACTCCAGCCAAACTATACATGACATTTTATCACCGGCACGCAAGGGCCACTCGATATCACCGAAAATTATGCCGCTTTCTCGGCAACGAATCCGTTTCCCCAGGCGGATTTGAGTCTAGGTTCCAAACCGGTGCATTTCAAGGCCGGCCTGCACCGGCTAAGAGATTGATTTAAGGAACAGATACGCCGAGGGTACGAAATACATCCTGGCGCGCCATTTCGGCGCAGTCCCACAGTTTATCGCGCCCCCGCGTGGTGCGCCCGACAAGGCGCGATTCATCGCTCGGAGATATCAATGTAATGTGGATATTATCCGCCAATTTGCTCGGGTCTTGCAGCAAATTCATAGTCTTGTTGAACAAAATGTCTTCGTTTAACAGTTTCTGGCGCAGCAGCTTGGGGTGCCACGCCAGCGCGAGCAAACCCAAGGCACGTATGATTCCCTTCTTTTTTGTGCGCCGGAACCCCGGATTGCGCGTCGTCACGACCGTAATATCCGTGCATCCCGCTTCTATCGCCCTGAACAGTGGAATTGCATCGCAGACCCCGCCGTCGACATATTTTTTGCCGTCTATTTCCACAACTCGATCATAAAAAAGCGGCATAGCGGCGGTGGCGCGAAACAACTCATACATGAGATTGCCGCTGGCATCCCAAGCACCGACTTGCTTGCTAGTAATCTCCACGGGCTCCGCCGTCTCGTAATCCGTTAAGACCGTGTGCAGGACGGTCGGTGAATCTACCACCGCCTTGACGTCGAGAGGAGTTTCGGAGTGTTTCAGAATGCCGTCGATCAAATAGTCGATGTCGACGATCTTGCCCAGACGACAATAATTGATGAACGGCGACTCCCCATTCAGATGATCGGCATAGCCGGTGGCGGCCATATCCGCCTGCCCGGACAACAGGTACGCGCCGTTTATGGCGCCGGACGACGAGCCATAAATGTGGTCGAAGGAGTGTTGGAGCCCCGCCTCGTGCAGCGCGCCCATCGCCGCCGCGGAGTAGATGCCCCGCATCCCGCCACCTTGGATCACGAGGGCCGAGAACTTCACTGAGTTAACCGCATGATTGTCTGAAGCTCTTCACAGTCCAAGGTTCACGGCTCCGCTCGGTTCTCGTGTTTTGTATTCTCCATTTTCTCCGCGCACTGACCGACTTAATCCACCTATTTCTTTCTGCAAGCCTGCCCACTTCCAGCTATTCTGCCTTTGCCGGCGTTCCGGGCGAACTCTCCTCCGCATGCGCAGTACCTTTGTTATTTCCGGGTTTTCGAGTTTTTATGTACATAAATAAAACAACAGCAACAACGCCAACGAGTGAGAAAATAAATACAGAAAATAATTGAGATAGTTTATTTGACAATGAATATTCACTATTCATTACTATTGTATCCGGAGCTTCGCCCTCGAACTTGCAATTCCACCACTCATCTCCGTTTGAAACTCCCAATATATTTCTATACTTTAAATTCAAATTACTCTGTTTTTCCAATATTCCGTTACGCTCTATTATTTGTTCCCGCCCTATCATTGTGTCACCTTTTTCGCCATCGAACCAGGCCCATATTGGAGCCTCATTACTATCTTTTTTCTCTTGAGGAAGTGGCTGTGTCGCGGACATAGGTCGTTTTTCACAAGTTACCAAGTCTGATTCACCGGGGCTTTTCTCGCTGTCCAACAATAGAACCAACATCTTTCCACCGCCGGCTTTAGATATCGACTTTGCGCCCGTTTCTCCCACTTCTACATGCGAAATAGACAATGTCATTGCCGCCACACGCGGTGTTTCGTCACCTATTCCAAAGCGACTCGAGAACTTTGGCAGAAAATCGCTTTCGTCAAACGTGATTAATGTCACAATCGCCGCGGCAACGGTTAAGAGCGAAATTAAAAAGCCTCCAATTTCATTGCTTTTGGTCACTTTTTTGTCTCCCCCGGGGTCATGAAGACGGCCGGACTGGAGCGGTTTTTTGTCCTTGCCCCATTAATTTATCACCGGCGAGAAAAATACCCACCACGCTCCAATAGAACAAAATTAGTAACACGAGAGTCTGACCAATATTGAACCAAAAAAGAGGCATAAAACCAATTAGCGGCAATCGGAATTGAGCTATCTGTAACGCATAGATCGCAACTCCCAAAATTCCAAAGGTCAAGAAAACCGTAGCTACCATTCCCCAACCTTTCGCCGATGGACAATTTGGTAGCGCAATGCGAACCGCCAACATGTTTATCCATAGCAGCCCTGTTGCCGCCGCCCCATAACCCGCCAATGCCGCGATCAATACGGTGTCCCATTGATCCAATAAAGCTTGCGCTGCCACGGCTGCAGCCAATGGCACTCCAAACGCCAGTAAGACTACCCTCCAAACTAGAGCTCGACTTTTACCAGGGTGCTGCTTGCTTTGAAATCCTCGCAAGTCGAATCTCAACTGCGCAAGTGTGATCAACGCGGTATCAATCGAACTTATGGCAAACAACGTTATAAGTCCCACAAACGCGACCCCGACGAAATTTGACCAGCTATGATGAAGGAACGTAATTGTATGAACCGTGCCTTCTCTCGCTTTTGCATCATTCACACTCTCGCAAATTCTCACTAGCATGCGAGGCCACTCGTAATTAGTATCCAACACACTATGGCAACCGATTTTTGCTGCCGCCGCTACGAACCCAGGCAAGAAAATAACCGTGGAAACAAAAACGGCCACGAAAAACCACAACACCCAAATTTTTGTTACTCTTTCCCAGCTACCTATTTCACCGAAGTCGCGAAACCCTCGCACCAAACGCCAGGGCAGTTTGAACCACTCCCTTTGAAACCAATTATCTGTTTCGAAGGCTGCTTCTTTCGATATTTGTTTCGAAGAGGTCCGCGCATAAAATCCCTGAGTCAAACGAAACCAAAGATCCGGTAAGGACAAAAACCACCCAGCAATAAATAACACGACACCCAAGGCATACAACGGGTTGAGGCTTGTCAGGTAAGAGTCGTTTAAATGTTCAGTCCAATTTGGATCATACACAATATTAGAATCCGGGTTGTAAATGCCTTGATGGAAAATTGGCCACAAAACCTCTTTGTCGGCAAAAGAAAACAGGACATCATGAACGTCGGGTGCCGGTATGATCGGGCCTTTGGGTGAGTCAAAATAAGACCCTCCAAGAAGAACGCCGACTACGTGGTAAAGAGAGAACGCCAACAAAAATGAAATAATGATAAATTGCCAAAAATCGGTGCGTAGCACGGCTCTATAACCGCCAAACAATACATAAATAAGACATGTGCCTAAAAGCATTGCCGGAACACCAAGAGCAACAATTTGAAAACCACCAAATAAATGCCTCATCCAGACGAGTAAAAGTGTCATTTCGGCAAAAATGAAGCCCACCAAAGGAATGAGCCAGAGGTAAAACAAAAATTTAGCAGATACTTTATTGCCGTTAGCGGCAAAACTTAAAACAGTAAAGGTTTCCATTTTATCTTTAGATTTACTGTCGATATAAAAGAGTTTTACTTTTTTTCGACTAACGAGCAACCACATGACCAGTGGAAATAACACAATGGCAGCAAGAATTGCGCCCAATTCCCCACCCGATCCCATGGCGATGTAAGAGCCTATGATCGCGGCAATTGACGAAACCATCAGTACCGTGCCAACGGTGCTCGATACCACATGCTCGTAGCGGAGCCCGCCGAAAAGAAAAGATCGCAAATCTCGAGGCTGAGACCGAATAATTTCGGGAACCACACCCACGAGAAAGATGAATAGCGGCACCAGAAACAGCACAACGATCATCCATGTGTCACTGGACACCAGATATATTCCTCTTCGCGGAGTCAGAATTTATATAAAGCAGAGTGTGTGTGGCGTAAGACGCTAAAACGCAACACGCTCTGTTCGTATTCGAGATTTCGCGTCTGTCAAATTCGTGCACTTGAAGAAACATAATCATCAAAAATCTGCCAATATTTGTCTCTAGATTGGCCAATCTCCATCAATATTTCGTGGCGCGAATTGGCGATGATATCCATAGTGCGACAACTTGATTGATTGCAAAATTCGGATATCGCAATATTTGAAACCACCGTATCGTCCATGGCGGCGGCAATATGCACAGGTATTTCATGTCGAGCACCGGCGGCCCTGCGATGTCCCAACGCAATCGATCGCAATGCAGCTTTCAACCAGCCCCATGTGACACCCCCCAACGCCAGATATGGATTCGCAGCAATCAACGCATTGCAACGCTCGAACCTCATTCTATCTGAGGTAAGATTATTGCCTTCAAACTCAACTTTATCAAGATCAAAACCTCCGACGCTTGGAACGTAAACTCCGCCTAGGCCAAGGGCGCAAACCGCCTCCGCCGCCAATTGTGCGGCGATGCGGCGCACACCCTTTAATGGCAAATCGATCATCGGCGCAGTCAGCACCACCTTTTCGAAAGTGCTCGGATGATCCCTCAGAAAGCGCAATAGGATGTGCCCGCCCATTGAGTGAGCAAGGCCGATGCGGGGCTCGGGTGCCGTCTTTTCAACTAGTTCCATGAATTGTGAGAGGTCGCGAACATAATATTCGAACGACCTGACATAACCTTTGTGCCGATTTCGCAATTCACGCGTGGACAGGCCCTGCCCGCGCCAATCCATGCTCCACACCTCAAAGCCGCGCTGTCGCAGATCGCCAACCGTTTCGTGGTATTTCTCAATGAATTCGGTGCGGCCGTGCAAGAGGACGACCGTGCCAGCGCAAGAAGGTCGGGCGCGCCACCTGGCATATCTGATCTCCAGACCGTCCGGTGTACGGAACCAACTCTCCTCGCCCCCAAATGCTTCGATCGAACAGACGTATTCGTCCTTTGAAGCATGATCCCCAGGTGGCGGTGTTCCCGACATCGGATTACGCGGCGCTGGAGGCTCCAACGTCTATGTGCGCGGTTTCCCAATCGCGAATATAGTTGCGTGTCAGTGGAACGGACTCCTGTTTCCGGGTTAGCTGAATTTGGCTAACCATGTAATTTTGATGGCGGAAAGCCGCCTCGGAAAGTGCCAGATAAAACTCCCACAAGCGAAAAAACCGTTCGTCATACAAAGCGACTGCTTTTTCACGGCGGGCGGAAAAATTCTCTCGCCAATGCCGCAGAGTCATTGCGTAGTGCAGTCGAAGGCATTCCATGTCGGTCACTTTGAGACCTGCGCGCTCAATCGCAGCAAAAACCTCGGACAGGGCTGGGATGTAACCGCCGGGAAAAATATGCTTTCGGACCCATGGGTTTGTCACACTGGGTGGTCCGAAGCGTGTAATGGAATGAACGAGCGCTACACCGTCATCGGCGAGCAAATTGCGGATTTGGCCAAAAAATTTATCATAATGCTTGACCCCGACATGCTCAAACATGCCGACCGAGACGATTCGGTCATATACTTCTGAACAATGGCGATAGTCGCGCATCTCGAAGCGTACCCTATCGGCAAGTCCCTGGCTCTCTGTCTCCGACTCACAATACTTGAACTGTTCCTCAGATAAGGTAATACCGGTGACTTCAACCTCGGCGGCGCGCGCGAGGTAACGCGCGAGGCCACCCCAGCCAGAACCTATATCCAGTATCCGGCAATCGGATTTTAGCAGCAGTTTCGCTGCCAGATGGCGTTTCTTGGCGAATTGCGCTTCTTCCAACGTACTGTCATCCGATTCATAGTAGCCGCAGGAATATTGCCTGTCCTTGTCGAGAAAGAGCTCAAAAAGCGAATCCGAGAGGTCATAATGGTGCGCGACGTTTCGCCGCGAGTTACTGATCGGATTGTGTTGACGGAATGACCGCAATGCCCGAGCAAAGAATTTGCGTCCCTTAGCAAATTCCGTGCGCTCGAAGAAATTCTTATTTTCTGCGAGCAGATCAAGCAATTCATAGATCGTGCCGCCTTCTTCGATCGTCAGCTTGCCATCGACATATGCCTCTCCCAACCAAAGCGCTGGATTTAAAACAAGTCTAAGATGCGGGGCGCCACGGTGCATACGGATGGTGACGGCCGGTTTCGATTCGGTTCCGAACGTACGACGCCGGCCGCGAGTATCGATCACGTGCAGCGTGCCAACTCTTATGAACTTCTTGAGCATTGTCCAAAGCAACATATTTATTCCTATCTTGTGTGACGCCAATCCAGTCTAATTCGCATTAGACGAAAGTTAGGACTAACAATACGAAACAGCGCTGCCACTCCAAATGCTCCAACTCGAATTAAAAGGCTGTCAGTTATACGTTATTTCCCAAAATTCAGAACCAGACAAGAGGACTGCTTCCTCTGAGTAAGACGCTGAGTGCGACAAAGGGGGCAGCGAAAGATAGGCTATCGAGCCGATCGGCCATGCCGCCATGGCCTGGAATGAGTTTCCCGCTGTCCTTGACACCAAATCTGCGCTTGAGGCCAGACTCGCAGAGATCGCCAAACTGACCGATGATCGATAGTACAGTGCTTGCGGCGGCTATCCACGCCAGATTTGGCAGTTCTTCAAGCAAGCCCAACTTCCAGGAACCCCATCCGATTGCAACGCCGATCAACGTGGCAAACGCAGCGCCGCCCCACAGACCTGCCCACGTTTTGCTCGGACTCCAGCGCCGTGCCAGCCGAGGGCCGCCTATGGCCTTGCCTGAGAAGAACGCCGCAATGTCGCCCGACCAGACAACAAACAGCAACCACCAAAGGGTGGCGAGCCCAACTTCTGGCAATTCCCTTACCCAAGAAATTGACACGGCCGAAACGCCAAGGTAGATCAGCCCCGCACTGGAGAGATAAGGGTTTCGTCGGACAAACACGGCTAGGATGAACAATGCGGCGGCCCCGCTACCCGCCGTGATGAGCCCTTCGACTGGCCCGAACAAAGCGAACGCTGCGGCTGTGGCGCCGATAAGAGCGATGCACGACAATCCGACTGAGCTGAACCGACCGCCTTCAGTCATCACCGTCCATTCATAGGCCATAAAGGCGACAATGACTGCCACCATCGCCAGGAACGCGGGATTACCAAAATAAGCGGCCGCCATCCCGCTAAAGCCGAAGACGATGGACGTCAGAACGCGCTGATAAAGCGCCGCATAGCGCCCTTTAATCGCCACTGCCACCGTATCGACGCTCACGGCGCTGATATTCCCGAACGGCCTGCTCCAGATGCTCGTGCTTAAAGTCGGGCCACAAAATCGAAGTGAAGACGAACTCGGTATAGGCCGACTGCCAGAGCAGAAAATTGCTGATTCTCTGCTCACCGCTGGTGCGAATGATGAGATCGGGATCCGGCAGTTCCTGCGATTGCAAATAGCTTTCCAACAATCGCTCGCTGATATCTTCAGGCGCATGACTGCCGGCGCGGACATCCTCAGCGAAGGCGCGAACCGCATCGAGAATTTCCTGCCGGCCGCCATAATTGATGGCGACGGTGAAATTCAGCCCGGTATTGTCCTTGGTATTTTCTTCGGCTTCCACGATAAGGCGGTTGATATCGCTATCGAGCCTTGAACGGCTTCCGATAAAGCGAATGCGCACGCCCTCGCGGCCCAAACTCGCTATCTCGCGGCGGATATAAAGCCGGAGAAGTCCCATAAGGTCATCGACTTCACTCGCCGGGCGTTTCCAGTTTTCCGACGAAAACGCATAGATTGTCAGATAGGAAATTCCGATATCTTTGCAGCTTCGCACGGTGGAGCGTACCGCCTCCGCACCCTGCTTATGTCCGGCAATACGCGGCAAGCCGCGCGCGCGCGCCCACCGGCCATTGCCATCCATGATAATCGCGACATGGTTCGGCACCGGCTGCTGGTCATCAAAGGCAGGTGCGACTGCCACGCCTTCAGACCTGGAGAATTTCGCTTTCCTTGCCTTCATGCGTTTCAACTATTTTCTTGATGACATCGTCGGTCATCGTCTGAATTTCATCCGACCAGATCTTGGCATCGTCCTCACTGAGGTTGCCGGCCTTTTCCATTTTTTTCAGCTTGTCCATGCCATCGCGGCGCACATTGCGCACCGACACCTTGGCCTGTTCAGAATATTTGCCGGCGATCTTGGCCAGTTCCACCCGGCGCTCTTCATTCAGTTCCGGAATGGGAATGCGCAGATTTTGCCCATCGATGATGGGATTGAGGCCGAGACCCGAATTCTGAATGGCCTTCTCGACCGCCCGGACTTGCGATTTATCCCACACCTGAATGCTGATCATCCGAGGTTCCGGCACGTTAATGGTCGCAACCTGGTTTAACGGCATTTCGGCGTCATAGGCCACCACCACAATCGGCTCGACCAGGCTTGCCGAAGCGCGCCCGGTTCTCAGGCCCGCATATTCATGCCGCAATACTTCCAACGCCCCGTTCATACGGCGTTGCAAATCATCAATATCTGGTTCTTCTGCCATTGGATCACTCCCGCTCGCCAATGATTGTAAAAGCCCCCTCGCCCTTCACGACGGCAGCCAAACCGCCAGGCCGGCGAATGGAGAATACGACAATAGGAATTTTATTTTCTCGTGCCAATGATATCGCCGAGGCATCCATCACCTTGAGGTCACGCGCCAGCACATCCAAATAACTCAAACTGTCGAAGCGTTCCGCGCCGCTGTCGGATTCGGGGTCGGCGGAATATACGCCATCGACCTTGGTCCCCTTGAAGAGGGCATCGCAGCCCATTTCAGCCGCTCTCAATGCCGCCGCGGAATCTGTCGTGAAAAAGGGATTTCCGGTGCCCGCGGCAAAGATAATCAAGCGCCCTTTATCCATATGGCGAACAGCGCGGCGGCGGACATAGGGCTCGCACACGGTTGCCATTGGGATGGCCGACAGGACGCGCGTCTGGACATCCAGTTTTTCCAATGCGTGCTGCATCGTCAATGCATTCATCACGGTGGCCAACATGCCGACATAATCGGCGCTGGCGCGCTCCATTCCGGCGGCGGCGCCGGAGATACCGCGAAAAATATTGCCGCCGCCGACGACGACGCAAACCTGCACGCCGTGGCGGTGAACTTCCGCAATGTCCGCGGCGATGCGACTTACCGTTTCGCTGTCGATACCGTAGGAATCATCCCCCATCAGCGCTTCCCCGGAGACCTTGAGGAGGATGCGGTGAAATTTTTTGCCAGGGCTCATATCTTCTCCACAGCAGCTTCGCCGACTATTGCGATAACCGTTTATTTACGAGCCGGTATTCCCGCTGGGGGTGCGGAATTAACGTGCCGGCCGGTTCCGAACACGAATCGCTCGAACCGCTACAGTTTTACACCAAAGAACGCACGGCCTCCATGGTTCAGAACATGCGGCACAGAACAGTAAATCAGTGGCGCCTATTTCAGTTGCGCCGCCACTTCACTGGCGAAGTCGCTTTCTTCGCGCTCGATACCTTCTCCGAGTTCAAAGCGCTCAATTCCGGTGACCTCAACCGCCGTGCCCAAATCTTTTGCGGCCTGCTCGACAACTGCTGAGACTTTAGATTCACCATCTATGACAAAGGTCTGATTTAGAAGAACAACTTCTTCATAGAATTTACGCAATCGTCCTTCGACCATCTTTTCAACAATCTCGGCCGGCTTGCCCGAACCCTCCGCCTGGTCGCGCAAGACGGCGCGCTCGCGATCGAGTTCCGCGCTGTCCAGGTCGGCGACCGAGATCGCCTTTGGATTTGCCGCAGCCACATGCATGGCAAGCTGGTGTCCGAGGTTGCTCAATTCGGCGCTATCGCCTTCGGAGTTGATCGCCACCAAAACGCCGATCCGGCCCAATCCCGGCGCCGTCGCGGCATGGATATAACTGCTCACAACACCCTTCTCGACCGAAAGGCCGGCCGAGCGCCGGAGATTAATATTCTCGCCGATTGTCGCCACAAGCTGCTTTATCTCGCTGTCGACATCGCGCCCGGTACCCGGGTAGTCGGCGACGCGTAATTTGTCGATATCGCCGCCGCAGCCGAGCGCCAGGGCGGCGGTTTCGCGCACCGCGGCCTGAAAATCCTCGTTGCGCGACACGAAATCGGTCTCGGCATTGACTTCGACCAGTGCGGCCGAATTATCGCCGGCGGCGAGGCCGATCAGCCCTTCCGAGGCGACACGTCCCGCCTTCTTGGCGGCGGCGGCGAGGCCCTGCTTGCGCAGCCAATCAACCGCCGCTTCGATATCGCCCGATGTCTCACCCAGCGCCTTTTTGCAGTCCATCATCCCGACGCCGGTTTTCTCACGTAATTCCTTGACCAGTGCTGCCGTAATCTCGGCCATGGTTCCTAACTCCTTAGCTCAGGCTCCGGCCGTGCCGGAGCGTCCGCTCAAATAATTATTGTGTCTTACTCAGCCACGGTTGGATTGGCCGTCGCCTCAGCGGGCTCGGCGGCAACTTCCGCCTCAGCTTCCACAACAGGCTCCACCTCGGCTTCTGCTGCAGGTGCCTCTTCCGTGGCACTTTCAGCAGCCGGTGCCGCAGTGTTTTCAGACGCTTCGGCCGGCAGTTCCTCGACCGGCGCTTCCTCTGCTTCGCCGATATCGACACCGGAATCGGCCATTTCCTGCTGCAGCCCGTCAATAATGGCGCGGGCAAAAAGGTCGCAATAGAAATTCACCGCCCGGATGGCGTCATCATTTCCCGGAATCGGATAGGTGATCAATTCCGGGTCGCAGTTGCTGTCGACGACGGCGACAACCGGGATACCCAATTTGCGCGCTTCCATGACGGCAATATCTTCCTTGTTGGTATCGACCACGACCAGAATATCCGGTACGCCGCCCATATCCTTGATGCCGCCAAGTGCGCGGTCCAGCTTGTCGCGCTTGCGCGTGAGCTGGAGCACTTCCTTCTTGGTCAGGCCGAGATTTTCATCGCCGAGCTTCTCCTCAAGGCTGATCAGGGTCTTGATTGAGCCGGAGACCGCCTTCCAGTTCGTCATCATGCCGCCGAGCCAGCGGTGATTGACGTAATATTGACCACAGCGCTTTGCCGCATCCGCGACCGGCTCCGAGGCTTGGCGTTTGGTGCCGACAAACAGCACCCGGCCACCGCCGGCGGCGACATCGCGCAGCGCGCCCAGCGACTGATGCAACATGGGAACGGTCTGCTGCAAATCGAGAATATGAACGCCATTGCGCACGCCAAAGATATAGGGGCCCATTTTTGGGTCCCAGCGGCGTGTTTGATGACCGAAATGAACGCCGGCTTCCAATAGCTGGCGCATGGTGAACTCTGGCAGAGCCATGTGACTTCCTTCTCCGGTTATGCGTCCGCGGAGCTGGTCCGGAGAAATCCTCCGAACACCGGAGCGGCGGACGCCATATCACGGCGCGCACCGCATATCCGCGTGCGAGATGCCCGTGCCGAGCACGGGTGCGGGTTAAATACGCCCGAGCGGCCCAATTGGCAAGTCAATAAGGTGCGATTTGCAGGTCTTTTACGCTTAAAACCCCCGGAAGAGCGTCAATTTCGGCGCGAACCGCCGGTGACAGCGCGTAGCTCTCCTTGAGGGTCAATTCGACGTCGCCACGCTGCGGCGTATTGACGACAAACATGATCCGTCCGGAACCCGTCCCTTGGCGCTCTAATATTGATTTAAGCGGCGCCAGAGGCGTGCTATCGGCGAATTGAATTTCGAGCCCCTTCATGCGGACCACCGCCTTGCGCTCCAAATCCTCCGCACCCTGGGCGGTGAGCTTCACTGAATCGCCTTCTGCCCTGACATTCGCCCGAATCAACAGAAAGCGGCCGGGCTCAAGATGCTCGCGCGCGCTGCTGAAGGCTTCCTGGAAGAAGGCGACCTCATAACTTCCGCTCGGATCGGACAGTTGCACAAAGGCAAAGCGGCGCCCGTTTGAATCGCGCTCCTGAACATTGAGCACGACCCCGGCCACCTGAACGCTGCTCACGCCGTCATTGGCGCGCTCGACAAGCTGCGCACATTCTGTGGTGTTGAGCCCGTCCAACACTGTCGCGTAGGCTCTGAGCGGATGGGAAGATAGATAAAAGCCGATCGCTTCCTGTTCATAATTGAGGCGCTCAAGCGGCGGCCAATCCGCGGTATCGGGCAGCTCTGGCTCCGGCATACCCATATTGGGGCCGGCGCCAAACAATGAATCCTGGCCGCTATTGCGCTCGGCGCTCTCGGCATGGCGGATGAGAAACTCGACCGCTTCAAAGAGCTTGCGCCGCTTGGGCTCCAATTTGTCGAACGCACCGGCGCGCACCAGATTTTCCAACTGGCGTTTGTTCACCACGCCGGAACCCATACGGAGAGCAAAATCGAATACGCTTTCGAATGGGCCGCCGCTCTCACGCTCGGCAACAACCGCGCGCATCGCCGCATCGCCGACATTCTTTATCGCCGCCAGGGCGTAGCGAATGGCCTTACCGTCTTCGTTAGCGCCATCCTCGACCGCAAAATTCACCCCCGACGCGTTGATATCCGGCGGCAGAAGTGAAATGCCGATGCGTTCCAGCTCCTGGCGGAAGACGGCAATCTTGTCGGTGTCCTTGAGCTCGAACGACATCGAGGCGGCCATGAACTCGACCGGGTGATTGGCCTTGAAATAAGCCGTTTGATAGGCGACCAGAGCATAGGCCGCCGCGTGCGATTTGTTGAAACCGTAATCGGCAAATTTCGCCACCAAGTCGAAAATCTGGCTGGCCTTGGCCTTGGCGATGCCGCGATCCATCGCGCCCTGCACGAAGACCTCGCGCTGGGAATCCATCTCCGATTTGATCTTCTTGCCCATGGCGCGGCGCAACAGATCGGCACCGCCGAGACTGTAGCCCGAGAGCACCTGAGCGATCTGCATGACCTGCTCCTGATAGACAATAACGCCATAAGTCTCGCGCAATATGCCTTCCAGGCTTTCATGCATATAGTCCGGTTCTTCCTCGCCATGCTTCACAGCGATGAATTTCGGAATATTTCCCATCGGCCCCGGCCGGTAGAGGGCAACGAGGGCGATTATGTCTTCGAATGTGTCGGGCCGCATTTGGCGCAACACATCGCGCATGCCGGAACTTTCCAATTGGAACACGCCCATCGAGGCGCCTTTGCCGAGCATTTCGAAGGTGGCTTGGTCATCGAGAGGCAGCGAGTCCAATTCGATTTGCGTTCCGCTGTCGCGCACCAAGCGGGAGGCCAGTTCCAATACGCTGAGCGTCTTCAGGCCGAGAAAATCAAATTTTACCAATCCCGCCCGTTCGACATATTTCATCGAATATTGCGTGACCGGCATTTCCGAGCGCGGATCGCGGTAGAGCGGCACAAGCTCGTGCAGCGGCCGGTCGCCGATCACCACCCCGGCGGCATGGGTTGAGGCATGGCGATAGAGGCCTTCGAGCTGCAGGGCGATTTTCAACAAGCGCCCGACCGCCTGATCCTCGTCCTTCATCGCCTGGAATTGCGGCTCGCCGTCGATAGCCTGCTGCAGGGTCACCGGATTGGCAGGGTTGAAAGGCACCAGTTTGGACAGGCGGTCGACCTGCCCGTAGGGCATGCCCAACACACGCCCGACATCACGGATAACGGCACGCGCCTGGAGCTTGCCGAAGGTGATGATTTGCGCCACCCGGTCGCGGCCATATTGGTCGCAAACATGCTCGATCACCCGGTCGCGCTTTTCCTGGCAGAAATCGATATCGAAATCCGGCATGGACACGCGTTCCGGATTAAGAAAGCGCTCGAACAGCAAATCAAAACGCAGCGGGTCGAGATCGGTAATCGTCAGCGCCCAGGCGGTCACCGAGCCGGCGCCCGAACCACGCCCCGGGCCGACCGGAATATTCTCCGATTTGGCCCAGTGGATGAATTCGGCGACAATCAGGAAATAGCCGGGAAACTTCATATCGACGATCACGCCAAGCTCGAAATTGAGGCGCTCGCGATAGGGTTTGGCGGCTTCTTCCTTTTCTTCGTCCGACATTTCCGGCTTGAAAACATGCCGCTCGAGCCGCCGCGCCAGGCCATCCTCCGCCTGGGCACGCAGTTCGGATGCTTCCGACACGCCGTCCGCCATGGGATAGGCCGGCAGGATGGGCGCATGTTCCGGCGCCTGAAAGGCACAACGCCGGGCCACAACCAGACTATTCTCCACCGCCTCCGGCAAATCGGCGAATAGTTCACACATCTCCTCTGCCGGGCGGAAGCAATGGTCAGGCGTCAGGCGGTCACGCTCGCGGTCATCGATATGGGCACTCTGGGCGATACACATCAGCGCGTCATGCGCTTCATATTTGTCGCGCGGGCCAAAATAGACATTGTTGGTCGCCAGCAACGGCAATTCATGGGCGTAGGCCAAATCGACCAGGGCCGGCTCTGTGCGCGCCTCTTCTTCCATGCCGTGGCGCATTAATTCGATATAGAAGCGGCCGGGAAATATCTCGGCAAATTGCAGCGCCATGTCCCGTGCGGCATCATCCTGGCCGTCGAGAAGCAGTGCGCCCAAGGGGCCGTGCGGGCCGCCGGAAAGCGCCAAAAGCCCGTCTGAATGATCGGCCAGGCGGGCCATATCAATTTGCGGCGTTTCACCGCTTGGCGTTTCCAAATAGGCGGTGCTGGAAAGCGCCATGAGATTGCGCCAGCCGGTTTCATTCTGCACCAGAAGCGCGAAATAGGCCGGCTCTTCCGCCCGGGTCTGGCGCCTGCTGTCCTCCGCTGAACTCCGCCTGAGCGCCAATTCGCAGCCCAGGATGGGTTGCACACCTGAATTCACGCAGGCTTGCGAAAATTCGAGCGCGCCGAACAAATTGTTGCGATCCGTCATGGCGACCGCCGGCATTTTCTCCGACCGGCACATTTGCGCCAATTCGTCGATTTTGATGGCGCCTTCGGAGAGCGAATAGGCCGAATGGGCGCGAAGATGAACGAAATTGGCGTGACTCATGGCCTCGACTCGCAACAGATAACGGTTTTACTAGATTCCATAATGCCCGCCCAAAAAACAATTCATTTCGCCTTGCTGGTAGCCTTTCGCCGGCGCTGATATAACTATTCAAGGGCGTGAATAACGAGGTGAATGATGGACGATCAGGACAACAACACGGTAATCAACAGCGATGGCGAGCTCAGAAGCAATTTCGGCGAGCCGATGGAGCTTGCCATTCAAAAGCAGCTCGGCAAGCTCGATGTGCATTGCAAGAAATTTATTTCCCTTTCGCCGTTCCTGTGCATCGGCACCAGTTCGGCCGAAGGCAAGGCGGATGTATCGCCGCGCGGCGATCCCCCCGGTTTTGTCCAGATTTTGGACGATAACACCATTTTTATTCCGGACCGGCCGGGCAATAACCGCCTCGACACCATGAGCAATATTGTCGCCAATCCCAATATCGGAATTTTCTTCATGATTCCCGGCATTGAGGACACGCTGCGCGTCAACGGCAAAGCCAGCATCGTCAAGGATAAGGAAATTCTCGAACGCTGCGTGGTAAACCGCAAGGTGCCGAGCATGGGCATCATGGTCGATATCAATGAGGCCTTCCTCCACTGCGCCAAGGCGATACGGCGCTCCAAACTATGGAAGGCGGAAAGCCAGCAGGATCCCTCGGAAATGCCGACCCTGGCGCAAATGATCCTCGAGCAGGTGGCGGCGCCGGATAAGCCGCCGACCAAGGAAGAAATCAAAGAAGGCGACGACTTCATCGAGGACAATTACAAAACCGGCCTCTATTAGAGGCGAAGAAACAAGCGGCGCAATGGCCAAGCGGCTATTGCGCCGCTTTTTCCTGCTCCACCAAAACGCCGTTTTCGAATGCGGCATGGCGGTCCATCCGCGCTGCCAAGCTGAGATTGTGCGTTGCCACCAGGGCCGCGAGGCTGGTATCGCGCACGACCGACATCAACGCCTCGAACACATTGTCGGCGTTATCCTGATCGAGATTTCCGGTCGGTTCGTCGGCCAGCAACAGAACCGGCCGGTTGGCCAGTGCCCGGGCAATGGCCACGCGCTGCTGTTCGCCGCCCGACAATTGCGTCGGCCGGTGATTTAGCCGGCCGGCGACGCCGAGCCTATCCAAAAGCTCCGAAGCATGCGCCCGCGCACGCCGCTTGCCGGTGCCGCCAATCAATTGCGGCAGCATGACATTTTCCAAAGCGGAAAATTCCGGTAGGAGATGGTGAAACTGATAGACGAAACCGAGCATCTCGCGCCGCGCCCGGGTGCGCTGGCTCTCCGACATCGCGGCGCAGGATTTACCGGCAAGTTTGATCTCGCCGCCGTCCGGGCGCTCGAGCAGGCCGGCGATTTGCAGCAGGGTTGATTTGCCGGCGCCCGACGGGCCGGTCAGCGCGATCACCTCACCCGGCGCAATTTGAAACGAGACGCCGCGCAGCACGTCGATCCTGGCCTCGCCCTGAATGAAGGTGCGGCTGAGATCGCTGAGCTCCAGAATAGCGCCCTCACTCATGACGCAACGCCTCCACCGGGTCTACTTTGGCAGCACGCCAGGCCGGATAAAGTGTCGCCAGGAACGACAGCGCCAGCGCCAGGATGGCAACCACGGCGATCTCCCCGGCATCAATGCGGGTCGGCAGTTGGGCAAGGAAGTAAAATTCGTGCGGGAACAATCGTGTGCCAAACAGGCCCTCGACAAATTCGCGGATCGGTTCGATATAGACCGCAAACAGAATGCCGCCGACAGTGCCGACGAGGGTGCCGACAATGCCGATCAGGGCGCCGTTCATAAAAAAGATGCGCATGATCTGGCCGCGTGTCGCACCGACGGTACGCAGAATGGCAATCTGCCGTCCCTTGCTTTTGACCAGCATGATCATGCTTGAGATGATGTTGAAGGCGGCAACAATCACGATCAGCAGGAGAATGAGGAACATTACATTCTGCTCGACCTCAAGCACGCTGAAATAGGTCGCATTGATCTGCTGCCAATCGCTTAGCCGGACTTCCGCGCCAAGCGCCTGCCAAAGAGGCGCGCGCAGTTTCCGTACTTGGTCCGGATTGTCGACGGAAATCTCAAGCGACGACACCGTGCCGCGATATTTAAAATGAATTTGCGCCAAACGGAGCGGCATGAAGACAAAGCTGCTGTCATATTCCGACATATCGACATTGAAGGTGCCGACGATCCGGTAGGCGCGGGCGCGCGGCACGCTGCCGAGCGCCGTCGCTGTGACCGAAGGCGCAATCAGGCGGATTGAATCGCCGATATCGAGGCGCAGCTTGTTGGCCAGACGGTGGCCGACAATGACACCTTCGCCATCGCTAAAGGGCTGGAGCGCCCCGGCCGATATGCCGTGCATGACCCGCTTTTTACGCGCCAAGTCATCCGCCTCGATGCCATAGACCAGGGCGCCGGTAACGCCGCGCTTGCCGCGCGCCAGCACTTCCGCGCGGATTATCGGCGCTGCGGTCTCAACCCCGGCAACAGTGCGCGCCTTCTCGACCAAAGGCTCGTAATCGGCGATCGCGCCATCAAGCGCGCGCACCACCATATGCGGCTGCAAACCGAGCACGCGCGACAGCAATTCCTCGCGAAAGCCGCCCATCACCGACATCACCACGATTAGCGTAAAAACGCCGAAGCCGATGCCGAGCAGCGAGAACATCGCCACGAGAAAAGTGAATGTCTCTTTCCGCCCCGGCCAGAGATAGCGAAATGCGACCATTCGCTCGAAGGTGGAAAGCATCAGGCGCTACCGGGACATGTTTCAGGTAAGACGGGCGAGCGCGGATTCGACGGATACTTCCTCACGTTCGCCGCCACGCTGTTTGATTTCCACCGTACCCGCCTTAACGCCGCGCGGCCCAACCGCGATTTGCCACGGAAGCCCGATCAAATCCATTTCGGCAAACTTGACGCCGGCGCGTTCGTCCCGGTCGTCATAAAGCGCGTCCACCCCTGCCCCGCTCAAGCCGTCATATAGCTGACCGCAAACCCCATCGCAGCCTTCATCGCCGGCGCGTAAATTTATGATCCCCGCCTTGAACGGCGCCACGCTCTCGGGCCAAATAATGCCGTCATCGTCATGATTCGCTTCAATGATGGCGCCGACCAGGCGCGATACGCCGATGCCGTAGGAGCCCATTTCCACCTGGATCTCCTTGCCCTCGGAATCGCTGACCGTGGCACCCATGGACTCGGAATATTTGGTGCCGAAATAGAAGATGTGGCCGACCTCGATACCGCGTCCGGTATAAAGCTGCTTTTCATCTATCGGGCAGTTCCCAGCATCGTGCTTGTCGTCCGTGGCGGCATAAAGCTCGGTCCAACGATCAACGATCGGCTGCAAATCAGTATCGAAATCGATCTCCAGCGAAAGCGGATCGGTTTTAAGCCAGTCGGCATCACAATAGACCGCGCTCTCACCGGTATCGGCGAGAACAATGAATTCATGGCTCATATCGCCGCCGATGGCACCGCTATCGGCCTGCATCGGGATCGGTGTTAATCCCATGCGCGCGAATGTGCGCAAATAGGAGACGAACATTTTGTTGTAGGAACGGCGCGCCGATTCGGCGTCGATATCGAAGGAATAATTATCCTTCATGAAGAACTCGCGGCCGCGCATGACGCCGAAACGCGGGCGCACCTCGTCGCGGAACTTCCAATGAATCTGATAAAGATTTTGCGGCAGGTCGCGGTAGCTTTTGACGCTGTTGCGGAAAATGTCCGTCACGATCTCTTCATGCGTCGGCCCATAAAGAAGCGCGCGGTCATGGCGGTCGTTGATACGCAGCATTTCCTTGCCGTAATCGTCATAGCGGCCGCTTTCCTGCCACAACTCGGCGGGCTGGATCGTCGGCATGAGAATCTCCTGGGCGCCGGTCGCATCCATTTCCTCGCGCACGATCTGCTCGATCTTTCTCAACACCTTATAGCCCATCGGCAGCCAGCTATAGATCCCGGCTGCCGTCTGGCGCACCATGCCGGCGCGCAGCATCAGCCGGTGCGAGGGTATCTGCGCCTCGGATGGCGTCTCTTTCAGGGTGGGCATGAAATATTTGCTTCGCCGCATGGCCTACTCTCTTCGCACGAATTTACCGTGCCGGAGTATATGCCCAATGGTGCCGCAAAGCGCAACGCCATGTAGAAAACATCGCGTGCGGAGGATTTAATTAGAGGCTTGCTGCTTGGCGCACTCAGCGGCAATTGCGTGAGAACCCGCGTCGCCCAGCGCCTCGCCGTTGAAATAAGCCTGGCCGTTCTTCACCGTCACGGTGCCGACGCCGATATTCGAATCGCGCACGCTATCGAGATTGTCCGCCGCATCGATGTTGACGACATCGCTGAGCGGCACTTCGATCGGCAGCCAAAACTCGTGATCGTCGCCGAAGTTGACTTGCCCGGAGGAATTGAGATCGGCCGACACCACGTCGTTGCCATCCACATCAACGCCCGGCTTATAGGCGACATCGCTGCTTGGCGTGTGGGCGGTCAAGGCCTGACAGGCGCTCGGCGAGACGGTAATCGTCTGGGCACCGAGCGGAAGCCCGGCCATCACCAGGGCCGTGAAACCGACTGCAAAATAAAAATTCCTCATGACAGTAGAGGTTAGAGCGCAAACCTTAAGGTTCGGTTATTGCCGCCCCGGCAGAAATATTCCTCCGGGCCGCTATGCCTGCAGGTCAATCCAGTCGGATTCGATAATTACAACAATAATTGCGGTAATGACCGCGGCGATGACGGTTGCGATAGCCGCCTTGACCCAGAGGCGTGGCTTGACTGGCGCGCTCGACGCATGGCCGGGCTCAACCTTCTCCGGCGCCTTGATGCCGAACGGCAGCGTCAGGAACCAAGCCAGCCACCAGGCGATGAGGAATATCAAACCGACATTGAACCAGCTCATGACCGCCCCCTAGGCTTCCTCCAGCTCGATCAATGTGCCGCAAAAATCTTTTGGGTGCAAAAAAAGCACCGGCTTGCCGTGCGCACCGGTGCGCGGCTCGCCACCGCCCAGAACGCGCGCGCCGCCGGATACCAGCAGGTCGCGGGCAGCGATGATGTTTGCCACCTCATAGCACAGGTGATGGATGCCGCCGCTCGGGTTTTTATCGAGAAAGCCCTGGATGGCGGAACCCTCACCGAGCGGGTGCAACAGTTCGATCTTTGTATTCGGCAGCTCAATAAAAATCGTCGTGACACCATGATCCGGCAAGTCTTGCGCCGCCGACACGGTGGCGCCGAGCATGTCACGGTAGAGCGCCGCCGCGGCCGATAAATCCGGCACGACAATGGCGACATGATTGAGCCGGCCGATCATATTGCCGCTCCCCGCCTACACCCGAACAAGCTGCACATCGACGACGGGGCGTTTGTCGTAGAGCGCCACCAGGGTGCGGCGCACCGCCAAGCGCCCGGCTTCGCGCAGCTTTTTGTCATCATTTTCCAACTCGTCAGATTCGAGCGCTTCCTGCACCGCCTCTATCAGACCCTTGACCACGACCTCCTCCTCCTCGGCATCGACCATACCGTGCCCGCGAATGGCCGGCGGCGCAATCAGCCAACCGTCCTTATCGACGACGAGAGAGACAAAGACCGCGCCATTTTGCATCAGCCGGCGGCGCGCACCGAAAGCGGTATGATCCGGCGCGATCAGGCGCGAACCGTCGACGGCGTAACGGCCCGAATGAACGCTGCCAATAACTTCAGGCGCGCCCGGTGCCAAACGCAATACCTCGCCATTGGAGAGCACCCAGCTCTCGTCCACATCGAGCGATTCGGCCAGCTCCGCATGGGCGGTGAGGTGGCGCAACTCACCATGCACCGGAACTGCGATACGCGGCTTGACCCAGCCATAGAGGCGCTTCAACTCGTCGCGGCGCGGGTGCCCGGTAACGTGAATGTCGTCGTGATCGGTCTCGGTGATCACTTCAATACCGCGTGCCGCGAGCTGGCTGTGCATGCGGCCAATCGGCGCCTCATTGCCGGGAATGATCTTGGAGGTGAAAATCACAACATCACCCGAAGACAGATGAATGCGCGGATGGGACTGGGTGGCGAGTTTCGACATTGCGGCGCGCGGCTCGCCCTGGCAGCCGGTGCACAGATAAAGCGCCTGGCTGGGATGAAGCGACGCCGCGTCTTTGTCGCTCAGCAAACGCATTTCCGGATCCAGATGACCGGTCGCCTGCGCCGCCTTGGCATAGCGCCACAAGGAGCGCCCGAGCAAAACCAATTCGCGGTCATTCTCCTCGGCAGCCAGGGCGACGCTTTGCAGGCGGGCCACGTTGGAGGCAAATTGCGTCACCGCAACGCCCTCAGCGCAAGCGCCAACCAACTCGATCAGCTTTTTTCTCACTATCGCCTCGGAGCCGCTTTTGCCTTCCGACATGGCGTTGGTCGAATCGCCCATCATCGCCAGAACGCCTTCATCACCAACGTCCCGGAACGCTTTCTCATCGGTAAGCTCGCCGATCAATGGTTCCGGGTCGATCTTCCAATCCCCGGTATGCACCACGGTGCCGTCGGGCGTGCGCAGGATAAGCGAATTGGCTTCGGGGATGGAATGGGTGACCGAAACATATTGCACGGAAAACGGCCCAAGCTCGAACTGGGCCGAGAGCGCAATTTCCTTTAACGGAACCTTCTTGAGCAAACCTCCTTCGCTTAGCTTCTCGCGCAGGATGGCGGCGGCAAACGGCGTGGCATAGACCGGGCATTTCAGCTGCGGCCAGAGATAGGCAACAGCGCCCAAATGGTCCTCATGTGCGTGGGTAAGCACGATCGCCAGCAGGTCGTCACGCCGTTTTTCGATAAAGGAGACATCGGGCACGACGATATCGACACCGGGCAATGTATTGCCCGAGAAAGTAATGCCGAGATCGACCATCAGCCACTTGCCGCGGCAAGTATAGAGACTGAGGTTCATGCCGATCTCGCCGACACCGCCGAGCGGCAGATAGTGCAGCGCTTCAGGATCGATATCGGGCGGTGGCGGCGCGGGAATATTCATCAGCTGCCCGGCCGGTTGCGGCGATAAATTTCAAGCAGGCCGCGTAGCGTTAAATCCGGATCGAAGCTATCGATAACCGGCGTGCCGTCGGAGAAAAGCTGCGCCAGGCCGCCCGTGGCAATGACCGTCATGGCGCCGCCATATTCTGCTTTCATGCGCTGCACAATGCCTTCGATCAAGCCGACATAGCCCCAATAGATGCCGGACTGCATGGCCGGCACCGTGGATTTGGCGATAACTTTTTCCGGCCGGCTCACCGCGACGCGCGGCAATTGCGCCGCCGCTTGATGCAATGATTCGAGCGATAGATTAATTCCCGGCGCAATAATGCCGCCCTCGTAGGAGCCGTCTTCGTTAATCGCATCGAAGGTTGTCGCCGTGCCGAAATCGATGATGATTAACGGCCCGGAGTGAAGTTTGTTGGCGCCGACCGCATTGACCAGCCTGTCGGCGCCAACCTCGCCCGGCTGCGCCACATGCACGTCGATGCCCAGCACAATGTCCGGCTCGCCAACCACAATTGGCGTGCAGCCACAATATTGCTCGCACAGCGTTTTCAACGCGCTCAGACATTGCGGCACCACGGTGGACAGCACGACATCGTCGATTTGGTTCAAATCCAGTGCCTCACGCGCCATCAATTGGCTGAACCACACGGCATGCTCGTCGGCGGTGCGCTGCGCATCGGTCGCCGCGCGCCATTGGCCGCGCATGGTCTCGCCGTCAAACACGGCAAACACGGTGTTGGTGTTGCCGACATCGATGGCCAACAGCATGGCCTATGCGCCCTCGTTGAAGGTGACGTCGCCGGCCGAAAACAGCCGCTCGCCGCAACCGCTCTCCTTCAGCCGCAGAGCACCGCTTTCGTCGATACCAATGAAGCGGCCTTCGTGTTCTCCGCTTTCCAGTTTGATGCTCGCCATCTCTCCCAATCCATAGGCATGTTCGAGCCAGGCATTGTGAATAGGCTGGAAGCCGCCGTCGCGCCATTCGCGCCAGCGCCCGCCAAAGGCGTGGGTGAATTCCTCCAGCGCCACGGATTCCGCAATCTCGCCGGCACCCTCATCGTAGAGGCTGGTGGAGGGGTGACGGCCACCAATATCAGGATGGTGGCGTAAATTTATACCGACGCCAAGCACCAGCCACTCGACATTGCCCTTCCCCGCCGTCGAGGATTCAAGCAGAATTCCTGAAATCTTGCGTCCGCTTACCAACACATCATTCGGCCATTTACACGCAACCTTATCGCCCTCCGCTATATGCAACGCCACCATGTCTCGAACGGCCAAGGCGGCAGCGAAAGTCAACTGTACCGCTTGCAATGGCGCACAATCGGGCCTGAGAACAATAGATGTAAATAGGTTGCCGCGCTCGGAAGTCCACTCTCTGCCGCGCCGCCCCTTGCCGGCCGTTTGGCGGTGTGCCCACACAAGCGTCCCTTCAAGCGCGCCGAGGCTGGCCAGGCGTTTGGCCTCGTCATTCGAACTGCCGCACTGGTCGAGCTCAACCAGCCGAAATTCCTCGGGCAGGAGGGGCGACGTCATCGGGGCGCCTTGATCAGGGAAAGAGCAGTGCCGCAGCCGCCTGCGCACCCTCTATGACGGGCGTCGGATAGACGAAAAAGAACAGTGTCACAAAGCCCGTCACGGCGAGAACCGAGCTCACCTCCGCGCCCATCGGTTTGTCGAAACCTTCCGACGGCTTGTCGAAATACATCACTTTGACGATGCGGATATAGTAGAACGCGCCAACCGCACTGGTGAGCACGCCAATAACCGCGAGTGCGTAAAGCCCCTCTTCGATGGCGGCCAAGAAGACATAGAGTTTGCCAAAGAAGCCGGCCATTGGCGGAATACCGGCCATGGAGAACATGAAGATGGCGAGCGCCAAGGCGATCAGCGGGTTGGTTTTGGAGAGGCCGGCGAGGTCTTCGATGCGCTCGACCATCTGGCCGCGCCGCCGCATGGCGAGAATGCAGGCGAAGGTGCCGAGCGACATCACCATATATATCGCGAGATAAATCAACACACCGCGTATACCGTCCGGCGTTCCGGCCGACAGCCCGACCATGGCGTAGCCGACATGCCCGATCGAGCTATAGGCAACCAGGCGTTTGATATTGCGCTGGCCGATGGCGGCAAAGGCGCCGAGCGCCATCGAGGCAATTGAAATAAAGATGATGATCTGTTCCCACTGCCCCGCCAATTCGTGGAACGGACCGAGCAGGATGCGCAGGAACAGCGCCATCGCGGCGATCTTGGGCGCGGCGGCGAAAAAGGCCGTCACCGGGGTCGGCGCACCTTCGTAAACGTCCGGCGTCCACATATGGAACGGCACCGCGGATACCTTGAAAGCGAGTGCGGCAGCAATGAATACCAACCCGATCAGAACGCCGATCTCAGTCGCACCGTGGGCATCGCCGCCGCCATGGCCGATCACAGCGGCGATTTCATGGAAGCCGGTGAAGCCGGTAAAGCCGTATACCATCGAGCAGCCATAGAGCAGCATGCCCGAGGAGAGCGCGCCGAGGACGAAATATTTCAGGCCGGCTTCGCTCGAGCGGATTGATTCGCGCCGGAACGCGGCAACGATATAAAGCGAGAGGCTTTGCAGTTCGAGGCCGACATAAAGCGCGATCAAATCATTGGCCGAGATCATCAGCAACATGCCGAGCGTCGCGATTAAAATCAGAACCGGAAATTCGAAGCGGTTCATGCTTTCGCGCTTCACGAATCCCATGCCCATGATCAGGGTCACTGCCGCACCGATCAGCACCAGGCATTTCATGAATATCGAGAAACTGTCGCTCACGAACATGCCGAAGAATGTGGTGCTCGGCGTGTGGCTGCCGACCAACACCATGACAAATGCCGCACCCATGGCGACGACGCTGAGCCAGGTGAGGAGGTTGGTCGAGCGGTTGCCGATAAAGACGCCGATCATCAGAAGGGCAAGCGAAACCGTCGCCAGGAACATTTCCGGCAAGGCGGTGAGATAATCAGGAGCGCTGAATTCAATCATGGCGATCTACCTCAGCACCTTGGCCAGAGCATCGGGCACCATATCGGCAACAGTCACCCCGCCCATGCGCGCCATCCTGGATTGCTCGACCAAATTCTCGACCGAGACATGCATCACTTCGAGGAACGGCTTGGGATAAATACCCATGAACAGCGCCAAGACGACAAGCGGCGCGAAGAAGCCGATCTCGCGCATGTTCAAATCCGTAATCGATTTCAAATTCTCTTTGTTGAGCTCGCCGAATATCACGCGGCGATAGAGCCAGAGCATATAGGCGGCGCCCAAAATCACGCCGATCAGGCCGAGCATGGCGACCCATGTGTTGACTTGGAAGACGCCGACAAAAATCAAGAACTCGCCGACAAACCCGCTCGTCGCCGGCAGCCCGACCGAGGCCAACATAATCACCATGAAGACGAAGGCATAGATCGGCATGCGGTGAACCAGGCCGCCGTAAGAGGCGATCTCGCGTGAGTGCACGCGGTCATAAATCACGCCGACGATCAGGAACAAGGCGGCGGAGACGACGCCGTGGCTCAGCATCTGGAAGATGCTGCCCTCAATACCCTGATTGTTGAAGGCGAAGATACCGATCGTCACAATGCCCATATGGGCGACCGAGGAATAGGCGATCAGCTTTTTCATGTCCTGCTGCATCAGGGCGACAAGCGATGTGTAGATAATCGCCACGACCGAGAGCGAGAAGATAAACGGCATGAAAAATTCGCTCGCATCCGGGAACATCGGCAGCGAGAAGCGCAGGAAGCCGTAGCCGCCCATCTTTAGCAGAATGCCGGCGAGAATAACCGAGCCCGCCGTCGGCGCTTCGACATGCGCATCCGGCAGCCAGGTATGGAACGGCCACATCGGCAGCTTGACCGCGAACGAGGCGAAAAGCGCAAGCCACAGCCAGGTCTGTATGCCCGGTTCCCAGACCTCCTTCATCAGGGTCGGAATATCGGTCGTGCCGGCCTGGAAATACATGAACAGGATGGCGAGCAGGAACAGCACCGAGCCGACCAAGGTGTAGAGGAAAAATTTATAGGCCGAATAGACCCGCCTGGCGCCGCCCCAAATGCCGATGATCAGGAACATCGGAATGAGTTGGCCCTCGAAGAAGATGTAGAACATCAGCATATCGAGCGAGCAGAACACGCCCAGCATCAGCGTTTCCAAAATGAGGAACGCCAGCATGTATTCGCGCACCCGCGTCTTCACCGCGTCCCAGCACGAGATAATGCAGATCGGCACGAGGAAAGTGGTCAACAGCAGGAAGAAGACCGAGATGCCATCGACGCCGAGATGGTAGCCAATGCCATATTCGGGCAGCCACGGCGAATATTCCTCGAACTGGAACGCCGCCGTCGTCGTGTCGAAACTGAAGATAAGCACCAATGACAGGGCGAAGGTGATAAACGTCGTCCACAAGGCGACATGGCGCGAATTGCGCGCGATCGTCGCTTCATCGCCCCGGATGAGGAGGATAAACGCTGCCCCCAACAGCGGCAGGAAGGTGATGGTCGAAAGAATGGGCCAATCGGTCATGTCATCATCATCCTAAAATCAGATACCAGGTGATGATGACGGCCACGCCGGCCAGCATCAGGAAAGCATAGTGATAGACATAACCGCTCTGCAGCTTGATCACGCGACGCGCAATCGCTGTTGCCGCCGCCGCGATACCGTCGGGGCCAATCCCATCGATAACGCCGCCATCGCCCTGCTTCCACAGGCCATGGCCGATATATTTGGCCGGCCGCACGAAGACGAAGTCATAAAGCTCGTCGAAATACCATTTATTGAGCGAGAACAGATAAAGCGGCCTCAGTCGCTCGGCCAACATGGCGGGCAATTGCGGTTTGGTCATGTAGAGGAAATAGGCAGCCAATATGCCAATCACGGCGACGATGGTCGGCAGCGCCTTGACCCAGAAGGCAACATGGTGCGCGCCTTCAAGCGCGTGATGATGCGGCAGCACCAGAATCGAGGTTCCCCAGAAATCGGAATGGGTGCCGACCATGGGCAGCAGCAGATAGCCGGCGACAATCGCACCAACTGCCAGCAAGATCAGCGGCACGGTCATGATCGCCGGTGATTCATGGACATGCGCCATAACCTTTTCATCGGCGCGCGGTTTGCCGTGGAAGGTCAGGATAATCAGCCGCCACGAATAGAGCGCGGTCAAAATGGCCGCGGCTATGCCGGCGGCAAAGGCGTAATGACCGAGCCCGGTCTCGGCGGCGAAAGCGGATTCGAGAATGATATCCTTGGAGAAAAAGCCGGAGAAGAACGGCACACCGGCCAGCGCCAGACTGCCGATCCACATCAAGGTATAGGTCAGCGGGATCGCCTTCCAGATGCCGCCCATCTTGCGCATATCCTGTTCGTCGGACATGGCGTGAATGACCGACCCGGCGCCGAGGAAAAGCAGCGCCTTGAAGAAGGCATGGGTTGTCAGGTGGAAGATGCCGGCGGAATAGGCCGAGACGCCGCAGGCAAAGAACATATAGCCGAGTTGGCTACAGGTCGAATAGGCGATCACCCGTTTGATATCGTTTTGCGTAATGGCGATGGTCGCGGCGAAGATAGCCGTCGTCGCGCCGACAAAGGTAACGACGGCGAGTGCGATCGGCGCATATTCGAACAGCGGCGAACAACGCGCGACCAGGAACACGCCAGCGGTCACCATGGTCGCGGCGTGAATGAGGGCGGAGACAGGCGTCGGGCCCTCCATGGCATCGGGCAGCCAGGTGTGGAGCAGGAATTGCGCCGATTTACCCATCGCGCCGACAAACAGCAGAATACAGATGACCGTTAGCGCATCGAAATTATGGCCGAGGAATTCGAGGTCGACATCGACCATGCCGGGTGCCGCGGCGAACACGGTGTCGAAACTGATCGAATCAAATGTCAGATAAATTGCCAGAATACCGAGCGCAAAACCGAAATCGCCGACCCGGTTGACGACAAACGCCTTGATCGCCGCCGCGTTGGCCGAGGGCCGCTTATACCAGAAGCCGATCAGCAGATAGGACACCAGCCCGACGCCCTCCCAGCCGAAATAAAGCTGGAGAAAATTGTCCGCGGTGACGAGCGCCAACATGAAAAAGGTAAACAGCGAGAGATAGGAAAAGAAGCGCGGAATGTTCGGGTCATGCGCCATATAGCCGATCGAATAGACATGAATCAGGAACGACACAATGGTGACGGTGAAGATCATCATCGCCGTCAATTCATCGATGCGGAGCGCCCAATCGACCTCGAAACTGCCCGAGGATATCCAGTTAAACAGATAAATCTGCTGAACCTCGCCCTGCATCACAACATTGTTGAAGACGATGATCGCCGTGATTGCGGCAGCGCCCATGGCGACGCAGGAAACGATCTGCGCCGGCCGGTCGCCGAGGACGCGGCCAAACAGGCCGACAATCGCGGCGCCTATCAGCGGCAGAAATACGGGTGCGATGTAAAGCAGCACGTGTTCTAGCCCTTCATCACGTTGACGTCTTCAACCGCGATAGAGCCACGGTTGCGGAAATAGACCACCAGAATGGCGAGGCCAATGGCTGCCTCGGCGGCGGCAACCGTCAACACCAACATGGCGAATACCTGCCCCGCCATATCGTTGAGGTAAACCGAGAAGGCGATAAAATTGATATTGACGGCGAGCAGCATCAGCTCGATCGACATCAGGATAACGATGACGTTCTTGCGGTTGAGAAAAATACCGAAAATTCCGAGCGTAAAAAGAATGGCGGCAACAGTTAAATAATGGGTCAGTCCGATTTCCATGACCCCTCCTCGCCTGGTTTGACGTCTTTGAGAACAACGGCTGTCTTGGGATCGCGCGCGACCTGATCGGCGATTTTTTGCCGCCGCACGCCGGCCCGCTTGCGGTGGGTCAGCACGATGGCGCCGATCATGGCGACCAACAGAATCATGCCCGCCCCCTGGAACAGGTAGGCATAGCGGGTATAGAGAATATTGCCGAGCGCGCGCGTGTTGCTTACCTCTTCCGCCGGCGGCATGGCGACCGCCACCGTCTCCGGAACGTGAATATCGACCGCACCCGTGGCGAACACCAAAATCAGTTCGGCAAGCAGGATCACCCCGACAATCGCGCCAATCGGCAGATATTGCAGAAAGCCCGCTCGCAGTTCGGAGAAATTGATGTCGAGCATCATGACGACAAAGAGGAACAACACAGCAACGGCGCCGACATAAACGATAACCAGAATCATGGCCAGGAATTCAGCGCCCAACAGCACGAACAGACCGGCCGAATTGAAAAAAGCCAGGATCAGGAAAAGCACGGAATGGACCGGATTGCGCGAGGCAATAACCATCACCCCTGCGGCAATTGTGACCACAGCCAAGACGTAAAAGACGATTGTCTCGATAATCATGAATTCATTCGATCTTTCGGCTCTTGCGGCCGGCTTTCCTTAACGATACGGCGCTTCGGACGCAAGGTTTGCTGCAATTTCACTTTCCCAGCGCTCACCATTGTCCAGAAGCTTTTGTTTGTTGTAGAGCAATTCTTCCCGCGTTTCGGTGGCATATTCGAAATTGGGTCCCTCGACGATGGCATCCACCGGGCAGGCCTCCTGGCAAAAACCGCAAAAGATGCATTTGACCATGTCGATATCGTAACGCGTCGTGCGCCGGCTGCCGTCACTGCGCGGCTCGGCTTCGATGGTAATCGCCTGCGCCGGGCAAACCGCTTCGCACAGCTTGCAGGCGATGCAGCGCTCCTCACCATTGGCATAGCGCCGAAGCGCATGCTCGCCGCGAAAACGCGAACTAAGCGGCCCTTTCTCATAGGGGTAATTGACCGTTGCCTTGGGTCTAAACATCTGGCGGAAGGTGACGCTCATGCCCTTCGCCAATTCGCTCAGAAACAGCGACCTTGTGGTTTGTTCAATCAGCGACATGATGCACGCTTTCTCCGCTCAATCGCCGGCGCGACAGAACGGCATGATTGATGATTCCAGGTTCCCCTCATTGCGGCATCCACCCGAATAAATGCATGGCGCCGGCGGTAATCACGACCCATGCCAGGGACGCGGGCAGGAAAACTTTCCAACCGAGGCGCATGAGCTGGTCATATCGGTAGCGCGGCATCGTCGCCTTTACCCAGGTAAAGACGAAGATCACCACGACCGTTTTGGCAAGGAACCAAACGACATCGGGTATCCATATAAACGGCTCAACATGGAAGGGCGGCAGCCAGCCGCCGAGGAAGAGCACGACGCAAAGACCGCTCAACAAAACGATATTTGCATATTCGCCCAACATGAAAAGCACCCAGGTCATGGACGAATATTCAACCTGATACCCGGCCACCAATTCGCCTTCCGCCTCGGGCAAATCAAACGGCGGCCGGTTGGTCTCGGCCAGCGCCGAAATAAAATAGATGACGAACATCGGCGCCAACGGAATAAAGAACCACAGCCCCCTCTGCGCCTCGACAATATCGCGCAAATTGAGCGACCCCGCCGCCAGCAAAACGGTAACCAGAACAAAGCCGATGGAGACCTCGTAAGACACCATCTGCGCCGCCGAACGCATGGCGCCGAGGAAGCCGTATTTCGAATTACTCGCCCAGCCGGCGATGATAATGCCGTAAACACCGAGCGAGGAGACGGCAAAAAGATAAAGGATGCCGACATTGATATCGGCCAGAACCATAACGGAATTGAACGGAATAACCGCCCAGCCAATCAGGCCGAGGGTAAACATGATCATCGGCGCCAAAATGAACAGCGCACGATTGGAGCCGGTCGGAATGATGGTCTCCTTGACCAGCATCTTCAGACCGTCGGCGAGCGGCTGGAACAGGCCAAATGGCCCGACCACATTCGGCCCTTTGCGAAATTGCATCGCGGCCCAAATTTTGCGCTCGCCATAGGTGACGATCGCCACCACCAGCAACACGGGCAGGACGATCGCGGCGATATAGCCGACGATCAGCAGCAGCGGCAGGATGTAATCAACCCAGAAATTAGACTCAGCCATCGGTGCCCGTCTTTCCTTCCTGGCCGGTTACGAAAAGTCCACTGCATTGCGCCATGGTTTGCGAGGCGCGCGAAATGACATCGGTCAAATAGAAATCACCAACCGCAGCGGAAAAGGCGCCGCCGGAAAGCGCGCCTTCCGTACCGAATTCACTCCAAGCCGCCAGATTAACGGCATTGACGGTCTTAAATGTCGCGGCAATTTCCACCATCCGCGTGCGCACATCGCTAAGTGAATCATACGGCAAGGCATTTCCGTTTACCTCGGAAAAGGCGCGCAAAATCGTCCAGTCCTCGCGCGCCTCGCCGGGCGGGAAATTTGCCCTGCGGGTGTTTTGCACGCGGCCTTCCAAATTCACATAGGTCGCGTCCTTTTCCGTGTAGGCCGCTCCTGGCAGGATGACATCCGCCGCCGCCGCGCCGGCGTCGCCATGATGTCCCTGGTAAACGACAAAGGCCTTGTTGAGCCGCGCCACATCGATTTCATCGGCTCCCAGCAGCCAGACAAATTTGATCGTGCCGCTTTCGGCGCCCTCGAGAATACCGGCAACATCGCGTCCGCCAGCGCCCGGGACAAAGCCTAGATCCAGCCCGCCAACCCGCGAGGCCGCCTTATGGAGGAGGTTAAAGCCGTTCCAGCCGTCGCGCACCATGTCGAATTTTTCCGCCACGCCGCGCGCCGCCGCCAAAATGGCCGCACCGTCGTCACGCGCCACCGCGCCCGGCCCGACGATCAGCATCGGCCGCTCGGCGGCGCTGAGCGTCTGGCAAAATTCGTGGCTTCCGCCAGCGATTTCACCCAATGTCTGCGGCCCGGCACCGAGATGATCATGGGGATAGGTGAGATTGCGCGGGGCGCCGATGACGCCGACCTTGAGCCCACCCCGCAAATAGCGCTTGCGAATGCGCGCATTGACCAACGAAGCTTCCCAGCGCGGATCGGCGCCAATGATCAGAATGGCGTCGGCATCCTCGATCCCGGCAATCGTCGTATTGAACAGATAACCGGCGCGCGCGCCGCCCAATTGGGCGCCGTCCTGGCGGCAATCCAAATTTTTCGAGCCCAGCCCGGTCATGAAATCCTTGAGCGCGGTCATCGCCTCGCAATCGGCTAGGTCGCCGGCAATCGCAGCTGTCTGGTCACCCGAGACGCCTTTCAACGCGTCTGCCGTGGCATCGAACGCCTGCTGCCAGCTCGCTTCCTCCAGCTTGCCATTGTTGCGCACATAGCAACGGTCCAAGCGTCGTTTGCTCAAGCCATCGCAGGCGAAGCGCGATTTGTCGGAAATCCACTCCTCATTCACATCCTCATTGAGGCGCGGAACGATACGCATCACTTCGCCGCCGCGCGAATCGATGCGAATGCTGGAGCCGACCGCGTCCAGCACATCGATGCTTTCCGTCTTGCGCAGCTCCCACGAGCGCGCGGTGAAGGCGAAAGGCTTGGAGGTTAGTGCGCCGACCGGGCACAAATCGATCATATTGCCGGACAGTTCGGAAGAGACGGCCTTTTCGACATAGGTGCCGATTTCCATATGCTCGCCACGGAACACGGCGCCGAATTCCTCGACACCGGCAATTTCATCGGCAAAGCGGATACAGCGCGTGCAATGAATGCAGCGCGTCATGATGGTCTCGATCAGCGGACCGACATCTTTGTTCTTAACCGCCCGCTTGTGCTCATCGTAGCGGCTGAAATGGCGGCCATAGGCCATCGCCTGGTCCTGCAAATCGCATTCGCCGCCCTGGTCGCAAATCGGACAATCGAGCGGATGGTTGATGAGCAGGAACTCCATCACCCCTTCGCGCGCCTTTTTGATCTCGGGCGAGTTGGTGCTAACCACCATGCCATCTCCCGCCGGCATGGCACAGGACGCAATCGGTTTCGGCGCGTTCTCAAGATCGACCAGACACATGCGGCAGTTTCCGGCGATCGACAGGCGGTCGTGGAAGCAAAAGCGCGGCACTTCAGCGCCGGCCTGCTCGCACGCTTGGAGGACCGTCGAGCCGTCCTCGACTTCTACTTCGATGCCATCGATTGTGAGTTTCATCATCGCCCTGGACCCTTACGCCGCGCGCGGTGCGTCGGCACCGCTCGAGATGCCCTGGCGGGCCAGAATGCGTTGTTCCATTTCGTCGCGGAAATGACGGATAAGACCTTGCACTGGCCACGCCGCCGCGTCGCCAAGGGCGCATATTGTGCTGCCTTCGATCTGGCCCACAACATCCCACAACAGGTCGATTTCCTCGACCGAGGCATCGCCCTTCACCAGGCGCTGCATCAGACGGTAGACCCAGCCCGTCCCCTCGCGGCACGGCGTGCACTGGCCGCAGCTCTCATGCATATAAAAGTGAGACAGCCGCGCAATCGCTTCGATCACATCGGTCGATTTGTCCATGACAATCACCGCTGCGGTGCCGAGGCCGGACTTCTCCGCGATCAGCGAATCAAAATCCATCAGCACATCGTCGCAAATCGATTTCGGCAATAGCGGCACGGAAGCGCCGCCGGGAATAACCGCGAGCAAATTGTCCCAACCGCCGCGCACGCCGCCGGCATGTTTGTCGATCAGTTCCCTCAGCGGGATACCCATTTCCTCTTCGACATTGCAGGGCTGATTCACATGCCCCGAAATGCAGAACAGTTTGGTGCCGACATTCTTCGGCCGGCCGAGGCCGCCAAACCAATCCGCGCCGCGCTTGAGGATCGCCGGCACGACCGCGATGGTCTCGACATTGTTCACCGTCGAGGGACAACCATAGAGCCCGGCACCCGCCGGGAACGGCGGCTTCAGGCGCGGCCTGCCCGGTTTGCCCTCGAGGCTCTCGAGAAGGCCGGTTTCCTCGCCGCAGATGTATGCGCCGGCGCCCCGGTGCACATAAAGATCGAAATCCCAGCCCGAGCCGGAGGCATTTTTGCCGATCAGGCCGGCTTCATAGGCTTCGTCGATGGCAGTCTGCAAGCTCTGCGCTTCGCGGAAGAACTCGCCACGGATATAGATGTAACCGGCATTGGCGCGCATGGCGAAGGCGGCGAGCAGGCAGCCTTCGATCAGGATATGCGGATCGTGCCGCATGATATCGCGGTCCTTGCAGGTGCCGGGCTCGGATTCATCGGCATTGACGATCAGGTAGTTGGGCCGTCTCGGATCCGGCTCCTTGGGCATGAACGACCATTTGAGGCCGGTCGGGAAACCGGCGCCGCCGCGTCCGCGCAAACCCGATTCCTTGACCTGCTCAACCGCCCAGTCGTGGCCCTTGGCGATCAGTTCGCTCGTGCCATCCCAGGCGCCACGCGCGCGCGCGCCGGCGAGGTGCCAATCATGGGCACCATAGAGGTTGGTAAAGATGCGGTCTGAATCGCTCAGCATCATGCGTTCCCGGCGTCTGTCAGGGTGGTGGCGCCCGTTGCCGGCGCGGATGTCTGGCGCCCGGTTTGCGAGCCCGTCGGCGGCTGCTCGCCGCGGCGCAACATTTCCAAAATTTCCTTCATGCGCGCGGCCGAGAGGTCCTCATAAAAATCGTCATTGATCTGCACCATCGGCGCGTTGACGCAGGCGCCCAAGCATTCCACTTCAATCAGCGTAAACATACCGTCATCGGTCGATTCGCCAACGCCGATCCCGAGCACATCCTTGCAGGCGTTGCGCAAATCATCCGAGCCGCACAGCCAGCACGGCGTCGTCCGGCAGAGCTGGATCAAATACTTACCGACCGGCTGCAAATTGACCATGGTGTAAAAGGTCGCAACCTCATAGACGCGAATCTCGGCCATATCCAGCAGCCCGGCGATATACGCCATCGCCTCGCGCGGCACCCAGCCGCCATTCTGGCGCTGCGCCAGATCGAGCAGGGCAAGCGTCGCACTGGCTTGGCGGCCGGCAGGATATTTCGCCATATGCGCCTTCGCCCGTTCCATATTCTCGGGCGAGAATTCGAATTTTTGGCTTGCGACGTTCACCGGTCAATCTCCCCGAAAACGATATCCATACTCGCGAGGTTGGCCACGACGTCGGCCAGCAAATGGCCGCGGCTGACATA
This sequence comes from uncultured Rhizobiaceae bacterium, assembly GCA_964429775.1. Lineage (GTDB taxonomy): Bacteria > Pseudomonadota > Alphaproteobacteria > UBA828 > UBA828 > PTKB01. Next base: position 71,096 of record CAYSDJ010000010.1, read on the forward strand.
TTCCAGCGCCTGCAAGTGGGCAAACCCTGGCGACCGGATTTTGCAACGATAAGGTTTGTTGCTGCCATCGGAAACGAGATAGACACCGAACTCACCTTTCGGCGCCTCGACGGCGGAATAGATCTCGCCCGCCGGCACGTGATAGCCCTCGGTATAAAGCTTGAAGTGATGGATCAGCGCTTCCATGGAATTTTTCATCTGGCCACGGCTCGGCGGGCTGATCTTGTTATCGACCACCTTGACCGGACCGTCCGGCATTTGCGCAAGGCACTGATCGATGATCTTCACGCTTTCGCGCATCTCCTCCATACGCACCAAATAGCGTTCATAGCAATCGCCCGTGGTGCCCACGGGGACCGAAAATTCCAACTCGTCATAAACTTCGTAGGGTTGGTTACGGCGCAAATCCCAGGTGACGCCGGCGGCGCGCAGGATCGGGCCGGTAAAGCCCCAATCGAATGCCTCGGCCGGCGTGACCGGGCCAATATCGACGGTGCGCTGCTTGAAAATGCGGTTCTCGGTAATCAGGCTTTCGATATCGTCGACGATCTTGGGAAATTTTTTGTTCCACTCGCCGATGTCGCGCAGCAAATCGGGCGGTAAATCGCTTGCCACGCCGCCGGGACGGAAATAGGCAGCGTGCAATCTGGCCCCGCACGCGCGCTCGTAGAACTCCATGATGATCTCGCGTTCTTCGAAAAACCAGAAGAATGGCGTGAATGCGCCGACATCAAGGAGCAGCGACGAGATATTGAGCAGATGATTGGCGATGCGGCCAATCTCGCTATAAAGCACACGAATATATTGTGCCCGTGGCGGCGCTTCGATGCCAAGCAGGCGCTCGACCCCCAGGGCAAAAGCGTGCTCCTGATTCATCGGCGCGACATAATCGAGACGATCAAAATAGGGCACGGCCTGAAGATAGGTTTTATACTCGATCAGTTTTTCCGTACCGCGGTGGAGCAGCCCGATATGGGGGTCCGCCCGCTCCACCACTTCGCCGTCCATTTCGAGCACAAGACGCAGCACGCCGTGCGCCGCCGGATGTTGCGGGCCGAAATTGATCGTCATGTTCTTGATACGATTTTCACTCATGACGAATCACCTGTGCCGGCGGCTCCTTCAGCCTTTTCGTCACCCGGCAGAATATCTTTTGCCCCCTCCCAGGGGCTCATGAAATCGAAACTGCGGAAATCCTGGGTTAATTTCACCGGCTCATAGACAACGCGCTTCTGCTCGTCGTCGTAGCGCACCTCGACATAACCGGTCAGCGGAAAATCCTTGCGCAGCGGATGGCCTTCAAAGCCGTAATCGGTGAGGATGCGGCGCAAATCAGGGTGCTCAGTGAAATAGACGCCATACAGATCCCACACCTCGCGCTCGAACCAGGCGGCGGTGCGAAAGAGCGCCGACACAGTGGGGACAGTATCCTCCTCATTGACCCCGACCTGTACGCAGATACGGAGATTGTTGCTGATGCTGAGCAGATGATAGACCACATCAAAACGCGGATCGCGATTGGGAAAATCAACGCCGCAGACATCAATCAATATTTCAAAATGGCAGGCGCTGTCGTCGCGCAGAAATTTGATAATGCGTTCCAGCGCGTCGCTATGCACGCGAAGAGTTAATTCGCCGTAGCGAACCTCGGTCGACTGAAGATAATCGCCAAGAGTTGCGTCGAGATGGTTCGCGAGGTCTTTGAGTGCCTGTTGGTCCATGGTCTTCTTGCTTTTTGCCGGCTCTAACGCGTAATCGTGCCGGTGCGCCGGATTTTACGCTGCAACTGCATGATGCCGTAGAGCAGCGCTTCGGCCGTCGGCGGACATCCCGGCACATAAACATCGACAGGCACGACCCGGTCACAGCCGCGCACAACCGAATAGGAATAATGATAATAGCCGCCGCCATTGGCGCAACTACCCATCGAGATGACATAGCGCGGCTCGGGCATCTGGTCATAAACCTTGCGAAAGGCCGGCGCCATCTTGTTGGTCAGCGTGCCGGCGACGATCATCACGTCGGACTGGCGCGGGCTAGCGCGCGGGATCATGCCCAGACGGTCGATATCATAACGCGCCCCGATCATTTGCATGAATTCAACGCTGCAACAGGCGAGGCCGAAACTCATCGGCCAGAGAGAACCCGTGCGCGCCCAATTCACCAACCGGTCAAGCTTGGCAATGACGAAGCCCTTATCGCCGAGCTCGTCGGTGACCAGTTTCAGCGCCGCATTCTGTGCCTCTCCAGGAGGAATCGGTGCGCCGGACAGAGCCGCCCTGTCATCGCCCTTTAATCCCATTCCAGGGCTCCTTTTTTCCACTCATAGATAAAGCCGATGGTCAAAATGCCGAGGAAAACCATCATCGACCAAAATCCGTAGAGGCCGATATCCTTAAACGAAATGGCCCAGGGAAATAGAAAAGCAACTTCCAGATCGAAAATAATGAAGAGAATGGCGACCAAATAAAAGCGCACATCGAAGCGCGCGCGCGCATCACTGAAAGCGTCAAAACCGCATTCGTAGGCCGAAACTTTATCGGGGTCCGGGTTTTGCGGCGCCGCGATATAGGAGGCGGCGACAGCGCCAATTGAAATGACTGCGGCAATCCCCAAGAAAATCAGGATCGGCAGATATTCCAGCAGAAATGATTGAGACGCGATCATCGTGCGGTATCACCATTCAACTTATTGGCCATCCCCTCAGCCTTTCAACGAAGCGGCGTCAAGTATGGCACCTAACCCATACAGCGGGCCATTCTGGACATCCGGGTAAGTGGCGGGAGTGACGGGACTTGAACCCGCGACCTCCGGCGTGACAGGCCGGCGCTCTAACCAAACTGAGCTACACCCCCGAATTACCAAAAGCCGCAAAAAACCGCGCCATACGAGGCGTTTTTTGTTTAATGCAGAGTACCAGCCGGGTCAAGGTAATTGGCTGAATTTGGCCTGCTTTCCGAGGTTTGCCATGGTGGGCGATGACGGGCTCGAACCGCCGACTTTCTCGGTGTAAACGAGACGCTCTCCCAGCTGAGCTAATCGCCCCCGTGGCAATAAGACGCACCGGCGCACCATAGCGGAGGAATCGAATGATGCCAATTCAAGTAGAGATCACTTGAATTACTTAAGCCGCAAACAGAAGACGCCGGCCGCAACCGCGGCCGGCGTCATGTCGATATCGCTCTGGCGCTCAGTTAACCGATTCTTTGAGCGCCTTGCCTGCCTTGAATTTCGGCTGATTCGAAGCGGGAATATCAATTGCTTCACCGGTACGCGGATTGCGTCCTGTCGTCGCCTTTCTTCTGACAACACTAAAGGAACCAAATCCCACCAAGCGTACTTCTTCCCCGCCCTTCAGCGAATTGGTGATTGAGTCGAAAACCCCATCCACCGCGCGCGCGGCGTCGGCGCTCGATAAATCCGTAGCGTCAGCGACGGATTTAATCAGATCATTCTTGTTCACTCGCAGCCCCCATATTTAGTCGTGGATAAATAGTGCAACATTTTATTCTCTCGAATACTGATTCAACGGGTTCGAGTTTAGGGCGGAGAAATCGCTAACGTCAACGCTGGAGCTGCCTCAAAGCCAAAGAATCCGGGCATTACAGGGGGATGGCCGAAATTTCCCCGGCACGGAAGTACAAGTTAAAAGGTGGAAACGGGCACTTTATCGAGTCGCAATAGCGACTCGCGATTTTCGCCTAATGGGTAACGACTCCATCAACATCGCCATCATCGCCCGAAGTGCCGGATACGGATTCCTTTTCCTGCTCGGCTTCATCCCACTCAATCGCCACAACCGGTTTGATCAGAGCATGTTTGAGCACATCATCCACCGTTTCAACCGGGATGATGGTCATGTTCTTTTTCACATTGTCGGGAATTTCCGCCAGGTCTTTTTCATTTTCACCGGGGATCAGCACCGTCTTGATTCCACCGCGCAACGCCGCCAGCAGCTTTTCCTTGAGCCCGCCGATCGGCAGCACTCGCCCGCGCAGGGTGATTTCACCGGTCATGGCAATGCTTTTGCTGACCGGAATTCCCGTCAGCACGGAGATGATCGAGGTCGCCATGGCAACGCCGGCCGACGGCCCGTCCTTGGGCGTCGCACCTTCGGGAACGTGAACATGAATATCGCGTTTGCCGAACACCGTCGGTTTGATGCCGAACTCGATGGCGCGCGACTTCACATAGCTCTCGGCGGCTTGCACCGATTCACGCATGACATCGCCGAGCTTGCCGGTGGCGGTCACTTTGCCCTTGCCGGGCAGAATGACGGCCTCAATGGTCAGCAATTCGCCGCCCACCTCGGTCCACGCCAAACCGGTCGTCACGCCGACCAGATCTTCCAATTCGGCTTCGCCATAACGGTATTTCTTAACGCCGGAGAATTTCTCGAGATTGCGCTTGGTCACGCGCACGCGGGAAACGCCCTTGGAGACGATCTCGTGTGTTGCCTTACGCGTCAGCCGGGCGATTTCGCGCTCCAGGTTCCGAACGCCCGCCTCGCGTGTGTAGTAGCGAATCAAATCGAGCAACGCATCATTTGAGATCGACCATTCGTCCTCTTTGAGGGCATGCTCTTTCATCTGCTTAATGATGAGATGACGCCGGGCGATCTGTACTTTTTCATCCTCGGTGTAACCCGGAATACGGATGATCTCCATGCGGTCGAGCAATGGCGAGGCCATGCGCAGCGTATTGGCCGTGGTGATGAACATCACGTCCGAGAGGTCATAATCGACTTCAAGATAGTGGTCGTTGAAGGTCGAGTTCTGCTCCGGGTCCAATACCTCGAGCAGCGCCGACGACGGATCGCCGCGGAAATCGGAGCCCATCTTGTCGACCTCGTCCAACAGGAACAAGGGATTGGACGATTTGGCTTTCTTCATCGACTGGATGATCTTGCCCGGCATGGAGCCGATATAGGTGCGGCGGTGGCCGCGAATTTCGGCCTCGTCGCGCACGCCGCCGAGCGAAAAGCGAACGAAGTTCCGCCCCGTCGCGCGCGCCACGGATTTACCCAACGACGTCTTGCCAACGCCGGGCGGGCCGACCAGGCACAGGATCGGCCCCTTCAGCTTGCGCGTCCGCTGCTGCACGGCGAGATATTCGAGAATGCGTTCTTTCACCAGTTTCAGGCCGTAATGATCCTCATTCAGAATCTTTTCGGCGTGATTCACATCCTTGTTGATGCGCGTGCGCTTCTTCCACGGGATGTTGAGCAGCCAATCGAGATAGTTGCGCACGACCGTCGCTTCGGCCGACATCGGGCTCATGGTGCGCAGCTTCTTGATTTCGGCATCCGCCTTCTCGCGCGCTTCCTTGGAAAGCTTGGTCTCTTTGATGCGCTCTTCATATTCGGCGGCTTCGTCGCGCCCGTCTTCGCCCTCGCCGAGCTCCTTCTGAATCGCCTTCATCTGCTCGTTGAGATAATACTCGCGCTGGGTCTTCTCCATCTGGCGCTTGACCCGGCTGCGGATCTTTTTCTCGACCTGCAGGACGCCGATTTCGCCTTCCATCAGGCTGCAAACCCGCTCCATCCGCTCGGTCAGTGAGACGACCTCAAGCAGTTCCTGCTTTTCCTCAAGCTTGATCGAGAGGTGCGATGCGATCGTGTCGGCCAGTTTCGCCGGGTCATCGATTTGATTGACCGAGACGAGAACCTCCGGCGGAACCTTCTTGTTCAGTTTTACATATTGCTCGAACTGGGCCAGCACCGAGCGCGACATCGCCTCGACTTCCTGCGGGTCGCCGTCATCGGCCGCGATCTGCTCGGCGCGCGCCTGAAAAAATTCCTCATTGTCGATAAACTCGATTACCCGGGCGCGCTCGCCGCCTTCGACCAGCACCTTGACCGTACCGTCCGGCAGTTTCAGCAATTGCAGAACCGTGCCAATGGTGCCGACAGAGTGAATATCATCGGTGGTGGGATCGTCCTGGGAAGCATTCTTCTGCGCGACAAGAAGAATTTGCTTGTCGTCTTTCATGACATCTTCGAGCGCGCGCACGGATTTTTCACGGCCGACGAACAGCGGCACGATCATGTGCGGGAACACAACGATGTCCCTCAAGGGTAAGACCGGGTAGCTCGGATTTTCAGTTGCTTCCAGCATGAACTCTATTCACTTCTCACTCTGTTTCGTGCAGTGCGTGGCGCGGGGTGCGCCGCTTTTAGGTGGGTGCCTTGCCCGCCTCGATCAAGTGCCAATTTTCAGCCGCACACTCAGGAGGCAGAGGAACTGGCATCTTCCTTGCGGTCAGCATAGATCAAAAGCGGTGACGCCCCACCCTCAACGACTTCACTGTTGATAACCACTTCCTCAACCGTGTCGTAGCCCGGCAGGTCAAACATCGAATCCAGCAATATGCCCTCCAATATGGAGCGCAGGCCGCGCGCACCGGTCTTGCGCGCCACGGCTTTGCGGGCGATCGCACTCAGTGCGTCGTCGGCGAAGGTCAATTCGACCTCCTCCATATCGAACAGTTTTTGATATTGCTTGACCAAGGCATTCTTGGGCGCGGTCAAAATCTCGACCAGCGCTTCCTCGTCGAGATCCTCGAGCGTCGCAATAACCGGCAAGCGGCCGACGAATTCCGGAATGAGGCCGAATTTCAGCAAATCCTCGGGCTCGATCTCGCGCAGGATTTCACCGGTCTTGCGCTCATCGGGGGCGCGCACGTCGGCGCCAAAGCCGATTGACGTGCCGCGTCCGCGCTGGGCGATGATTTTCTCCAGCCCGGCGAACGCACCACCGCAAATAAAGAGAATATTGGTCGTGTCGACCTGCAGGAATTCCTGCTGCGGATGCTTGCGGCCACCCTGCGGCGGTACGGAGGCAACGGTGCCTTCCATGATTTTCAACAGCGCCTGCTGGACGCCTTCGCCCGATACGTCACGCGTAATCGACGGATTGTCGGATTTGCGCGCAATCTTGTCGACCTCATCCAGATAGACGATGCCGCGCTGCGCGCGCTCGACATTGTAATCGGCCGACTGCAGCAATTTCAAAATGATGTTCTCGACATCCTCACCAACGTAACCGGCCTCGGTCAGTGTGGTGGCGTCGGCCATGGTGAACGGCACATCGAGGATTCGCGCCAAGGTCTGGGCCAGCAGCGTCTTGCCGCAACCGGTCGGGCCAATCAGCAGGATATTCGATTTCGCCAATTCGACTTCGTTGCTGGTGCCGCCATGGGCAAGGCGCTTGTAATGATTATGCACGGCCACCGAGAGAACCCGCTTGGCGTGCGCCTGGCCAATCACATAGTCCTGCAGCACTTCGCTAATCTCAGCCGGGGTCGGCACACCGTCCCGGCTTTTGACGCGCGAGCTCTTGTGCTCCTCACGGATGATATCCATGCAAAGCTCGACGCACTCATCGCAGATAAACACGGTCGGCCCGGCAATGAGTTTGCGCACCTCATGCTGGCTTTTACCGCAAAACGAGCAATAAAGCGTGTTTTTCGAATCGTTGCCGCTGGACTTGTTCATGCCCACTCCAGTCACTTTTCGCCCCAAGGGGCGTCGTCACATCACACCTCACCGTGGCCGTAAGCCGCACCCGCGACTCCCAGCCACAGCCATTAATCCGAAAAGAGGGTTGCACTCACCGGCGTCATTTGTCTAGCCAAATTTAACGCGCTCCCGTTCTCTTCAGTGTCGAAACGCCAGTCTAGGCGGTGGCCTATAAAAAACGGTTAAAGCTCAACTGGCCGAAGACGTATCATCGGTATCGTCGCTCACCATGCGATGAACCACAACATCGTCCACCAGACCAAATTCCTTGGCATCCTCGGGCGTTAAAAACTTATCTCTTTCGAGATTATCTTCAATTGTTTCAACGTTTTGCCCGGTGTGTTTAACGTAAATTTCATTCAGCCTCTGGCGCAGCGAGAGGATTTCCTTAGCGTGAATTTCGATATCGGTCGCCTGGCCCTGAAATCCGCCGGAAGGCTGATGCAGCATAATTCTCGAATTCGGCAGGGCAAATCGTTGCCCTTCGGCACCGGCCGCAAGCAGTAACGAGCCCATGGACGCCGCCTGACCAATACAAAGTGTCGCGACGGCCGGGCGGATATATTGCATGGTATCGTAAATCGCCAAGCCAGAGGTCACCAGTCCGCCCGGCGAATTGATATAGATCGAAATATCCTTATTGGGATTTTCCGATTCGAGAAAGAGCAGCTGCGCGGTGATCAAACTCGACACCTCGTCCTGGATTCCGCCGGTCAGGAAAATGATGCGCTCTTTTAGAAGCCGGGAAAAAATATCGTAGGAACGCTCACCACGGTTGGTCTGCTCGACAACCATGGGAACAAGCGTGTTTGCGTAAGTATCGATAATATCGGCCATTGCCGCTTTCTCCTTTAGGGCGTTGCTTTATTCGTCTTTCGCTGCCTTGGCGGCCGATTTCGCGGTTTTGCTTCCGCTTTTAGCTTTTTTGGCCTTTGGTTTTGCGGCGCTCTTTTTCTTCGCCGGTTTCTTATCGCTGTCCGCCTTTTTCGCGGCCGGCTTTTTGGCCGCCGCTTTCTTTTTCGCGGCCGGCTTCTTGGCGGCCTTCTTGGCCGGAGCCTCAGCGTTTTTCGCGCCTTCCTCCTCGTCCGCTTCCTCGTCGGGGTCGCGGAACAGCTCGTCGACATCCACCACGCTGTCTTTCACATCGGCGAGCTCCGTGAGAAACGCCACCACCTTGTCCTCGAATACTGGTGCGCGGAAACGTTCCAAGGCATTCGGGTTGGAGCGGTAGAATTCCAGTACCTGCTGCGGATTAGAAAACCCGCGCGCGCTTTCGAGCGCCGCATTCATGAGGTCATCGCGCTCAATCGTGATTTCGTTCTGGCGGCCGACTTCGGAGAGCAGCAAACCGAGGCGAACGCGCCGCTCGGCAATCTGCCGATACTCCGCTTCCACTTCCTCCTCGCTCTGACCGGTTGCGTCTTCAAATGTCGCCTTGGCCTGTTCCAAGTCTTTTTTGACTTGCGCCCAAATGGTCTCGAATTCCTGCTCGACCATGCCGGTCGGAACCTCAAACTCGTAACGGTCGGCGAGCAGATCAAGCAGAGAACGCTTGAGCCGCGCCTTCGAAGCCTCGTCGAACTGTTCCTTCAGGCGTTCGCGCACCATGTCGGAGAGCGCGGCAAGATTGTCGAAGCCCTGGCGCGCCGCCATTTCGTCATCAATCTTGACCTCTTCGCGCTCGCGCACTTCCTTGACATCAACGGCAAAGACAGCCGGTTTTCCAGCCGCTTCCTCCTGCGGATAATCCTCGGGAAATTCGACCGTGACATCAAGATGCTCGCCGGCCTTGGCGCCAACCAACTGGTCCTCGAAACCGGGAATGAAAGAACCGCTGCCAAGCTCGATCTCGAAATCGTCCGCCGCCGTGCCGTCAAGTTCGACGCCTTCGATCGTGCCCTTGAAATCGATCAATAGCGCATCGCCCAGTTCGGCAGCGCGTTCCTCTTTGACCTTGGTGAATTTCTTGTCCGCATCGGCAATGCGCTTGAGACCGTCATTGACCTTCTCGTCATCGACCTCGGCAACCGGGCGCGTTAGCGACACTTCCGATAAATTGCCGATTTCGATTTCCGGCAGGACTTCGAGATCCATCTTATATTCGAGATCCTTGCCGTCACTATAATCGGTAATCTCGATTTTGGGCTGCAAGGCCGGGCGCAATTCGCGCTCCTCAATCGCCTTCTGAGAGCTCGTTTGAATCGTGCGCTCCAGCACCTCACCCAAAACGGAAGGGCGATATTGGCGGCGGATGATGGCGATCGGCACCTTGCCCGGGCGAAAGCCTTTCATCTTGACCGTCTTGCTCAGCTCCAACAGACGGCCTTCGACTTCCGCCTCCACGTCGGACGACGGCACGATTATTTGGAATTCTCTCTTAAGGCCCTCCGAAAGGGTCTCATTAACCTGCATGGCTCACCGTTCTTCGATTTTCGTCAATTTCAAAAGCGTTAAAAATAACAAACCAATATATGGCCCGTTCGGGCCGGCAGAAAAGTGGTGCGGGCGAAGGGACTCGAACCCCCACGGCTTTCACCACGTGGTCCTAAACCACGCGCGTCTACCAATTCCGCCACGCCCGCGCGCGCTTATCCCACAGCATCAAACAAGGCTTTAAATATCTGCTCGCCGCCGGATACCGCACAATTGTCGGCACCAGCGGGTGCCATATAGCATAAGAAACCCCTATGAAGACAACACCAAGTGTAGCTAACGGACCCCTTATCGCTCGCTGCGCGGCAGCAGGGATTTGACTGCCGCGGACGCGACGATACGCCGTTCGCCCTTGAAAGCCTCGTGATTGGCTTCAATATCGCCCGGCTTGTAGCGATAATTAACCATCATTCCAAAGGATTGGCGCAATCCCTGCGGTGAAACATCAGCGAGAAAGTTAAGCCGTTCGACGCGCGCACCGTTGCTGAGGTGAAAGCGCGCGACGCGATCAAGCGGTTCATCGGATTGATCGCGCGCCAGCAGCAAATATCTCGCGGCCAGGCGGGTTAAGGGCTGGCGCAGGGCTTCCGCGAGCTTCTCGTCGCGCTGCCAGGGGGAAGCCAGCAGTTCCTCTATAAAGGTGCCATCATCTTCATGGGGGGCGGCCACATTCTTAAGCGCCTTCAACTCGCCGGCGCTGAACAAGGCATCGTCGCCAGCCGCCAGGCGGCGCTCCAGCCAGCCGCGAAAGCCCGGCATCGGCGAAAGCGTGGCCGCGGTCTTAATACCGGGCAATTCCCGGGTGACGTCGTCGAGCACGCGCTTGATCAGAAATCCGCCGAAGGAAATACCGGCCAAACCGCGCTGGGCATTGGATATGGAATAAAAAATGGCGGTATCGACCGCTTTGCTTGGCGCTTCCGGATCTCCGGGTTTAAGCAAATTTTGAACGTTGTCGGCCAATCCCTCGACCAGGGCGACCTCGACAAAGATCAAAGGCTCTTCCGCCATATTGGGGTGAAAAAAGGCGTAAAAGCGGCGGTCGGCGGAATCCAAGCGGTGCTTCATATCCTGCCACGAACGGATCGCGTGCACGGCTTCGTAGTTGGCCAGTTTTTCCAGCAAACCGGCCGGTGCATTCCAGGTAATGCGCTGCAAATTCAGCAACCCGACATCAAACCACGACGACAGCAATTCCTTGAGATCCGCATCGAGCGCCGCCAGTTCGGCATCGTCGCCCATGCTTTGGCGCAGCTCCGCACGCATATCGACGAGGAACTTAACCCCGTTCGGTAGTGCGCTGAATTGCCTGAGGAGGCTCATGCGCGGCGCTACCAGGGTCTTGCGCAGGCTGCGCGAAGCAGACCTTTTGGCATCCTGATCCTTTGCTGAGAGCAAATTTTGCGCCGCCGTATTGAGCTCTGAATCATCGACGCCGAAGCGCGCCAACAGGCCAAGGAAATTTTTCCGCCCGGCCGCATTCAGGGACAGATAGGTACGCCCGAGGTCGGCGGCGCGCGCCCGCGCCGAGACTTCGCCGCCGCGGCCCTCCAGGCAAGTTGCTATCTGGCCGTGGATGCGCTCGGCGTCTTCGGACGGAAGATCGGGCCGCACGGCGCCGGTGAGCGCGACACGGGCCGAATCGGTCATCTCGCGCCAGGCAGTGCGTAGGTTGGCCAGCGTCCGGTCGACCAAGGCGCTGGAGCCGTTTGTTGTATTCATTGGCTCTCTTCCATATTCGTCGCCATGTTTTTCAGCTTTGCCAACTCGCCCGGCAGTTCCTCGCTCAAATCCTCGGCAATCAGGCCAGGGCCGAAACGGCTCGCCGCCGCGCCGTGCAACCAAACCGCGGCACAGGCGGATTCGAAAGCGCCCATGCCCTGGGCTAAAAGTCCGAGAGCGAATCCGGCCAGGACATCGCCGGCCCCTGCCGTCGCCAATTCGGCCGGCGCATTGGTGTTGATCGCCGCGCGGCCATCCGGCGCGGCAATGACCGTATCGCCGCCTTTGAAGATCACCACGGCCCCGCTCCGCTCGGCGGCATCGCGGGCGCATCGCACTTTGTCGCCGCCATCCGGGGCGCCGAACAATCGTTTAAATTCACCCTCATGCGGTGTTAATACAACATCTGAGTTAATCATTGTAAACAATTGATTTGGTTCATTTTCAAAGGATGTAAGCGCATCGGCATCAAGGACGCAGGCGCGCTTGGCGGAGAGGATGGCCGAAACCCTATCGCGGGTGTCAGAGCCGATGCCGCAACCGGGCCCAATCAGCACGGCATTCTTACGCGGATCGCCGAGATGGGTGTCCAACTGCTCGAGCGGCGCCACCATCACCGCCGTCAATTGCGCCGCGTAAACATCCAATGCCGCCTCAGGCGCCGCGACTGTGACCAACCCGGCGCCAATGCGTAAGGCACCGCGTGCCGCCAAACGGGCGGCGCCGGAGCTTGCCGCTCCGCCACCGATCACCAAGGCATGGCCGCGATCATATTTATGCCCGGCCAATTTCGCCCAGGGGAAATGACTCAACCATTCGGCGGGCGTGTTTTCGCGCAAGGTAACGCCAAGCTTGCTCACCGCCGTATCCGGAATACCGATATCAGCGACAACTATTTCACCGGCGAGTTGGCGGCCGGGCAACAACAGATGGGCCGCCTTGCGCCGGTAAAATGTCACGCTCAAATCCGCCTGAAAAGCGGCGCCCAACACTTGCCCACTGTCACCATGCACGCCGCTTGGCACATCGACCGCGACGCAGGGAAACCGGCGGCGTTTGACCTCCTCGACCACATCCAGCGACTGCCCGTCCAGGGCGCGCGCCAGGCCGGCACCGAACAACGCGTCCACCACCAGTTCCGCATCCTCGAGAACAGCGCTATCCAATGGCGCCACGCCACCCTCCCACTTGGCCGCAGCGGCAGCGGCATCGCCTTTTAGTTTTTCCGCCGTGCCCAAGAGCGCCAAGCGCACCGGCCAGCCCGCCGCCTTGAGCAGTCGCGCCACGACGAAGCCGTCGCCGCCATTGTTGCCAGGCCCGCACAGCACGGCGACCGGACAAGGCTGCCAGCGCTTGCGGATCTCGCGAGTAATGGCCGCGCCGGCATTTTCCATCAGCGCAATTCCGGGCGTGCCAAGGGCTATCGCGGCAGCATCCGCCGCATACATTTGCTCGACCGACAAAATTTCGCGTTTGCCCATCTCAGGCGCTCACAGTGGGCGGCGGTCCGGTGCGGTACAAATTGACCCGCATCTCGAGCTCGAATTCATAGCCCGCGCCCTTTTTGCCCTGCTCAAAGAGCGCGTTTACGTCGCCATTGTTGATGTCTTCGAGGCCGTAGGAAATATTCTCCACCGCCATGAATTTGGCAACGAAAGAGGCGAAATCCGGGAATTGCCGCTTCAAGCCGTAGTGAATTTCTCGGGTTGAGGCGAAGACGTTTTGCGGCATGCGCAGCAGCGCATCCGACGCCCATGCCCGCACCGTACTTTGATCGTCAAACATGCGTATGATGCCATCGAAGAGGCCGTTCGTATCCTTCTCGAGCACATATAATAGGCCGTCATTTTCCTTCAACACACGGCACGCCTCGGCCAGGCAGTCATCCATATCCTCGGCTTCAATCCGGCTCAGGCAATCGGCGAAAATCACGCAATCCACCGTGCCGTCATTTTGCGGCAGATTCTGGGCATAGCCTTCGACCAGCGTCACTTGCTGATAATTACCCAGGGCGCGGTTTTCTTCAGCCTGCCCGGGGTCGCTCTGAATACCCATCACCGTCGCGCCGCGCTTGGCCAATTCGAAGGCAAGCGCACCATCGCCGCAGGCGACATCGACAATGCGTTTGCCCGTAAGCGATATCAGGCGCTCCATGGCGACAATATCGCTGCCGGCTTCTATTGTTTCCGGGGTCATAATTTCACATCGGCTTGCCGTCGTTGGCGCAACTTTACACCGAATTTCCTCTGCACAACGCGAATTTCGTTTACCGCCTGGGGACACTCACCGTAGGCTCTTGCGAAGCGCTCGAACAGAGGAACATATTCGAATCAACATGGCCGAAGATCCCGTTACATTGCAAACCTGCCCGACCGCCACGGATATCGCCGCAGCAATTCACTCCGGCGCATCAAGCGCAACGGAACAAGTCGCGGCGGCGAAATCCCGCATCGACGTCAACGAACTACAGATCACCGCCTGGCAGCATTTGGACTGGCAGCTTGCCAAAAGCCAGGCGCAGCGGATCGACCAGAAGAACGAACTGGGCGCGTTGGCCGGCGTTCCCGTCGGCATCAAAGACATCATCGACACGGTCGATCAGCCAAGCGAGAACGGCACCGAAGCGGATCGCGGGCGAATGCCGGCGGCGGATGCAACGGCGGTCGCGCGCCTGCGCCAAGCCGGCGCTGTCATTCTCGGAAAAACGGTGACGACGGAATGTGCTTGCGGCGCCTCGCGCGCCACCCGCAACCCGCACAACTTGGCACACACACCCGGCGGCTCCTCGAGTGGTTCGGCGGCGGCTGTTGCCGCCGGCATGGTGCCGCTGGCGCTGGGCACGCAAACGGCGGGCTCTGTCATCCGCCCAGCGGCATTTTGCGGTGTTTGGGGAATGATGCCGAGCCTCGGCGCCATCCCCTGCACCGGCACGCTCAAACTCTCCGAAACTTTGGATCATCTTGGCGTATTTGCAAGTTCAGCCAAGGATTTGGCGCTCGGCATCGATGCCATATCCGGCGAGGACGGTATCGACCCGGTCGCTTCGGAACAGCCGCCGACCCGGCTCAGCGCGACATTGGCGGCGCCGCTGGCGCGCCCGCGCCTCGCTTTCCTACGCGGCCCGACATGGAACGAACTAACGCCGGATTGTGCCGAACGCTACGAAAAACTGGCTGAGCGCCTCGGCGCCGAGCCGCGCGATATGGGCGCGGAATTTGCCGATATCGTCGAGGCGCACCAAACCGTCATGTTCGCCGAAATCGGCCACAATATGTGGCCGCTCTATGAGCGCGCCGGCACGGCGCTCTCTGAAATGATGCGCGCGCGCCTGGTCAAGGGCCGCGCCATCGGGGCGGAGGATTATCTCCGCATGCGCTCCCGCATCCATGCCATGCGCATGGCCTTCAATGATGTGATGGGCGATTTCGATGCCGCAATAACCGCACCGGCGCCGGGCGAAGCGCCGCTCGGCCTGGAGAGCACCGGCAGCCGGCTCCTGACCCTCGCCTGGACCACCCTCGGCGTTCCGGCGGTCAATGTGCCCGGCCTGGTGGGCGCGAGCGGCCTGCCGATCGGCGTCCAGGTGGTTGGCCGGCGCGGCGATGACGGCGCGGTGTTGCGCGCCGCCGCCTGGCTCGGACAACAGCTTGTTGAAACATAAATGTGCTACGCTCCTCCTCTATTGCATTTTAATTCGAAAATAGATTGATCCCAGCCAATGACCAAATTTGCCCTCGCACATGCCACTGGCACGGAATGGAAAACCATTTGCGAACAGTGCGTGGCCGAGCTCGGCCCGATTGAAACGCTGGGCAGTCTCGAGCCCTTGGGGCTGGTCTATATCACCGACGACCTTGCCGGCAATGCGGGAGATATCCTTGCTTTCTTGCGGGACGAAACCGGCGTTGCCGATTGGGTCGGCAGTGTCGGCATGGGCATCTGCGCGACCGGTCAGGAATATTTCGACCGACCCGCCATCGCCATTTTGGTTGGGCAATTTCCTCAGGATAGTTTCCGTCTTCTCTCGACGCGTAAATCGCCAGGAATTTTACCCGTCACCCTCGCCAACTGGGCGCAGGAACGCGAAAGCACATTCGGTGTCGTCCACGCCGATCCGCGCAACGGCGATATTCTGGAAATAATTGCCGAACTTGCCAATGGCTTGGGCAGTTTTCTGGTTGGCGGCCTGACCTCGTCACGCGGAGAGCTGGCGCAGATTTCCGGCGACGTGACCAGCGCCGGCGTTTCCGGCGTGGTGCTCGCTGGTGACGTTCCCGTGGTGACAGCGCTCAGTCAAAGCTGCATGCCGATCGCCGAGCGCCACGAGATAACCGCGTGCGAGGATAATGTCCTGATCGAGCTCGACGGCCGTCCGGCGCTCGACGTCTTCAAAGACGATATCGGCGAATTGCTGGCGCGCGATCTGCAACGCGTCGCCGGCTATATTTTCGCCGCCTTGCCGATCGCCCATTCCGACACCGGAGACTATCTGGTGCGCAACCTGGCCGGCATTGATGTCGAACGCAATCTTATTGCCATTGGTGAATTGGTGGAGACCGGGCAAACGATCCAGTTTTGCCGCCGCGACGCCGAAGCGGCCGAGGCGGACATGGTGCGCATGCTGAAAGGTTTGAAAAAGCGCCTCGATGCGCCGGCCAAGGGCGGCCTCTATTTTTCCTGCCTGGCGCGTGGCCCCAACATGTTCGGCGATGCGTCGCAGGAATTAAAAATAATTGAGCGCGAACTCGGCGATGTGCCGCTCGTCGGATTTTTCTGCAACGGTGAGATTTCGCACCACCGGCTCT
>CAYSDJ010000011.1:0-78920 GCA_964429775.1 uncultured Rhizobiaceae bacterium
AGCCGATCTACTGCAAGATCGGCGCGACGCGGCCGCAATATGACGTGCCGCTTTGTATCAAGGCCGGCACCGATGTGATCGTCCTCGATGGCATGCAGGGCGGCACCGCAGCGACCCAGGATGTCTTTATTGAGCATGTCGGCATCCCGACCATGCCGGCGATCCGCCAGGCGGTCGCGGCGCTGAAGGATATGAACATGCACCGCGAGGTCCAGCTGATCGTCTCGGGCGGCATCCGCTCCGGCGCCGATGTCGCCAAGGCGCTGGCGCTCGGTGCCGACGCTGTCTCGATCGGCATCGGCGCGATGATCGCACTCGGCTGCAACAAGCCGGTGTTCGAGGATGATTACGCGGCGCTCGGCACGGCGCCCGGTTTTTGCCACCACTGCCACACCGGCGCCTGCCCGGTCGGCATCGCGACGCAAAATCCCGAGCTTGAGGCGCGTCTTGCGCCGGAGCGCGGCGGCCGTTTGGTGCAGAATTATCTCTCCGCCCTGGTGCTTGAGCTGCAAACCATCGCGCGGGCCAACGGCAAATCGCATATCCATAATTTGGAAGCCGAGGATATGGTGGCGCTCACCATTGAAGCAGCAGCGATGGCCGGGGTGCCACTCGCCGGAACCGACTGGATTCCGGGCAAATAACAAGTATCGGAACTGACTGGATTCCAGGCAAATAATAGCTATTGTGGGGCGCTTAATTTGTCCTTCAGCTAGCAAACAGGGTGACGACATGGCGGCAGACCTGGCGAAAATCGCCAAGCAGAAGAAACTTGAATATTTTCTCATCAGTTTCGTCGATTATTTCGGCAATTTGCGTGCCAAGTTGGTGCCAGCGGCGGCGATCGGCGGCATGCAGAAGGATGGCGCCGGTTTTGCCGCCTTTGCCGCCTGGCTCGACAGCACGCCGGCCGATCCGGACATGCTCGTCGTCCCCGACGCCGACAGTCTTGTTATCCTGCCATGGAAAAAGGAAGTCGGCTGGCTCGCCGGCGATTGCTGGATGGATGGCGCCGAGATGGCCGATACGCCGCGCGTCATGCTCAAGAATCAGCTCAAAAAGGCGAGCAAAAAGGGCTATCGTCTGAAGACCGGCATCGAAGCGGAGTTTTTTCTGCTCAGCCCGGATGGCACGGAATTGTCCGATCCGCTCGATATCCAGGGCAAGCCCTGTTACGACCAATCGGCCCTGATGCGGCGCTACGATGTTATTCGCGAAATCTGCGACTGCATGACGGCACTCGGCTGGGGCCCGTACCAGAACGACCATGAAGACGCCAACGGCCAGTTCGAGATGAACTGGGACTATGACGACGCGATGAAGACCGCCGACCGCCATGTGTTTTTCAAATTCATGGCCCGGACGATTGCCGAGAATAACGGTATGCGCGCCACCTTCATGCCCAAGCCGTTCGCTAATCTCACCGGCAATGGCTGCCATGCGCATGTCTCCGTTTGGGACAAGGCGGGCAAGAAGAATCTGTTTTACGATGCCAAGGGCGAACTCGGCCTCTCCAAGATGGCTTATCAATTCATGGGTGGCGTGCTGCATTCGGCCGATGCCATGTGCTCGATCTGGAATCCGAGCGTCAACAGCTATAAGCGCATCAATGCGCCGGTCACTTCATCCGGCGCCACCTGGTCGCCCAACTCCATTGCTTACGGCGGCAACAACCGCTCGACCATGGTGCGCATTCCCGACACTGGGCGGATTGAATTGCGCCTGATGGACGGCGCCTCCAACCCCTATCTGTTACAGGCGGGCATACTGGTTGCCGGGCTTGACGGCGTCGCCAATAAGCGCGATCCCGGCAAGCGGGTCGATCTCAACCTCTATGCTGAGGGCCACAAGGTGCGGGGCTTGCGCAAATTGCCGCTCAACCTGCTTGATGCCATCCGCCTGACGGAAAAAAGCAAGGTGCTGCGTGACGGCTTCGGTGAATCTTTCATCAAAAGCTATGTCAAGCTGAAGAATAATCAGTGGAACGAGTATACCAGCTCGCTGTCCCAGTGGGAGCGCGATAACACGTTGGATTGCTAGGCGTTCGCAGCTTCGACGGCGGTGAAGAATGATTTGAGCTTGTTGCCGTCGAGCCTGTCGTCGGTTCTGACGCCGCTGCAAAGGTCAACGCCGAAGGGTTGAACCTGGGCGATGGCTTCGCCGACATTTTCCGGCTTGAGGCCGCCGGCGAGAAAAACCGGGATGTCGAGCGCCTCGACGATTGCGCGGCTCAAGGACCAATCATGCACCCGCCCGGTGCCGCCGAGCTCCTTAACGGCACGTGTCGGATCGCCGGAATCGAGCAGCACCGCTGAAACCTCGCCCGCCACGGCGCGCGCTTCTGCGACCGATTCTTCGCCCCGCACATGAATCACCTGGACCAGCGCCACGCCCGGTAGGGCAGTGCGGAGATGGACATACTCGCCATGCGGCAAGGCATCGACGATTTGAATCGTATTCACATGGCAGCGGTTTTGCTGGGCGATGATTTCGTCGGCGCGAAGCGCGCTGGTGAGGAGAAAAGTGCCGAGGGCGGGCGGCGCTGCGCGCGCGATATCGCCAATCAAGGCTTCATCAATGACGCCCGGCCCGCTTGGCATGTGCGACACCAGGCCAAGCGCATCGGCGCCGTGCGAAACGGCGAGACGCGCTTCCTCCACGCTCGAAATGCAGCAAATTTTTACCCGCGTGCGCGCCATGACCCCTATTTACGCTGAAATCTCATTGAGGAAAGAGCGGCCATGTTTGAGCGGCGCCAGGCCGAGATGACCGGCGAGCGTCTGGCCGATATCGGCGAAGCTTTCGCGTATGCCGAGCGCGACGGGCTTAACGCCAGGACCGAAAGCCAGCACCGGCACATTCTCGCGCGTATGATCCGTGCCCGGCCAGGTCGGGTCGCAGCCATGGTCCGCGGTGATGATGGCGAGATCGCCCGGGCGCATTAGCGCCTCGAATTCGGGCAGCAATTTATCAAACGCTTCCAACGCGCCGGCATAGCCCTTGGTATCGCGGCGGTGGCCGTAGAGCATATCGAAATCTACGAAATTGGTCAGGGCCAATAGATTTTCATCATCGCCGCCGGCGACGTGCAACGTCTTTTGCCATAGCGCGTCATTGCCGTTCGCCTTGATAACATCGCCGGTGCCCTGGTGAGCAAAAATATCGCCGATTTTGCCGATCGACACGGTCCTGCCTTCGAAACGGTCGAGCAGGGTAGGGGCCGGCGGCAACACGGAATAGTCGCGCCGATTTCCGGTGCGCACATAACGGCCGGCGGGCCCTTTGAAGGGCCGCGCGATCACCCGTCCGACATTATAGGCATCGACCAATTCGCGCGCGATCTCGCACAGCTCAAGGAGGCGCGCGAGGCCGAAGCTTTGTTCATGCGCGGCAATCTGTAACACCGAATCGGCGGAGGTGTAGAGGATCGGCTTGCCGCTCGCCACATGGGCGTCGCCAAGCTCGGCGATGATCTCCGTGCCCGAAGCATGGCGATTGCCGAGAATGCCGGGAAGGCCGGCGCGTGCGATCAGGGCGTCGGTCAAGGCGGCCGGGAAACAGGGTTCGGTGCGCGGGAAATATCCCCACTCCGTCATCACCGGCACGCCGGCCATTTCCCAATGGCCGCTCGGCGTATCCTTGCCGGCGCTTTGCTCCCGCGCCGCGCCATAGGCGCCTGTTAGGCGCCCGTTCGCCGGCAGGTTTGCAAGCGCTTCGCCACTGCTTTCGAGCGCGGCCGCACCGAGGCCAAGGCGTAAGAGGTTGGGAATCTCAATTTTTCTCGCACCGGCGATATGGCCCAATGTATTGGCGCCGCTGTCGCCGAACTTCTCCGCATCCGCCGCGCCGCCTAGCCCGAGTGAATCCATCACCAGCACAAAGGCGCGGCTCATGATTTGTCGGGGCCGACCCTGCGGCGGACGACCGGCGCTTTGGGCGGCGCCTCGTCGCCCATCGTGAAGGCGGCGCGAATTTCGTCCGCGGCGCGGTGTGCGTCCGCCTCCGTCGCGGCATGAACAATACATAACGGTCGCTCGGTATCGGCACGTTCGCCAATGGCAGCGATCTCGCCGAGGCCGACGCTATAGTCGATATCGTCCTCGGCGCGCCGCCGTCCGCCGCCGAGACCCATGATGGCGATGCCGAGCGCACGCGCATCGACCGCCGTCACAATACCGGGCCGGGCTGGTGCGGCGGCGAAGATCACCTTGGCTTCGGGTAAATGCCTGGCGCCGCGCGCCATGATATCGGCGGGGCCGCCGAGCTCAGCCACCATGCGGGCAAAATGCTCTGCTGCGCGGCCGGAGCTTAAGGCATGTTCCGCCTTGGCGCGGCCTTCTTCGACATCGTTGCTGAGGCCGCCGATGGTGAGAATTTCGGCGGCGAGCGACATCGTCACTTCATGCAGGCGCGCATCGCGCTTGAGACCGCTCAGATGGTCGATCGATTCCTGCACCTCGAGCGCGTTGCCGGCGCTGCGCCCAAGCGCCTGGTTCATGTCGGTAAGAAGTGCTGCGCAGGGCAGACCGGCGCCATTGGCGACCGAAACAATGCTTTCAGCCAGGCTATGCGCCTCATCAAAGGCGCTGGCAAAGGCGCCCGAGCCGTATTTCACATCCATCACCAATCCGTCGAGACCGGCGGCGAGCTTTTTTGAGAGTATCGAGGCGGTGATCAGCGATAGCGATTCGACCGTCGCGGTAACATCGCGGATGGCGTAGAGGCGGCCGTCCGCCGGGGCCAGTTCCGCCGTCTGACCGATAATGGCGCAGCTGGCCTGTTTGACCGTTCGCCGCAACGTCGTGAGGTCGGGCGTGGTGTTGTAGCCAGGGATCGAATCGAGCTTATCCAGCGTGCCGCCGGAATGGCCCAGCCCCCGGCCTGAGATCATCGGCACGGCGGCGCCGCAGGCGGCCATCACCGGCGCCAGAATAAGGCTCACCTTGTCGCCGATGCCGCCGGTCGAGTGTTTGTCCAGTACCGGGTCGTCGAAACCGGCATCGGACCAGTCGAGCACCGTGCCGGAATGGGTCATGGCGCGGGTCAGCGCGACACGCTCCTCCATGTTCATGCCGTTGAAAAACACCGCCATGGCGAAGGCGCCGATCTGGCTTTCCGAGATCGCGCCGGAGGTCAGGCCGTCGACCATGAATTCGATTTCGGCGTCGCTCAGCACCGCGCCGTCGCGCTTGTTGCGGATAATTTCCTGCGGGAAGAAGTCGGTTTGGCCCATCGTCACTCGCCGTAAGGCGCCCACACATTCTTGACCGAAACCGTATGGTGCAACACTTCCCGGCCCTCGCTTTGTTGGTTGCTATACCAATCCCACCGGCGGCCATGATTGCTCCAGACGCGTTTGAGATTACCTGCCGCGGCGCGCTCCACTGCTTCCCCACCAGCTGCCGGGCCGAAATACCAGATCGCCTGCACATCATCATGTTCAGCCAGCACTTGCGCCAGCTCATCGCGCCCGCCGGTGACGATGTTGAGAACACCGCCCGGCAGATCGGAGGTATCGAGAACCTGATAGAGATCGGTGGCGCAGAGCGAATGGCGCTCGGCGGGAACGACAATGACGCGGTTGCCCATCGCCAAGGCCGGCGCGGCGAGCGAGACCAAAGCCAAGAGCGGATGTTCGTCCGGGCAGGCGATGCCGATCACACCAATAGGCTCATTGAGGGCGAGCGCAATGCCGCGCAGCGGCGGCTGATGTACTGTGCCCTCATATTTATCCGCCCAGGCCGCGGCGCTAAAGAGGCGCGAGACGGAGGTGCGGACTTCCTTTGCCGCTTGCGTGCGCGAAGCGCCGCACATCGCCATCAGGCGGTCGCGGAATTCGCCGGCCCGCGCCTCGAGATTTTCGCCGATATAGTAGAGCACCTGGGCCCGGTTATGGGCGCTCACCTTGCTCCAGCCGCCGGCTTTCCCAGCCGCTTCCACCGCCTCACGCACATCCTTGCGGTTGCCAGCGCCGACCTCGCCCAGCAACGTACCGTCGGGCGCGAGGACGGGATCGGAATAGCCCGAATCCGGACGTTTCTGCTTGCCATCGATATAGAGCTTGGCGGTGCGATCGAGCGGCAATTCCGCGCCCGCTGTCGGCGCGCGTTGCGCAGGCAGGGTCGGGGGCGCTTCAATGGCTGGCAGATTCACTTCCCATGTGGGGCGGAGATATTCCACCAGCCCCTCGCGGCCGCCTTCGCGGCCAAATCCCGATTCACGCACGCCGCCAAAGCCGCAAGCCGCATCGAACAGATTGGTGGCGTTAATCCAGACGCTGCCGCAGGCAAGCTTGGGCGCGATGTCGAGGGCGAGGTTGATGTTCTCGCTCCACACACTGGCGGCCAGGCCATAACGGGTGTTGTTGGCCAACGCCACGGCTTCCGCAGGTGAGCGGAATGTCATCGCCACCAAAACGGGGCCGAAAATTTCTTCCTGTACAATCGTTGCCGAGGGCGTCACATCGGTAAAGAGCGTCGGCGGATAGAAACAGCCCCCGTTCGGGCAGGCTGCTTCGGGCTGCCATAGGGTGCCGCCTTCTTGTTGGCCGGTCGCGACCAGTTTCTCGATGCGCACCAACTGCGTTGGCGAGACGATGGCGCCGATATCAATGCCCTTTTGCATCGGGTCGCCGACGATCAGATTTTCCATGCGGGCGCGGATCTTGGCGTAGAACGGCTCGGCGATGCTCTCCTGCACCAGCAAGCGCGAGCCGGCGCAACAGACCTGGCCCTGATTGAACCAGATGGCGTCGACCAGTCCCTCGACGGCGCTGTCGAGATCGGCATCGTCAAAAACGATAAAGGGCGATTTGCCGCCGAGTTCGAGCGATATTTTTTTTCCGGAGCCGGCGGTCGTTTCGCGAATCTTGCGCCCGACTTTGGTCGAGCCGGTAAAGGCGATCTTGTCGATATCCGGGTGCGCCGTGATCAGCTCGCCGGTGGCACCGTCGCCGGTAACGATATTTACCACGCCGGGCGGCAGGCCGGCCTCTTGGCACAACTCGGCAAAAAGGAGGGCGCTCAGGCTGGTCTGCTCGGCTGGCTTGAGCACCACCGTGTTACCGGTGGCGATGGCCGGGGCAATCTTCCAGGCGAGCATCAAGAGGGGAAAATTCCACGGGATAATTTGTCCGGCGACGCCGAGAGCTGCGTGGCCAGGAAACGCCTGCTCGAGGATTTGGGCCCAGCCGGCATGGTGATAAAAGTGGCGTGCGACGAGCGGGATATCGATATCGCGCGTCTCGCGGATCGGCTTGCCGTTATCGAGCGTCTCGAGCACCGCCAACAGACGTGCATGGCGCTGTACCAGGCGGGCCAGGGCATAGAGGTAGCGCGCCCGCTTATGGTCCGGGAGTTTGGCCCAACCGCTTTGCGCCGCGCGCGCGGCGGCGACGGCGGCATCGACATCGGCTGCACCGGCCTGGGCGATTTGAGCCAGCGCCTGGGCGTTGGCGGGGTTGAACGATTCGAAACTCTGGCCGCCGGCAGCAGGGCGCCATTCACCGCCGATAAAATGGCCAAAATTCCGCTCATGGCCGTCCAGCCATTTTTCCGCTTCGCCAGCGCTTTCTGGCGCCGGGCCATATTCCATGCTGTCGAAAATATCGGCAGTGCTTGTCATCTTAGGCCATCGGCTGGTGATGGCGCGCGGCATAGCGCGCGGTGGCGCGGTGCTCAAGCTGGCGTTCGATATCGGTTAAGAGGCTGGACGCGCCGATGCGGAACAATTCGGGTTCGAGCCACGGCCGGCCAAGCTCTTCTTTCATCATAAAGAGATAGCCGAGCGCCGCCTTGGCTGTGCCAATGCCGCCGGCGGGTTTAAAGCCAACGCGGCAGCCCGTGCGCTCGCCGTAGCTGCGGATCATGCGCAACATCACCAGGCTCACCGCCGGCGTGGCGTTGGTGCTCTCCTTGCCCGTAGAGGTCTTGATGAAATCGGCGCCGGCCATCATGCACACCAGGCTGGCCTTGGCGGTGTTCTTGAGCGTCGCCAGATCGCCGGTGGCGATGATGGTTTTCAGGTGCGCCACGCCGCAAGCCTCGCGGTAGGCGCGCACTTCGTCATAAAGCGCCTGCCAGTCGCCGGTTAAAACATTGCTACGATCAATCACGATATCGATCTCGCTCGCTCCGGCGGCGATAGACTCCTCGACCTCAAGCAGACGTGCGCGCGGCGCGCTGAGGCCGGCGGGAAAGCCGGTCGAGACGGCGGCGATGGGAATGCCGCTGCCGGCAAGCGCTTGCACGGCCGGTGCGATCATGGCGTGGTAGACGCACACCGCGCCGACCCGGATGCCGAGATCGCCCGCGCCGAGCACATCGAGAACCTCCTGCCGCACCGGCTGGCGCGCCTTGGCGCAGAGCCGTTTGACGCGGCCCGGCGTATCATCGCCCGAGAGGGTGGTAAGGTCGATGCAGGTGAGCGCCTTCAACAACCAAGCCGTCTGCCAGTCTTTTTTAACCGTGCGCCGGGCCGGAATATTGGCCGCGCGGCGCTCGACGGCGCTGGTGTTGATGCGCACCTCTTCCAGCCATTTCGGCTCGAAAGCCATGCCTGGGTTGCGCTCCGGTTCGCCACGCGTCGGCAGAATACTGACATTATTGCTCATATCCGGCCCAGTGTGACTCATGAGCCTGATTCCGACGAGAGGCCGGATAAAAATTCCGGCAGCAGTCGGCTTAGGTCTTTCGCCGCCACGGCGCCGACGGCGAGGGATTGCTCGTGACTCAGCTCTTCATCGGTCATGCCGGCGGCAAGATTGGTGAGGCTCGAGATCGCTGCGACGCGCATGCCGCAATGGCGCGCCACCAGACATTCCGGCACCGTCGACATGCCGACCGCGTCCGCGCCCATGGTGCGGAAGGCGCGTATTTCCGCTGGGGTTTCGAAATTGGGCCCCAACAGCGCCATATAGACGCCTTCATTGAGGATAATGCCGAGCGACGTGGCGGCGACCGCGAGGCGGCGGCGCAGCTCCGGGTCGTAGGCCTGCGTCATATCGAAAAAGCGCTCGCCGAAGCGTTCGTCGTTGGCGCCCCGCAGCGGATTGAGGCCGGTCATGTTTATGTGATCGGAGAGCATCATCAGGCTGCCGGGCAGAAATCTCGGATTGAGGCTGCCCGCCGCGTTGGTGAGGATCAGCGTAGCGCAGCCGGCCAGGTGGAGGGCGCGGATGGGCAGCGCCAGGTCCGGTGCCGGATGCCCCTCATAGAGATGCGCCCTGCCTTGCATGCAGGCGACATCGACGCCGGCCAATTTGCCCAGCATCAGGCGCCCGGCATGGCCCTCGACGGCGGAGCGCGGAAAGCCCGGCAGGTCGCCATAATCGATAATGAAGGGATGCTCGATTGCCTCGGCCAGGGCGCCAACGCCGGTGCCCAAAACAAGTGCGAGGCGAGGTTGAAAGCCGGGTGCGCCTGAGCGGATGACTTCCGCCGCCACTTCTGGATCATGCGCCATTTAATCCTCCAGATTATCGGCGATGAAAGCATAGGGCAGTAAGTCTCCAAGGGGAATGGTCTGGCGCAGGCCCTTCGGGCCGCACACATGCACCGGCGTCTCGGGGCCGGCGAATTCGCTCAGGCGTTGGCGGCAGCCGCCACATGGCGTGCACAGGCGCTCGCCGTCGCCCATCACCAGGATTTCCACGATTTTGTTATCGCCGCCGCTCACCATGGCACCGATTGCCGAGGCTTCGGCGCATTGGCCTTGCGGATAGGCGGCGTTCTCGACATTGCAGCCGGCATAAAGGCGCCCGCTTTCGGCCCGGATGCAGGCGCCGACATGAAAGCCGGAATAGGGCGCGTGGGCATTCTTGCGCACCGTGGATGCCCGCTCGATCAATTCTGTCAGGTCCGCGCTCATTTTTCCTTCACATAGGGGATGCCGCTCGCCCTGGGCGGTATCGCCTTGCCAACGAAACCGGCCAGCAGCAGCACGGTCAACACATAGGGCAGCGCTTGAATGGCCTGTACCGGAACGATGCCGACGCCAGGAATGTCGACGCCCTGCAGGCGCGCCTCGAGCGCCTGGGCGAAAGCGAACAGGAAACAGGCGAGCAGTGTCGGCAGCGGCTTCCACTTGCCGAATATTAACGCCGCGAGTGCGAGATAGCCCATGCCTGCGGTCATGTCGCGGACGAAGAAGGTGTTCATGGCAATGGCGAGATAGGTGCCGGCAACGCCGCAGAGAATGCCGCAGACGATCATCGCCCGGTAGCGCATGCCGGCAACCGAGATGCCCGCCGTATCGACCGCCTCGGGATTCTCGCCGACGGCTCTCAGACGCAAACCGAAGCGGGTGCGGTAAATAAACCAGCCGGCGAGCGGCACCATGCCCATGGCGAGATAAACGATTATGTTATGGCCGCTGATGATTTCGCTATAGACCTCGCCGATCACCGGCACTTCCGACAGGCGGTCCGAAAATGGCAGGTGGATCGGCCTAAAGCGCGCCAATTCGGAAATCATCGGCGTTTGCGAACCCTGATTGAACCAGTTGAACGCCAGCACCGGGCCAAGCCCGGCGACCATGATGTTCAGTGCCATGCCCGAGACCACCTGGTTGCCGTTATGGGTGACGCAGGCGAAGGCGTGAATCATCGCCAATCCGATCGAAACGCTGATGCCGGCGGCAAGGCCGAGCCACGCCGAATCGGTGACCAGGGCGACCGTCGCGGCGGCGAAGGCGGCGCCCAACATTTTGCCTTCGAGGCCGATATCGACGACGCCCGAGCGCTCGGCGAACATGCCGGCGAACGAAGCGAGGATGAGCGGGGTCGAGACGCGCAGCATGGCATCGACCATGAGCACGAAGAAAGTGACCGTGTCGCCCATGACCCTTCCTACTCCGTCGCCGCCTGAGCGCGGCGCACAAACAGTGCTTCGATACGCGGGCGGAACATGTTTTCGAGCGCGCCGGAGAATAGAATTACCAGACCCTGGATCACCACCACCATTTCACGCCGAATACTCGGCATATCGAAGGCGAGGTCGTTACCGCCCTGGTAGAGCGCGCCGAACAGAAGTGCCGCAAAAAATATCCCGAACGGATGGTTGCGCCCCATCAGCGCAACGGCGATTCCGACGAAACCGTAACCGGCGGTGAATTCCAACAGCAAGCGGTGATGCACGCCGAGGATTTCGTTGACGCCGACCAACCCGGCGAGGGCACCGGAGATGCACATGGCGACGATGATGGCGCGCGACGGCAAAATGCCGCCATAGACGCCGGCCGATTCGTTCTGCCCGATGGTGCGTATTTCGTAGCCCCAGCGCGTGCGCCAGACGAAGAACCAGAACCCGATGCTGCACAGGATCGCCAGGACGAATGAGAGGTTGAGGGCGGAATGGCCGGCGTCGATTCCGATCAGCGCCAGAATGTTGTGCACGCGCGGCAGCATTGCGCCTGATTCGAAATCCCGGCTCTCGGCGGCCTGTTGGCCCGGTTCGATAAGGATTTCCACCATCAAATAGGTCATCAGGATGGCGGCGATGAAGTTGAACATGATCGTCGTAATGACGATATGGCTGCCGCGCTTGGCCTGCAGCCAGCCTGGGATGAAACCCCAGATGCCGCCGAACAGGGCCGCCGCGACAATGCCGGCGATAAGCACGATCGGCGCCGGCCAATGGCCGATGGCGAGGCCGACCAGCCCGGCGCCGAGGCCGCCGAGATAGGCCTGGCCCTCGCCGCCGATATTGAACAGGTAGCAATGAAAGGCCATGGCGACGGCGAGCCCGGTAAATATGAAATTGGTGGTGTAATAGAGCGTGTAGCCGATTGCCTCGGGATAGCCGAAGGCGCCATAGGCGAGAATCGATATGGCTTCGAACGGGTCCTCGCCGAGCGCCCATATCAGCAGGCCGGACATAAACAGCGCCAGCGCCAAATTGATCGCCGGCACCAGCGCGTGGGTCACCCAGCGCGGCGCCTCGGTGGGAGCGCCAATGCTCACGGTGCGTTTTCCTGGGCTGCGGGTGTTCGCTGCGCTGCTTGCCGCTCGCCCGCCATCATCAGCCCGAGTGCCTGCTCTGTCGCCTCGCTCTCAGTCACCTCGCCGACGATTTCACCATCGAACATCACCAGGATGCGGTCCGAGAGCGACATGATTTCATCGAGTTCGACCGAAACCAAAAGCACCGCCTTGCCCGAATCCCGCATCGCCACGAGGCGGCGGTGGATGAATTCGATGGCGCCGATATCGACGCCGCGTGTCGGCTGGCCGACAAGCAGAATATCCGGATCGCGGTCCATTTCGCGGCCGAGCACGATTTTTTGCTGGTTGCCGCCGGAGAAGGCGCCGGTGCGCAGACGCGGCAATGGCGGGCGCACGTCGTATTCCTCCATTTGGCGGCCAACGTCGGCAATCGTTGCGCCATAATCCATCAGAATCCGGCCATTGTATTTTTCGTCCCGGTGATAGCCGAGAATGCCGCTTTCATTGGCTTCGAAGGACGTCACCAGACCCATGCGCTGGCGATCCTCCGGCACATGGCCGACACCGGCGGCGCGCACATTGCGCGCACCGCGCGCTGTCGAGCCGGATATTTCCTCGCCCTTGATGCGGATGTGGCCGGATTGCGCCGGCAGAATTCCGGCCAACGCCTCGAGCAGTTCCGACTGGCCGTTGCCGGCGACGCCGGCAATGCCGAGGATTTCGCCCGCCCGCACGGAAAAGCTGACATTGCGGAGGCGCGGCAAGCCGCTCCTGTCATTGACGTTCAGACCCTCGACTTCGAGCAGCGCCTCGCCCGGATGCGCCTCGCCTTTTTCGACCCGCAAGAGGACAGTGCGCCCGACCATCATGGCGGCCAGATCCTCGCGCGTCGTCTCGGCGGTCATCACTTGGGAAACCACCTCACCGCCGCGCATCACCGTCACCTCGTCGGTCAGCGCCATAATCTCGCGCAGCTTATGGGTGATCAGAATGATGGTTTTGCCTTGTTCCCTGAGCGCCGCCAGGATGCGGAACAGGTGATCGACCTCCTGCGGTGTGAGCACGCCGGTCGGCTCGTCGAGAATAAGGATATCGGCGCCGCGATAGAGCGCCTTCAGAATTTCCACCCGTTGCTGCACACCAACCGGCAGCTCGCCGACAATCGCGTCCGGGTCAACTTCAAGATTGTAATCGCGCTCAAGGCGCTCCAATTCTTCACGCGCCGCCGCCAGGCTCGGCGCCAGCATACGGCCGCTTTCGACGCCGAGTACGATATTTTCCAGAACCGTGAAGGTATCGACGAGCATGAAATGCTGATGCACCATGCCGATGCCGGCAGCAATGGCGTGCTCGGGGCCTTTGATTTGCACCGCTTCGCCGCCGACACGGATCTCGCCGCTGTCTGCTTGGTAATAACCGTAAACGACGCTCATCAGCGTCGATTTGCCGGCGCCATTTTCGCCAATAATGCCGTGGATGGTGCCCGCCGCGACGCGCACATTGACGTTGGAATTCGCGTGAACGGAGCCGAACCATTTTTCGACTCCGATGACTTCGAGAGCGGGCGGGGCGGCGCCGGAAGGGGGCGAGGCTCCTCGCCCTGCGTCCGACGCCGCCATGGAAATCTCCCTAAATCTTTCCGTCCGCTCTCAAGCGCCGCAGCCCGCGTTCAGGCTTGGCGGCGCCCCTCCCTACTGCGCCATATAATCCGTCACCGCGATCTTGCCGCCGATGATGTCTTTGCGCGCGGCTTCGATCTTCGCTTCCATATCGGAGGAGACGAGATCACGATTATATTCGTCGAGTGCAAAGCCGACGCCATCTTCGGCCAGGCCGAGGACCTTGAATCCACCTTGCCAGGTGCCGTTCTTGGCCGACATGAAGGCTTCATAGACGGCCACGTCGACGCGTTTGACCATTGAGGTCAGCATGGTGCCGGGGTGGATGTAGTTCTGGTTGCTGTCGACGCCGATGGCGAGTTTGCCGGCATCCTTGGCCGCCTGATAGACGCCAACGCCGGTGCCGCCGGCCGCCGCATAGACCACGTCCGCGCCACGGTCGAACTGGCTGCGCGCCAACTCGCCGCCCTTGGTCGGGTCGTTCCACGCCGAGGGGGTCGTGCCGGTCATGTTTTGAAAGACCTCGATATTGGCATCGACGTATTTCGCGCCTTCGACATATCCGAGCGCGAATTTACGAATGAGCGGAATATCCATGCCGCCGATGAAGCCGACTTTGCCGGTCTTCGAGGCCAGCGCTGCCGCCATGCCGACGAGGAACGAGCCTTCATGCTCCTTGAAAATCACCGACTGCACATTCGGTAGATCGACGACCATGTCGATCAAGGTGAATTTGGTGTCAGGAAATTCTTTCGCCACCGTCTCGACGGCCGCCGCCTGGGCGAAGCCCATGGCGACAATCACCGTGGCGCCGCGCCGCGCCATGTTGCGCATGGCCTGCTCGCGCTGGGACGGGTTGGTAACTTCGAACTCGCGGTATGCAACGCCGCTTTCCGATTTAAATTTCTCGGCGCCATTATAGGCGGCTTCATTAAAGGACTTGTCGAATTTGCCGCCCATATCGAAGACGATGGCGGGCGCGAAATCATCGGCCGCTGCCGGACCCGTGGCGAATGCGCCGGTGACCGTCAGAGCCAGCGCGGCAAGCGCGCCGATAAATAGTTTTTTCATATTGCATACCTCCCAGTGTGATCTGTTTTCATTTGTTTAGGCCCTCATGTTAGCGGTGTTTGTGTGCCTGCCGCCAGTGATATTTCGTTAATTAGAAGCCTCTGAGCGGCATACTGTGATCACGCTGCAGCCAGTTTTCCGGCAGGTAACGGCAGATTCCGTCAATCAGGTGAAGCGTATAGGCGTGGCGCGACTGGGCCGAGCGGTTGGCGGCGCTGCCGTGGGGAAACATACCGTCAAATATAATGAGGGTTCCCTTGGCCACTTCGAGCGGTATGAAGTCATCATCAGGCCAGGGCGTATCGTCGTCGATGATGGTTTCGACGCCGCCGCCCGTTGCACGCAGAAATCGCGATCTGAGGCCCATGCGATGGCCGCCAGGCAGGCCCCAAAGGCAGCCATTGTCGCGCGTCGCATCCTCGAGCGCGAACCACATGCCGAGCACGCGCGAAGGCTCGGTGTGCAGAAATGTGGCGTCCTGGTGCCACACGACTTCGCCGCCGATGCGCGGCGGTTTGAATATCACCATGGATTGCAGAATGAGCGGCTCGGCGAGGCCGGCATCGGTGGCGATTTCGGCCAAGCCTGGCTGGCGCGAGAAAGCATCGAACACCGGATCGAGATCATGCATGGCATGGCCGATTTTGTTGAGCGAGCGCATTTTGTCGTGGCGCAAATCGCCATTGGCGTCGAACGCATCCTGCTCGAAGAAAAAACGGATTTTGTCGCCTGAACCCAGGAAGTAATCGTCGCTCGTCTGCTCCTGTTCGACCGTCGAAAAGATGGATTTCTTTGCCGGCGGCTCGAATGCGGCCACCATCTCGGCCGTCCGCGTGACAAGGGCATCACAGTCCGCATGTGCAGCGAACTTCTCCAGCACGAGAAATCCGTCGCGCCGATAGTCGCTCAGTTGTTGGCTGTTCAGCATGATAGCGCTCTCGGGTTACGGGGCCGGGCCATATCGTTATACAATCCGGCACCACACGGAAAGGAAATCGTCATGCGGCTTGGTTTGTTTACGGGCTATTCAGGGCCCAAATTTTCTATCGATATGGATATGGTGCTCGAGGCCGAGCGTCTCGGCTTCGATTCGGTCTGGACCTCGGAGGCCTATGGCTCCGATGCGGTGACGCCCGCTGCCTGGATGCTGGCGCAAACCTCGCGCATTAATGTCGGCACCGGCATTATCCAAATGCCGGCGCGCACCCCGGCCTGCGCCGCGATGACGGCGATGACCCTGCAGGCGCTTTCCGGCGGCCGCTTTATTCTCGGCATTGGTCCCTCCGGGCCGCAGGTGATCGAAGGCTGGCACGGCGTTGCTTACGGCCGCCCGCTGACGCGAACGCGCGAATATATCGATATCATCCGCCAGGCGCTGAAGCGCGAAGCAC
This sequence comes from uncultured Rhizobiaceae bacterium, assembly GCA_964429775.1. Taxonomy (GTDB): domain Bacteria; phylum Pseudomonadota; class Alphaproteobacteria; order UBA828; family UBA828; genus PTKB01. Next base: position 16,023 of record CAYSDJ010000011.1, read on the forward strand.
CCGTTACCCATGACGGCTATCACTATCAACTGCCCTACAAGGGCGCGGATGCGAGCGGCCTCGGCAAGCCGCTTAAGAGCATCCTGCATGGCGACCCGGCCCTGAAGATTTTCACCGCCGCCGTCGCGCCCGCCGGCATCCGCTTGTCCGCCGAAATCGCCGACGGCATGTTCCCGATCTTCATGTCGCCCGAGCGCTTCGATGTGTTCGAAGATGATCTCAACGCCGGTTTTGCCAAGGCTGGCAATGGCAAAGGACTCGCTGATTTCGAAATTGCGCCCATCGTGCCGCTCGCCATGGGCCCGAGCGTCGAAATGTGCCGCCAACCGATCCGGCGCCATCTCGCACTCTATATCGGCGGCATGGGTGCGCCGGACAAGAATTTCTACAACGACTACGCCAAGCGCCTCGGCTACGAGGCGGCGGCGGTAAAAATTCAGCAGCTCTATCTCACCGGCAAGAAGAAAGAGGCCGAGGCCGCAGTACCAAAAGAACTGATCGACTCCATCGCACTGGTCGGCCCCAAAGAGCGTATCAAGGAACGCCTCACGGTGTGGAAGGACGCCGCCAAGGAGGGCAAGGTCTCGTCGCTCCTCTTAAGTGGCGGCGGCGCACCTGATGCGTTTCGCTTCGTGGCCGAGGAAGTGCTTTAGTTCACATCCCGAGCGCGCCCGGGTTCATCAAACCACGCGGATCAAGGCGCTGCTTGAGCGCGCGGATGTTTGCTTCCGCCAAATACGGATAGAGCTTTCCGCTTTGCATGTGTGTTGCGCCGAGCTCGGCAAAAAGCGCAATCACATCCTGGCGTATTTCCATTACCGCATGGCGGGCTTCCGGGTTGGCAGGATTCTTGCCATAGCGGGCACGCTGTTGGTCGCTAACATTATGCAGGTGAAACTGCGAGAGGCGGTCGGGCCAGAAGAATTGCGGCTCGTATAGGATTTGACCGCCGATCAGAACGGTGAGGAACGCGACACGAATTTTATGCTGTCGTAATTGCGCCCACTTTTCCTTGAAAAATGTTTCCGTACGTTGAACCAACCGTTCGGCCTCGCCGTGCGGCACGATGGCGTGGACCGGCAGCCAGTTTTCGCCGTTTGGGCCGAGCAAAGCCTTGATCGGGCGGAACGGCTTGGCGCGGGTGACGCGCGGGATAGTATCGGGAAGCGGGGCGCCGCCCGCCTCCATGGCACAGGCGGTGAGGTGCGCCACAGCCGCCGAATTATCTTCGACCACGGCATGCAGGGAATATTGCAAATCCTTCATGCGCGTCACTTGCGCGGCGGTTTTGATCGCCTGGCCAATCCCTTGCGCGCGTGCCACATCGCCCAGTGCCGACATCCCTTCAAATAAGTTGAAGCCGCTCTTTCCCAGATTGCGGTGGCTCTCTGGATCAAAACCGAAACACTCGGCCAAGCCAGACGTGTTTGCCATAGCGCCCTGGGCACGGAGCAGGTCGGGATAATCGTCGAAAGCGAATGAGGCGAAGGCGCATTCGCGCGGCACGGGGATGAGTTTCAGGGTGATGGTGGCCTTGATGCCGAGAGCGCCGGCATCGCCGATGAAAGGCGCGGGATTGCCGGGTTGGAACAGCGTGCCGTCGGCGCCGATAATTTCCAGGCCGAGCACGCTCTCGCACATGCTGCCATGGCTGGCCGAGCCGAAGAAGGCGGCGTTCTGCGCAGCGCTGCCGCCGATTGTCGCCTGGATACCGGAGAGCGGGCCGAAAAAAGGCGTGCGCAATTTCTGTTCGCTAAGCGTGTCGTAAAGCTGCTTCCAGGTGCAGCCGGCCTGTGCGGTGACGTATTTCTTATCCGCGTTGATTTCGACAATGCGGTCGAGCCTGCGCATGTCGATGATGACGGAGCGTTCGCGCGTCGGCACATAGCCCTTCGAATAGGACATGCCGCCGCCGCGCGCGAGGATTGCCAAATCCATTTCCGCCGCCGCACGCACACAAGCGGCCAGCTCATCCACGTTGCCCGGCTGCAACACCAGTGCGGCGATGGCATCACCGCCGCCGGATATATCGGTGGAAAAATATTCGCGTTGCACCGCGTCTTCGACAACATGCTCTGGCCCGATGAGCGCGCGGAAATGCCCGGCAATTTCCGCAGCCATGTGTCAGTCGCTTTCGCGCAAGCTTCGTTTCAATATCTTGCCCGCCGGGTTGCGCGGCAGGGCGTCGATGAAGGCGATATCCTTTGGCACTTTGTAAGGCGCCAAATTTTCCTTGGCAAAGGCGGTGATGTCTTCAGCACCCGGAGTATCCTCATCGACGGCGACGACAAAGGCCTTCACCCGCTCGCCCCAATAGTCATCTTTCACGCCGACCACGGCGGCTTCCGAAATGCCGGCATGTCGGATCAGCACTTCCTCGATTTCGCGTGGATAGATATTGACGCCGCCGGAGATAATCATGTCCTTCTTGCGGTCGACGAGGAAGACATATCCTTCCTCGTCGCGCCGCGCCATGTCGCCGGCCGTAACCCAGCCGTCGCGGACGATGGCGGCTGTTTCCTCCGGCTTGCCCCAATAGCCGTTAAAGAGATAGGGCGAGTTGCTGTAAAGTTCGCCGACCTCGCCTTGGGCGACATCCTGGCCGCCGCCATCGAGCAAACGGATACGGGTGCAGACGAAGGGATGGCCGACGCATTGAATTTTGCGCAGTTGATCGGGCGGGCGCAGATTGGTGACGATGCCGGCTTCGGTCGAGCCATAGGTTTCGTGCAGCACGCCTTCGCCGAATTGCGCGACGATGGCTTCCTTGGTCGCCTGCGGCAGGGCTGCGGCATTCGAGATCAGGCTGGTGAGATGGTGCTGGCGGTAGCGCTCAAGGATGGCATTTTCGAGCGCCAGGATTGCGTGGTAATGGGTCGGCACCATGAAGGTGCCGGTGAACGGTTCCTCATGCAGCCGGCGCATGATCTCTTCCGGATTGAAGGCCGGCAGCACCTCGCAAAAACCGCCGAGAAAAACGCTGCCCATGGCAAAGGCGAAGCCGCCGCCATGGAAAAAAGGCGCCACGCCGAGATAGCTGTCTTCCGGCCCGTAGCAGCCATATTCCGACGCCATGGCGAGAAAGGTCATCACCCGCGAGCGGTGCGAGAGAACGATGCCCTTGGCCTGGCCGGTGGTGCCGGAAGTGTAGGAAATGGCAAACGAGTGGCGCTCGTCCACCGCCACTTCGGGCGCCTGCGGTTTGGCGCTGGCGATCCAATCTTCATAATCGTCGCCAAGAATAAGCACGCCTACGGGTTTGGCGAGGCCGGCATCGCGCACGGCCTCCTCCACCGCCGGGTGGGCGATGACGATACGCGCCGCGCAATCCTCGGCGATGGCGGCGATCTCACGCGCCGTCTGGCGTGGATTGATGGTGGCGACGGCGACACCCACCTCGGCAAAGCCGGCGACGATCTCGATATATTCGAGGCAGTTGGGCGCCAGCAGCATGACATTGTCGCCAGGCCTGAGGCCAAGGTCGTGGTGCGCGGCATTGGCGACGCGGTCGATGCGCTCGACTAGCTGGGCATAGCTGAGCTCGCGTGCGCCTTCTCTGAGGGCGACCTTATTCGGCGTGCGTTCAGCCGAAGTGCGCACGCCGGAGGTAATGGTGACGGGGCGGTAGCTGTTTATCCCGTTGTCGGCCATGTTGCGTTTAACCGCTTTCCGGCAGGTTGAAGATGCGCAGTGCATTGCCGCGCATCAGCAGTTCCTTGGCTTCCGATTTGATATCGAGTTCGGCGATCTCCGCCATGGCGCGCTCCGGATCAATCACCGGCCAGTCGGTGCCGAACAGCACCTTCTTGCGGCCATAGCTGTTGAGATAATGGACGATCTCGGGCGGCCAATAGCGCGGCGCATAGGCATCGACGCCGATAAAAATATTCTCGTGTTTCCACGCCATGGAGATCATCTCTTCCGTCCACGGCACACCAATATGAATGCCCAAGAGGCGCAGCTCGGGAAAATCGATGGCCACCTGATCGAGGCAGATCGGCCGCCCGACGCTGGGCAGGCGACGCTCACGCGAATAGACCAGATTGTGGCCGACCTGCATCATGATCGGAATGTCGAGCTCGCAGCATTTGGCGTAATAGGGATAGACCAGGCGGTGGTCGGGCGCCAGGCCGAACCAATGGGGATAGAAATGCGCGCCGACAAAGCCGAAATCGCGCACCGCTTCTTCCAGATCCCTGAGGCCCTGCATGCCGCGCGTCGGGTCAACGCCGGCGAGGCCGGAGAAGCGGTCGGGATATTGCTGGCAGATGTCATGCACGCGGCTATAGGGGATTTCGAACGAGCCCTTGACCATCAAATCGCCGGCGCGCACCGCGATTAAGAGCGAGCGCTGGATGCCGGCGCGGTCCATGCGGCCGAGATAATTCTCGATCGATACGCCGCCGCGCATCTCCTCGGGCATGCGGATCTGCGCTTTGAAGGTCTCATCCAGGCCGGTCTGGCCGAGCCGCACTTCCTCCTCGGTGAAGAGATTGACGACAATATCGATGGCGTTCATGTTTTCAGCTCCTTCAATCCTCAGCGCCCGCAAAGTCACCTTCGGTCACCCGCCAGCAGCGGATTTCACGCCCGTCCGGCATGGCGCGAAGTTCCTGTGCCATGTCGGCGCAGGCGTCTTTTTGGCTTGGGCAGCGGCCATAAAGATAGCACCCTTTGGGCAGCGACACAGGGCTCGGAATCTCTCCTTCCAGGGTGATGCGCTCAGTGTGGTCGACGCGGCGGTCGGCGATATCGGGGAAAAGGTGCGACGCGAGCAGCGCCTTCGAATAGGGATGGCGCGGCTCGGCGAAGACCGCATCCTTATCGCCGACTTCGACGATTTGCCCGAGATACATGACAATCACGCGGTGGCAGATCACTTTCACCGTGGTCAGATCGTGCGAGATGAAGAGATAGGCGAAGCCGAGCTTGCGCGACAGTTCCATCAACAGCTGGATGATCTCGACCCGCGTTTCCGGGCTGAGGGCCGAAGTCGGCTCATCGAGAACGATAAATTCGGGATTGGTCGCGATGGCGCGTGCGATCACCACGCGCTGCTGTTGTCCGGCGCTGAGCTGGCGCGGTTGGTCGTTTCGGAGCGCCGCATCGAGGCCGACCATTTCGAGCAGTTCCGCCACCCGAGTGCGTTTCTCCTGCGGGCTCATGTCGGTGTGCAGATCGAGCGGTTCGGTTAGCACCTTCTCCACCGTCCAGCGCGGGTTCATCGAATCGAACGGATCCTGAAAAACGATCTGGATCGCCTTGCGGTAAGGTACGAAGGCTGAGCGTTTGATGGCGCCGAGGGCGGTGTCGTGAAACATAATCTCACCCGCGGTCGGCTCTTCGAGGCGCACCAGACAGCGCCCGACGGTGGTCTTGCCCGAGCCGCTTTCGCCGACCAGGCCGATCGCCTCGCCGTGCCTGATATCGAACGACACATCATCGACCGCATGCACCTTCTGGTCGCTGCCGCGGATGGGGAATTGTTTATAGAGGCCGGCGACGCGGATGATGGTCTCGGCATCGCTGAGCTCGCCGTGATGCGCTTCGCCGGAGGTATCGCCGCCCTCCTGACGCTGGGTGGTGAGAATGCGCCGGCTGTAATCCTGCTCGGGCGCCTGGAAGAATTGCTGTACCGGCGCCTCTTCAATGATGCGCCCCTCAGCCATGATCAACACGCGGTCGCAATAATTGGCGACGATACCGAGGTCCTGGGTGACCAGCAGCACCGCCGAGCCGGTTTCATTCGCCGTCTGCCACATCTGGTCGAGAAATTGCGCCTGGATGGTGACGTCGAGGCCGCTGGTTGGCTCGTCGGCGATCAGCAAGCGCGGCTTCGAACTCATCGCCATGGCGATCAGCACGCGCTGGGTCATGCCGCTCGACAGTTCATGCGCGTGCGCCTTGACGCGGCGTTCCGGGTCGTTCATGCCGACCATGCGCAGCATGCTGATAGCGTGCTGCCACGCCTCTTTCTTGCTCACCTTGTTGTGCGCCCGGTAGACGCGCGAAATCTGGTTGCCGACTGTCAGCATGGGATGGAGCGAGGTGCGTGGGTTTTGTACGATCAGGCCGATATCCTTGCCACGGATGGCGGCGATCTCGTCATCGTTCATGGCGAGGAGATCCTGGCCGAGAAACTGCACGCTGCCGCCTGAAATCTCGCCGGGCGGGCGCACCAGGCCCATCAGGGCTATGGCGGCGGTCGATTTGCCGCAACCGGGCTCACCCATGATGCCGACAAATTCGCCTGGCCGGATGATGAGGGAAAAATCATCGACCGCAACCGTCTCGCCGTCTTCCGTGCCGGCAAAGCGCACCGTCAACCCGGCTGCCTCAAGGATCGGCTCGGTGCTCATGCTTCGCGGAATTTCTGTTCGATGGCATGACCAACGATGGCATAGCCGAACACGGTTATGGTGATGGCCAGGCCGGGAAAAATCGACGGCCACCATTCGCCGAGAATGAGCTGCTGCGCGCCGATCGAGATCATGATGCCCCATTCGGGCGTCGGCGGGCGTACCCCGGCGCCGACGAAACTGAGGCCCGCTGTCAGGATAATGGCGAAGCCGACGGTTACCGACAATTGCACCAGCGAAGGCACCAGCGAATTGGGCAGCACATGCTTGACGGCGATCTTGAAGCCGTTATTGCCGACCGCCCACGCCGCCTGGACATAACCACGCGCGCTCTGGCCCATCACTTCCGAGCGCGTCAGGCGTATGAAGATCGGCGTGTAGACGAGGGCCAGGGCGAGCACCAAATTTCCGGTCTCGCGCCCGGCGAGCGCGACCAGAATCATCGCCGTGATGAACACCGGAAAGGCCTGCAGCACATCCGAGACGCGCATCATCAGCTCGGTCGCCCAATTGCGGTAGAAGCCGGCGATGAGGCCAAGAAAGGTGCCAAGAAAGAGCGAAATCAACGCACCACCGAGGGCAATCGACATATCGGCGCGCGGCGCCGAGATCACGCGCGAGAACACATCGAGCCCGGATTGATCGGTGCCGAACCAGTGCGGCGGCTGTTCCAGCTCGCCCGCGACGGCGAGATAGAAGAGGCGCGGCCAATCTTCGATGGGTGGCGGCGGCACCGAAATATCGCCGGTCGCCTCCATTGGGTCGTAGGGGCTGATGGCAGCGCCGAAGGCGGCGAGAAAGATGGAAAGCGCGACGATAGTGCCACCGAAGATGAGATATTTCTTGCCGCTGAATCTGTCGAGGCGGGCAAAGCGCCGGCGTGGGGGAGCGCTCTCAGCGATAGTCATGCCGGCGCCCCCACATTAATACTGCACCCGGGGATCAAGATAAGCGTGGATGATATCCAGGAGGAGATAGATGAAGAGCGAGAGCAGCGCCACCGTCAGCACCACGCCCTGGATCGCCGGATAATCGAACGAGAGGATCGAGCGGATGGCATATTGGCCGATGCCGCTCAGTGAAAACACCAGCTCGACCGTTACCGCCGCGCTCAGCAGAATCATGTAGAAGATGCCGACCAAGGTGACCGCCGGGGTGAGCGCGGCGCGGAGCGCATAGCGCCCGACTTCTTTCTTGGAGAGGCCGTTGGCGCGCGCATAGAGGATGTAATCCGAGGCCAGCGCACGCACCATATTCTGGCGCACCATCTTGGTGATGGCGCCCGAGATGACGAACACCAGCGTCGCCACCGGCAGCATCAGGTGATAGAGCACCGAAACAAAGACATCGAAGCGCCCAAGCAAGATTGAATCGATCGTCAGGAATCCGGTGATAACGCTTGGCCGCGACATCATCGGATCGATGCTGCCCATCGGCGGCGGCGCCACGCCGAGAACGAAAAAGAAGACGAAGACAAACAGCAGCCCCCACCAATAATCCGGCTGGGCGCCGGCGAACATGCCCCATATGAGCGCGATCTTGTCGGCGATGCTGCCCGGCTTGGTGGCGCTCGCCATGCCGAGCGGAATGGCGATCAGGAAGGAGAGCAGCAGGCTGAAGGTGACAAGTTCGAGTGTCACCGGCAGGAAGCGGCCGATCTCGAGAAAGACCGGCTCGTTGGTCACCCACGAGATGCCGAGGCTGGCATCAACCAGGCCCGGATCCTCGGAAAAGCCGAGAAAGACCGAGAGCTGTTCGAAGATGGATTTATCGAGGCCCAGCGATTGTTCGGCCTGTTTATAGGCTTCCTCGCTGGCGTTGAGGCCAACCAGACCGGCAACCGGATCGGCCGGCAGAAGGCGGATCAGGAAAAAAACGACAAGCGAGACGCCAAGCAATTGAAAGAATGCGATGATGACGCGCCGGAGGATGAAGCGGCCAATCATCGGGCAGGCTCTAGCGCACCACGGCGATCAACTTGGCGGCGGGCAGTGACAGGATCACTTATTGCCCTCGCCCCAGACCGCGAGCACTTCATCTTTCTCGACGATTTTGGCGAACATCCAGGCCATGCCGGCGATGGCGCCGTCATAGCGCATTTGTTCGAGCTCGCCGGTGGCGTCCTTGACGACGAATACCTTGTAATCGCGCTCGCTCGCGTCGCGCACCGTCGATTCGACGCAAATATTGGTGGTGACGCCGCAGACCACCAGCGAATCGACATCGAGGCCGTTCAGAATCGGTTCGATATTGGTGGCGTAAAAGGCGCTCGGCCGATTTTTGTCGATGACGAACTCGCCGTCGACGGGCTCGAGCAGGTCGATGATTTCGATATCCTTGGTGCCGGCGGCGAGCGAATTCACATCCTTCAATTGCGGCAGCAGATAGCGGATGACGACGCCGCCATCGGCATAATCGGCGCGGTAGACATAGCGCGTGAAAATCACCGGCACGCCGGCCCGGCGGGCGGAATCGAGCAATTCGCGGCACGGCGTCACGGCGCCAACGAGGGGTGAGATATCAAGCCCGGCGCCGGCGAGCGAGCCGTCATCGGCACAAAAGGCGTTCTGCATGTCGATGACGACCAGCGCCGTGCGCTCGGTCTTCAGCTCCATCTCCATATTTTGTTCCTCTAAAAGAGGCAGGGAGGGCGGCAGGCCGCCACCCTCCCTGCGGCGCTCCCTACGCTTTATTTCGCCGGCTTCAAATCATGCAGGCGAAGCGCGTTATCCGGGTGCCAGACCATGCCGGTAACGTTGGCCGCCGTCGCCCAATGGGTGCGGAATTCAAGGATCGGCACGACCGCCAAATCCGTCATCAGCTGCTCCTGGATTGCCGCCAGCATCTCATTGCGTTTGTCGTTGTTGCCTTCAGCGAGTGAGCCGTAGAGCGTACCGTCGACCATGTCGCTCGAATAGTTGGACGAGTTGAGAATGCCGCCCTTGTTGCCCGAAACATAACTGAGGAGGGTGCCATAAGCCGCATCGACGCCAATCGGTTTGACATGCGCCGTGAGGCCCATCGGCAGGTCCTTCTTGACCAATTCCCGGTCGCCATATTGTGCCTGGGGAATTGGATCGAGCTCGACATTTATACCGACATCGCGGAAGGCGGTGTGAAGGATCGTCGCGGTCGGTCCCAATTCCGATTCGCGCTCCAGCATGTAGCTCAGTTTGAAGGCATCGGGAAATGCCTCCAATCCTGCGCCGCCCGCATAGCCGGCCTCGGCGAGCAGCGCCTTGGCCTTTTCCGGATCGTAATCATATTGCGTGCTGGTCTTGTGGAAGCCCGGATAGGTCGAAGGCACCATGCCGGCCCACTTGTGCGCTTTGCCGAAATAGCTCGTATCGATGATTTTCTGATACGGCACCGCGTGAGCAATAGCCTGGCGCACCAAGGGGTTGTCGAAGGGCGGAGAGCTGAAATTGAGAATCATGAACATGTTCTCATTGCCCTGCACGCCGACCACGCTGACATTCTTCGCTTTCGAGAGATTGTCATATTCCTTGGGCGTCAGATGTTCGGCGATCTGAGCGCCGCCGGAGCGCAATATGGCCACGCGGTTGGCACTTTGCGGCACCTTGCGCACCACCACCCGGTCATAGACCGGGGCGCCGCGGTAATAATCCGCATTGCCGGTCATCGAAAAGCTTTCGCCCTTGCGCCACTCATTGAGACAATAGGGGCCGAAGCCGGCAATGCCGACATTGTTGGCGTAAGTATGGCTCCACGGATCGTCCTCGGTGGCGTTGGCCTCCATGGTCTCCTTGTCGAAGATATAGAGGGCAAAAATCGACAGCACCTTGAGGAACAGCTGATTGGGTGCGGATTGGCGAATTTGCACCGTGTAATCGTCGATCTTCTTGACTTCGTCGCCGAGCTTGCGTGCTGCAGCGCCATCGTCGGTCGGTGCAAACACGGCCGGCGTGAAGCCGTCGACCGAACCGGTGCTGGCAAGGAACCAGCCGATCGGCGCGGAGCCGCTAACCGATTTTGCCCGGGCGAAGGTATAGAGCACGTCATCGGCATTGAAGGTGGCACCGTTGCAGCCTTTCACGCCTTTGCGCAGATTGAAGGTCCAGGTCAGCGAGGCGGCGTCGAAGCTCCACGATTCGGCAAGCCGGCCCTCGAATTTATTGAAGTCGAGAAGCTGCACACCATCCTCATTAACAGCGCCCTTGGCGTGGTAGACGAGCGGGTCGAGCATATTATCCCAGCCCACCCAGTTGGTATCGACGGATGCGGTCGCTCCGTCATAATTCAAACTCACCGGCACTTCCTCGCTGAGGATCAGCAAATCCTCGGCATGGGCAGTGCCGCTCAGGGCCGCGCCGCCGATACCGGCGGCAGCGACAATCGATAGGACAGAACGCGGTAGCCATTTCATGATGCAACCTCCCCGATGGAATTTATTTCCTGTGCCGCTCCTGTCCCCGGTGGATTGGGGCTATTGACGGCTTATTTCGTTGCTTCATCCTAGCGCCAGTTGGGCTGAACGCAACAGGTATGGAGAACGAGTTATGCGAGCCGTCATTATCGGGCTGGGCGCGATTGGGCGCATGATCGTGGATGGATTGGCGGGCGATGAGTCTCCGGTCCGTCTCACCGGTGTGGCCGTGCGCCCGGCGCGCGCGGCTGAGGCGCGGGCGGAATTGGCCTCCGATATCGCCGTTTTCACCTCGGCTGAGGAAGTTATCGCCGCCCGGCCCGACATGGTGGTGGAGTGCGCCGGGCAGGCGGCGTTGCGCCAATATGGGGAATCCGTGCTCGCCGCCGGCCTCGATCTCATGGTGGTGGCGACCGGCGCGTTAGCGGATGGCGATTATCGGGTGCGCTTGATGGCGGCGGCGGAGAAGGGCGGCGCGCGTCTGCATGTACCGGCCGGCGCCACCGCCGGGCTCGACGGCCTCGGCGCGCTCAAGGCCGGCGGCCTGGACAAGGTCACCTATGTCTCGACAAAACCGAGCCATGCCTGGAAGGGCACGCCGGCCGAGCAGGCGTTTGATTTGGATAGCCTTGGCGAGAGCACAGTGATCTATGAGGGCCGGGCCGAGGCGGCGGCGCTCGACTATCCGCAGAACGCCAACCTCGCCGCGACCATCGCGCTGGCTGGCGCCGGTTTCGACAATACCTTCGTCCGCCTGGTGGCGGATCCCCATGCGGAGGTTAATTGTGGCCGCATCGAAGCTGAGGGAAAGTTCGGCCACATGATCATGGAAATGCGCGGCAAACCGATGGCGAGCAATCCCAAGACTTCTGCCGTAACGGCGCTGAGTTTGATTTATGCGCTGAACAAAGAAAAAAGTAGGTTTGTAATTTAGTTACCTGGCTTCACGCTGGAGGCTGCCGCGGATGACCAGGGCGAGGCCGACGAAGAGCAGCACCAGGGCGAGCCATATCCAGATACTATGTGCCTCGCTGTGGATCAGCATGCCCCAGGCAATGCCGGACAAGGTGGCGATATAGTTCTGCACCGAGAAGAAGACCGGCCCGGCGAGGCGGATGATTTCGAGCAACAGCCAGAAGAAAACCGCATTGATCAGCACCACCGCGATCAAGGCCCAGTCACCGCCGGTCATGGTGCCGTCAAACCACCACCAGCCGCCGGAAGCCACCATCACCACGCCCATAATAACGGCGCCGGTCAGCAAAATCGCCGAGGCGAGGGCGAGGGAGGTTGATTCGGGTGGGCGCATAACCGCGATCAGCACGTTGGCCATGCCGTAACAGAGCGGCGTGATAAACGAGACCAACACCCAGATCACCATGTCGGGCGAGGGCAGGCTGGTTTGCGGCAGTACGACGACGAGAACGGCGGAAAGGCCGACACCCAACCCGGCCAATTTGAACGCATTGACCTTATCGACCCGGAACAGCAGCGCGAACGCATAGGTCAGCATTGGCACCAGGGTTTGCTGCAAGCCGACGACCCCGGCGGGCAGCTTGGCGGCGACGAAATTCACCACCAGCAGCGGCACCGACATGCCGATCGAGCCCAACACGGCGTAGACCATGAGGTGGCGCGGCGTCAGGCGCGGCGGGTGGCGGGCGAGAAACGACAGGATCAGCAATATCAGGCCGGCGCCGAGCGCCTGCCAGAACACATAGGGGATAAACGGAATGCCGTCGGTGATGGCGATGCGGTTGAGGGAGAATGTCAGGCCGAGCGATATGCCGGCGGTGAACAACATTACCGTCGGCACCAGGCTGACATTTAACCTGGCCGGCGCGGCGGACGCCGCTTCGGCTCTGTCCGCCACCGGCACGGCCATTGATGGCTCCGCCGGCGGTTGATGCCAACGCCCGCCGCATTTGGCGCAGCGCACTTTTCGCCCCGCCGGTCCAAGTGCCTGTGGGTCGACCTTAAAATGCGAAGCGCAAGAGGGGCAGCTGATGATCATGGAGGCATTCGAGGCGTAAAACCGATTAGCGAATTGATTGCGCGGTTATAGTGCCTCCACAAGCCGGCCTTCGCACCAATAATGTGGTTATTTTGATGGAATAGATTGTTGGAGGAAATCGAGGGTGAGGCGGCCCATGCCGTGCTCGTAGAGATCGTTATGCCCGGCGTTGGGATAAATCTGCATCTGCTTCGGTTCGGATGCGGCGGCAAAGAGCTTCTTGCCGAAGCGGACTGGAATGGTGCCGTCGCGCGCGCCGTGCACGATCAGAAGCGGCGCCGCCACGCCCGCGATCTTGGCTTCCGAATCGAAGCGGTCGAGCACCAGTGGTTTCACCGGCAGGAGCGGAATGCGTGCCTGGGCGACATCGGCGATGCAGTTATAGGGCGCCTCCAGCACCACGGCGGCGGGCGCCTGCTCGGCCGCCAATTGCACGGCGACCCCGGTGCCGAGTGATTCGCCATAAAGAATAATCTCGCCGGGCGCGACGCCGGAGCTCAGCAGATAGTCCCGCGCGGCGCGCCCATCGTGATAGAGCCCATCTTCGTCCGGTTTGCCGGGGTTGCCGCTATAGCCGCGCCAGGTCGTGAGCAGCACGCCGAGGCCGGCATCGAGATAGGGCCGCACCTTGTCGGCGCGCATGCCGATATGGCCGGCATTGCCGTGAAAATAGATCAAGGTCGGAAGGCGCGCGTCCCTGGGTGGGCGATGCCAGGCGAGCAGGGTGAGGCCGTCACCGGTTTTGAGCGCTACTTCGGCCATCTCCGCAACCCCGCTCTCGCCCGGTGCCGGACGCTGCGAATCGGGAAAATACATCAAATGACGCTGGCTGGCGAAGACGCCGCCGAAAGCCATGCCATAAACGCCCACTCCCGCCACAATGCCGCGCCACAGCCACTCATTCATGCCGCACGTCCTGTTAAGAAAACACCCGGCACGATGGCCGGGTGTTTTGGTCTCAGGGGTATGGTCCCGTCCGCTATTCGCGGCTGCCGCCGAACAGCATTAGCAGCATCATGAACAGATTGATGAAGTTCAGATAGAGCGATAGCGCACCCATGATGGCTTTCTTCGTCATCACCGATTGGCCATCCGATTCGACATAGCTCTCTTTGATGCGCTGGGTGTCGTAGGCGGTAAGGCCGGTGAAGACGAGAACGCCGACGACGGAGATGACGAAATGCATCAGCGTCGACTGCATGAAGATATTCACCACCATGGCGATGATGATGCCGATCAGGCCCATAAAGAGGAACGAGCCCCAGCGCGCCAGCGAGCGCTTGGTGGTATAGCCGTACAGGCTCATGGCGCCGAATGTGGCGGCGGTGATGAAGAACACGCGCACGATACTGGTCGCGGTATAGGTGAGGAACACGTATGACAGCGAGGCGCCCATCAGAATTGAGAACACCCAAAATAGTGTCTGTGCCGTGCTCGGCTTCATGCTGTTAATCTTGGCGCCCATGAAAAAGATGATGCCAAGCGGCGCAAACATGACGACAAATCCGATGCCCGAGCCGAACAGCGCCTGATAGAGGCTGGTGTGGGCGACGACATAGGCAACGATGCCCGTGAGCGCCAGACCCGAGCCCATATAATTGTAAACCCGCAGCATATAGCTGCGCAGACCCTCATCGACCTGGGTCTGTGTCAGTGTCGTACCGAAGTTACGGCGTTCCGAGCCAGTGGCCATGGAATATGTCCTCATCTCAAAATTTTGGATTTCCTGGCCATTATATAAGGCTAAAGAGGCAGTTTTTCAACATTTCAGGTAAATTTGCCCGATCAAATTGGTCGGAATCGCGCCAAGGACAAGCCATATGCACCGTCTCTTTATCGCCATCGACATGCCGCCGGCCGTTAACCAGAGCCTGATCGGCCTGTGCCAGGGCGTGAGCGGGGCAAAATGGGCCGATATCTCGCATTTCCACTTAACGCTGCGCTTCATCGGCGATGCCGATGACGGCCTCATGCGCGATATCGAGCTCGCCCTGGCCGAAATCGAGGCGCCGGCCTTCGAACTCGCTCTGAATGGCGTCGGCTATTTCCCACCGCGCGGCCCGGCCAAAATCCTGTGGGCCGGAATCGAGCCCGAGGGCCTGCCGACCCGCTTGCGCGATCAGGTGGTTGCGGCGCTTGGCGTACTTGGCCTTGAGCCCGAGCGCCGCAAATTCGCGCCACATATTACCCTCGCCCGCTTCAAACGCGGCGCAGCGCCAGGGCAGGTCGCGGAATTTCTCAGCCGCCATGCGCTGTTTCGCACCGAGCCCTTTGCGGTCAACCAATTTCATCTCTATTCGAGCCTGTTGCGCCCGGATGGTGCGCTGCACCGCATCGAGGCGAGCTATCCGCTGGTCGATGTCGCGGCGTTTGGCGGCTAAGCGGATTCCTCGATATCTTCCATGTCATCGTCGGAGAAGCCGAAATGATGGCCGATTTCATGGATCAGCACATGGCGCACCACATCCTCGAGGCGCTCATTGTTTTCGACCCAATAATCCAACAGCGGGCGGCGATAGAGAAAGATCATGTCGATATCGTGGCGTACGTCGCTAACGCTCTTGTCGCCGATCGGCACGCCCTGATAGAGGCCGAGGAGATCGAACGAAGAATCGATCGCCATCTCGCGCATCACTTCGGCGCTGGGAAATTCCGTAACCCGGATGCGCACCTCGGCGGCGTGTTTGCGCAGCGTCTCCGGAATGGTTTCGAACACGCGCGCGGCAATTTGCTCTATATCGCCTGCGGTGGGTGGCTTGCCGTCGTGCGCGTTCATTGAATCCTATCTTGGCGCCCTATCTCGGTGCCATGCGCAGCGCGCCGTCGAGGCGGATCACCGTACCGTTGAGATAGCGGTTCTCGGCGATGTGCTTGGCCAGTTCGCCATATTCATTGGCATGGCCGAGGCGCTTGGGAAAGACCGTTGTCTCGACCAGAGATTGGCGCACTTCGTCGGGCAGGCCGTCCATCATTGGCGTGTCCATCAGGCCGGGCGAGATACAGTTGACGCGGATGCCCTCGCGCGCCAATTCACGCGCGAATGTGATCGTCGAGGCGGTGACGCCGCCCTTGGAGGCGGAATAATCGCCTTGCCCGATCTGGCCCTCGAAGGCGGCAATCGAGGCGGTTGTGACGATTGCGCCGCGCTCATTGTCATCCAAGGGATCCATTGCCGCCATATCGGCGGCGGCCAAGCGCATGGAGTTGATCGTGCCGATGAGGTTGACCTGAATGGCGCCGGTCAGTTTTTCGAGTGGCGCGGCATTGCCGTCCCGGCTCACCAGCTTGGCGCCGGTGGCGATGCCGGCGCAGGCGATGAAAATACGCGCCGGACCGATGGCGTCGCGCAGGGAAGCCATCGCCGCCTCGTGGCTGGCGGCGTCGGAAACATCGCACGCGGCCGATGCGCCGCCGAGCTCACCCGCCACCTTGGCGGCCAATTCCGCGTTCATGTCAAGCACGCCGACGGTGGCGCCCGCCGCGGCGAGAATGCGCGCCGTCGCCTCGCCGAGGCCCGATGCGCCGCCGGTGATGTATGCCGTTTGGCCTTTGATCTCCATCTCTCGTCTCCTTGGATGTGTTGTTTGCCCGCTTCATAGCAGAAGCGGGCGAATAGAATCCAATCAATCCGGAATAGTGTCCGGTGTTGCCGCCTTGCGCTGCAATTTCGCTTCGCGCCGCGCGATATAGATGGCGCTCGCGGCGATCAGTGCCGCGCCTGGCCAGATCCACACGCCCGGCACCTCGCCAAAGGCGAAGTAACCGATCAAAGCGGCGAAGGGTAGGCGGGTGAAATCGAGCGGCATGATCGAAGAGGCCTCGACCAGGGAAAGCGCGCGGGCCATGCCGAAATGGGCAATCGTGGCCAAGAAACCGATAACAAACAACCAACCCCATTCAGCCAAGCTCGGCATGGTCCAATAGGCGATGGCGGGGCCGAGGGAGAGCGGTGTCATCAGAAGATTCATGTAAAAAACGATGGCGATGGGCCGCTGGGTGCGGGTTAAGAGACGCACCAGGGCCATCGAAACGGCAAACATCAGGGCCGAAAAGATGGCCAGCAGGCTGCCCAGGCTGACGGTTTGCGCGCCCGGTTGCATGACGATCAGCACGCCGCAAAAGCCGATAATGGTGGCGGCCCAGCGGCGCACGCCGACTTTCTCGCCTAAGAGCAGAATGGCCACCGGAATCATCCATAAGGCGACGGTAAAATTGAGCGTGATGGCTTCGGCCAGTGGCGTGAAGCTGAGCGCCGAATACCACGCCCACATGGCGCAAATACCGATCACGGCGCGGATGCCATAGGCTTTCAGCGCCGGCGCCGGTGGAAATTCAAAGCCGATGCGCCACATCACCGGTAGTAGCAACACCAGGCCGATGGCGTTGCGGAAAAAGGCGATTTCAAAGGGCGATATGGTGCTCGAGAGGTCGCGGATAAGCGCCGACATGCCGGCAAAGCAGGCGCAGGTGAAGATCATCAGCAGCGATGCTTCGATCGGCGGGCTGAGCAGGCGGCTGCCTGTCGCGGATCGGTCAGATGCCATTGATGCCGACCAAGGCGCTCGCCGCTTTGCTCAGCGCCCGGGCGCGCGCCCAGGGATCGGCAATCTTGGCTGCCACCTCGACAGCCTCGCCGAGGATCGCCCGCCCGGCGGCGCCATCGCCGCCCGCCGCCTGTGACGATGCCAGATCGGCGAGAACGAAGGCCTTGTCGAGCGGATTGGTCAATCCGCGCGCCAGGGTGATCGCCTCATTGCTGAGACGGGCGGCGCTATCTTGGTCACCATTGCCGCGCGCGATCCGGCTCATCGTCACATAGGCATTGATGCGCAGTTTCATGTCTTGGATGGAATCGATCAGGCGCAGCGCTTCCACCATCTGGTGGCTGCGTGCCATGGCGAGCACGATGCGGGCAAGAACAAAGGAATGCATGTAGCCGAATTCAATGCCGCGCGCGTGCTTCAGCGCGTCGTCGAATTCCTTCAGTGCGGCGTGCGATGCCGCCAGGCAGGCGCGTGCCTGCTGGCGCTCGGCCGGGCGCGAGATGGCGGATAAGGTGGTTTGCGCGATCTCCAAGGTTTGCCGGGCGCGTTTTTCCCGCCCCGAGCGCAGTTCGGCAATAACGATATCGCACAGAGCCTGCACCCGGTTCTTGGCCGAGCCGATACGGGCGATCATGATATTGGCTTTGGCACCCTCGCCGACGGCGGCCATCAGCGATGCCATTTCACTGAGCGCCCATTCGCGGAACAGTTCGGCGGTGATGCTGTCGGCCAGGCGTTCGGCTTCCATGGCAAGGCCGTGCGCCACATCGCCGTAACCGCGCGCCAGATAGGCGTGCGCGGTGGCGACCAATGTCGGCAGGCGCTCATGCGGCGCTTCGATCAGCGATACCGTCACCTCGGCGAAGTCCGGCCGGCCGGCGGCCAACTGCCCTTCCGCTACGGCGCGCAGCGCCTTGTCGCGCAGCGTTGCATCAGGGACCTGCTGGGCCGCCTCAAGCGCCTCTTCGATACGCCCGGCGCGGGCAAGCGCCACCGCGATACCGCTCAGTGCCGCAATCACCGAGCGCGGATCATTGATTGCCCGCGCCACGCGCAGCGCCTGATCGGCCTGGCCGATGCGGGCCTGGGCCTGGATCACTTCGCTGAGCGCCCAATCGCGGAGATTATCCTTCTCGACGCTTTCCGCCGCGTGCTCCGCCTCAACGATCAGGCAGGCCGGTTCGGGTGCCTGGTAGCAACCCTCGGCGCGTGCCTTGAGAACTTCGAGGTCTGGTTTTGCGCCAGTCACCACGGCGCGCGCCTGTTGCGCCCAATCCGGCCCGAAGGCCTGTTCGAGATCGTCCCTCGCCTGTTCGATCTGGTCTTTCTGGGCGCGGTCAAGGCGCAGCAGGAGATGTTGCGCGTCGCCGGCAGCCGAGGTCAGGGCATCAAGCAATTCATGGCTCGGCTTGCCATCGACGGGCAAATTGACAAAACGCTGGAAGGTACGGATGGCCTCGGCGGTCTCGGCCGACATGACGCCGCCGATACGTCCGCCATAAAGGCCGATTTCGGCCAGACGGAGCTGAATTTGGCGCACCAACAGGCTGTAGCGCCCGGTTTGGGTTTCGGCGTCAATATCCGTATCACCCAGCGCTGCCGGGATCAGATGGGGGCGGGCGTAGGGCGTACCGGGCTGCACTGTTGCGCCCGCGCCAGCCGCTCCGGCCGCGATGAGAATCAGCGCCATGGCCGATACAGCGGCGGCCCGCAGCCAGCGCTGCGTGTCAAAATCCGAATTCAATATTTTCTCCACAAGAGATAATACCCGTCTGCGGCCCGCCGGCATATTGAATAAGGCCGGCACATACCCATATTAGCTTGGCAGGTGGCGCTGATCGTTCAGGCCGGCCTGTGGTGAGGTCGTGGCGCGCCGGTTTTTCCGGATAATTCGCGCATTTGCGGCCTTGTCGTCGAAATACTCGCTCGCGAGGAGGAGTGCCGACGATGACAAGATTATCGCCGTTCAACAGCCCGCTTCTGCTCGGGTTCGATCACCTCGAACAAATTTTGCAGCGGGTATCGAAAACTTCCGGCGACGGATATCCCCCCTATAACGTGCTGCAGACGGATGAAGACTGTCTGCGCATCAGCTTGGCCGTGGCCGGCTTTAGCGAGGATGAATTATCTGTGACGGTGGAGCAGAACCAGTTGCACATCCACGGCCGTCAGGAGGAAGACCCGGATGCCGTCTTTTTGCACCGTGGCATTGCGGCCCGGCGCTTTCACCGCACATTTTTGCTCGCCGAGAGCATCGAAGTGGAAGGGGCGACGCTCGACAATGGGCTCTTGAACATCGATCTGGTGCGGCCCGAACCGGCGCAATCGGTGCGCACCGTCGAAATCCAGCGCCGCGCGGCAAAGGGCGGCGAGAAGAGGCAGCTCTATGAGGGCGCGCGGGATCGCAAGGCAGCGACTACCGGAAGGAGGTCATTATGAATATCAAGGCAGACCACCGTTTGGACCTGGATGCCACGCTTGGCGGCCCCGGCAATTCCAATATCGTGTTTATCGACCGCCGCCCGTGGGAGGGCAAGCTGCGCTATGTCATCGTCGATGGCGAGAGCGAAATCATCGGCGTTGCCGATGACCGCGAGGTCGCCTTTGCCGCGGCGCGGCAATATGGCCTGGAGCCTGTCAGCGCCCACTAAGCCTAGAAATCATCCTCGTCGAATTGCGCCATGGCGGTTTTTCCGGTCATGATGCGCAGGAACAGCGATGCCGATTCGGGCAGCAGCTTGTACATATAGAAGCGCGCCGTCTTCATTTTGTTTTCATAATAGCGCGCATCGCCATCCGCATCGCCGTTTGATTTCTTCACTGCCTTTTCGGCCATCAGCAACCACATATAGCCGATCGCCACGAGGCCGAACATTTTAAGATAGTCGGTGGCGACGGCGGCTGCTTCTTCCGGATCGCCCAGGCCTTTTTGCGCAATCACCAGGGTCGCCTGTTGCAGCTTGCCGAGCGCCTTGGCGAACGGCAGGACGAGGTCTTTCAACGCTTCGTCTTCCTGATGTTCCTCGACAAAGGCGGTCGCCGGGTGGAAGAAATGGCGCAGCAGGCGGCCGGTATTCATGCCCAGTTTGCGCCCGACCAGATCGAGCGCCTGGATGCCATTGGTACCTTCATAGAGCTGGGCGATGCGCGCATCACGCACCAATTGTTCCATGCCATGCTCGGCGATATAGCCATGCCCGCCATGTACCTGGACCGCCAGATTTGCGGCTTCGAAGCCACGGTCGGTGAGGAAGGCCTTGATGATCGGCGTCATCAACTGCACCAGCTCATCGGCGTCGCGGCGCACTTCGGCGTCCGGATGCTTGGCCGAGATATCGAGCTTCAACGCCGTCCAATAGGCAAGCGCGCGGGTGCCCTCATTATAGGCGCGCGCGGTAAGCAGCATGTTGCGCACGTCGGGGTGAACGATGATCGGATCGGCCTTCTCGCCACTGTCTGCGCCCTTGGCCAGGCTCTTGCCCGAGCGCCGCTCTTTCGCGTACACGGTGGCTGATTGATAGGCGGTCTCGCCGAGCGCCAAGCCTTGCATGCCGACGCCGAGGCGCGCACCATTCATCATGGTGAACATGCAACGGAGACCCTTATGCGGCTCGCCAATGAGATAGCCTTCAGCATCGTCGAAATTGAGCACGCAGGTGGCCGAACCGTGAATGCCCATTTTCTTTTCGATCGAGCCACACGAGACGCCGTTGCGCGGGCCGAGCGCGCCATCCGTCTTGACGTTGACTTTCGGCACCAGGAAAAGCGAGATGCCGCGCACGCCGTCCGGCGCATCGGGCAGCTTGGCCAAAACCAAATGAATAATATTATCGGCCAGATCATGCTCGCCGCCGGTGATGAACATCTTGCTGCCGCTGATGCGGTAGGCGCCGTTGTCGCCGGGCATCGCCTTGGTGCGAATGAGGCCGAGATCGGTGCCGCAATGGCTCTCGGTTAAGCACATGGTGCCGCTCCACGAGCCGTCGGTCAGATGCGGCAAGTAGGTATCTTTGAGGGTGTCGCTGGCATGGGTCTCGATTAAGGCGGCGGCACCGCGTGACAATAACGGATAGACGCCGAAGGCGAGGTTGGTTGAGCACACCATCTCCTCGATAACGAAATTGAGCAGCGCCGGCAGCCCCTGGCCGCCATATTTCGGGTCGGACGAGATCGATTGCCAGCCGGCGCCGACAAAATCGTCATAGGCCTGTTTGAAACCGGCCGGCGTGCGCACCACGCCATTTTCATAGGTGCAGCCCTCTTCATCACCAATACGATTCAGCGGCAGCAGCTTGTCTTCGCAGAATTTGGCGCCCTCTTCCATGATGGCGTCGATGGTGTCCGCGGTGGCGTCTTCATAGCCGGGCAGTTTGGATAATTGATCCGCTTCGAGCATTTCATGCAGGACGAAACGCATGTCGCGCAAGGGTGCTTTATAGGTTTGCATAGTCTGTTTCTCCTGCCGCCTAGTTTCTCAGCGGCTTGCCGGTTTCCAGCATATGTTCCATGCGGGCCATGGTGAGAGGGTCGCGCGACAGCGTTATCAGCGCCTTGCGCTCGAGCGCGGAGAGATCGTCCTCACTCACCGCATCGGTGGTATCCGTCTTGCCGCCGGTGAGGACGATGCCGAGCTGATCGACCACGGTGAGGTCGTGCGGTGTCGCCTTGCGCGTTTTGGCCAGGCCGCGCACCGCCATCATCAGCGCCACGCGGGCCGATTTGCCGGGCAGTTTGATCTCCTGCGGCTCGGGCGCTTGATAGCCCTCGGCCAGCTCAAGCGCGCGCGCCTTGGCATCAGCGAGAAGCCGGTCGCGGTTGGCGGTGACGCGGTCACCGTCGCGCAAATAGCCCATCTCGAAGGCCTGCGCCGCCGAGCGCGATACCTTGGCCAGGCCGATGGTCTGGAACAGTTTGGATATCACCGGCATGGCGCCGCCGCCGAGAAGACCACGGCTCTTGCCGGTCAGGTTGCGCACCAATAATTCCTTGCAGCCGCCCCAGCCGGGAATGAGGCCGACGCCGACCTCGACCAGGCCGATATAGGATTCGGCATGGGCCTGCACCGCGTCGCAGTGGAGAAGGCTTTCGCAGCCGCCACCCAAGGCCATGCCCGAAGGCGCGCCGACCACCGGGAAGGGTGCGAATTTGAGCGCCTTAAAGGCATCCTGGCCCTGCTTGATCATGTCTTCCATCATCGGCCAGGCGCCGACATTGATGGCAAACAATGCCAAGCCCAGATTGACCCCAACCGAATAATTGCTGCCCTCATTGTGCAGCACCAGGGCCTTGAAGTCCTTGCTCACGGTTTCGACCGATTTACCGATCAGGCCAAGGGTTTCCGGGTCGATGGCGTTCATCTTGCTGTGGAATTCGAGGCAGGCGACGCCGTCGCCGATATCCCAGAGACTTGCCGAGCCGTTGCGCATGATCGGCTTCGAGGCGCGTTTGACATCGCTCAGCAACAGCACGCCGGCCGGGCGCTCAATCGTCACATAGCTGCCGTCGGTGCTGAGATATTGCAGGCGGCCCTGTTCGGTGCGGTAAAATCCGCCCTTCTCGGCGGCGAGAGCCAACAGCGCCGGGACTTCACGGTTTTCCGCTTTTAGGCGTTCCACCAACCAGTCGGCGCCGATCTTGTCGATCAGCTCGAACGGCCCGCCCTTCCAGGCATAGCCGAGTTTCATCGCGTCATCGGCCGCGACCACATTATCGGCGATCTCGGGGATGAGATCGGCGGCATAACAAAGCGTGCTCGACATGACCTGCCAGGCGAAGGCACTGGAGGCATCGTCATGCTCGAACAATTTGCGCGGCGAGCGCTTGGCGGCGCGCACGCTGTCCGGTGTCGGCCGGAGAGCTTTCGAGTAATTTCCGCTGGCGAGGTCGATCACTTCCTTGATCGGTTTGCTGCCTTCCTTGTTGAGGCGGTAAAATCCGCCCTTGCCTTTGCGTCCGATCGAGCCCTCGGCGATCATTTTCTTGATCAGTTCGGGCTCGCCGTAAAGCGTGCGGTAGGCGTCATTTTCAGGCACGGCGTCATAGAGGCTTTTGCTCACCAGCGGCATCAGGTCGATGCCGACCAGGTCCATCAGGCCGAAAATGCCGGTCTTGGGGATGCCGAGCGCGCGGCCGATGGCGGCGTCGGCCTCCTCGACCGTGACATTGCCCTTGAAAGCCTCGACCACCGCTGCCTGAATCCAGAAGGTGCCAATGCGGTTGGCGATAAAGCCCGGTGTGTCCTTGCAGTCGACGACGCCCTTGCCGAGCTTGATATCGGCAAATTCGCTGACCGTCGCAATCGCTTCGGGCCGGGTTTTCTCGCCGGCGACAATCTCCAAGAGACGCATATAGCGCGGCGGATTGAAGAAGTGGGTGATGAGGAAATCGCGCTGGAAACTCTCATCCATGCCCTCCATCAGATCGCGGCACGGAATGGTCGAGGTGTTGGACGAGACGATGCTGCCGTCTTTGCGCACGCCATCGATCATGCGGTAGATCGACTGCTTGATATCGCGCTTCTCGATCACCGCCTCGACGATCCAGTCGGCATCGGCGAGCAGTTTCAGGTCATCCTCGATATTGCCGCAGGTAACGCGTTTGGCGGTGCGTTTTTCCATGAAGGCGGCGGGTTCGGTTTTGAGCATGCGTTCGACGGCACCCAGCGCCAGCTCGCTGCGTTTCTTGGCGCCGTCCGGCACGATATCGAGCAGCACCACGTCATGGCCGGCATTGGCGACATGGGCGGCGATGCCGCTGCCCATCAGGCCGGCGCCGATAACGGCAACCTTGTTAATCGCCATCAGGCCGCCTCAAGCACGGTCGAGATGCCCTGGCCGCCGCCGATGCATTGGGTGGCGAGCGCGTATTTTTTACTTTCACGCTTCAGGAGCTGCGCCGCCTTGCCGGTGATGCGCGCACCCGTGGCGCCAAGCGGATGGCCGAGCGCCATGGCGCCACCGTCGAGGTTCATCTTGTCGAGATCGATCGAAAGTTCGCGCACGCAGGCGAGCGCCTGCACGGCGAAGGCCTCATTGAGCTCGATCAGGTCGATATCCGACATGCCGATGCCGGCGCGCTCGAGCGCCTTCACCGTGGAGACGACCGGGCCATAGCCCATGATCTCGGGCTGGCAACCGGCGACGGCGATGCTTTTGATCGACGCCAGGACGTCGAGATTGTTGGCGCTGGCGAAATCCTCGGTACAGACCAGCACGGCGGAGGCGCCGTCGGTGAGTGGTGAGGATGTCGCGGCTGTCACCGTGCCCTCGGCATCGAAGGCCGGTTCCAGACCGGCCAGCGCTTCCATGTTGGTGCCGGGGCGGATACAGCCGTCCTGATCGACCGTTTCGCCCTCGCAATCCACGGGCACGATCTCGCCGGCGAGGCGGCCTTCCTCACGCGCGGCCGTCGCCTTGGCATGGCTGGAAACGGCGAGCTGTTCCTGCTCCTCGCGCGGTATCTGGTATTTCTGCGCCAGGTTTTCCGCCGTCTCGCCCATCGCCATATAGGCGCCTTCATTCTTTTCGTAGAGATCGGCATTGGGCATCGGGTTGTAGCCGCCCATCGGAATACGCGACATCGATTCGACGCCGGCGCAAATGAATGCGTCGCCGGCATTCATCTGAATGGCGCCAGCGGCAAAGTGGATCGATTGCATCGACGAACCACAGAAACGGTTGACCGTGACGCCGGCGACGGAAATCGGCAGATCGGAGAGGAGGCCGACAATGCGCGCTACGTTGAAGCCCTGCTCGCCCTCCGGGAAGGCGCAGCCCATGATCAGATCCTCGATGCCGGCGGGATCGACGCCGCTCTGTTCGATCAGCCCGCGCACCACATCGGCAGCCAGATCGTCGGGCCGTTTTTTCACCAATTGACCCTTGTGGGCGAAATGGAAGGGTGATCTTTTGTATCCTGCGATGACAACGGGTTTCATGGCTCTATCCTCGCGCTAATAAATTTGTCCGGCCTGTGTATCACGCCGGTCGGGTGGGTTTCGACTCAAGAAGGTGCAGTTTTTTCGCGTTTGGCCGCTTCCTCCGCGATCAATTCCTTCTTCGACAATTTGCCGATCAGGGTTTTCGGCAATTCGTCGCGGAATTCGATCTGCTTGGGCATTTCGATGGCGGAGAGCTTGTCTTTGAGGAAGGCGCTGAGGCCTTCCGCGTCCAAGCTCTGGCCGGCACGCAGTTTGACATACGCCTTGACCGTCTCCTGGCGGTACTCGTCCTCGATGCCGGCAACGGTCACTTCCTCGACCGCCGGGTGGCGGTATATCGCCTCTTCGACGTGGCGCGGATAGATATTGTAGCCGCCGGCGATAATAACTTCTTTCAGCCGGTCGATGAGGAAGGTGTAGCCGTCCTCGTCTATATAGCCGACATCGCCGGTATGGAAACGCCCGTCAAGGAGGGCCGCTGCGCTTTCCTCGGCGCGGTTCCAATAGCCGCGCATGACCTGCGGGCCGGTGATGCAAATCTCGCCGGTCTCGCCTTGCGGCAAAACGGTTGAGGGGTTTTCGACATCGGTTATCTCGACAATCGTGCCCGGCGTCGGCAGGCCGAGCGAGCCGGCGCGCGATGAGCCGGTTGGCGGATTACAGAGGGCCACCGGCGAGGTTTCGCTCAGGCCATAGCCTTCCAACAGGCGGCAGCCGGAGAGGGATTCGAATTTCTCCTGCACGTCGCGCGGCAGGGTATCGCCGCCGGCGAGGCAATATTTCATCGATGTCAGATCGTATTTTTTTGCCGCGACATCGGGATGGTTGTTGATCGCGATATAGATCGTCGGCACGGCGGGGAAGAAGGTCGGGCGCTTTTTGTGGATGATCTTGAGCGCCGCCTCCAATTCGAAGCGTGGCAGCAGGATCATCTTGGCGCCGGCATGGACGCTGAAATTCATCACCACCGTCATGGCGAAGACATGAAAGATCGGCAGCACACCCATCATCACTTCCTCGCCGAACCTGGTTTCGGGGAAGAAATAGGTCGCCTGCTGCACATTGGTGGAGAGATTTGCGTGCGTCAGCATGGCGCCCTTGGGCCGGCCGGTGGTGCCGCCGGTATATTGCAGCACCGCGATATCCTCATGCGGATCGATCTCGACCGCCGCCGGCCGGCCGTCATTGGCGGTCAGGCTCTTAAACGAGATGTGGCGGCTATCGGAAGGTATCTGGGCGATGGAGCTGCGTCGCAACAGTTTATAGAGCAGGCTTTTCGGGAATGGCAGTTGCTCGGCCATGGTGACGACAACGATTTTTTTTAGGCCTGTATTGCCCAGCATTTGGGCCGCTTTATCGTAGATCATCGGCATGTCGAGGGTGATCATGGTCTCGCATTCGGAATCCTCGATCTGCTCGCGGATCTGGTCCTCGGCGTAAAGCGGATTGAAATTGACCACTGTGCCGCCGGCCCTCAAGACGGCGTAGTACGAGATCACCATAGCCGGGCAGTTGGGCAGCATCAGGCCGACGCGGCTGCCATTTTTAACCCCTTCGTCCTGCAAACCCTTGGCGGCGCGCTTCACCAGATCGGCCACTTCGCTGAAGCTGTAGATACGGTCCATGAAATCGATGGCGGGCCGGCTACCGTATTTTTTCTCTGCCGTGTCCATCAGGTCCGGCATGGCGCAGGCGGTGAGCGGCGCGTGCCAATCGATATCATCGGGCAGAGATTTTTCCCAAAAATGGGTTTCAGCGTTGGCCTGCGTCTGATCGGGCATTGGTCTTACTCCACAGCACGCGGCGGCGAGAATTCGCCCCGCCATTCATGGCCGCTCAAACGATAGATGTAGTAAATGCTGAACATTTTGTATAATATTTACTCACGGCCATTCGGGTCAAGCGATTTTGAACCATTTGTGGCGCTGGGCGCAATATTTCTCCGGCGTCGAAGAAAAGTGCGCGTTAACCATGTTAAGTGTTAGCCAAGTTGTGCTTCGAGGGGTTAATAGTAATTTACCGAACTTGACGTTGTGGACTGGCCGGACCACAGTTGTTACCGGGATGGTTAACCATAATTACAAGCTATAATAGACGAAAGGTCCGACCCAAGTATGCCGGACGGGAATAAACCCAAGATTTTGGTAATTGATGATGACGATCTGGTGCGCGCGACGATAGTGGCCGTGCTGGATCGCGCTGATGTTGAGGTTTCTGAAGCCGCCGACGGCGATGTCGGCATGCGCCTTTTTGAAGAAGGTGGGCATGATGTCGTCATCACCGATATTCTGATGCCCAACCGTGAAGGTATTGAGACCATTCGCGATTTGCGCCGCAGCAATGAGAGCGTGAAAATCATCGCCATTTCCGGCGGCGGTAATATCGACAAAATGCAATTGTTGGATTTGGCGCAAAAATTCGGCGCCGACCGGGTGCTGCCCAAGCCCTTCACGCCGCAGCAGGTGTTGACCACGCTGGATGAAGTTCTGGCGGAGCGCGCCTAGACTTCAACTTGTTTTAGCTGCGCTTCGGGTATTTTTCCGCGACATATTCTTCGACGATGGCCTGGAATTCCTCGGCGATGCCGTCGCCGCGCAGCGTCACCGATTTCGCCCCATCAATGAACACCGGCGCCGCCGGGCTTTCGCCGGTGCCCGGCAGACTGATGCCGATATCGGCATGTTTGCTCTCGCCGGGGCCGTTGACGATGCAGCCCATGACGGCGAGCTGCATATCCTCGACACCGACATAGGCCTTGCGCCATTCCGGCATGCGGGCGCGCACATGGCTCTGAATTTTTTCCGCCAATTGCTGAAATACGGTGCTGGTAGTGCGCCCGCAGCCCGGGCAGGCTGTGACCAGCGGGGTAAAGGCCCTGAGGCCCATGGTTTGCAATATTTCCTGGGCGACGATCACTTCCTGGGTGCGGTCGCCGCCGGGTGACGGCGTGAGCGAGACGCGGATCGTATCGCCGATACCCTGCTGCAATAGAATGCCGAGCGCGGCGGTGGAAGCGACGATACCCTTCGAGCCCATACCCGCTTCGGTCAGGCCGAGATGGAGCGCATAATCCGAGCGCGCGGCGAGATCACCATAGACCGCCACCAAATCCTGCACCTGGCTGACTTTGCACGAGATCACGATGTGATCGCGCGCCAGGCCAATCTCCTCGGCCATCGCCGCACTTCTCAGCGCCGATTCAACCAAAGCACCGCGCATCACCTGTTGTGCTTCGAGCGGCGTGTCGAGGGCCGCGTTGCGGTCCATCATTTCAGCCAGCAGTTCCTGATCGAGGCTGCCCCAATTGACGCCGATGCGCACCGGGCGGTCATATTCGAGCGCCACTTCGATCATCGTTTGGAACTGTCGGTCGCGTTTCTCGCGGAAGCCGACATTGCCGGGATTGATGCGGTATTTGGCCAGAGCTTCCGCACAAGCCGGATGCTCGCGCAACAATTTGTGGCCGTTATAATGGAAATCGCCGATCAGCGGCACGGCACAATCCATGCCATCGAGGCGCTCGCGGATATGCGGCACCGCCGCGGCCGCCTCCGGCGTATTGACGGTCAGGCGGACAAGTTCCGAGCCGGCCTCGGCCAGCGCCTTGACCTGCGCCGCCGTGCCGTCGACATCCGCCGTATCGGTATTGGTCATGGATTGGACCAGCACCGGCGCGCCGCCGCCAATCCGATAGGGGCCGACGCGCACGCCAACGCTGGCGTGGCGTGAACCCAAGGGAATGCTGCCGTTCATCTAACGCTGCTTTGCCTAGCCGAGCACCTTTTCGTTGGCGCGGTGGAGAAAATCGATCGTCGAGGCGATGGTTTTCTCCGGGCACTCCACCAAATCCGCATGGCCGATATCCTCGTAAACGATTATTTCGCAGCCCGGAATATTGTCGGCGACCCATTGTGCGCCGGCACCCGTGCTGCCGGTTTCCATGGGTGTTAACATATCTTTTTTAGCGGTGATGACGAGGGTCGGGTTGGTAATTTTTTTACAGTCCTCGCGCAAGTCCATGTTTTCCATAGCGATGCAGGCCTGCACCACCGTCTCGACCGAATTGAGCCCGACAATGGTGCGCACCATGTCAATCAATCCCGCGCCGTTCGGGCCGTCGAGATAATCGGCGCCGACTGCCTGGGTGACGACATGGTCGGCAAATTCGGGCGAGCAGCCCCATGAGGTCGCCATATGGCGCCAGGTGCGGAACATGATCTTGCGCATGCCATCGCATTTGGCAAAAGCGCAATCGCTCACCACGCCGATGCATTTCTCGGGGTATTTGGCGGCGAATTTAAGCGCGATCATGCCGCCGGCCGAGGTTCCCATGACGTGCGCGCGCGGGATGCCGAGCTTGTCCATCAGGGCGGCGAGATCATCGGCCCAGAGATCGAGATCATAGGCTTGCAGCGGCCGGTCGGTCTGGCCGTAGCCGCGCTGGTCGTAGCTGATGAGCTTGAAGTTCTCGGCCAAGCCTTCCCACACCATGGCGAAATTCTGGCGTCCGAACAGCGAGCCGCCGATCAAGGCGAGCGGCTCGCCATCGCCCATATATTCATAAAAAATATTAATCCCGTTTGCTTCGACTTTTGGCATGAGCTGATTCCTGATTGCCTGGAGTGCGCCGCGATCTTTTCGAGGCTGATTTCGCCACCATTATGCCGCCCCATCGGGATCAGGTCGATGGTCAGTCTCATGGCTCTATTCATTGCGGTAGGGGAACTGACTTTTGCCTCCCGGTCCAGTGCCTTAGCATTTGGGAGTACCAGACTTAGGCGATGAAACACTATGTACCTTCATTGCGCCATAGACACCTGTCAACATCTGTAATCTACTGATTTTGTTATATTAATTGCGGTGTTAATGTTTCATTAATGTCTCACTTCTAGGATCGGGTTAAGAGAAATTAAGTTTTGTTAACCTAAGATCGTTCATGATTCGATTGTGGTGACGGCAAATAAAAATATTGGCGGGACATCTACGCCTTTCGATGAAATGGAATCGCTTGGCGCCCAATCAGGCCAGTCACCGCCCAACTTCCTGTCTGTCCTCAATGTTTTAAGATTTCTGCAATTGCGGCATTCGCTCAAGTGGACGATCGTTCTTCCCATTCCACTCATCATCGCCGTCGCCATAATTTGTATTTCCATATTGGTGCCCAAATTGACGGCGGACAATGCGCGAGAAACCGCTGTGAATTCGGCAATTCAAACCGCGACCCAGTTCCGGATATTGCGCGAATATTATACCGAATCCGTGATTTCCAAGGCGATGAAGAATGGTGCGTTGTCGCCGAGCCATGATCACCAGACGGATTCAAACGCCATTCCGCTGCCGGCCACCTTCATTCATGACATGAGTGATCTGCTCAAAAACGAAAACACCACAATGAGTCTCTATAGCGCCCTGCCTTTTCCGTTTCGAAACGTGCGGGTTCTGGACGATTTTCAGAGGGAAGCGTGGCGTCAGCTTTCCATAGACCCAGAGAGCATCTTCACACGCCAGGTAGATCGCGATGGCAGCAATTTCTTGCGCGTTGCCATCGCCGACCGGATGGTCACCGAGGCCTGCGTGAACTGTCACAACAGCCACCCCGATTCGCCGAAGACGGATTGGAAACTTGGGGACGTCCGCGGCATTCTGGAAATCAATACTTCCATTGACGACCAACTCGCCGCCGGGGCGCATCTCGCCAACATATTGATTCTGATCGCCGGGATTGGCGGCGGCTTTGTCATGCTCATTGCGCTATTCCTCGGGCGGCGCATATCCCTTCCTTTGCTCGGCATGGCACAGACCATGACAGATATTGCGGACGGCAAGGAAAGTGTCAGAATTTCCGGCGCGGAGAGGCGCGATGAGATTGGTGCGACGGCGCGTGCGCTGGAAGTGTTCAAGCGGAGCGTCGACACCATCAAGAAAAACGAAGCCGACCTTCTCCGTATGCGCGACACGCTGGAGCAACGTGTGGTCGAACGGACATATGAATTGGATCATGCGCTGCATATCGCAGAGGAGGCGAATCGGGCGAAATCTGATTTTTTGGCGACAATTAGCCACGAATTGCGAACGCCGCTAAATGCCATTATCGGCTTCTCGGAGATTATGAAAAGTGAGGCGATCGGGCCGATTAAAGCGGAGAAATATCAGGAATATGCGACCGACATAAACTATTCCGGTCAACACTTGCTGGATTTGATAAACGATATTTTGGACCTTACCAAGGTGGAAGCGGGCAAGTTTGAATTGAAAGAGGAAAATGTCGATGTCGCCGGCACCATCAACGCCTGCGTGGTCATGGTTAGTGAAGCGGCGCGCTCAGCCAGTCTTACCGTTGAACAATTAATGCCCGATCGGGCGCCCGTTTTGCGCGCAGATCCGCGACTGTTGAAGCAGATCTTGGTCAATCTTCTTTCCAACGCCGTCAAATTTACTGAAGCGGGTGGCAATATCTCTATCCGCGCATATACATCGGAGGCGGGTGAATTCGTCATTCAGGTTTCCGATACCGGCATCGGCATCAAGCCTGAAAATATTTCGAAAGTGATGGCGGTGTTCGGTCAGGTCGACAATTCCCTCAGCCGCAAACATGAGGGCTCCGGGCTTGGCTTACCATTGACCAAGGGTCTGGTCGAACGGCACGGTGGGTCGCTGACGCTGGAAAGCGAGGTCGGTGTGGGCACGGTCGTCACTCTGCAATTCCCGACCTACCGAATTGTTGGCGGGGCATAAATTTTGCTTGCGACGGCGAATCTGTGTCGCGTTAGGCCACGGATTTTTGCTGTTCGGCGGCGCGTGGCTTGGTACGCAATTCCTTCAGCTCGAACGGATCGGCGTGAATATCTTGCATATCCGCGCCGGCGAGGAAGGCGCGTTTTTTGGCGCCGTGCACCATCGGCGGGTTGCCGCAGAGATAGACGCGCCACCCCTTGAGGTTTTTGAGTTCCGCGAGCGCCACCTCGTCGGCCCGGCCACGGGTGTAGCCGAGCGGTGGGTTTTCGCCCGAGAGACAGCCGGTATATCTGAAATTGGGATAGGTCTGGGCAAGATCAAACAGGCTGTCGCGGTGGTATAGGCCGGCCGGCTCGCGCGAGCCATGATAGAGCCGGACCTCGCCGCTATGGCCGTCGTTCAGCGCATCGCGGGCAATTGCCACGAGTGGCGCGAGACCGGTGCCGCTGCCGATGAGCAGCAGGTTTTTCTCGGGCGCACCGGGCAGGTAGAAGCAGGCACCGTTCGGGCCCTGGATATCGACACTTTCGCCGATCTTCATCTCATTGAAGGCCCAGTTACTCATTTTGCCGCCGGGCAGGCGCTTGATATGGAATTCGAGATAGCGGTCGAGGTTGGGCACGCTGGCGAGGGAGTAGGAACGGCACAGGCCATCGCCGCGGCGTAAGTTGAGAAACTGCCCGGCGTGGTAATAGAGCGGCGTCGCCGGCTCGAGCATAACGCGGCAAATATCGGGCGCCAGCAATTCGCGTGACTGAACCAGGGCGCGCTGATAGATCGCCGCGTCCTCGGCCTGCACGACCCGGATATCGCCCTCGGGCACGCACAGGCAGGAGAGAAAATAGCCCTCGACGCGCAGTGTCTCGCGTAAGCCCGCTTGCGCTTTTTCCGGCACACCGCCATCGGGCGTGCGCATCATGCAGTTGAAGCAGGTGCCCTTGCGGCACGAATAGTTCGGTTCCTCGCCGTTGCGCAGCAGGGTATCGAGGACCGATTCCGATGGCTCGGCCTCGTAAACCCTGTTGCTGAATTCTACGCTCGGCATGGTTTGCCTGCTTCGCACTGTTGCCTATTGGTTGAGAACGTCGCCCTTCGTGCTGGCGGCAACGGACATGATTTCACCGGCGATATTCTCCGGCACGCCGAGCTCGCTCAGCGTATCCTGCAAATGGCCGGCCACGGCGTCGAAGTGCGAGCTGTTGAGGCCCTTTTCCACGAGCTTGGCGTGGGCGGTACGCATATCCTTGCCGGTATATTCATTTGGCCCGCCGAACACCATCGTCAGGAAAGCTTTCTGCTTTTCGCGCTGGGCGTCCATATCGGTATCATCAAAAAATCCGCTGATAGAATCATCGCTCAATACTTTGCGATAGAACACATCGACCGCGGCATTCACGGCAGCTTCGCCACCAATTTGCTGATAGATCGACCCGGTCATTTTGACATTCCCCTAAAGTGATAAATATCTCGCAGTGGAGCTACGAATATCCTCCGAAGGCGTTACCAAAGGGTGAAAATCAGCCGAAAATTGATAGCGGACTAAGGCCCCACAGCCTGTGCAGCAATGGCGGCAAAGATGGCGTCGAGCTCGGCCGCCATCTCATCCAGGGCGGCACTCTTATAGGGCGCGAAAACCGCTGTAGGTGTGCGGTAGGTCAGATTGGCGCTGCCGTCCGCATTGGCGGTGAGATAGAAGCGGAGCGGCGCCTCGATACCGGATTGGATGCTCGCATCCAGCATGCGCACAGCATAGTCGTTGCGAAATACCCCGATCACCATATTGCCGGCGATGTCGATGCCGCGCCGCTTGGCCCCGGCGCTGGCGCTGGCCTTGCTCACCGTGAACATGCCATTGTCCTTGATCGCGCTGCCGAGCGCCGTTACCAGCTCGGCGAAGGATTTCCCGCTGGCCAGGCTGCGCGTGCCGGGATGGGGCCATTCGGCGGCGCCGAGTGGCGGCGCCAGCAGGAACAGGAATAAGGCAGCGAAAATAGAGTGTTTTAAAAAGCGCGGCATGGTCTCTCCCGGTCTTGAGCAATTGTTTTAATATCGGGATTATAGAGGGCGATTTGTGCACGCGGGATAACAGTCGGGTGAAGTGGTGGCGAGAGGATTTCTAAGCGATAGCCGGCAGGCGGGCGAGGTGCTTTCCAGGCTCGCGGCGGAAGATGCCGCGTGTCTGCCTCTATTGTCCGCATCTGAACTTCCGCCGTTTCTCGAGGTGGCGCGCGGGCTCAGCTACCGCACCGCTCGGGGAGAAGTCGGCGCCGGCGCGCGCGCGGTGCGGCAGGATTTCGATATCTGCATGTCGCCGCCCCGGCCTGGTCTGTTGTGGGACTTGGTGGCGCGGGTGGAGGAATTTCTCGGCAAAGCTCTGGCCGAAAACCAGCCTGCCTTGCTGGACGGGCCGCTCATCCTCAATGACCTCGTCGTCCAGCACTATCAAGCCGGTTCGCTCGGCATCACCGCACACCGCGATCATGTTCGCTACACGGGCTTGGTCGCGTTGATTCTACTGTCAGGTGAAGGCGGGCGCTTTTATGCCTGCACTGAACGCTCAGGCCTTGATGCGCGCGAAATTCCCTGGCGCCCGGGCGACATGCTTTTGATGCGCGCTCCCGGCTTCGCCGAACGCACCGACCGTCCATTTCATTATTTGTGCGATGTGACGACGGAACGCTACAGCATCGGTCTGCGCCACGACACGCAAGAAGATTAATCCTCGCCCATCTTGAGGGCGGCGAGGAAGGCTTCGTGCGGGATTTCGACATTGCCGAACTGGCGCATGCGTTTCTTGCCGCGTTTCTGCCGGTCGAGCAGTTTGCGTTTGCGGCTGACATCGCCGCCATAGCATTTCGCGGTGACGTCCTTGCGCATCGCGCTCACCGTCTCGCGCGCCACCACCTTGCCGCCGATCGCCGCCTGGATGGCAACCTTGAACAGTTGGCGCGGGATCAGGTCTTTGAGGCGCAAACAGAGCGCCCGGCCGCGCGATTCGGCCTGATCGCGGTGCACCACCATGGAGAGCGAATCGACCGGCTCGCCATTGATCAGAATGCCGAGCTTGACCAGATTGCTCTCCTGATAGCCGTCGAGATGGTAATCGAAGCTGGCATAGCCGCGCGAAATAGATTTCAGCCGGTCGTAAAAATCGAACACCACTTCGTTGAGCGGCAGGCGGTAGGTCACTAGGGCGCGGCTGCCGGCATAGGTGAGGTCGGTCTGCTCGCCGCGCTTGTCCTGGCAAAGGGCCAGAACGGGGCCGAGATAGTCGTCCGGCACCATAATGCTGGCCTTGATCCAGGGTTCGTCGATGGAGCGAATCTTGGTCGGATCGGGCATGTCGGCAGGATTGTGCAGCTCAAATTCTTCGTCTTGCGTGGTGCGCAGGTGATAGACGACGCTCGGCGCCGTCGCCACCAGGTCGAGATCGAATTCACGCTCAAGCCGCTCTTCGACGATTTCGAGATGCAACAGGCCGAGGAAGCCGCAGCGGAAGCCCATGCCGAGCGCCGCCGAAGTCTCGGCCTCATAATGAAAGCTCGAATCATTGAGGCTGAGCTTGGCCAGGCTTTCGCGCAGGCGTTCGAAATCGTCTGAATCGGCGGGAAACAGACCGCAGAAGACAACCGGCACGCTTGGCTTGAAGCCGGGCAGGGGCTCGGCCGTTTGGCGCCGCTCCTCGGTGAAGGTATCGCCGACCTCGCATTCGGAAACATCCTTGATGCTGGCGGTGATAAAACCGATTTCGCCCGGGCCGAGAGCCTCGACAATCTCGTTTTTGGGGGTAAACACGCCAACGCGCTCGATATCGTGGATTGAGCCGAGCCCCATCATGCGCACCTTCATGCCCTTGCGCAGATACCCGTCCTGTACCCGCACCAAAATCATGACGCCGAGATATTGGTCGTACCAGCTATCGACGAGCAATGCCTTCAAGGGCGCATCCGCATCGCCTTCAGGTGGGGGCAAACGCTCGACCAGCGCATCGAGCACATCGCTGACACCGGTGCCGGTCTTGGCCGATACCTCCAGCGCGTCGGTGGCGTCGATGCCGATGACATCCTCGATCTGTTGCTGAATGCGCTCGGGCTCGGCCGAAGCAAGATCAATCTTGTTCAAGACCGGGATCACCTCATGCCCACCATCGACGGCGAGATAGGCATTGGCGAGGGTTTGCGCCTCGACCCCTTGGGTTGCATCGACCACCAGCAGGGAGCCTTCGCAAGCTGCCAGCGAGCGGCTCACCTCATAGGAAAAATCGACATGGCCCGGCGTGTCGACCAGGTTGAGGGTATAGATATTGCCGTCTTTCGCCTTGTGCATGAGACGCACGGTTTGGGCCTTGATGGTGATGCCGCGCTCGCGCTCGATATCCATCGAATCGAGCACCTGGCTGGTCATCTCGCGCTTTTGCAGGCCGCCGCAAATTTCGATCATGCGGTCGGCCAGGGTCGATTTGCCATGATCGATATGGGCGATAATGGCGAAATTGCGGATGTGGGCGAGATCGGTCATGTCGGTCATTAATAATGAACAAAAGCGCGCCGTTCTGTGGCGCCGGTAGGCTCAGCCGCGCAGTTCTCCGCCGGTGACCTTCTTCACATTGTCGATCACCTTTTTCGCCACCGCCTCGATCTCCGCATCGGTCAGCGTGCGGTCGCTGGGCTCGAGGCGGACGGCGATGGCGAGCGATTTCTTGCCCTCGCCCACCCCTTCGCCCTCATAAATATCAAACAGGGCAACATCGGCGATCAGTTTCTTATCGACGCCGCGCGCCGCGCGCAGGACATTTTCAGCCGGTACATCGGCATCGACAATAAAGGCGAAGTCGCGCTCGACGGCGGGAAAGTCCGATACGTTCAGCGCCGCCTTGGCGCGCCCGGCCTTGGCTTTGGGCGTCGGAATGGCGTCGATGAAAAGCTCGAAACCGACGAGCGGAAAATCGACATCGAGGGCGGCGAGGGTCGCCGGGTGCAGCTCGCCGAAATGGCCGAGCACATTGGGACCGAGAGCGAGGCTGCCCGAGCGCCCCGGATGATACCAGTCGGGCGCTTCGTTCTTGACCTGCAGGCTCGCCACCGGCGCACCAGCCGCACCGAGCGCCGCCAGAGCATCGGCCTTGGCATCGAAACAATCGACGTCGCGCGCCGGCGTGTACGGGTTGCGGTTCACCGCCTGTCCGGCGCGTACGCCGGTGATCATGCGGTGCTGCGCCTCGGCTTCCTCGCCGGCATATTGCGGACCGCCCTCGAACAGAGCCAAATCAGCAAAGCCGCGATCCGTGTTGCGCCGGCAGGCCATCACCAGATTGGGCAGGATCGAGGGCCGCATGACACCGAGGTCGCTGCTGATCGGGTTGGCGAGAGTAAGCTCCGGCAAGCCGCCGCCGAACAGTTTTGCCTGTGCCTCGGACATAAAGGACCAGGTGACCGCTTCGGACATGCCGCGCGCGGCCAGGGCGCGGCGCGCCCAGCCGAGTCGGCGCGGTGCCAAAGCGATGGCGTTGCCGGCGCGGCGCCGTAAGCGCGGCAGCGAGACAGCCGGAATATTGTCGAAACCGTGGATGCGCAGCACTTCCTCGACCAAATCAGCTTCGCCGACGATATCGGCGCGCCATGCGGGCGGCCCGGCGGCGATGTGATCGGAGCCCAATTGCTCGGTCTCGAAGCCGAGATTTTGCAGGATCGTGTCGCAGGTAAGCGCGTCGAGCTCGACGCCGCCCAACGAATGCACGCGCGACGGGCGGAAGGCGACCTCGCGCCGCCACTCGGGCACGGCGCCAGTGACGACCAGTTCGCTCGCCTCGCCGCCACACATGTCCTGTACCAGGCGGGTCGCCACTTCCATGCCGGGCACGGCGAATTCAGGATCGACCCCGCGTTCGAAACGATAGCGCGCATCCGATTCGAGATTGAGCTTGCGTCCGGTGGCGGCTGTCCTGACCGGGTCGAACAATGCGATCTCGATGAAGACGTTGGTAGTTACTTCGGTGCAACCCGAGCTGTCGCCGCCCATCACGCCGGCCAGGCTGAGGACGCCCGTCTCGTCGCCGATCGCCGTCATCTCGCCGTCGAGGGTATATTCCTTGCCGTTCAGCGCATCGAATTTGGCACCGTCGCAGCCGGTGCGCAGCCACAGGTGATCGCCCGCGACCTTATCGGCATCGAACACGTGCACCGGGCGATTGAGGTCGATGGTGAGATAGTTGGTCATGTCGACCAGGGCCGAGATCGGCCTGAGGCCAACCGAGAGCAGCCGGTCCTGCATCCATTTCGGGCTGGCGCCATTGTTGACGCCCTTGATATAGCGTCCGACAAACATCGGGCAGGCGTCTTCATTACCGGCGGCAAAATCGAAACGCACATCGAGCGGGCTCTTGAATTTGCCCGGAATGGGCGTCACATCGGGCGCGATAAAGCGTCCCATGCCGGCGGCGGCGAGATCGCGCGCAATGCCGGAGACGCCGAGGCAATCGGCGCGATTCGGCGTTATAGCGATATCGAACAGCGGATCGTCGAGGCCCATATAGGCGGCGAAAGGCTGGCCGATCGGCGCGTCCTCGGGCAGGTCGATGATGCCCTCATGATCGTCGCTGAGACCCATCTCGCGTTCCGAACACAGCATGCCATTGCTCTCGACGCCGCGAATCTTCGATGGCTTGAGTTTCAGTCCGGTGCCGGGAATGGTGCTGCCTGACGGCGCGAACACGCCTTTCATGCCGGTCCGTGCATTGGGCGCGCCGCACACCACCTGGACATGCCCCTCGCCGGTATCGATGATGCAGAGGCGCAGCTTGTCGGCATTGGGGTGCTGCTTGGCTTCGATGACGTGCGCGATATGGAACGGCGCCAGTTTGACCGCCGGGTCCTCGATGCCCTCGACCTCAAGGCCGATGGCGGTCATGCTGGTGGCCAGCTCGTCGACCGATTTATCGGTCTCGAGATATTGGCGCAGCCAGGACAGGCTGAATTTCATCGCGTCAACCCGCCGACCAGGCTCGGCACGTCTCCGGCGGCGAAACCGTAATGTTTCAGCCAACGTGCATCGGCGTCGTAAAAGGTTCTGAGATCCGGAATGCCGTATTTCAGCATCGCCGAACGCTCGACCCCAAGGCCGAAGGCGAATCCCTGATAGCGCTCCGGGTCGACGCCCGACATCTCGAGAACGCGCGGATTGACGATGCCGCAGCCGACAATCTCCATCCAGTCGGCGCCTTCGCCGATGCGCAATACGCCGCCCTCGCGCGAGCAGCCGATATCCATTTCCGCCGAGGGCTCGGTGAAGGGGAAGTAGCTCGGGCGGAAGCGCACCGGTAGATTGTCGACCTCGAAGAAGGTCTTGGCGAAATCGATCAGGCAGCCCTTGAGGTGCCCCATATGGGTTTTTTCGTCGACCACCAGGCCTTCGATCTGATGGAACATCGGCGTGTGGGTAATGTCATAGTCGCAGCGATAGGTGCGGCCCGGCGCGACAATGCGGTAGGGCGGCTTGCCCGCTTTCATGGTGCGGACCTGCACCGGCGAGGTGTGGGTGCGTAAGAGCAGGCGCGAACCATCGTCGCGCTCGGGAAAATAGAAGGTGTCGTGCATCTGCCGCGCCGGGTGCTCGGGCGGGATGTTGAGGGCGGTGAAATTGTGGAAATCATCCTCGATATCCGGCCCTTCCACGATGGAAAAGCCCATATCGCCGAATATCGCCGCCATCTCATCGAGCACCTGGCTGATCGGATGAATGCGGCCTTCATCCTCGGGCCGTACGGGCAGGGTGATATCGACTTTCTCGCCGCCGAGGCGGGCATCGAGGGCGCCGCCTTCGAGCGCGGCACGGCGCGCATCGAGCGCTTCGGTGAGTTCGCCCTTGAGGCGGTTCAGTGCCTGGCCGGCTTCCTTACGCGCCTCCGGCTCGAGCCCGCCCAGACCCTTCATGCGTTCGGTCAAGCGGCCCTTCTTGCCGAGCGCGGCGACGCGCGCTTGATCGAGCGCCGCCAGATCGGCCGCTTGTTCGAAGGATGCGAGCAATTCCGCTCGAAGCGCTTCTAATTCCTGCAAGGCTCTCTTTCCTCCCGGCGCCCGCCGCGAGGTGGTCGACCGTATTCTATTGCGGGCGTCAGTTCTTCGCGAGACTGCCGCGCGCCTGCTCGACCAGCGCTTCAAACGCCTCGGGCTCACGCACAGCGAGATCGGCCAGGACCTTGCGGTCGATGGCGATGCCGGCCTCCGAGAGGCCGTGGACGAATTTGGAATAGGTCATATCATGGGCGCGCACGGCGGCATTGATACGCTGGATCCAAAGAGCGCGGAAATCGCGCTTGCGCGTACGGCGGTCGCGATAGGCATATTGCAGCCCTTTCTCGACCCGCTCGATGGCAACGCGGAAACTGGAATTGGAGCGCCCGCGATAGCCGCTGGCGCGGGCGAGCACTTTTTTATGGCGGGCGTGGGATGTGACGCCCCGTTTGACGCGAGACATAGCCGGACTTCCTTAAATGTAGGGCATCCAGCGTTTTACCGCCGGCGAATTGGTTTTATCCATGACGCTCAGCCCACGATGGCTGCGGCGTACTTTCTTTGCCTGTTTGGACAAATTGTGGCGATGCTTTGCATGGCCGCGGCGCAATTTGCCGCTGCCGGTAATCGTAAAGCGCCCTTTGGTGCTGCTCTTGGTTTTGAGCTTAGGCATTTCTATTTCTTTCTCTCTATTTTATCGCCCAGCCAGCCTGATAAAATGGCGGGGATGGGCGAATGTCGTTTCAAACCGGGTGGTTGGGCATGCCTTAAGCCGCGCCACCTCTACGAGGAGGCAGTTTGTAGCCACAGTGGCGCCAAATTGCAAGCGATAGGATGGGCTAATTACGTGACTATTTGGCCATCCAGTGGAGCAGGCGCTTTTTCAGCATTTTAGGCTGGATCGGCTTGACGATGTAATCGTCCCCGGCCACCTTCATGGCCTTGAGAATGTCGTCTTTTGAATTCAAGGCGGTCTGAAAGATGATGCGGCATTTGAGCAGGGGATAATCCTTGCGAATGCGGCTACAGACCTCGAATCCGTCCATATCCGGCATCATGATGTCCAACAGGATGATGCGCGGCGCGGTTTTCTTGAGAATATTCAGGCATTCAATACCATTCCGCGCGCCGACGAAGCGGTAGCCCATGCTGGCGACCGTCGCCGACAGCAATTTCAGGTTCAGCATCTCG
The DNA here is from genome assembly GCA_964429775.1 of uncultured Rhizobiaceae bacterium. Lineage (GTDB taxonomy): Bacteria > Pseudomonadota > Alphaproteobacteria > UBA828 > UBA828 > PTKB01. The sequence continues at coordinate 57,201 of CAYSDJ010000011.1, forward strand.
TCATCGACGCCGAGCACCATGCTGCCGGGCCTGGGAAAACTCTCTTGGGACATTTTTATCTCGCCGTGGGATGAACATGGCATGGCCGGTAAATTCACATTGCCGCGCCACGCGTTGGCACGAGACTAACCGGCAATGGTTACTTTTGCGTCACCACCATGGTCATTTGCCGCCCTTCCATTTTGGGCAGCTGTTCCACTTTGCTGATTTCCTCAAGATCGTCGCGCACCCGCATCAAAACTTTCATGCCGAGATCCTGATGCACCATTTCACGGCCACGGAAGCGCAAAGTGATTTTCACCTTGTCGCCCTCGCCGAGAAAGCGCCGGATATTGCGCAGTTTGACCTCATAATCGGCGGAACTGATGCCCGGGCGGAACTTCACCTCTTTAACGTCGATGGTCTTTTGCTTCTTGCGCGCCATCGCCGCTTTTTTCTGGGCTTCGTATTTGTACTTGCCATAGTCCATCAATTTACAGACGGGCGGTTCCGCGCCGGGTGAAATTTCGACCAGGTCGAAGCCACTCTCGGCGGCAAGTTCTAGTGCTCTATCTATATCGACGACGCCAACCTGTTCACCGGCACCGTTAATGAGCCGAACACTGGCGACAGCGATGTCGCTATTTACGCGCGGACCTTCGCGCTTGGGCGGAACTAAACTGGTATGCCTAACGATGCTTATTCCCCTCTCTTTTCCTCAACAAATAAAGGCCGCAGAACGGTATTTCCGGCCCGGATACATTAAAAACCATTTAATTTGCCCGCGCCAGAGGCCCTGCCGCCTCTATTTGAAGTCTATCCACGGCCTCGTCGAGCGCAAGCACTTCTTGCTGTTTGTTGCCGAGGCGGCGCATGGCGACGGTCCGGCCCTCCGCTTCGCGCCCGCCGACGGCGAGAATGACGGGCAGTTTGGCGACGCTGTGTTCGCGCACCTTAAAACCGATCTTCTCGTTGCGGAGATCCGTCTCGGCACGGAGGCCCGCGGCGCGCAGACACGCGGCGACTTCCCCGGCATAGGCATTGCTATCATCGGTGATGGTCGCCACAACCACTTGGCGCGGCGCTAGCCAGAGCGGAAAACGCCCGGCATGATGCTCAATCAGAATGCCGAGAAAACGCTCGATCGAACCGAGAATAGCGCGGTGCAGCATGACCGGGCGATGGCGCTCGCCATCCTCGCCGACATAGGACGCATCAAGCCGCTCGGGCAGAACGAAATCGACCTGCAGGGTACCGCATTGCCAATCGCGACCGATCGCGTCGCGCAGCACGAATTCGAGCTTGGGGCCGTAAAAGGCGCCTTCTCCGGGATTGAGATGAACCTCAAGGCCGGCGCTCTTGACCGCTTCCATCAAGGCCCCTTCGGCGCGGTCCCAAACTTCATCGGCGCCGGCGCGCACCGGCGGTCGATCGGCGAAATTGACCAGCACTTTCTCGAAGCCGAAATCTTTGTATATCGACATCAGGAGATCGCAGAAATCCTTGGTCTCGGGCGTGATCTGATCCTCGGCGCAGAAAATATGCGCATCATCCTGAACGAACCCGCGCACCCGCATCAGCCCGTGCAGCGCGCCGGACGGCTCATTGCGGTGGCAGGCGCCGAACTCGGCCATGCGCAACGGCAGGTCGCGGTAGCTTTTGATGCCCTGGCGGAAAATTTGCACATGGCCGGGGCAATTCATCGGCTTTAGCGCCAGAACGCGTTCTTCCGCCTCGGTGGTGAACATATGCTCGCGGAATTTTTCCCAATGGCCGGAGGCTTCCCACAGGGTGCGGTCGACCAGTTCGGGCGTTTTGACCTCGATATATCCGGCATCGTCGAGACGCGTGCGCATATAGTTTTGCAAGATGCGGTAGAGCTGCCAGCCATCGGCGTGCCAAAACACCATGCCCATGGCTTCCTGCTGGAGATGAAACAGATTCATCTCGCGCCCGAGGCGGCGGTGATCGCGCTTTTCCGCTTCTTCGAGGCGGAACAGATAGGCCTTGAGATCTTTTTCGGTTGCCCAGGCGGTGCCGTAAATGCGTTGCAGCATTTCGTTGTTGGAATCGCCGCGCCAGTAAGCGCCGGCAATCTTGGTCAGCTTGAAGGCGCCGATGCGCCCGGTCGAGGGCAAATGCGGCCCGCGGCAGAGGTCGATAAAATCGCCCTGGCGGTAGAGCGTGACGTCCTCACCTTCGGGAATAGCGGCGATCAGTTCCGCCTTGTAGCTCTCGCCGGCCTGCTCAAACAATTCGATCGCCTTGTCGCGCGGCCACACTTCACGGGTGATCTCCTCGTCGCGCTTGACGATCTCGGTCATGCGCGCTTCGATAGTCACGAGATCATCCGGCGTGAACGGTTCGGGCCGGGCGAAATCGTAGTAGAAGCCGTCTTCAATGGCCGGGCCGATGGTAACCTGGGTGTCGGGGTAGAGTTCCTTGACCGCCTCGGCCATCACATGAGCGGTATCGTGGCGCAACACCTCAAGCCCGGCATCGTCTTTGGCGGTGACGATACTGACCGCCGCGTCGGCCTCTATCAGGCGCGATAAATCCCACAATTCGCCATCGACCGAGACCACCAGCGCCGCCTTGGCGAGGCCGGGGCCGATACTGGCGGCAATCTCCAACCCGCTTACGGGCGCATCGAATGAACGTTTCGAGCCGTCTGGCAATGTGATGTCGGGCATGGACCTCTTAATTCTATCTCTGAATGGCTAAAAGTGGCGGCACTCTAACGGGCGCGTGGCACCTGTCAAGCCGGGCCAGGGTTGCATATTTATGGTTAAGGCAACGTCAACGTGGCGCGCACTTCGTCGACCGGCAAATCCGCCATCCGCGTGCATTGTATCAACCGTACCCGGGCTCCGCGCGGCGCCGTGAGGTCAGGGTCGGAGGCGGCGGAAAAGATCACCGTGGCGGCACAGCCGACTGAAGCGACGATATGCATGGGCCCGGTGTCATTGCCGACGGCACCCGCGGCGCGTCGCGCCAGGGCGGCGATCTGGCCGAAATCGGTGCGGCCGCACAGATTGAGCGCGTCCGGGCAATGGCTGCTGATCTCGGCCAGCACGTCACGCTCCGCCGCCGCGCCGATTAGGACGGGGCGATAGCCGGCAGCAAAAATCTCTCTCGCAAGTTCGCCGTAGGCCCGTGCCGGCCAGCGCTTTTCCGGGCGATGTGCCGATCCGCCGGCAACCAGCAACACGCAAGGTTTCTCATTCCGGCCACCGGGCAGGAGGGCGGAGATATCGCCATCGAGCCAGGCTAGATCCGCATCCGGCACTTCATCGATGCCGGCCATGGCGAGCTGTTCGCGCTGGCGCTCGACGGTATGCATGCCGTCGCGCCGGGGATTGGCGTGCGGATGCGAGCAGCCCGGCGCAATGCCCGACCATTCCGGCCGGGGAGTAGTGAAATAGCGGTAATATGCGCTTGAGCGGCTCGAGGTCTGCAAATCATAGACACGGCCGAAGCCGCCCGAGCGCAGGCGCCGGCGCAGGGCGAGCCAGGCCGGAATATTCCACGCCTTGGCTCTCGGATCCAACCAGATACGGTCGAAATGGTCCGAGCGCTCGGCCATCGCGGCATAAGGGGCGGTGGTGAGAAGGGTGATGCGCGCCTCTTTATGATGCGCGCGGATGGCGGCGAACGGCCCCATCGAAAGCAGGAAATCGCCGAGGGCGCCATGCTTGATGACGAGAATTTCGGCCCGGCTCGCGCTCACCGCTCGCCCGGCGCACCTGCGGCGAGCACCTCTTCATATATGGCGAGCGTGCTGGCGCACATTTTTTCGAGAGTGAAATTCTCTGCGACGTGGCGGATCGCCACCTCGGCCATGCTCTTGCGCCGCTCGGCAGTGAGATCAAGCGCGGCACCGAGCGCCTGGGCGAGCTCGACGGCATTTTCCGGCTCGACCAACAGGCCGGTCTCGCCGCTGAGAATGGTTTCCTTGGCACCGCCATGGTCGAAGGCGACAACCGGGCGGCCCATCGCCTGGCCCTCGACAATCACCCTGCCGAAGGCTTCCGGCTTGGTCGAGGCGTTGACCACCACATCGGCCGACATATAGGCCGCCGGCATGTCGCGGCACGGCCCGGCAAAGCGCACGATATGGCCGAGATCGTTCTGCTCGACCTGGCGCTCAAGCTGATGGCGGTATTCGGCCCGGCCCTGTTCGTCGCCGACAAAGACGACGACATAATCATCGCGCCTGAGATGGGTCAGCGCGTCGAGCAATACCCGGTGGCCCTTCCAGGCGGTCAGGCGGCCGGGCAACATGATGACGGATTTCCCGTCCGGCAGGCGCCATTGCCCGGCGAGCTGGATCACCCGCGCCTGGGTTACGGCGCCGGGGTTATAGATCGAGATATCGACGCCGCGGCGGATCACGCGCAGATTTTTCTGCTCCATCGGGTAGGTGTGCATGATGTGATTGGCGGTGAACTCGGAATTGGCGATGACCAGTTCGCCCTTGGTCATGACGGCGTTGTAGCGCCGCTTGAGCGCGCCCGAGGTACCGTAAGCACCGTGAAACGTGGTGATGAAATGGCAGCCGGTTTTTTGCGCCGCGTGGAGCGCGCTCCAGGCCGGCGCGCGCGAGCGGGCATGGATAATATCGATGCCTTCGGCCGCGATCAGCTCGGCCAGGCGGCCGGCATTCTTGCGGATTAGAATCGGGTTCTTGCCCTTGAGCGGCATTTCTATATGGCGCGCCCCGGCAGACTCTATTTGATGCTGCATGGAACCGCCGGCTGAGGCGACCAGTGCAGTCCAGCCCGCCGCCACCAAGGCTTGCGCGATTTCCACCGTCGAACGCTCGGTTCCGCCCGGCACGTCGAGCTCGGGCACGACCTGAAGGACAACCGGTTTGCGCTCTTCCCGCGTTTGCGGGGCGGTGCTAGGTTGGGGCTTGTTTGTCACTCTAATTCCGCGTTCTTTCCAGGACCGGTCCGGAGATAGTCTCATAACTGATCAACAGGCGGCAAATTCGCCGGACGCGCGAATCTTAACCACGACAGACGGGCAGACAATCGCCTACCATGTGCTTGAGGGCAAGGCTCCCGGTGTCATATTCATGGGCGGCCTGATGTCCGATATGAGCGGAAGCAAGGCGCTGGCGCTCGAAGCCCATTGCCGCGCGGTGGGGCGCGCTTTTGTGCGCTTCGATTATACCGGGCACGGCGAATCGTCGGGCCAATTCACCGATGGCACCATTGGCCAATGGCACACGGATTCTCTCACTGTTCTTGATGGCATCGCCAAGGGGCAGCAGATCCTGGTCGGCTCCAGCATGGGCGGCTGGCAGATGCTGCTCGCCGCGCGCGCCCGGCCCGAACGTGTCTGCGGCCTGATCGGCATCGCGGCGGCGCCGGATTTCACCGAAGACCTGATATGGCAGCAGTTCGACGATGCGGCGAAAGCGAAAATAAGCGCCGAGGGCATCCTTCATCTGCCGTCCGATTATGAGGATACGCCCTACCCCGTAACTCTCGGCCTGATCGAGGATGGCCGCAATCATCTGCTGTTGCGCAGCCCGCTTGAGATTACCTGCCCCATCCATTTGATCCACGGCATGGAAGACAAAGACGTGCCGTGGCAAACGGCGCTCAACATCGCTGAAGCGGTGACAAGCGAAGAGGTAAGCGTGACCTTGGTCAAGGGCGGCGGCCACCGCTTGAGCGAGGAAGTCGATTTGGCGCGCCTTGCGGCGGCGGTCGAAAGCATGGCGGCGCGTGCATAGGGCGGATAAAGCGCCTTCAATTCCTGGTGAGGGGCACTGTTGCGACCTAGGCAGGCGGCAGCCGATGCACTATGTAACCTGCCTATGCAAACGATGAAATTACACCGCCTTCCGTTGCTTGGCTGGCCTGCTCTGGCGCTGGCCATTGCTTTGTTGTTCGCGCCGCCGCTCAGCGCGGAGAGTCTGAGACAGCTCGATACCCGCGCCGATGGCTCGCGCATATTGAACATGGTTGCGCATAGCGCGCCGCGCCCTGTGCCGGCGTTCAAATTCCTCGACGAGGACGGCAATTATCTCACCCTCGAAAATTTTCGCGGCAAGGTCGTGGCGCTGCAATTTTGGGCGACCTGGTGTTTCCCGTGCCGCGAGGAACTGCCGACGGTCGACGCCCTGCAAGGCGAGCTTGGCGGGGCGGATTTCACCTTCATTCCGCTTTCGGTGGACCGTGACGGCGCCGAATTGGTACGACAATATTATACCGACAACGGCATCAAGAATCTGGCCATCTATATCGATGTCGGCATGGATGCGGCGCGGGCGATGCTGGTCAACGGCATTCCCTACACAATATTGCTCAACCGCGAGGGCATGGAAATCGCGCGTGTACTCGGCGACCGCAACTGGTTCACGCCCGACGCCATCGACCTCATGCGGAAACTGATTGAATAGCATGGCGTGCCCTCACCGAAATAGCGGGACAGCCGTTTCAGGCATATAGTCCGGTAATCATGGATCTCTCTCTCTTCGGTATTTTCATCGCTTTTGTGGCCGGCGTGATTTCATTTCTCTCGCCTTGTGTGCTGCCGTTGGTGCCGGGCTATGTGTCTTATATCGCCGGCGGTTCGCTCGAGGATTTGACCGAGGATCCGAGCGCCAAGCGGCGCATGCGGGCGATTTATCTCAGCCTATTTTTCGTGCTCGGCTTTTCGCTCGTCTTCATCGCGCTTGGCGCCAGTGCCAGCGCCGTTGGCGAATTCCTGCTCAGCAACAAGCGGTTGTTCGAATATATTGCCGGCGCGGTGATTATCGTCTTCGGCCTCTATCTCATGGGCCTGTTAAAAATTCCCTTCATGGCGCGCGAGATGCGCTTCGTCAGCCACGCCGCCGGCGGTCATCCGGCCAGCGCGCTTCTGCTCGGCACCGCTTTCGCCTTCGGTTGGACGCCGTGCATTGGCCCGGTTCTGGGCGGCATTCTCACTATGAGCGCCAACACCAACGAGATCGGCGCCGGCGTGATATTGCTCGCTTTCTATTCGCTCGGTCTTGGCCTGCCGTTCCTGGCCGCCGCCGCCTTTACCGGCTTTTTTCTCAATTCGATGAAATCGATGCGCCGCGCCGGGCGTTATTTCCAAATCATCGCCGGCGCGGTCATGGTGGCGATGGGCGTTGCCCTGGTCACCGGTTATCTGACCTCGCTCGCCTATTGGCTGCTCGAATTGGCGCCGGGCTTAGCTACCCTCGAAGGCGCGCTTATTTGATCTCTTCAGTGAGCAGCGCTTTCAGCCCGCTGCGGTAGTCCGGAAAGCGCAGTGCAACGCCGAGCTCATTCTTGATACGGTCGTTGCGCACCAGCCGGTTCTCGGCCCAAAAGCTTCGCGCCATGGTCGACATATTATTGGCGTCGTAGTCTTGCACGGGTGGCGGCGTGACACCGAGCAGCTCTGAGGCGTGGCTGACGACATCCGCCGGCGCCGCTGCTTCATCGTCGCATACATTATAGATCGCGCCGGGGTTGGGCGCGGCCATCGAGGCGAGCAACACCTGGACGATATCATCAACATGAATGCGCGAGAATAAGTGCCCCGGTTTGACGATGCGTTTGGCCGTACCGGCGCGCACCGTTACCAGGGCGTTGCGCCCGGGGCCGTAGATGCCGGCCAGGCGAAAAATATGAACGGGGACACCACGTGACCGCCAGAGGTCGAGCCAGGCCTGCTCCGCCGCCAGGCGCTGGCGGCTGCGTTCATTGCCCGGCTTCGGCGCGTCTTTTTCCGTGACCCAGGCGCCGCCCCTATCGCCGTAAACGCCGGTGGTTGAGAGATAGCCGAGCCAGGCGAGCTCCTGCACAGCGGCGATTTTATCGGCCGCGGCGAGGAGCACCGGATCGCCGGTGGCGCCGGGCGGAATGGTGATGAGAATATGGCTGGTGCCGGGCGGAATTTCGGCATTTTCCAGCTGCCCGCCGACGATGCCATGCGCCTCCAGTTCCTGCAGCGCCGCGCCATCGCGCGAGGTGCCGGCGACCTGCCAATCCAAAGCGCGCAGCGCCAGCGCCAAGCGCGCGCCGCTATAGCCGAGGCCAAAACAGAATAACTGGCCAAGCGGAAGCGCACTATGATAGGGGGAGCTCACGCCGCATAATAGATTGTCAGGCCGATAATTGTCACAATCCTTAAGGAAAGCTTCGCCACCATGCTCCGCCGCGCACTGATCACAACCTTGTTCGCACTGCTGTTTTGGCCGTCTTGGCCGGACGGCGCGGCGGTGGAGAATCTCGTTCAGGGGCGCGAATATGATCAATGTATCGAGCTTGCCATGCGCGAGCCGGAAGTCGGTTTCGAGCGCGCCATGGCGTGGCGTGATCTCGGCGGCGGTATCGCGGCCCGGCACTGCGTCGCCGTGGCGCTCTATGGGTTGGGGCATTTCGGCGAATCTGCGCTGCGTTTGGAGCGCCTGGTGCAGGAGAATGCCGATGCGGGCCTGCGCATCTCTCTGCTCGGCCAGGCCGGCAATGCCTGGTTGATGGCGGGTGAGATCGAGCGCGCCAATGCGGCGCTAACGGCCGGCCTCGAATTGGCGCCGAATAATATCGACCTCTTGATTGACCGTAGCCTGGTTTTGGCCGCCGCTGAGAATTATTGGGAGACCGTCGACGATCTCAACCGGGCGCTCGATATCGACCCGGACAATTCAGACGCGTTGATCTTCCGCGCCAGCGCCTACCGCTATCTCGACAGCCTTGATTTGGCGGCGGATGATGTCAATCGGGCGTTGGAAATGGATGGCGACCATGTCGCAGCCTTTTTGGAGCGCGGCAATATCCGCCGCCTGCGCGGTGACGACGCCGGCGCACGCGAGGACTGGCTGCAGGTGACCAAACTTGCGCCCGATTCGCCGGCTGCCGATGCGGCCCGGCGCAATCTGGAAAAGTTGGATATCAAGCCGGAATAGCGCGCCACTCGGCGCATATCTCGGCATCCTTCTCTTGCGCCAGATGCTTAGCCTTGCATTGCTCGAAGCGCTCCGGGGGCGCGAGCCGGGCGAACGCCCAGACGGCCATGGCACGGACCAGGGGCGATTCGTCGCCTAATCGCCTTTCGGCCACATCGGCGAGCGCCGCATCGCCGCTATTGCCTATCGCGATCATCACGTTGCGCACGAAGCGGTCACGCCCGGTGCGCTTTATCGGTGAGCCGGAAAAAAGTTTGCGGAAGGTGCTGTCGTCGAGCTCGGCCAATTGCGCCAGGCGCGGCGCGCTCAATTCGGCGCGCGGCTCAAAAGCGTGCGCCGCCCCGGTTTGGGCGAATTTGTTCCACGGACAAACGGCGAGGCAATCGTCGCAGCCATAAATGCGGTTGCCCATAGCGGCACGAAATTCACGCCCAATATGGCCCTTATGTTCGATCGTCAGATAAGAAATGCAGCGCCGGGCATCCAAACGGTAGGGCGCCGGAAAAGCAGCCGTCGGGCAGCTATCGAGGCACGACCGGCAACTGCCGCAATGGTCGCGCGCGGGTGCGTCAGCCGGCAGATCGAGGGTGGTGAATATCTCAGCAAGAAAAAGCCAGGAGCCGAAGCGGCGCGATACCAGATTGCTGTGCTTGCCCTGCCAGCCGAGGCCGGCACGCTGGGCCAATGGCTTTTCCATCACCGGTGCGGTATCGATGAACAGCTTCACCTCGCCGCCAAATTGCCGCGCCATATCGCCGGCCAGGCGTTTCAGCCGCTTTTTGAGAATTTTGTGATAGTCGCGCCCCTGGGCGTAGACGGATATGGCGCCCTCCTGGGGTGCGCCCGGAATATCGCCGGGCGGCTTGTCGGGGGTGTAGTGCGCGCCCAGCATGATGATGCTCTGCGCCTCCGGCCACAGCATGGCGGGATCGCCGCGCCGCGCCGCATGGGTGCTCATCCACGCCATATCGCCGTGATATCCCTTGGCCAGATATTCGCGCAAATCTTCGCGCTCGGGACCGGCTTCTGCCTTTGCGACGCCGAAGGCATCGAAGCCGAGTGCGCGCGCCTGCCGTTCGATCTCGGCGCGGAGCGCCGCTCCGTTCGCCGGAGATGAGGGGTCAGAAATCGAGGTCCGCATAATGTTTGGGCGGGGGGAAGCCGGGGATGTAATCTTCCAGCAATGGCCGAAAGGAGGGCCGCGATTTAATCCGCGCATACCATTCTTTGGCTGCCTCATGCCGGCTCCACGGCACGTCACCCAAATAATCGACGGCCGATAGATGCGCGCCGGCGACGATATCGGCGAGCGAAAACACCTCGCCCGCCAGCCAGTTGCGCCGGTCGGTGAGATAGGCGATGTAATCGAGATGCGTGCGGATGTTGGCGAGGCCGGCGCGGACCGCTTGCGAATTCGGCTCCGCCTTGGTGAGAAAGCGTTTGACGAATTTTTCGTCGAGGATGAATTCGCTCACTTCGCGGCCGAACTTATCGCCGAACCAGGACACCAGCCGGCGCACTTCGGCGCGCTGGGTCGGCTGCGTGCCGATCAGCGCCGGGGCGTCATAGACATCCTCGAGATATTCCAGAATGGCGCCGGCACCGGCGATCACGCTGCCGTCCGCTTCGACCAGGATCGGCACATCCCCAGAGGGGTCCAAGGCCATGAATTCGGCCCGCCGCTCCCAGGTTTTTTCCAGCACCAGTTCAAATTCCAGGCCTTTTTCGGCCAGGGCGATGCGGACGGCGCGGCAAGTTGGGCTCAGCCAGAGATGATAGAGGGTTCGCATGAGCGCTAGTTTATCTCATTGTAAATCGCCGCCCAATAACGGAGATGCTGCTCCTGGGTGCGGCGCCGGGTCACCGAATTGTGATCGGCCTTGTAGGGTGGCCCAGATTTGCCATGGTATATTCCCGAGCGGAAACCTCATGAAGAAACGCCCTTTATATATCCTGCTGTGTTTTGCCGCTGCCCTGGCCTTTGTTTTCGCGGCCGAACGTCAGGTGCGCGCCGAATCGGCTGCACCGCTTGTGGTGGTTGAGCTCTACACCTCGCAGGGTTGCTCCTCCTGCCCCGCCGCCGATGCCTTTCTCGGCGAGCTGATCGAGATGCGTGACGATATTCTCGGCCTCGAATTCCATGTCGACTACTGGGACAATCTCGGCTGGAAAGACCGCTTTTCGAGCGCCGAATCGACGGCGCGCCAGCGCGCTTACGCCAAAACCCTCGGCCTCACTTATGTCTACACACCGCAAATGGTCATCAATGGCAGCGCCAACGAAGTCGGCTCGGACAAGATGGCGGTGATTGCGGCGGTCGAAAGTGCACACAAGAGCTATGCCGTTCATCTTGATATCGCGGTCGCACCAAACGATGCGGGCGGGGTGGAGGTTTCGATACCGGCCGCGGCAGCGGGCGGCGCCAGCGGCGCGCCGGCGACGGTGTGGCTGGTCAATTTCGACCGGCATTTTGTCACTGACGTCACCGCTGGTGAAAATCAGGGTCGCAAAATGAACAATAATCATGTCGTTCGCGCCCACATGGCGATCGGCACCTGGACCGGCGAAGCGCTCAACATCTCTGTCGCCGCCGATCAATTGGCCGGCGCCGATTCCTCGGATGGCTGCGCCGTTATCGTCCAGTCAGGCCGACATGGCGCCATCATCGGCGCTGCGGCGTTGTGGCTCGATGGAGCTAGATGAGGCACGTTGTAGCGTAGACGCGACCATTGTCTGGCCCACGAAAGTGATCATCGCCGATCCCCTCATCCGCGGTGAATAGCTGCGTTGCGCCGTTGCGTCGGCTCTTTTTTGATGCTATCCAACGGCAACATCTTAAGTTGAGTTATTTTACTGGACTCCTTAAGTTTATCCAAACGAATTACAAGCGGGTTAGTAATAGCCCCTTTTCAATGCTGGCCGTAGGTATATGCGCTTGTCTTTCGCGATTGACCTAAACTCTAAAGAGGTTTTTGATGGCGCGAAAAAGATTACTAATTGTGATTTTCGTATGCATTGGTGTGCTCTTAATCGGCTACGCGTATGGCTTTTTTTCCCACCGTTTTCTTTGGTTTCCTTATCCGCAAATAAAGGCGGCGTATTCTTTTCTTGAGAACGGTTATAGTGTGGAACAGTTACACACTAAAATTAAGGAAGTGAAAGTTGATTCAGACAAGAATTTGAATTCTGACATAGGCAGGGATCTTTCTACTCTCGTTTCTGAGCGCCGAGTGATCGAGAGCTTAACGATTCCTATACTCGCGACGGTCATTGATGTCGGTGCTCAAGAGGGATTTGGTTCACCTTCCGTTAGAGGGCCGAAAGGCGGACTATGCAGTATGGATTCTTTTCTTGTAGTTTTTGATGGTGCAGGCAACGGCATTTTGGTCGAGTTGAATTCTATGACGATAACCGGAAAAATTTCTGTAAATGCCTTTAATCAAGAACAGGATAGCGAATTTGTTCGTGTCAACGATGTTGCCTGTGACCTCTCGCAGGATCCGACACATGCTTACGTCTCATATGAAATTACATTCCCCGAACTAACCGACCCGTTCGCCAAATTTCAGACCAAGGTGGGTAAGATTAATCTTCAGGAGTTTCAGTCTTCGACCGTAGTAGAGGTTTGGTCAAGCAATCTGTCTGGCCAAAATGAAGCCGGTCGGTTAGCCATTCTCTCGGACGGTAAATTTCTTATTTCATTTACGGACGTTTCCGGTGGGGATCGCCTGCCCAATGGAATGTTTGGCCCCGAGGACCCCTCTACTCATATGGGAAAATTGATTTTGGCTGATGCTTCGACGGGCGGATACGAAATATATTCAAAGGGCCATAGAAACCCTCAGGGACTGTTTGTCACGGACGAAGGGGGAGTGCTTGAAACCGAGCACGGGCCCAAAGGGGGAGACGAGTTAAATTTTATCAGGAGAGGAGGTAATTACGGCTGGCCCAACGAATCTCATGGCGTTTTGTATTCCGGATATCGATGGAAGCATGGTGAAACGGGAAGGCATGATAACTTTGATCGCCCCCTATTTGCATGGGTGCCATCTATCGCGATTTCAAATTTGCTGAAGGTTGCTAATTTTCATTCAACTTGGGATGGCGACATTTTGATAGCCAGCTTAAAGGCCCAATCCATTTTCCGCCTGAGACTTGATAAAGAACGCCGTGTTGAATTTGTAGAGCGGATTTGGATAGGTCCTAGAATACGGGATATTGAAGAAACCAGCGACGCCCGGTTGGTCCTGTGGACAGACGATTCAACACTGATATTCCTTTCTATTGCCTCAAATTTTCTGGAGGAGAATAAGAGAACCGAAACTTCATACAATATTCCAATTATTAAGCCCTGCCTAAAATGTCACCATTTTGGGGCCACCAATATTACGCACATGGCGCCATCGCTCAGTAGTATTTTTTCTCGACGGATTGCCAGCGATAATTACAAATATAGTGAAGCGTTAACTGCGATCGAAGGAAAATGGGACCGGGAAACCTTGAAACGATTCATCATGGAACCGCAATCGGTTGCGCCCGGATCAACGATGACTTACAATGTTGAAAATGAAGAAGTAGCTAGTGAAATTCTCAATTTATTAGTTAAACTAGAAAATATGAATGAGTAGTAATAATCAATTTCCGAAAAATAATAATCTGCTGTACTGAAAAATCTCCAATTCAGTATTTTGAATCGTAATATAGAGCCCGCTCAAAAACTCTCGTGTAAATTTGCGTCCTAAGTCGTTAGAGATTTGGTCAATAGTCCGGCCAGGCGGCGGCTGAAGGATGCCGGGTCGGGCAGCGATTCGCCTTCGAGAATACGCGCCTGATCGAGCAGCAGATGGGAGGCATCCTCAAGCGCCCCGGAGGCGCCTTCCTTGCCAACCAGGGTCGCCAGCGCGGTGGTGAGCGAATGACCCGGATTGATTTCAAGCACGCGCTTATGGCCCATGACGGGCTGCTGATGCTGGCGCAACAGGCGCTCGAAATGCATATCGACATCGCCCTCATCGGCGACCAGACACACCGGGCTCTCAGTCAGGCGTGACGAGACACGCACATCCTTGACCTCATCGCCAAGGGTGAGCTTGACCATGGCGATGAGTTTATCCATATCGCTGTCGCTCGCCTTCTCTTCTTCCGGTGTTGCGTCATCGTCGCTTTTGGCGGTCTCGAAATTGTCGAGATCGGCCGAGCCTTGGGTGATCGAGCGGAACGGTTTGTCGTCGAAATCCGCTGCGGTGGGCAGCCAGAATTGATCGACTGGGTCGGTCATGAACAACACATCGATACCGCGCGCCTTGAAACCTTCGAGCTGCGGGCTTTTTTCGAGGCCGCTCTGGGCATCGCCACTGAGATAATAGATCGCCTCCTGGCCCTCGGCCATGTTGGCGACATAATCGGCAAGCGAGATCCACTTATCTTCTGAGTTGAGCGAGTGGAAGCGCGCCAGCTTCATCAGTTTTTCGCTTTGGTCGGACGCCTCGTAGATGCCTTCCTTGAGGACCGCGCCGAAATTGCGCCAGAACAGGTCGTAGCCCTCGTTGTCGTTCTTGGCCTTCTTTTCGAGTTCGGAGAGGATGCGCTTAACCAGGCCGGAGCTGATTTTGGCGAGGATCGGATTGTGCTGAAGCGTCTCGCGGCTGATGTTGAGCGGCAGGTCGTTGGAATCGACGATGCCGCGCATGAAACGCAGATAGCCGGGAATGAGGCCCTCGCAATCGTCACTGATGAAGACCCGTTTGACGTAGAGCCTGACGGCGTGTTTGCGCGCCGGATCGAACAGATCGAACGGCCGCATGTCGGGCACATAGACCAGGCCGGTATATTCAATCCGCCCCTCGGCCCGCATATGCACCGTCAACCACGGATCGCCCGGCAAGTGGGAGACGTGGTGATAAAATTCCTTGTGCTGCTCTTCTGTGATATCGCTCGCCGAGCGCGTCCACAGGGCCGAGCCTTCATTCAGCGTTTCACCGGCAAGCTCGATCGGAAGAGCAATGTGGTCGGAATAGGTGCCGACGATGTGGCGGATGCGCGCCTCTTCGGCAAACTCCTCATCGGCTTTTCGCAAATGGAGGACAATGCGTGCGCCGCGCGTCGCGCTGTCGTCCTCGGTGATGGAGAATTTACCGCGGCCCTTCGATTCCCAGCGCCAGCCGGTATCTTCGCCGGCGCGCCGGGTGTACACCTCGACCCGTGTCGCGACCATGAAGGACGAATAAAAGCCGACGCCGAACTGGCCGATCAGGCTCGGATCGTCGCCTTCGTCGCCTTTAATCTGCTTGAGAAAGGCCTCGGTTCCCGAGCGCGCGATGGTGCCGAGATTTTGCACCAGATCGTCATGGCTCATGCCGATGCCGTTATCGGCGATGGTCAGGGTGCGCGCCTCTTTATCAAGCGACAGACTGACCTTGAGCTCGCTGTCGCCGGCCATCAGATCGGGCTCGGTGATCGCCGCGTAGCGCAGCTTGTCGCAGGCATCCGAGGCATTGGCGATCAATTCGCGCAAGAAGATATCTTTCTCCTTGTAGAGCGAGTTAATCATCAGATCGAGCAGCTTGCTGACCTCGGCCTGGAACTCGTGCGTTTCCGCTTTTGCCTGATCGGCTGCGGTGCCGCCACTTGCGGGTTTTTCGTCTACCGGGGCATCGCCCATGCGTATCTCTCCTGACAACAAAAATAAACTTGGCCGCAATATGTGTCGCGCAAGGGGCCTGTTCAAGCCCCGTTTCGCTCTTTTTAGGGGCCGGTGGGCAGATTGGCTTGCATTCCCGCGCGCAAGGTCTGATTCTAAAGCCATGGCGGATAAGCGTAGCGGGGAACGTACGGTCACGGCGGTCCTCGGCCCGACCAACACCGGCAAAACCCATATGGCGGTGGAGCGCATGCTGACCCATGGCTCGGGTCTGATGGGCTTCCCCTTGCGTCTTCTGGCGCGTGAAATTTATGACAAGGTGGTGGCGATCAAAGGCACGCGCGCCGTTGCCCTGATTACCGGCGAGGAAAAAATTCTACCGGCCAATCCGCGCTATATTTTAGCGACGGTCGAATCGATGCCGCTCGACCGCTCGGTCGATTTTCTCGCCGTTGACGAAATTCAATTGGCCGCCGACCGGGAGCGCGGCCATGTTTTCACCGACCGGCTATTGCATGCGCGCGGCCGCTTCGAGACCATGTTCCTCGGCGCCGATACCATTCGCCCGCTGATCCGCCGCCTCGTTCCCGAGGCCTCCTTCACCGGCCGGCCGCGCTTTTCCGAGCTTTCCTTCAGCGGCCACAGAAAGCTTAACCGCCTTGCGCCAAGGAGCGCCGTGGTCGCCTTTTCGGCTCAGGATGTCTATGCCTTGGCCGAGGCCATGCGGGTGCAGCGCGGCGGCTGCGCGGTGGTCCTGGGCGCCCTCAGCCCGCGCACGCGCAATGCTCAGGTGGCGATGTATCAGGCTGGCGAAATTGACTATCTGGTGGCGACGGACGCCATCGGCATGGGCCTCAACATGGATCTCGACCATGTCGCCTTCTCGGCCGACCATAAGTTCGACGGCCACCACATGCGCCGCCTCAACGCAGCCGAACTGGCGCAGATCGCCGGGCGTGCCGGGCGCTACCTGACCAATGGCACCTTCGGCACAACAGCGGGTCTGACCGAGCTTGACGCCGATTCGGTGGAGGCTGTCGAACAGCACCGTTTTCCCAAGATAAAGGAGGTTTTCTGGCGCAATTCGGACCTCTCCTTCCGCAGCCTGGACCGCCTGCTGCACAGCCTCGACAGGCCGCCGGATCAAGCCGGCTTGCGCCGCGTGCGCGATGGCAACGACCATCTCACCCTTCTCGCCCTGGCGCGCGACGATGCGGTGCGGGCAGAGGCCGGCGAGCCGGAACGGGTGCGTCTGCTTTGGGATGTCTGCCAGATTCCCGATTTCCGTAAGACCCTGGCCGACAGCCATATCAGCCTGGCGCGGCAAATTTATCTGCACCTCGCGCGCTCGGGCGCCATTCCCGAACCGTGGATTGCCAAGCGGGTCGCCAGCCTCGATCGCCCGGATGGCGATATCGATACCTTGACCGCGCGCATCAGCCATATCCGCACCTGGACCTATATTTCGCACCACGCCGCTTGGCTGGCCGATGCGCGCCATTGGCAGGAGCGCGCGCGCGAGGTTGAGGACCGGCTCTCCGATGCCCTGCACGAGCGCCTGACGCAACGTTTCGTCGATCGCCGCGCCGCCGCCCTGGTGCAGCGCATGCGTGATTCCGATTCGCTCAGTGCGGCGTTTGGCGAATCGGGCGAGGTGTTTATCGAGGGCCATGTGGTAGGCCATATGGCGGGCTTTCGTTTTCTGCCGGACGATCCCGAGGAGGACAGCAAAGCGATCTCGAGCGCCGCGCAGAAGGTTCTCGGCAGCGAAATTCAGCGCCGGGTTGGCGCGCTCGAGCAGGATGGCGATGATGCCTTCCGCCTCAATTTGGACGGCGCTCTGGAAGGCTCTATCGAAACCGGCATGGCCGTGGAGGCCGGGACGATCTGTTGGCGCGACGCGCCGGTTGCCGCCTTAACGCCAAGTGACAATGTGCTCAAGCCCGGCCTGCAAATTCTCCATGGCGAGATTCTAAGCGGCCCTCAGCGCGAGCGGGTGAGGCGGCGTTTGGCCGATTGGCTGGAGCGCCGCATCGCGCGCGGCGCGGCGCCGCTCCTAAAACTGCGTGAGGCGAATTTAAACGGCGGCGCGCGCGGTCTCGCTTTTCAACTGTCCGAGGCGCTCGGTTGTCTGCCACGGCGCAAGGTCGATGCTCAGGTCGCTGATCTCGACAAGGCGGCGCGGGCACAGCTCGCCGCGCTCGATGTGCGCATCGCCGCCGCGAGCGTCTATTGCACCCCGATGCTGAAATTTTCCCGCTCCGAATTTGCCGGCCTGCTGTGGGCGGTGCATCAGGGCGCCGCCGCGCCGAGCCGGGGCGCCAATCCGGCGGCGGTCGGTTTCGCGCGCAACCCGGCCACACCGGCTGAGGCCTATAACGCGCTTGGTTTTGTTGTGCTTGGCGCGCGGGTGCTGCGTGCCGACATGGCCGAGCGCTTGCTCGCCGGCATGGCCAAGCGCGCCCGCAGCGGACCGTTTGCCGCCGATACGGCGCTTTTGGCCATGGCCGGTTGCGCCAAAAAGCAGTTTCCCGAGGTCGCTGCGGCGCTCGGCTACCACATTGTGGAAGCGGATGGCGTGCGTGAAAACAACGCACCGCGCTATGCCCGTGCGCCGCGTCCAGGCAAGGCCAAGCGGCGCAAGAAGAAGCGGCCCGTCAAGGCGGATCCCAATTCACCATTTGCGGCACTCGGCGATCATGCGTTGTTCGATGACGGCAAGGGCGGCTCGTGAGCGAGACGCAACGGCTCGATAAATGGCTCTGGCAAACGCGCTTTTACAAAACCCGCGGCCTGGCCCAGCGCATGTGCGGCGCCGGCAAGGTACGGATCAACAGCCGGCGCGTACGTAAGGCGCATTACGCCCTGAAAGCGGGCGATATTTTGACCTTTCCGCAAGGCTCGCGCATTCGTGTGGTGCGCATTCTTGCCATGCCGGAACGCCGTGGTCCGGCGGTCGAGGCACAGCTTTGCTACGAAGATGTCGAGAGCGAAGAGGCGCTTGGTGGCGACGCGAATTTATCTCTTCGGGACGCCGGCCGGGGGCTCGAAAGCAAGTCATAAACTGTGGTTGAGTCCGCCGCTTCAGCTGTGCTACGCATCTCGAATGATCAATCGGATCAAAGCACTTTTTGCCGCACCTGAAGGCACCGGCGAGGACGCCGGCAAAACGGCGCACAGCGTCGATGAGCTTCATCTCGCGGCGGCGGCGTTGCTCGTCGAAGCGGCCCATCTCGACGAATCCTATGACGAGGTGGAGCGCGAAGCGGTGGCGCACGCGGTCAAGCAGGAGTTCGAGCTAAGCGATGAGGAATGCGAGACTCTTTTGCAAGAGGCCGAAGCGGCGCAGCATGAAGCCACCGACCTTTACCGCTTTGTCCGCAAATTCGATTCGAATTTTGGCCGTGAGGAGCGCTTGCGGCTGATTGAAATGTTATGGCACGTGGTTTATTCGGACGGCGAGCTGCACCCCTATGAAAGCAACCTGATCCAACGTATCGCCGGAATGTTGCACGTGACCGACCGGGAGCGTGCGGAGGCCAGGCAACGGGTATTGGCGGCAGGGTAGGAAATTTTGCATTCCCCGCACCCGAATGGGGCGTTTGCGGGGCAGTTTTGAAGCTAACTATCGTCTTGGCGGTGGATTGCCGCGGGCAGAGAGGAAAACATGACCTATTTGGTGACCGAAAATTGCATCAAGTGCAAATATATGGATTGCATCGAAGTATGCCCGGTGGATTGCTTTTATGTCGGTGAGAATATGTTGGTCATCCATCCTGACGAATGTATCGATTGCGGCGTGTGCGAGCCGGAATGCCCGGTTGAAGCCATCATTCCCGACACGGGCGGCGATGATGAAGCAGCTAAATGGTTGGAAATAAACACGAAATTTGCAGAAACCTGGCCCAATATCACGCGTAAGGGCGAGCCGCCGGCAGATGCCGACGACTTTAAGGATGAGGAAGGAAAGTTTGAAAAATACTTTTCTGAGAACCCAGGGGAAGGAACCTAAGGCGAATAAAGACGGAATACAATATGAACAAAACGGCTTTTTCCGAGTCGTTTTGTACCTTTGCCCCGTTTGCCCGCTGCTACCCTACTTGGGCACTGTATTTAAACGCAAATTTGTGATATAGTCGTAGACCTTCCGGGTAAATGGGTGGGGATTTCCCACCCATTTCTTGTTGGTGCGGGTCGCTTTTAACCATTAATTCAATAGCACCCCAATCCATCTTGCTAGATATGCCGGACCGTATCTGTTTTTTATTTTATGCCGATGCGGGGCCGGCGTGTGAATACACAATTGAATATCGCGAATTATTGCATTTTAACAACGGCACGGTAACAATGACCATGGCAACAGCAAAATCATCTCCGGCGCGCAAATCGGCCGGAAAAACTTCGGCCAAGAGCAAACAGGCTGTCGCGTCGAAGAAGAAGAGCGCAGCCAAAAAAACAGTGCCTGCGGCTGCGAACAAGTCAAAAGCCAAGGCGCCGGCTGCCAAGCCGAAGACGCCAAGCAAGGCGAAAGCTGCAGTGAAGACCAAAGAGAAAACCAAGGATAAAACCAAAAAGTCGGTGGCAAAGAAGGCAAAACCGTCAGCAAAGGCAGCTGTAAAGGCCGCCGCACCGGCGAAATCCGCAAAAACTGCGAAAACTGCGAAAACCGTTAAAATGACCGCGCCGGCCAAGCGCTCTGCAGCCAAGCCTGCCGCGACGAAATCCGCCGCAGCCAAGCCCGCCGCAGCCAAAAGCCCGGCGCCAAAAGCCGCGCCGCCAAAGGAAACGCCGGTGAAAGCGCCAGCCAAGGCAAAGGCGAGCGACCAGCACGGCTATGCGGTCAAGGATTATGTGGTCTATCCGTCGCATGGCGTTGGCCAGATTACGGCGATTGAAGAGCATGAAATCGGCGACATAACGCTGCGCGTCTTCGTCGTCGTGTTCGACAAGGAGAAAATGACCTTGCGCGTGCCGCTAGATAAGGCGAGCACATCGGGCATGCGCCGGCTGAGCTCGCAGCAGACCATGGAGCAGGCCATTTCCACGCTCAAGGGCCGGGCGCGCACGCGCCGCGTCATGTGGAGCCGCCGCGCCCAGGAATATGATGCCAAACTCAATTCCGGCGATCCGGTATCGATCGCCGAAGTGGTGCGCGATTTGCACCGCGACGAAGGCCAGCCGGACCAATCCTACAGCGAGCGGCAAATGTATGAGGCGGCGCTTGAGCGCCTGGCGCGCGAATTCGCCGCGGTGGAGAATACCGATACCGAACAGGCGGCGGAAAAACTGGAGAACGTACTCCGCGCTGCCTGATAAAAAGGCAAAGTCATGCTGGCGGGCGTTGACCGGGATAAGTTTGCCGTCCTTCGCGGCGCGCACCGGGTGTGGGCGGTTGGTGCTATTCACGGCGAAGCGGAACGCCTAACGGCGCTGCACGAGCAGCTCGGCGAACGCTTTCTCGCCGGCGACCGGCTGGTCTATCTCGGAAATTATTTTGGCCATGGCGAGGCCGTTCTCAAGACCATCGACGAATTGCTGTTGTTCCGCCGCCAGCTCATCGCTGCACCCGGCATGCATGTCTGCGATGTGGCTTACTTACGCGGCCAGCAGGAAGAGATGTGGCATAAAATGCTGCAGCTTCACTTGGCTGTCGGCCCGGCCGAGGTGCTGGCCTGGATGCTTGAGCAGGGCTTGCGCGAAACCCTGGCGGCTTACGGCGGCGATGAGGAAACGGCTCTGCGCCGGGCGCGCTCCGGTGCGCTTGAACTGGCCCGCTGGACCAACGAATTGCGCCAGAATATGCAGGCCCGCGACGGCCATGTCGAGCTTACCTCGAGCCTGAGAAGGGCGGCGCTTACAGAGGACGGCGCGCTGCTATTCGTCCATGCCGGCATCGACGCGACGCGCCCACTCGACGCCCAGGGCGATGCATTCTGGTGGAACAGCTCTGATTTCAGCGCCCTGCAGGCGCCCTTTGCCGGCTATACCAAGATCGTGCGCGGCTTTGATTCTGAGCATGGCGGTATCGATATCGGGACCTTTAGCGCCACGGTCGACAGCGGCTGTGGCTTTGGCGGGCCGCTCACCTCTGTCTGCTTTGGCGTGGATGGCGAAGAGGTCGCGCGTATCGAGGTTTAGAGTAAATCCCGAGCAGGTGGAATCACCTGCGACGACGCATTTGTTT
>CAYSDJ010000012.1:0-72836 GCA_964429775.1 uncultured Rhizobiaceae bacterium
TCTAAGAATATGTGGAGGTGCGGGGATGGCGAGGAAGCGATATTCCGATGAGGACGTATTGAACCTGCTGCGCCGGATTGAGCTCGAGCCCGAGCTGGGTTTTGTAGAGATGGCGGCGGGGATGGGGTTGATAGGCGTGCGGGTGAGCGAGCCGGAGGCGCTGGCGGCGGCGGCGGGCGGGGAGGCGTGGGTGATTGAGGTGGTGGTGGAGGGGAAGCGCTAAAGTCAGCGACGGCCATCTGGGGAATGCCAGGTGAAACAACCTCGCTAAATGATATTGTGGTTATCAGGGCGAGTGAAAAAAATACGATTTACCTTCCGTGAAATATCTGTTTCAATCTAACTCACAAGACATAAAAATATTAGAGGGGCTTAGATCGATATGAAGGTTTCTGCTGGTATATTTGCCAAAAGTTTCGTTGTGTTGGCGGTGCTCGCACTTGGAGCCTGCGCCGGAAGCAGTCAATATATGCGTGATATTGCGCCGGAGGAGGCGAATTACGCGCCTGAAAACGATAAGGCGTTAGTCGTCTTCATGCGGCCTTCGGGGCTGGGTTTTGCGGTTCAGTCGACCGTCTTCGATATCACAAGCGGCGACCCTGTCTTCATCGGAGTCTTATCCGCCAAAGCAAAACTCGCTCACCAGGCGAATACCGGGCAGCAGCGGTTTATGGTTTTGGGTGAACAGGCCGATTTTATGGATGCCATGCTTGAACAGGGCAAGGTGTACTACACCGTGGTATCGCCGGAAATGGGCCTGTGGAAAGCTCGGTTTGCGTTCGAACCGGTGCATGGCGACAACGTGAACTCGGAGGATTTCGCCGGCTGGTACGCCGATACCCGGTGGGTAGAGAATTTGGATACGGCAGAAGAATGGGCCCGCCAGAATATGACGGATATTCGCAATAAGATGACCGAATATCTGCCAGACTGGGAAAAGAAATCTGAGAAACCTACGCTCGGTTCAGAAGATGGACATCAAAACCTGTACCAAGAGGCCGCTGCCAATTAGGAGGCAGTGGCCCCGATACTGCTTTCTGCGGCCGGGCTATTTGCTCAGCTTTACGACTTCACCGCGAAACGCTACGCCGGCGGCGAACGCGCCGGCGCCGCACATATATTCGCTCTCGCTCGACACGTCCTCTTTCTTGTAATAGCTGTGAATATTGACGACCGCGTCGCCGCCTTTGTCGAGCGCGCGTTTCTGAAAGGCGATCATGGCCGACGAAAAGGCCCATTCGCACGCTGTCTTGTCCTTCTTGGCGAAGGCGTTGGTCTTCCTGTTGCTGATAAATGTGCCGAAGCTTTCGGCGATCGGCGGATGCGACTGGTCGCCGAAAAAAAACTGAACTTTATCAAGATCGAGTTTTTCGCTGCCGCGCGACTGCAGTGCTTCGGAAATGGGAAACATGAGGCGCTCGTCACGTGCCATGGCATGCGAGGAAAATAAAACGCACGCGGCCATGGCTATCGCTATAAATAATTTCACATGAACCTCCAACGCTCTATGACTTCAACTACCTGAGATGGTAGCACGCCCGAGTTTGTTTTGTCAGCGCAAGCCCGCCATAAGGCGTGATGTGATTAAACCCTAATTCAGTGGGATCGAATAGCTGGTGCCAAGGACTTCAACCCCGGGCTTGGTGTCTTCCAGGCCGGCATTCGAAATGTGATAAAAATGCAGGCCGATTCTCGAGCGGTCATCGAGCCGGTAGGCGATTTCAAGGCCCGACTTGATTTCAAACTCGTGGCCCAAATCCTTGCCGCCGCCATTGTGATAATATCCCGGCGCAACGCTTGGCGAGATTACGATACGGCGGCCGAAATAAAAATCCGAATAAACGCCGGCATAGGCGAATACGGCCTGTTCCGTTGTCACGGCAATGCCGGTAAAGGGCTTGAACAACAGAAATCTATATTTGTTGCGGTACTCCAGGCGAAATTCCGCAGCTTCGTCATCGGCGAAAATATCATAGTAGCCGATGCCGGGGCTGAGGAAGGAGGGGTCGTCTTCTTCGGCTAGCGCCGACCCGGCTGTGATAAGTGCGGCGCTTAATCCGGCCAGCAGGCACAACGTAAAAAAATATTTCACTGTCCGATTCTCTCTTATGCAGTTTGATACGTCAGATCGCCAGGTCACCGCGCTGCTCTTTTTCGGGCAGGCCTTTGGCGTGGCAGGAGCTTGTCCCAGAGCGGCCCCGCGAAACCCAGATTGTATAGATTCTCCAATTGGCTATTTGTGCCGGTAACGGGGAATACACGGTCGTCGCGGCTGTCCCACTCTTGTAGAAGGCGGCGTTTCATATAGTCGCGTTCGATCCTGGGGGAGAAATAGAATACCGACTCGAGCAGATCGTCATCGACGTCAATAATGCCCTCGGCAATGGCGCGCTTTTGAATCGGGGCGTTGGGGATGATTCGAATGCCGTTAAAAGCGAATACGACGCTGTCGTTCAGGCGCTCCATGTTGCCCAACCCCTCTTCGAAAGTTTGCCGGTCTTCCTCAGGGCCGCCGAAAATAACGAAATGCGCAGACGGGATGCCGAGCTCGCTGGTTAGCTTTTGGGTATGAAAAACTTCCTCCATGGTAAAGGATTTATGCATTCCCTTGAGGGTTACGTCGCTCGTCGCATCGGTGCCGTACTCGATCGAATGAAGGCCGGAACGCTTCAGGGTTTCCAAGGCGTCGCGCTCCATGCGGCTCGGCCTGAAATAAGCGCACCAGGGCGTGGTGTTGCCCTGCCGGATTAGCGCTTCGGCGATTTTCAAATATTCGCCTTTGAGGTCATTGAAGACAGAATCCGTAAAGAAAACGAATTTGGCGTTGTGTTCCGCTGTCAAGCGGCTGACCTCATCGGCAACCTCTTCCGGGTCACGATAACGATAGCGCCGGCCCTCGAGCAGGGGATAGGAACAGTAGTCGCAACGAAACGGACAACCGCGCTTGGTTTGCACATTCAATGTGCCGCCGCGCCTCAAATAGTAGTCGGCGATGCCATCATCATAGGCGACAGGAAACCATTTGCCGGCGCGGCTTGGGCTGCCGTTGATAAATGTTCCGATTGCCGGCGGCGTTCCACGCTCCAGGGCCTCGGCGAGGTCGCACATGGATTGTTCCCCTTCGCCGGTGATGCCGTAATCGGCGCCGCTGAGCGCCATAATTTTATCCGGAAACAAAGAAAACGCACTGCCGCCAACAACAATGGGTGCGGAACTATGGGTCCGGATGGCGCCTAGGGTCTCGCTCAGGCCATCAAGAAAATACTGCGGATCATTGCTGTCCACCGTATCGATATTGCGGATTGAAATGCCGATGAGGTCTGGCTGGAAATCAATTAGACGTTGCGCCAGGACGGCTTGTTCGGGCTTCGCCAGGACATCGAACTGTTCGACCTCGTGACCGTGCTGGCGGAGTGCGCCACTCAGATGGGCAATGCCGAGCGGATGAACGGCGTAGGGCGTGGTGACAGTATTGGTCGAAATGAGAAAACAGCGAATGCCCATATTAGGTGTCTTTATTCTCGTTCACAGGCTGGCGATTTGCGCTCATGGTCCCGCTGTCCGGCGCGGGTCGTCACTCAATATCACATGGCTCACCACTTGTTTGACGTTGCGGATACGCCGCGCATGGCCGATCACTTTGTCCAATTCCGCCTGATCCCGCGCAATGCCGACGACGTAAATGATGCCGTTGATCGTCTCCAAATTATAGTTGACGGCGTTAATATCGATATCAAACATAATTTCGGCCGTGAGCTGCGTCGAAATCCAGGTGTCGCGCGCATAATTGACGATGCCGCCCTGGTCGGTCACCTGAATTTCATTGATGACTTCGCGCACGCCGCTGGCCTGCCAGACGAGCTCCAGGGCGTGAATTCGCTCTTCCTGCGTCTTGACCGAACCCTTCAGTAAAACGCGTCCTTCGATAACGTTGAAGGACACGCTTTGAAGGAGTTCAACACTGTCCTCGAAAAACAATTGGTTCAACTCGGTGCGGATGGTGATGTCGTCCACGGCGTCGCCGACAGAGCGTTCCTGGACGGCGGCTACGCCGGCCGTCGCTACCGCGCCAACAATTAGCGAGGCACAGCCGCCGAGTGGCAACGCGCCAAGGAGCAAAAGGGCGGCAAAAAAATATCTCATTCGGACGGGCCGGCGCCGAGAGAGAATTTCAAGTATTGGTTTATTCAATTTTGATGGCGCCACGATCATGAGTGAGTTTTCATTCCTTCTGAGCCTGGGTATCGACATGATTTCCGGAAATCATCTGCCGGCGCATGTCCGATAGCGTACGGATGACATACAACCTTATAGGACCTCAATGCGGGTGTGATCACCTTAATTCTCTCGACACTGCTACTACGATAGAACTATCCTTATGCGACTGTCGATAGAATTAGTTGCGGGAGGTGTCGTTGCCGGCGTGCTTGCCCTAATTAGAAAGCACTAAATCCAGCCCTGATCCTGGCATAGGCGTATGTGAGTTTGAGGAGAAATTGAAAATGCGTCAGAGTGCCGCCGAACGTGTCACAGGAAGCGCCGCGGAAAATTCCATTGAGTTGGAGGTTGTGCGTTGGTCGGCCTGGGCTCCGGGCCTTGAGGATGTGCCCAGTTGGCGCGCCTGGGCAGAGGGCACGAAGTGTA
Source organism: uncultured Rhizobiaceae bacterium (assembly GCA_964429775.1). Classification (GTDB taxonomy): domain Bacteria; phylum Pseudomonadota; class Alphaproteobacteria; order UBA828; family UBA828; genus PTKB01. The sequence continues at coordinate 4,645 of CAYSDJ010000012.1, forward strand.
TTTCCGGGGAGATCAAACCGGATGTCCGTTTCGTCGAGAGATTGCTTCGCCGGCGCTTAAGCCCTCTCAACAGAATGGCTTTCAAGGTGGCGGCGGATTGTCTGGCGGGGGATGAGGCATGCCCCCTCAGCGTATTTTGCTCGCGCTATGGCGAGTTCTCGCGGGCGTTTGAAATATTGAATAATTTGACGCGAGAAGAGCCGGCCTCTCCGATGACGTTCAGCCTGTCCGTGCACAATACCGTATCCAGCCTGTTTTCAATCATGCGGCAGGATACGTCTCATTCAACCGCGCTGGCGGCCGGCGAGGCCTCCCTGGAAGCCGGCTTTCTCGAATGCTGGTCCCTTTTGAAGGAAGGCACCGCAGCCACCGCACTATTGGTATATTGCGATCAAATTCTTCCGGAAATGTTTTCCTCCCAAGAGACCACTGTGAACGATAATGCCGCCCTGGCGTTCTTGCTTCGCTTGCCGGAAAAGAAAAACGCTTCCGCCCTCGGCCTTTCATGGTGCCCGAGCATAGAAAAAAACGCCGAGGCCGTGCGTGCGGCGGACAATTCAGCCCTACGTGTGTTAAGATTGCTGCTGACTGGAGGCGAGCCAATCGCCTCGGATTTTGGCCGTCTCACATGGGAATGGAAGTGCGATGGCGCAGCAGCTTAATTTTGCTTGGCGGCTTTTTGCCACCGGTTTCAGCTTCTCGGTATTTGGTATCGGGGGCATCTTCTTGGGCTTTATGGTCCTGCCGGTAATCCATTTACTGTCGCGTAATCGCCGCCGCGCCAATCAGCGCTGCCAATATTTTGTCCATTTATCCTTTCGCCTCTTTATCTGGGCGCTGCGTGTGCTGGGCGTGCTGACTTATGAGATCGTCGGGAGAGAGCGGTTACGTCTTTCCGAAGCGAAATTGATCGTTGCAAACCATCCCTCTTTAATTGATGTCGTCTTTATTATCTCCGTACTGCCCCAGGCTGTATGCGCGGTGAAGAAAGCGGTGTGGTCAAATCCGTTCATGGCCGGCGTCATGTGGGCGACTGGTTATATCCCCAATGACGAGCCAATGCGCTTCATCGATGATTGCGTGGAAAATGTCAGAGATGGCCGGCGCCTCGTCATTTTTCCGGAAGGCACGCGTAGCGTTCCGGGCCAGCCGATGAAACTCAGGCGAGGTGCGGCTTCGATCATTGTTAAGAGCGAGCAGTCCTTCATACCGATTCACATTACCAGCAACCCGACGACTTTGACGAAGTCCGAAAAGTGGTACCAAATTCCGCGCAAGAGAGTGCACTTCAGAATTGTGATCGGTGAGAGTTTCGACCCGCGGCCGATAATCGAGCCGGACTCAAGTCTCGTTCGTGCCAACCGAAAAATTAACGAGGTCCTGAAAACACTTTTATCGGGAGATGTTGAACAGCATGAAATTATTGGCTGAAGAAATAAAAATACTAATCATCGAATCCTTGGATTTGGAAGATATCGAACCAGAGGATATCGACGAGAAGGATGCGCTGTTTGGCGATGGGCTCGGTTTGGATTCCATCGATGCGCTGGAATTGGGTGTTGAATTGCAAAAACGCTATCAATTCAAAATAGATGCCGAATCCGAGGAGATACGCGGGCATTTTTATTCCGTCGAAACGCTGGCCAAATACGTCATGTCGAGCCGCACGTCATGAACGCGGTCGCAACAGTGAAGTCGCGAGATGAGATTTTTGATTTTCTCAGGAATCTTCTCGTTGAGCATTTTGAAATGGAGCAAGACATCATCACGCTGGATGCCCGTCTCTACGAAGACCTCGACCTCGACAGCATCGACGCGGTCGACATGATTGTGGAGTTAAAACGGATCACGGGAAAAAACATGGACCCCAATGCGTTCAAACAGGTCCGCACGGTCGAGGATGTTGTGGCGGCCGTGTACGACCTTGTGAACGGATAGACGCGTTCTGGTGAGCGTCACACCCAGCAAGCTCTTCTTCGCCGCAATCTTCGTTGCGTATCCGGCGATGGTCTATTTCGGCCTGATGTTCTTCGATGCGCGCAGCGTCGCGATCCTACTGATATTGCTGGTGGGCGCGCGTTTGGTGTTTGCCCGGCGCATTGCCGCCGCGCGCACTTTCAAGCCGCAGCTGATTTTCGCACTGGCGGCGGCGGGTGCGATTGGCTTTCTGGTGGTGGTGTCCGATTCCCCGATATTCCTACGTTTTTATCCGGTCTGCATCAGCGCTTTGATGCTGGTGCTGTTCTTCGTTTCACTGCTGCATCCGCCGACGGTGATCGAACGCTTTGCCAGAATTCAAAACCCAAACCTGCCCGAAGCTGCGGTCCGTTACACCCGCAAGGTGACAATCGTCTGGTGTATCTTTTTTGTTTGCAATGGTTGCGCCGCGCTTTACACCGCGCTTTTCTCAAGCCTGGAGACCTGGACGCTCTATAACGGGGCGATTTCATACGCCTTGATGGGAATTCTGTTTGCCGGTGAGTATCTGATCAGGCGGCGGCTGCAACATAGAGCCTTGGCATAGGGCCTCCTTAGTGGACACCGCCCGCGCAATTTCTTCCCTGTTTGTCCCGCCCGGTGCGTGTGAGCGCCCGGCTGCCATCGTCGGCAATAGGCAAATCAGCTTTGCCGGGCTTCGAGACGATGTCGCGGCGCTTGCGGCGACACTACAGACACGGCAAGGACAGCGTTGGCTATTGCTCAGTGAGGATGCCTATGCCCTTGCCGTTGGTTTTCTCGCCACGCTTTATGCCGGGCGCACCGTGGTTCTGCCGGCAAACCTTCAGATCGGCCACGTCTCTGATTTGGCCGATCAGATCGATGGCATTTTGGCGCATGAACAGGAGACGCCGCCTGAGGTTAAGACCGTTTCCATTTTAGCAAATGACGCCGCCGCCGACAGGGCGGCTCTTGAACCATTCGATGCCGCTCGCGCTGAAATAATTCTTCATACCTCCGGCACGACAGGCCAGCCGGTGGCGATTCATAAATCGCTCAACTGCCTTGAAGCGGAAGTGGCCACGCTGGACGGATTGTTCAGGCCAACTGAATCCTATGTCGTTCTCGCCACCGTGCCCGCACATCACATATACGGATTATTGTTCCGGATCCTTTGGCCCTTGGCGGCGGGGCAGCCGTTTGACGCCGGCCTGGTACGCTATCCGGAAGAGCTTGAAAGAGCGGTGGAGACGAAAGCAAACATACTTTTGGTCTCCAGCCCGGCTTTTCTCGGGCGTGCCCTCGGAGTCGTGGATGTCGATGCGCTAAAGGGCCATCTCGTGGGTGCGTTTTCTTCCGGTGGGCCGCTACCGGCCGAAGTGGCGGCAGTTTACAACGCCAGTCTGACGCGGCCGATCATTGAAGTTTATGGCAGTACGGAGACCGGCGGTATCGGCTACCGCTCGGTGCTTGATGCATCGAGACCGGCGCCTCTGACGCCGCTTCCCGGGGTAACGCTTTCGGTCGATTCAAAAAGCGACATTCTCTCCATCAAGTCTCCCTTTCTTTCCAGCGATGAGTCTTTCCAAACCGAGGATAGGGTGCGCCTGCTGCCGGACGGAAGATTTGAACTGCTCGGGCGCGCCGATCGCATTGTGAAGATTGAGGAGCGGCGAATTTCGCTTACCGAGGTCGAGCAAAAATTGCTATCGCGGGCGGAAATCTCTGCCATCCGCGTTGAAGTTATAAAGGGAAACACCGGCCGCCAAGTTCTCGGCGCCTTGATCGTGCCGACATTGGAGGGCTGGGCCGCGCTGGCTCGGGACGGCAAGCGGGCGCTGATAAAAATACTGCGCGGCGCATTGATGCCCTATTTGGATTTAGCGGCAATTCCGCGAAAATGGCGTTTCGTAAAAAAAATGCCGGAGACGCCGCAGGGAAAATCCCCCCTATCCCAATTTCAGGCAATGTTTGACGATTCCCCAAACGACGTGACGCGCCCGATTATTTTACGCCGGGAGACCGCTCCAGCCGAGCTGCGCCTCAGGCTAAAATTGCCGCCCGAGCTGAAATATTTCGATGGTCATTTTGCGGATTATCCTATTCTCGCCGGTGTCATCCAATTGGGCTGGGCGATTGATTATGGGCGTGAGGTATTTCCCCTCGACGGCGCATTCCAACGGATAGAGGCTTTAAAATTTTTTCAGGTCTTGTGCGCTGGTGAGGAGGTCACCCTCGATCTAAAGTTCGAACGTGAGAAAGGGAAGCTTCATTTTCGCTACAGTAGCGCGGAACACGAGCATTCCGCCGGGCGAATTCATTTTGGGAAGGCAGCGTGAAATTCAATCCGTGCATAGTTGTTCCGGTCTTTAATCACGGCGCCGGCGCTTGCCTTCTGGCCGACCGTTTGCGGCCGCTCGGTGTCCCGGCGATTTTTGTCAATGATGGCAGCCACCCGGCGTGCAGCGAAAGCCTTCGCAAGCTGTCGTCATGCAATGACTGGATTGAAATTATCGAGCTCGACAGAAATCGCGGCAAGGGGAGCGCCGTGCTGGTGGGGTTTCGCGCCGCGCACGCCCAGGGCTTCAGTCACGCCGTGCAGATTGACGCGGACAATCAGCACGACACCAACGATATTCCGGGTTTTCTTTCTCTCGCTTGCCAGAATCCGAACGCCGTCATCACCGGTCAGCCGCTGTTCGACGAAAGCGCACCGATGGGGCGGAAGATCGCGCGCTATCTCACCCATGTTTGGGTGTGGGTTGAGACGCTGTCTTTCACCATTCGAGATTCGATGTGCGGCTTTAGGGTCTATCCGCTTGATGCCGTGATACGATTGGCGAACCGGACAAAAATCGGCCAGCGCATGGATTTTGATTCGGATATTTTAGTGCGCCTGTTCTGGACCGGCATTCCTGTCTTGTCGGTACCGACAGCCGTTACATATCCGCCTGGCGGTGAATCACATTTCCGCATGTTTTACGATAATCTGCTGATAACCCGCATGCATGTGCGTCTGGTTTTCGGAATGCTGTGGCGCGCACCCGTGCTGCTGGCGCGCAGAGCGCACGCGCGACCGTGATACATGATGACAAATGCCGTACTTGATATGAATACCGAGAGACCTGAAAAGGTCAGCAGTCATTGGTCAAACCTTGAGGAGCGGGGAGTCTATCTGGGCCTCAAGGCGATGCTGTTGAGCTACAAAATTTTGGGCCGCTTCGGATTCTCATTAATTCTATACCCCGTTATCCTCTATTTTTTTCTCGTCAACGGAACGGCGCGCCGCGCTTCGGTCGATTTTCTGTCGCGCGTTGCTGTGCATGCCGAGGGGCGGAAGGCGTTGGGCCGTTGGCCGGTCCGGCTGCTTTCGTTTCGTCATTTCTTGCTGTTCGGCGAAGCGATTCTCGACAAGCTGCGCGCCTGGAGCGGCGGACTCCGGCTTGAGGATATCGACTTTGAAAACCATGAGGCCTTTCTGGCGCTTCAGGAATCTGGCCGGGGCGGCGTTCTGATTGCCTCGCATTTGGGCAATGCGGAAGTTAGCCGGGCGCTTGGCACGCGCATACGAAATCTAAAATGTACCGTGCTGGTGCACACCAAGCATGCCGAGAACTTCAACAGGCTGATGCAGGAAGAAAATGCCGATTCCACAATATCGCTCATCCAAACCACCGAGGTCGGCCCGGAGACGGCCGTACTTCTCAGCCAAAAAATAGCGGCTGGCGAGTTTGTCGTTATCGTCGGTGACCGCACACCTGTCGGCAATTCGTCACGTTCGATTTGGGCGCCGTTTCTTGGCCGCCCGGCGCCTTTTCCCGAGGGACCTTTTGTCCTCGCGGCAATTTTAAAATGTCCCGTGCTGTTAATTTTTTGTTTGAAGCAGAACAATCGCTTCCGTGTGATTTTTGAGCCGTTCCGCGATGTGATCGACATGCCACGGGCGCGCCGCCGCGAAACACTCGAGGCGCTGGTTGCCGATTATGCACAAAGACTGGAGGCACACTGCCTGCGTTACCCCTATCAGTGGTTCAATTTCTTCGATTTTTGGAATGGCGCAGACCGTGCCGCCAGCGACAAAGAGAAAAACAGACAATGAATATTTCCGCACCCGTTCACCCCAAGGGCAAGGCGCGCCCGGAAATCGAGTTCGGCGCTGGCCCCCTCACGATCGAAGACATCCTTTTGATCGCTGACGGTAATGCGCCGGTCCGCCTCAATCAGAGTCCGGCGTTTCATGATCAGATAAGGGCGGGCACCGAGTTTCTCGACCTGTTATTGGAGGAAGACGGCATTATATATGGCGTCACGACGGGCTACGGAGATTCCTGTACGGTGCCGGTGCCGCGCCATTTGGTCGAAGAGCTTTCACTTAATCTATCTCGATTCCATGGCTGCGGCATGGGCGCGACATTGCCGCACGCGACGTCGCGTGCCGTCATGGCGGTTCGCCTGGTTTCGCTGTGCCGCGGTTATTCCGGCGTGCGTTTGGAACTTCTGCAAAGGCTGGTCGAATTTCTCAACCATGATGTTGTGCCGATCATCCCGGAAGAAGGCTCCGTTGGCGCGAGCGGCGACTTAACGCCACTGTCCTATCTGGTCGCTCTTTTGGCGGGAGAGCGCGAAGCCTCTCATCGCGGCGCCACAACCACTGCGGCGGAGGTGCACAAGCTTCTCGGCCTCACGCCGCTCGCGCTTCGCCCGAAAGAGGGCATTGCCGTGATGAACGGCACGGGCGTGATGACGGCGATCGCCTGCGGTGCATTTGCCCGGGCCGAATATCTCACGCGGCTTACGGCCCGCCTTACCGCGCTTGCGACCCTCGCCCTGCAAGGCAACAGCTATCATTTCGATGCACGTTTGTTCGAGGTAAAGCCGCACCCCGGCCAATCCCAGATCGCGGCCTGGATCCGCGAGGATTTGAACGCCGGAGAAACGCCGCGCAATTCGGAACGCCTGCAGGACCGCTACTCCATTCGCTGTGCGCCTCATGTCATTGGTGTGCTGCGCGATAGCTTGCCATGGATGCGAACTTACATCGAAACCGAACTGAACAGCGTCAATGACAATCCGGTCATCGATTCCGAAGGCCAGCATGTGCTGCATGGCGGCCATTTTTATGGCGGCCATATCGCCTTCGTCATGGATGCGATGAAGAGTTGTGCCGCCAACCTCGCCGATCTGATGGATCGCCAACTCGCGCTCCTGGTGGATACCAAATTCAACAATGGACTGGCGGCGAATTTGTCGGGATCGCCGGCTGAGCGGGCGGCGATCAATCACGGCTTCAAGGCGGTGCAGATCGGGGTTTCGGCGTGGACGGCAGAGGCGCTGAAACAGACCATGCCGGCGAGCGTATTTTCGCGCTCCACGGAATGCCACAATCAGGACAAGGTGAGTATGGGTACGATTGCCGCGCGCGATTGCATCCGTGTTCTCCAGTTGACGGAACAGGTCGCGGCCGCGCACATCCTGGCAGTGGCGCAGGCAATAGAGCTCAGGCAACGCGCTTCCAAAGGCGGAGATCATCTCGCCGCAGCGAGCCCGGAAGCGCGGGGCTTTGCCAAAGCGGTCATGCCCGAGTTTACGTTCTTGCAGGAAGACAGGCCGCTCGAGCAGGATCTGCGCGGCATGGTGGACAGGATCCAGCATCGACATTGGTCGCTCTATGAGGCGTGACGCTGTGGCCCTGCCCGAAGCAAGCGTTGCGATTGAAGTCCCGTTTTATGATGTGGATGCGTTGGAAGTCGTTTGGCACGGGCATTACGTTAAATATTTCGAGGTCGCGCGCAGCGCGCTGCTCGATAAAGTCGGTTACAATTATAGAGAAATGAGGGAATCCGGTTTTGCCTGGCCGGTGATCGAGCTGAAAATGCGCTATGCGAAACCAGCGCGCTTTGGCCAACACCTGACGGTGCGCGCCCACCTTATGGAATATGAGCTGCGGCTTAAGATTGGCTATCTGGTCGTGGATACGGCATCGGGAGAGCGATTGACCAAAGGCCACACGATTCAGGTGGCGGTGGACATGACAAACCAGGAAATGCGCCTTGCCTCTCCCAAAGCATTGACCGACAAACTCGCAGCCTTGAAATGAGAGCGGCCCTGGCAGGTTTCGTCGCCGCCTGGTTTGTGGTCGGCCTGTTTGTTCCCGCCGCAAGTGCGGATACGGGCGTGCAAGCCATTCAATCGCGTCTGCTCAAAAGCGAAATGCTGCGCGCCGAATTTTATCAGGAAAAGAATTTGCGCGCCCTCAGCCGCCCGCTCGTATCGCGTGGCAAGCTTCTCTTCGTCGCCGGCGAAGGCGTTTTGTGGCAGGTTGTGGAACCTTTTACAGTGGCCGTCCTAATCCGCTCGGATGAGGTCATCGAATGGAACAGCGAGGGCGAGGTGACACGTTCGAACACGGGTTCCAATCCTGTCTTCCGCGCCTTGAGCGAGATTATTCTAGGCACGCTCTCGGGCGATACAAAGTTTCTCGGCCAGCTTTTTGACCTTTCTCCGGCCGCCTCGGAAGGTGGATGGCAATTGCTTCTTCAGCCGAAGTCGAAGCAATTGGCCGCGGCGGTTTTAAACATCAAAATTCTCGGTGACCGATTTGTCGAAGAGGTTCAGGTCAGCGAAGCAAAAGGCGATACCACGGTGCTTCAGTTCCGTGAATTCAAGGTTGGACCCTTTGAGCTAAATGAGTTTGAGAAAAATCATTTTGCCCAGTAGGGGGGGTGCGCTCGTCTGGGTGCTGTTGTTGGCGGCACTCGCGGCATGGCTGGCGATACGGGCAAGCGGCGAGCCCGTCATTAACGCGAATTTGATGGCCATGTTGCCGTCTGTCGATAGAGACCCTGTTGCTGAGGATGCGGCCGACAAATTTCGCCAGCGCTTTGAACGTCGCGTCGTTGTGCTTGTCGGCGCCGCTGATTCCTCCGAGGCCAAAGCCGCGGCAGATGCAGTCCATGAAACATTACGCGGCACTGACATGTTCGTGGAGCTGGACGTGCGCTATGACGAGAACCTTATTCGGCACGCTGGGGAATTTTATTTCCCGCTTCGTTTCGGATTGTTGAGCGAAGCCTCGCGGCAGCAACTCCTCGCCGGCGATGTGGCGGCGTTTGAGCGGGCGGTGCTGGCGCGTTATTTCACCCCCGTGTCGGGGCTCCAGTCCGACTTGATTGAACGTGATCCCTTTCATTTGCTGCCGGGTTTTCTCGAAGAGAGAGCCGCCGGTGGTTCAGCCCGCTTTGAATTGGAGGATGGCTACCTTCTAACTGAAACGGATGGGCAGGTTTTTGCCCTTCTCTCCGGCGTTTTGAGCGATAGCCCGTTTTCATTCGACCTGCAGGACCGTCTCATGCCCGTCATGCAGAGTCTCGGCACCGGGATGCCGGGTGTGACGGTTTTGAAAGCCGGCGTGTTTTTTCATGCCGCTGCCGGAAGCGCCAGCGCCAAAAGCGAGATATCGACCGTGGGCATCGGCGCGTTGGTCGGTATTGTTGTTCTCTTCATTGCGGTGTTCAGGTCTTGGCGGCCGCTTGGCCTCAGCTTGTTTTCGATTGCTGTCGGTTGCCTAGGTGGTTTCGCCACCTGCCTCGCACTGTTTGGCCAGGTTCATTTATTGACGCTTGTTTTTGGCGCCAGCCTGATCGGCATTTCGGTCGATTACTCGCTGCATTATTTTTGCGATCATCTGCGCCAGAAGGAAAACTGGCTGCCGCGGGCGGCGCTTGGACATGTTCTGCCCGGCATTAGCCTCGGTCTTCTCACCAGCGTGATCGGCTTTGTCGGTTTATTGTTCGCGTCCTTTCCCGGCATGCAGCAAATGGCGATATTTTCCGGCGCTGGCCTCATATTTTCCTATCTTTGCGTTCTCACCATCTACCCCTTGTTCACAAGATCGATACGCACCAGCCACATGCGCCAGCCGTTGATTTGGTCGGCGGCCTATGCGCGGTTTTGTCAACGGCAATGGGGCCCCAAAGCGTGGCTGCTCCTTGCCGCGCTCGTCGCTTTGGGTGCTGGCGGTATAAGCCAGCTGCAACACCAGGATGACATACGCCAGCTGCAAGCAGCGGATAAAATGGTGGTGGCGGAAGAACTTCGGGTACGCAGCTTGGTTGGCGATAATCTGGCCAGTCAGTTTTTTCTCGTCGCGGGCATTGACGAGGCGGAATTATTGGCGCGCGAGGAACAACTTGTCCGAGCGCTTAGAGCAGCCCAACAGCAGGGCCATGTATCGGGATTTGTCGCGCTTTCCGAATTTGTTCCGTCGCCGGATCGGATGGCTGAAAATCGCCGCCTTCTGGCGCCGCTCATCGCCGGAGAGGAAAGCCTGTTGCAACGGGTCGCGGAGTGTATCGGCCTGCCAAGCCATGCGGTTGCGGCCTATGCGGACGCGTTCGATCGCGCCGGACCGGTGGATGCAAAGGCCCTCATTGACTGGCTTGAAAGCCCGATGGCCAGGCCGTACCGCCAACTTTGGCTGGGCGCCTCCAACGGCAGGTATATTAGCGCTGTCGGTTTGCGCGGTGTGCACCAGCCTGGCGAGCTCAGCAATCTTGCCGACCCGCAATCCGGCGTTACGTTTATTGACAATGTTGGCGAGCTGTCCGCCCTCTTCGGCGATATTCGCCGCCAGGCCGGATGGTTGATCCTGGCATCCTATGTTGTCGTCAGCCTGCTGTTGCTTGTCCGCTATGGGTTGCGCGGCGGCCTGGCCGTCATGATCGCACCGATTGTTGCGGCCACGACCAGCCTTGGCGTTCAGGGGTTGATTGGCGAACCGCTAAGCCTGTTCAACGTTTTGGCCGTGCTGCTCGTGCTTGGGTTTGGTGTCGATTACAGTATATTTTTCCGCGAGACCGGGACGGACAACCCGTCGACACTGGTCGCTATCGCGCTCTCGACGATCACGACATTGCTGGCCTTCGGTTTGCTTGCCTTGTCGTCGACGACGGCCGTTCACGCCTTCGGCTTGACGATCCTGTTGGGGATTGGCGTGGCCTTCCTTCTTTCGCCATTGGCGGGAGCGGGCAAGACGAGCGGCAGCGCGAGCGCATGATGCGAAGCATCCTATTGGCAATGATCGTCGCCCTTGTGACCGGCTGCGCCGAGACTGCGCCGGAACGGAATATGGAGAGCGTGCTGTTGCGCACCCTCTTAACGCCGGCAAGTTTGGGGAAAAACCTGACACTGAGCCAATTGGTCGTCGCAGAATTTCTTGACCAAAAGCAATCCTTTCACGCTGAAGTCGAGGTCACACCGGCGCGCATGGTGGTGGTTGGTCTGACTTCCTTGGGGGTGCCGATTTTTACCCTCGAGCAGGATATTCGCGAGGTCAAAGTGGCGCTGCCGGGAGACGATACGTTGCCCTTCAATCCACGCCACATCTTGTCGGATTTTCAAATTGCCTATTGGCCCGAAGCGACGTTGAGGGAAAAATTTCAAGCAGTTGGGTTGGCTGTCAGAGAGACGTCGACACAAGGCGGGCGCGAGATAGTTACGGCGGATGGTGAGGTTCTGGTTAAGGTCACTTACCTCGGCAATGACGGCAGCGCCGGAGATATCATGATTGAACATTTCGATCCTCCTTACCGGCTTCATATCAAGACGTTTGAATCGTCGGAGGTCCGCTAGGCATGGCTGCTCCGGTTTTCCTCTCGGCGCTCGGCGTTGTCAGCCCGGCCGGCCTCGGCAAGCGGCAAGTGTTCGAAACGCTGATGGCGGGTGAGAGTCCGGGCGTGGCGGAGCGCCATGACCTGCTGGTGGCGGGCGAACCGATCCATGTTGGTGAGGTTACGGCGCCACTGCCGGACGTTCCGGCAGAGCTTTCTAATTATGCCAGCCGAAACACCGCCATGACGATCGCCACGGCTGAAGAAATTCGTGACGACATCGAGCAGGCGATCTCAACCTATGGGCGGCAGCGGATTGCGGTTGTTATGGGAACCAGCACATCGGGTATGGATGAAGTCGAAGGCGCGGTGGCGATTGCCACGGCAAGCGGTGAATTGCCGGCGTCCTATGACTTCAGGCAAAACGAGCTCGGCAGCCCGGCGGAGGCGCTGGCGTGCTATCTCGGTCTTGAGGGCCCGGCATTCACGGTCTCCACCGCCTGCAGTTCGAGCGCCCAGGCCCTGGCCGATGGCCGCCGCTTACTGCGTACGGGCATCGCCGACGCCGTATTGGCTGGCGGCGCCGACAGTTTGTGCCGCCTGACGGTAAACGGCTTCCATTCGCTTTCGGCATTGTCGAAAGGCCGCTGTAACCCGTTCAGCCGCAATCGCGACGGCACGATGATTGGTGAAGGCGCTGCGCTGTTTCTCATGCAGCGCGAGGAATCCGAGATTGCCCTTTATGGCGTCGGCGCCTCGTCGGATGCCTATAGCATGACTTCTCCTGAACCCGGTGGAAAAGGCATTGAGCTCGCCATTCGCCAGGCCTTGACGGATGCCGGCATTGCGCCGGAGGGGATCGGCTATGTTCAACTTCACGGCACCGGTACGGAGCAGAATGACGCGGTCGAGAGCGAAACCATCATGCGCATTTTTGGCGCCGAGCTGCCGTGCAGTTCGTCCAAGGCGCAACTCGGCCACACACTTGGCGCGGCCGGTGCCATGGGTGCGGCGCATTGCTGGCTGAGCGCGAGCGATAGCTTCAATCGCGAGGGCTTGCTGCCGCCGCATGTCTGGGATGGTGAAGCGGAAGAGGGTCTGCTTTCAGACAGCCTCGTTCGCTTGGGGCAGCACATGGAGGGCGCCGCCGAGCGCATTTTTTTAAGCAATGCGTTCGCCTTCGGCGGCAACAATGTGACATTGGTTCTTGGCAAATGGCGATGAATAGATTGCCTTGGTCCGTGGCGGAATTGTTGCCGCACAGCGGCCGGATGGTATTGCTCGATGATGCCATCGCGGCCGGCGAAGGCTGGGCGGAGGCCGGGGTGAGAATTGGCGAAGATAGCCTGCTTTATGAGAGTGGGTTGGGCGTGCCGGCATGGACCGGTATTGAGCTCATGGCCCAAACGGTGGCGATGTATTCAGGCATTCAGAAGAAACAGGCCGGAGAACCGGTCAAAATCGGCTTCCTACTGGGCACGCGGCGCTTTGAGGTCATGACCGACTATTTTACATTGGGTGACTATATCCGCATTCACGTCCGTGAGGAGTGGCAGGACGGTCAAATGGCAGTGTTTGATTGCCGCATTGAAAATACGGCATGTCTGGCGACGGCCCGCATTAACGTTTACCAGCCGCAGGATATATCGACGGTGATTAAAAGGGGCGATGAATGAGCAAGACTGTTCTCGTAACCGGCGCCAGCCGGGGAATTGGCCAACACATCGCGCTGCAACTCGGCGCCAAGGGCTTCGATATCGTCGTCCATTATAACAGCGACAGGGACGCGGCGGACGCGGTGGCCGGGGCCGTGCGGAAATGCGGGGTAAATGCCCGCCTTTTGCAATTTGATTGTGGTGACAGGGAGCAATGCGCCGCTGTGATTGCAGATGACATGGCGAATGACGGCACCTATTATGGGGTTGTTTGCAATGCCGGCATACACAAGGACAACGCGTTTCCAGGGATGAGCGGCGAGGAATGGGATAGTGTTCTCAGGACAAATTTGGATGGCTTTTACAATGTTCTTCACCCGCTCATCATGCCGATGGTGCGGGCGCGCAATGGCGGGCGAATTGTCGTGATGTCGTCGGTGTCGGGAATCATGGGCAATCGCGGCCAGGTAAATTACAGCGCCTCCAAGGGCGGCCTGATTGCCGCCGCCAAGGCATTGGCCGTTGAGTTGGCAAAACGCCGCATCACCGTCAATTGCGTCGCACCTGGCCTGATTGAGACCGAGATGACCGAAGCGATCGATGCGGATCTCGTGCGCGACATCGTACCGGCGCGGCGCATGGGCCGGCCGGAGGAAGTTGCCAGCCTGGTTGCCTATTTGTTTTCACCTGATGCCGAATACATCACGCGCCAGGTAATCTCGGTCAATGGCGGTATGGTATGATGAAGCGGGTGGCCATAACCGGAATGGCCGGTCTGTCGCCGATTGGCCTCGATTGGCAGCAAGCCGAAAAAGCATTGCGCGCGCGCCAGAGCGGCGTGCGCCACATGCCTGAATGGGATGTTTATGAGGGCCTCAACACACGCCTTGGCGCCTCTGTGCAGCCGTTCGAATTACCAGAGCAATATGACCGGAAGCGCATGCGCAGTATGGGCCGGGTGGCCATGCTGGCGACGCGCAGCAGCGAGCTCGCCATGGAAGACGCCGGCCTGATCGATGATCCGATTTTGACCAGCGGCAAAACCGGCGTTGCCTATGGCTCCTCCTCGGGCTCGCCGATCGCCCTCAGCCAATTGGCGTCGATGATGCTGACAAAGAACACCGATTCAGTAAAAGCCAATTCCTATATTCAGATGATGTCGCACACCACCGCGGTAAATGTCTCCGTTTTCTTTGGCATTTGCGGCCGCCTGATACCGACCTCAAGCGCCTGCACGTCGGGAAGTTTGGCCATCGGTGAGGCCTATGAGGCGATCCGCCACGGCAAGCAGACCGTCATGATTGCCGGCGGCGCGGAAGAGATCAGCCCGTCGCAAGCCGCCGTGTTCGATACTTTATTCGCCACCAGCACACGCAACGATACGCCGACCGAGACGCCGAGCCCGTTTGACGCCGACCGCGACGGCATGGTGATCGGAGAAGGTGCGGCGACGGTGGTGCTCGAGGAAATGGAGCACGCCGAGGCCCGGGGCGCGCACATCCACGCCGAAGTTGTCGGCTTTGGCACCAATTCGGACGGCCGGCATGTGACCCAGCCATCGGCACGAACCATGGCTGTCGCCATGCAGTTGGCCCTGGATGATGCCGAGCTGGCGCCCGAGGCAATCGGCTATGTCAATGCGCATGGCACGGCGACGGATCTTGGTGATGTCGCCGAATCGCAGGCGACCCGCGCAACCCTCGGCTCGGCCGTGCCGATCAGTTCTCTCAAGAGCTATTTCGGCCATACGCTCGGCGCTTGCGGCAGTATCGAGGCCTGGATGACCATCGAAATGATGAAGGGCGATTGGTTTGCGCCGACAATCAATCTGAAGCGCATCGATCCCGAATGCGCCGAACTCGATTATGTCGTCGATGATGGCCGCGCCAAACAGATCGAATATGTCATGACCAATAATTTTGCCTTTGGCGGCCTCAACACCTCGCTCATTTTCCGCCGGCTGAATTAGTCCGGCATAGCGAGGCGGCCCGGTATCGTGTTGTCCCAGCCGATTCCAAAGCCCATAAGCGAGAACGAAATTTGCCTCTGGTTTCTGCCCCGTTCGGCAGCGGAAAAGGAGCGCTTGTATCGCGACGGCACCGATCTGCTCGCACCTGATGAGATAGCGCGCTACCAGTCTTACCGTCGCCCGGCCCGGGCGAAACAGTTTCTCCTCGGGCGGATATTGATGCGCCGCAGCCTGGCCGCGCATTTGGCGGCGGATGCGCACGAACTTCAATTCTCCTATGGCCCGAACGGCAAGCCGGAGCTTCAAGCGGCAATAGCCGATGGCCTGGTGTTCAGCCTCTCCCATGCGCAATCCGCGAGCGTGATGGCGATTGCCCGCGCTGAGCGGATCGGTGTCGATATCGAGAATACGAGCCGGGCTTGGTCGGTCCTCGGCATCGCCCGGCAGTTTTTTTCCGCCGAGGAGCAGCGTCGCCTTCAGCCGGACAGCGCGGCGGCGGCCGAGCGGGCTCTAATCTTGTGGGGCCTTAAGGAGAGCGTCGCCAAGGCAAGTGGAAGCACCATCTGGGAGGGGCTCTCGGGAGTGAAACTGGAGCTCGGTGGTGAACGTATCAGGTGGCTCGCGCCACCGCAGGGGGGCGAATCCACTTGGTTCCTCATATGTGGAAATCATCATGACGACAGTTCGCTCGCTCTGGTCGTACAACGTCGTGAGACGATATCGCAGCCCCAACAGATGTATTTTCACACCCTTGGAAGCGAGCCGGTCTCAGATTCATGTTTCAGAATTTCAAGCGCTTCAAGCCCGGTCGTATCGGGGTGACGGCGCATCAGAGCCGAATAACACCTGATCGTTGCCGCATTTTCGGGCGCCTCATATAATCAACACAATATGATAATTGGAGAAGACACATGACGGGAATTTTGACGGGCAAACGTGCGTTGGTAACCGGCGGGGCAAGCGGCATGGGGCGCGCCATCGCCGAATCCTATGCGCGCGAGGGCGCCACGGTGGCGGTGCAGGCACGCAGCATCGAACGCTCAGCGGAAACTCTGGAGTCCATTGCGGCGGAAGGCGGTTCGGCCTTTGCCGTTGCCGCCGACCTGACGGACAGCGGCCAGATTGAGGCGATGTGCGCTGAAGCCATTGAGCGCCTTGGCGGCATCGATATCGTGATGAACAATGCCGGTGTCGGCGATTACAAAAAGGTCGTCGATATGGAGGAAAGTTTCTGGGACAACATCATGGATGTGAATTTGAAGGCGCCGTTTCTGGTCTCCAAATTCACCTTGCCGGCAATGATCGAGCAGGGCACCGGCGGGGTGCAGCTCTTCAATGCCTCGACCAACGCCAAGACGGCGGATGCGGAATGGACGGCCTATAACACCACCAAGCATGGCTTGGTCGGTTTTGTCCGTTGCCTCGCGGCCGAGGTTGGCCCGGAGGGAATTCGCGTCAATGCCATCTGCCCTGGCTGGATCGACACCAAAATGGCGATCGACCTGCATCATGATTTTGCCCGTGACATGAACGAGCCCTATGAAAAGGTGTTCGACGAGAGCATGCGTCTCAATATGCTGAGTGAGATTATTCCTGCCCAGGCGGTGGCCGATATGGCGCTTTATCTTGCCGGGCCGGGCGGAAAATACGTCACCGGCCAGGCAATCAATGTCTGCGCGGGTCTGAGCGTGCATTAGCCCGCCAACATGATTCGCGAGATTATCTTTTTCTTTCGCTATGGCCCGCAAACCGGCAGGCGGCAGAAAGAATTAGGCCCGGTCGAATTCCTGAAGACCATGTCGCGCGACGCCGATGCCGACGGCTACGCCGAGCTCAGGACACGCCTCGTCGCGGATCTCACAGGCGAGATTCTTGAGATCGGTAGCGGAACCGGCGCGACCTTTGCCTATTACCGGGCGGGCGCTGTTGTCACCGCGGTTGAGCCGGACGGTGATTTCCGTGCGGCCGCCGAGGAAGCGGCAACGCATGCCGAAGCCGATATCCGCGTGTTGCCGGGGGCAGGGGAGCGGCTTCCCTTCGAGGACGATAGTTTCGATATCGTCTGTGCTTCGCAGGTGCTGTGCAGTGTCGCCTCGCCGACGCAAACCCTGGCCGAGTTCAGGCGCGTGCTCCGCCCCGGCGGTCAAGTCCGCCTGATGGAGCATGTCCGTAGCGAACATTGGCTGGCCGGCCCGTTTATGAGTCTTTTCAATCCGCTCTGGCTCAAGATCAACAAGATGGGCTGCAATTGGGATCGGCGAACCGTCGAGAACGTCCGGGCTGCCGGTTTTAATATCCATTCGGTCGAACCTTACAAAATTTATTCCAAGGCCACGCCGGCCGTTTTTCCGGGCCGACTGATAAAGGCCGAACGCGCGTAGTGAGCCAACGCCCCTTTGGTTATTATGCGCGCTGCGCTTGGGCACCAGGCGACTAAAAAATATTTTGCTCGGCTGCATCCAAATCGGTGCGGGCCGCATCTCTAAGTGTAGAAGCCATTAATTTCTGTGGAGAGCGAAATGGAAGAATTGCAAATTAGCGAAGGATTGGGTCTCGGTGCCGGGTTGGGCGCCATTGGGTTTTGGCTCTTTATCGCCGCCGTGGTGGTGGCGGGGATATGGTTTTACGTTCGCAAACGCGAGGCGGAACATGAAACTCTGCGCCGCATGATCGAGAGCGACAAGCCCCTCGACCCCATACTTCTCGACAAACTCTTGTCGGCGAGCGGCAGTGGCAGCAAACATCTGGATCGCGATCTAAAATTAAGCGGCTTGATCCTGCTCTTCATCGCACCTGGCCTGGCATTGCTCGGCGTGTTTGTCGGCCAGGAAGATCCGAAGGCGCTGCTTCCCCTGTTGGGTGTCGGGGCGCTGGTGGCTTGTGTTAGTGCCGGTCTTCTGGTGACGGGAAAAATGATTGGACGCTGGCGTCGCGAAGATGACGCCCACAAGAGCAGTTAGCCAAGGGCGCAATACTCTTGCCACCGGCTCAAGGTGATCTTACCGCAAGTCCGGAAGCGTTGGTCGTCGGATTGGCGCGATCCGGCGACCGTGACGCGTTCACTGAGCTGGTACGTCGCCGGCAATCCTGGATACGCAACTTGATGCGGCGCTGTTGCGGCGACGTCACTCTGGCCGAGGATTTAGCACAGCAGGTATTCCTACAGGCTTGGCGCAAAATCCGTTATTTGCGGGAATTGCATAGCTTTGCGGCTTGGCTAAAGCGCTTGGCCATCACCATTTGGCTTCAACATCTGCGCAAAAACGATGCCCTCAGTGGCGCCGGCAATTACGACGAAACTGGGTTGGCGCACCTGGGTGAACCCGCTTTGGCGATGGACCTGGACCGTGCCTTGGCAGCGCTATCACACTCGGCACGTCTCTGTATTGTCCTCTCCTATCACGAGGGTATGACCCACGGTGAAATCGCCGAACTTACGGCTCTGCCGCTGGGGTCTGTAAAATCCCATATCCGCCGCGGCACAGAGCGCCTGCGGCTTCTGTTGTCCGCCTATCAAGACGCACCTTGCGTGGAGGAACCGCTATGACCAGCGAACGCGACCCGATGCTTCAATCGCTCTTTGCCGAGGCCGGGCAGGAATTGGCGGGAGAGGAGTTTACCGCACAAGTGATGACGCAAATCGGCAGGCGGAAGAAACGAAAATTCATCGGGTGGGTCTGTGTAGTCCTGGCTCTGGCAGTCTGCGCTTGGCTGATTGCCACTCCGGTGCAGGAAGCCGTGCAGCTGTTGGTGCGAGGACTTACGGCATCATTGATAAATATAGATGATCATTTTTTCGCCCAACTGCTGTCGCCGATTAACAACGTCATGATTTTACTTGCGCTTGGGCTGGCCGGACTGCGAGTTGCTTACAAAAGAATATTTTATGGTTGAGTTACTCCGGTTCGGAAATCCCGCCAGTCAAATTCGACCTCACCGAGTGAGGTGGACAGGCGTAGCGGGTTGAGTCACAATATTTATCTGTGAAATTCTGACAAAATAATAAATGGGAGACGTCATGAAATTTCGTACCTTGCTAGTGGGAGCGCTCGTTGCAATCGCAGCGACGTGGTCCCTTTTCTCCACGCAAACCGCTTCGGCCGCCGATCCGGTCAAGGTGGGATTCATCGGCTCTTTCGATTCCGATACCGGTAAAAGCACGTTGCGCGGAACCGAGATTGCCATCGAGGAACTCAATGCCGCCGGCGGTGTGCTCGGCGGGCGCATGATCGAGCTCGTCAAGGCCGATACCCGCGAAGATGTGGCCGAGGGTATCCGCGCTTACGAATATCTCAACGAAGTCGAGAATGTCGATTTCATTATTTCGGGCAGCATCGATGATGTCTCGCTCGGCTGGCTTGAGCGCATGGCCGAATACCGCACGCCGACGCTCGATACCTGGACCTCCTTCATCGGCATCATCGACAAGGTCGTCGAGGATTACGACAAGTACAAAATGTACTTTATGAATGTCGCCTGCGACTTTGCCCTGGCCATGCTCTATGTCGATTTCGGCAAGGACGTGCTGGCCAAGGACATGGGTTGGAAATCCGTGGTCGTGATGCAGGAAGACACCGCCTTTGCCGGCGGCGTTTACGAGCTGATCGAGCAGGTATTGGCGCCGGAAGCCAATATCGAAATTCTCGAGCACATCGTCTATGACATCAACACCGTCGATTTCGGCCCGATCTACAACAAGGCGGCGGCGTCGAATCCGGACTTCATCTACCTGATCTCCTCGGTGCGCAGCCAGGTTCCGGCTTCTCAGTATGTGAAGCTTGAGGTGCCGGTGCCGATGACCGGCATCAATGTGGCGGCACTCGGTAAGGAGTTCTGGACCGATACGGGCGGCCTTGGCGGCGGTATCTCAACGCTCAGCCCGATTCCTTCGCTCGGTTTTGAGCTCGATGATCGCAGCGCCAAATTCATCGACAAATATAAGGCGAAATATGGCGACGAGCGGCCGATCTTCCCGCATTTCAATGGCTTTAACGCCTATTACGGCATGTATAACGCCTTCGCCGCGGCGGAGCGGGCCGGTGGTTTCGCACCGCTCGACAAGTGGGTCACGGAAATGGAGAACGCCGACACCGTGATCGAAAAGGACGGCCAACTGTGGCTGCGCTATGCCTATTGGAAGCCCGGTGAGATCGAGCCCCGGACCCAGCGCGAATACACGCACAATATCAAGTTCGACATCGACCCGCCTTATGACAAGGGCGCGCCTTCGATGGTCGTCATTCAATGGTATGGCGATGGGACCACCAGCGTGATCTATCCGCCAAAATATGCCAATGGCGAGTTCACCGTACCGGACTGGTTAAAATAGGCAGACCGGAATATGCGCCGGATGCAGCCCCTTGAGGCTGTATCCGGCGCTTCTCCGGCCGTCCAGTTTAACGTTCACCTGCTACTTACGGCTTGGGCGCGTCTGTCCGTGCCTCTGCGCCCGTCTGGGGCTGAGCCTGCCGAAGAGATCACTCCATGGCGCTACAAATTCTGATCCAGGGATTTGTCCTTAGCGGACTCTACGCGCTCCTTGCGGTCGGCTTCACCATGATCTTCAGTGTTGGGCGTGTGCTCAATCTGGCCTATGGCGTCTATATCATGCTCGGCGGCTATATCTACTTCGTCACCGCCCAGGAGGCCGGCCTGCCGATATTCGCCAGCTTCATCTTCGCCATGATGAGCGGCATGGTATTCGGTTTATTGACATATGAAATCCTCGTACGCCGGCTCGAGGACAACCCGGTTGCCGTGGAAATCGCCACACTGATCCTCGCCGTGGTGATGCAGACGCTGATCGTCATGATCTTTTCGCCGTCGCCCAAGAGCATGTGGCCGGTGCTGCGCGGCGTCGTGCATTTCGACGGGTTTTCCGTCACCTGGAATATTTTCCTCGCCATGGCCGTCAGTTGGGTGGTGCTGGGCGGCCTCTTTGCCTTTGTGCGCTTTACCCATCTCGGCCGGGCGATCCGTGCGGTTTCGATGGACCGCAAGGGCGCGGTGATATCCGGCATCGATCCGCGCAACATCAGCCGTTTGATCTGGGGTCTCTCCGGTGCGCTCGGCGCCATTGCGGGCGTGTTCTTCGCCACCTTCACCCAGCTCGATCCGCATATGTGGGTGTTTCCGCTGATCATCGCGGTGGCGGTTGTGATCGTCGGCGGCATCGGCAGCATCATCGGCAGCCTGGTGGCGGCGCAGATCATCGGCTTCCTCGAGACCATCACAACAACCTTGATCGCCGCCGAGCTGCGCGGCGTCTCGACAATGGCGTTGATCATTATCGTGCTGCTGATCCGGCCCAAGGGCCTGTTCGGCAAGGCGGAGCTCTGAGCGATGGATTCAACCACTAAAAAATTTATCGCCGGCTGGCTGATTTTTGCTCTGATCGCGTGCTTGCTGCCGTTCGTCGTCTCGACCGGCACGCTGCGCATTCTGATTTTCGCGCATTTCCTCGGCATGTTCGCGATGAGCTGGGATTTCCTCTCGGGGCGCACCGGCTACATCAGTTTCGGCCATCCCTTCCTGATCGGCATCGGCGGATATACCACGGCGATTCTGACCTATCATTTCGACGTGCCGATCTATCTCAGCATCCCGGCGGCGGTGGCCGCGACGATGGTCGGCGGGACGCTGTTCTTCGTACCGGCGCTGCGTATCCGCGGTACCTATTTTGCCCTCGTCACCCTCGCCTTCATGGAAATCCTCTACGAATTGACGAAGGTCGTGGCGCCGAAACTGACCGGCGGCACGCGCGGCATTTCCGGCGTGCCGTCGATTGTCACCGGCGCGGAGCCCAACTACTACCTCACCTTCGCCCTGATGTTTATCATTGGGTTCGGCCTCTGGCTGCTCATCCGCACCCGCCTCGGCATCACCCTGAGCGCCATCCGCATGAACGAGGAAGCGGTGAAAAGCGCCGGCCACAGCACAACCAAATTGAAGCTCTTCGCCTTTATGGTAAGCGCCGCCGTTTCCGGCATCGGCGGCGCATTCTACGTGCACTATCTCGGGTCGATAGCGCCACGCGGCATCTTCGAGATCAATTTCCTCTTTACCATCATCGTCGCCGCGCTGCTCGGCGGGGCGGGGACGATCATGGGTCCGATCGCCGGCGCCTATTTCCTGACATTGCTGCTGGAGCTTCTGCGTCCCGTGCTGCCTGGCATGGAACGCTACTTCCTCTACGGCCTCGTTGCCCTGGTGCTCTATGTCTATCAGCCCAACGGTATTTACGACATCATTGCCGTTGCCGGGCGAAAACTTAGCGGCAAGGCGCGCTAGAAAATGTCGGAACCTCTCCTCAAGGTCATCGATCTGCACAAAAATTTCGGCGGCATTCATGCCGTGAAGGGCGTCAATCTGCATGTCAATGACGGCGAGACATTGGGCCTGATCGGCCCCAACGGTGCCGGCAAGACGACGATTTTTAATTTGATCATGGACGAGTTTCGCCCGAGCAGCGGCGAAATTTGGTTCGACGGCCAGGATATCGGCAAGCTCGCAACACATCAAAGGGTGCAGCACGGCATTGCCCGCACCTATCAGGTGCCGCAGCCATTTTCAGAAATGACGGTAGGCGAAAATATTCGCGTTGCAATGGCGCCGGACAATCTCTGGCATCAGATCAGGGACGGCGCCGACATCGCGCGCGAAGCGGAAATATCGAAGAGCGTCGGTTTCGCGGAGAACGCTATCGGCGCCATGCCGCCGGAACTTTCGATGGGCGATCTTCGCCGCCTTGAGATGGCGCGCACCGTGGCGGTGCAGCCCCGCCTGTTGTTGCTGGACGAAGTGTTCGCCGGTCTCGCGTTCGGCGAGATCGCGCAAATCTCCGATATGCTGGTTGAGAAAAAGGAAAAGGAGAGCCTCACCTATATCATCGTCAGCCATGATCTCCGTGCCTTGGCGCCACTCGTCGACCGGGTGGTGGTGATGTCGTTCGGCGAAGTTATCGCCGAAGGCACCTTTGACGAGGTGACGAATGATCCGCACGTCAGGGAGGTCTATCTCGGCCAATGATGATTTCCGCGCAAGAAAGGCCGCTCCGATGAGCCTCTTGGAGATAAATGATCTCGATGTTTTTTATGGCAAGGCACAGGCCTTGCACGGTGTTTCGCTTGAGGTCCCCGCCGGCAAGATCGTCGCCATTGTCGGACCGAACGGCGCCGGAAAATCGACCTTGCTCGATACCATTCTCGGCCTCACCAAACGCCAGGGCCGGATCAGTTTCGACGGCACGGACGTGACCCGCATGGCGCCGACGAAAATCGTCCGTCTCGGCATCGGCTATGCGCCGGAGCGCGGCAACCTCTTCCCCTTCATGGGGGTAAAGGAAAACCTGCTGGTTGGCGCCTACCGCAAGCGGGATGAGATCGATGCCAACCTCAGAATGGTGTACGACCTCTTTCCGCGCCTGGAAGAACGGAAATATCAAGAGACGGTGACGCAGAGCGGCGGCGAGCGGCAGATGGCTTCGCTCGGCCGGGCCCTGATGTCGAGCCCCAAGCTGCTGATGGTGGACGAACCGACAATCGGCCTCGCGCCCAAGGTCTGCCTCGAGATCGCCGCCGCGCTCAGGGAACTAAACAAAAAGCTCAGCCTCACCCTGCTGATCACCGAGCAGAATGTGAATTTCGCCATGAGCCTAGCCGAAGAAGTCTATGTCCTTGAAACCGGCCAGATAAAGGAGCATGGCAGCCCTGCGGAACTGGCGAAGTCGAGCGGCATCGCCGAAAGTTATTTCGGCCACTAGGAGAAGATTGATAGCATTAGGAGGTCAAGGTTCAGCGCAGCTTTAATGTCATGGGAGCGTAAAATGAGAAGCTTTTGGATTATTGGTCTAGTAGTTTTTTTCATGTTGTCGCCTGTCTCTGCGGCAGAGATCGTGTCGAGCGCGCCGAAGAAACCCGATGCGAACGCTACCTATCTGTTCTATCTGCATGGCAGTGATATCGACAAAGGTAAAAGCGGTAGCGAGAAGCTCTACCATAAGACCGTCAAGGCGATAGCCGAATTGGGGTTCGTGGTCATCAGTGAAGTACGGCAAAAAGGTCTGATCAAGAAATTCCCAAAAGATCATGAGAACTATGCTCAGAAGGTCACCGACGAAGTGAATGGATTAGTCTCGGCGGGTGTGCCGGCCGGCAATATAATTGTTGCCGGATTTTCGCGCGGCGGCGTGATCGCGAATATTTCCTCGGCCTTGATCGGCAATCCGGAGATTCGCTTCGCCATCATGGCAGGCTGTGTTTCTGACAGCGGCAAATTCGGGCGCGCCATTCCGATGTTTATTGACCGCTATGCGAAGGACCTTAAAGGCCGTTTCCTGTCGTTGCGCGACGATGGCGACGATGATTTTGGCTCCTGTGCCATTTTCTTTGACGAGGCATCGGGCAATCTAGAGTACAAGGAAGTTGTACTGTCCACAGGGAAGGGGCATGTCACCTTCCGGGAACCGCTTGATGACTGGTTGAAGCCACTCGCCGATTGGAGCGGCATCAAGGCCGGAGCGGAATAACCCGACCAGGTGATTCACAAGCCGCCCGCATAGGCTGATGTTCGAAAGACAACATCTGTGAAAACTCTGGTCACGGGCAGCGCGGGTCATTTGGGTGAAGCTGTCGTTAGGCGTCTTCAAGCGACCGGCGATGAGACCGTTGGGATAGACCTGCTGGATTCGGAATTCACCAATTCGGTCGGCTCGATTGTCGACAGGAATTTCGTCAAGCATTGTATGAATGGGATCGATGCTGTCGTTCACACGGCCACGCTACATAAGCCCCATGTCGCCAGCCACAGCAGGCAAGCCTTTGTCGATACGAATGTGACCGGCACGCTCAATCTTCTCGAGGAAGCGGTGCAAGCGGGCGTGCGCCGGTTCGTGTTTACAAGTACGACAAGCGTCTTCGGCTCGGCTCTCGTCCCGCCCGAAGGCGCTCCGGCCGTTTGGATTACGGAAGAGGTGCAGCCGATTCCCAAGAACATATACGGCGTCAGCAAAAGAGCGGCCGAGGACCTTTGCCGATTATTTCATCGCAAACATGGTCTTCCTTGTCTGGTTCTTCGGACATCGCGGTTTTTTCCCGAGGAGGACGACGACCGGGCCATGCGGGAAAGCTATGCTGACGACAATGCCAAGACCAATGAGTTTTTGTTCCGCCGGGTCGACGTCGAGGACGCTTCGAGCGCGCATCTCCTGGCGCTGGAGCGGGCGCCGGAAATAGGCTTTGGCCTCTTCATCATCAGCGCGACCACGCCTTTCGGGAGGGAGGACCTTGGCGATCTGAGACGGGATGCGGCACGGGTTGTCCGGCGGTATTTTCCCGAGTCCGCGGAAATATTCGAGCGCTTCGGTTGGCGCATGTTTCCGACCATCGACAGGGTCTATGTCAATAAGAAGGCGCGCGACCAGCTTGGTTGGGAGCCGCAATATGATTTTGCCCGCATATTGGCGCAGATCAGGGCCGGCGAAGCGATCGGGAGCGAATTGGCGCGTACCATCGGCAGCAAGGGCTACCATCCGGAAATCTTTGCCGAGGGCCCCTATCCGGTGGATTAAAATTCCCGGTATTCGGCAAGGAAGCGTTGATATCGTTCGACGAACATGTCGGCATAAATGCTGTAGTCGAATTCGATCGGCCGCTCGGTCACTTGCGATAGGATACCCCAGAGGAATTCGCGCAAGGCCCCGATCGCCTTGGCGGCGGCGAAGCGGTGGGCGAGTTCGGCGTCCGGGGGGCTGCCGTAATAGCTTTCCAGCATGAGCGCGTCTTCCGTCCGGTTCAAATCGCAGTTCATCGCCAGCACGCCCATATCGAACAGATCCATGCTGAAGCCGGAATATTCGAGGTCGACGAACCAAAGGCGCCCGTCCTCGTCGGCAATGATGTTTTGCGGATTGATGTCGTTATGGCCATAGACGATATGGGTCTTGCCGATCGCCGCTTCGAGTTCGTCGTTTTCGGCGACCAGGTTGGGCAGCAGCGCCTGCCACTTCTTGTCGAGCGCATCGCCGCGTTCGCGCAATTGGCGGACATACCAGCGGTTATGATGAAACGGCCAGAATACCGCGCCGGTCTCATTGAGATGCTTGTGCGCTTCGCTGTGTAGGCGGCGGATGAGTTGCGCCGCTTTGACGATCATCTCCGGCTGATGGAGGTCGTCCGGCGTCAGATTCCGGCCGGGAATGTAGCCGAGAACAATCAGCCCGGGCTCACTATGGAAGACCTCCGCCGCCACGCCCGCCGCATGCGCGGCGCGCAGCGATGTCACTTCGCTGCTGCGAAATACACCGAGGTGCGGCTCGTCCTCGCCGATGCGCACGACATATCGTTTGCCGCCGTCATCGACGGTCAAGTTGATATTGCTGAGGCCGCCGCTCAGGAGCTCGGGTTCTACTTCGCTTTGCCATATTGGCAGCGCCCTGGCGCGCGCAATCGCCGGCGCCGCCATTTCCGCATCACCCTGCGCAATGCCGATCGCATCGAACACGCTAGCTGAATCAGGACCTTTGTCGCCGCCGCCCGTCATCGTTCAGGCTTTGATCCGGCTGTTGTCCGGGTCGTAAAGGGGGCCGAGGTGCAACTCCGCATCGACTTGCCGGTTGGCGCTTTCCAGCCGGTAGGTGCCGGCGCGGAGATAGTCCGCCGTCACGCCATCGCCATGGCGCACATAACCCATGCCGATATGTTTGCCGAGCGTATGGCCATAGCCGCCGGAGGAAAGCCAGCCAATCCGCTCGCCGTCGCGGATGATGGTTTCGCGCCCGGTCAAGAGCAATTCCGGGTCATCCTCGGCGGTGAGGGTCACCAGCCGCTTGGTAAGCAGCTCATCGCGCTGGCGCAGGAGCGCATCGCGGCCGATAAAATCGGCCTCCTTGTCGAACGCCACGGCGAAAGCGAGTCCGGCTTCGAGCGGCGTGTAGTCTGGGCCAATATCTCCGCCCCAGGCGCGATAGCCTTTTTCGAGGCGCAGGCTGTCGATAGCGCGGTAGCCGGCATCCACCAAGCCAAACGCAGCGCCTGCCTCGGAAAGCGTCTCATAGGCGGTCAGCATGTATTCGCTCGGGATATGCAGCTCCCAGCCAAGCTCGCCCATATAGGTGATGCGCAGCGCTCGCACCGGCGCGCCGCCGATCTGGATTTCCTTGGCCGTCATGAAGGGGAAGGCGTTTGCGCCGACATCGCCTTCCGCCGCCACCTCGAGGATTTGCCGCGCATTCGGCCCCATCAATGACAGCACGCCATATGCCGAAGTCATATCGACCAGCGAGGCATGGGCGCCGTCCGGAATGTGGCGCTTGATATGGTCGAAATCATGGGTGGCGAAACCGGTTCCGGTGACAATGTAATATTCATCCTCGGCAATGCGCGTCACGGTGAGATCGCATTCGATGCCACCGTTCCGATTAAGCATGGCAGTATAGGTGATGCCGCCCGGCGCGGTTGCCACATCGCCGGCGCAGATATGTTGAAGCGCCGCTTCAGCATCGCGCCCGACAAGCGCATATTTGGCGAAGGAGGATTGATCGAAGAGCGCGGCGGTATTGCGGCAGGCATTATGTTCCGCCGCCACATGCTGGTGCCAGTTGGGGCGAGAGAAGCTGTCGATCTCGACCGGCTCAACGCCCTCAGGCGCAAACCAGTTGGGCCGCTCCCAGCCGAACTTGCCGCCGAAACAGGCGCGCTTCTCCTGTAGGGCGCCATAGATGGCGCTGCGGCGAAGCGGCCGGCCGGCTGTCATTTCCTCATAGGGCCAGATGATGGTGTAGTGATGGCCCTGGCCTTCGAGCGAGCGCATCAGAACCTGTTTGTCCGAGCGGTGATAGGCGCCGAAGCGGCGGATATCGAAGCTCCACATATCGAAAGGCGGCTCGCCGTTCAGTATCCATTCACCGATCACCATGCCGGCGCCGCCGGCACCGGTGACACCGTAAGCATTGAAGCCGGCGCTGACGAACAGGTTACGCACTTCCGGCGCTTCGCCCATCACCGGATTCTGATCTTCGGTAAAAGCTTCGAGGCCGTGCATCCAGGTTTTGATGCCGGCGGTCTTGAGCGCCGGGATCCAATCCAACAGGCCTTCTAGGCGCGGCATGAAATGATCGAGGTTTTCCGGCATCAGCTTGAATTCATGGCCTTCCGGGATGTTGCCGATAAAGGGGATCGGATCCGGATCATACTGCCCGACGATCAGGCCGCCGACCTCCTCGCGGATATAGTGCCAGAGATCCGGGTCGCGGAAGGTTGGCATGTCGCGGGTCACACCCTCGATCGGCTCGGTGATGAAATAGCAATGATGCGATGGCTGGATCGGAATATTGACGCCGGCGAGGCGGCCGATTTCGCGCGACCAGATTCCGCAGCAGATCACCGCCGTTTCGCACTTGATCGTGCCCTGGTCGGTTTGCACGCCGGTCACGGTGCCGCGCTCGATATCGAAACCGGTCACGATTGTGTCCTCGAATATGCGCGCGCCATCCATGCGCGCCCCCTTGGCCAGGGCCATGCAGATATCGGACGGGCTGAAGCCGCCGTCGGTGGGGATGTAGAGGGCGCTGTCCAATTTGTCGGTGGTCATGATCGGCACCATTTCGCCCACTTCCTTGGGCGAGATCAGCGCCATCTCAACGCCGAACGAGCGCGCGATGGTGATGGCGCGTTCATATTCGCGCCGCCGTTCCGGATTGCAGGCGACGCGCATGCCGCCGGTCTGGTTCCAGCCGGTGGCCTGGCCGGTCTCCGCTTCGAGCCCGGCATATAGCTCGCCGCCATAGGCCATCATGCGCCCGGCATTGGGATCGGTGCGGAACTGGGCGTAGGCGCCGGCTGCGTGCCAGGTCGAGCCCGACGTCAGCTTGTTGCGCTCGACAATAACGACATCCTTGCAGCCGTTCTTGGCCAGGTGATAGGCCGTGGCACAGCCGATGGCGCCGCCGCCGATAATGACGACGCGGGCCTGATCCGGAAAATTTTTACTCAATTGAATTCCTTCTCGAGCGCTTCGGCCAATTCGAAAATGTCCACCGTCGCGCCGTAATGGGCGACATTGAACATCGGCGCGTTGGCGTCGGTGTTGACGGCGATGATGGTCTCGACATGTTTCATGCCGGCGAGGTGCTGCACCGCGCCTGATATGCCGAGCGCGATATAGAGCTTGCAGTTCGACGCGATGGTGCCGGACTGGCCGACCTGATGCGCCTTGGGCAGCCAGCCCGAATCCGCCACCGGGCGTGAGCAGCCGAAGGTGGCGCCGAGCCGATCGGCAAGGGCGGCGAAGGTCGGGATGTTTTTGTCATCCTGCACGGCGCGGCCGACGGAGATAATGAAATCGGCCTTGGCGATATCGACATCGGCGGGCGGTGCCGGCTGGTATTCCAAATGTGCCGATTGGCCGGCCAGCGCCGAGAAGTCCGGCGTGAGCGGCGTTATGGTTGCGCTGCCGGCGCTCTCCGGCGCTTTGAAGGTCGCGCCGCGCAACATCAGTGTGACGCAGCCCTTGCCGGCAAAGCCAAGCTCGATATTGACCTTTCCGCCATAACCGCCGCGCGTGGCGCTCAATTCGCCGCCTTCGGCTGTGGCATCGAACACATCCGAGGCGAAGCCACTGCCGAGCCGCGCCGCGACCGCCGGGCCATAAGCCATGCCGGCAGCTGAGTGGGCGATAAAGATGGCGCCGGGCGTGCGTTCCTCGGCAACTGTGCACACCGCTTCTTCATAAAGCGCCGCATCGAAATGGCTATGCGGAGCTGCAATGCTGAGCACTTCATCGACGCCTTCCAGATTGGCCGCCTCCGCGAGCGACCCGTCTTCATCGCCGATCACCGCCACCACGAGCGGCCCGCCGAGCGGGTCCTTGAGGTCGCTGGCGGCGCCGATCATCTCGCCGGTGATGTCGCGCAAGGCGCCGTCCATATGCTCGGCAACAATGAGAATTCCGGCCATGTCTAGTCTCCCCGTTTCTTGCGTATGATGTCGGCGATGGCCTTGGCTACCTCCGCCGCATCGCCTGGCAGCATTTCGGCCTGGCCCGATTTGACCGGCACCGTGAGGGCGCGTAGCTGCGCGCCCGCCTGATCAAGGCCGACCGAGGCGTCATCGAGCACATCGATGGTCTTCTTCTTGGCCTGTTTGATCATGCGCATGGTGGCGTAGCGCGGCGTGTGACCGCCGGTCTGAACCGTGAGAAGGGCCGGGGCCGGCAGCTCGAAGCGATGGCGCATGCCGCCTTCAAGTTCACGCGTGGCGGTCAATGTGGCGCCGCCATCCCATTCCGCTTCAAGCACCACAGCGGCGTGCGGCAGGCCAAGAATGCGCGCGGTTGCCGTTCCGGTCGCGCCCTGCGCCAGATCGCTCGACTGCACGCCGGCCAGGATCAAGTCGGCTTCTTCGCCTTGCGCGACGCCGGCGAGTGCACGGGCCACGGTCACCGGATCGGCCATCGCCAGGCTGTCGTCCCACACCCGGACGGCGCGGTGCGCGCCCTTGGCGAGTACCTTGCGCAGGGTTTCTTCAGCTTCCTCCGGGCCGATGGTGACAGCGACCACTTCGCTGCTACCGATTTGTTCCTGCAGCAGAAGCGCCTGCTCCAGCGCCGCATCGTCCCACTCATTGAGGGCGAATTCGAAATGCTCGGCGGCGATGCTGAGGCCGTCCTCGGCAATGCTGAATTCATCGCCGAGCTCACCGACATGCTTGACCGCCACCAGAATTCGCGGGCCTTCCTTGGCCGGAATGTCATAGCTCGGCAATTCGGCTGCCGTCACCGGGCCGGCAACAGATGCCGCTGGTGCCGCTGCCGGGGCCGCTAGCTCCGCCGTCTCTGGCGCCGCCGCCAATTGCCGCGCCAGCTCCGGATTATCGGCCAGGCGCTGCATGACTTTCTCGGCCACCACATCGGCGATGCGTTCGGCGGCGATCTCGGCCACCTGTTTGGCCGCAACTTCGGTAATTCGGTCAATCAGCGGCGGCAATTGCTTGAGATCGATGGATTTGAGCTCAATCGCTTCGGCCACCAGTTCGGCGAGGTCCATGACCTCGAAATCACCCTCATGACCGCTCGTTTTTCTTGCGTCTTCAAACATCGTCATATCCTTGGGACAGCAGACTACGAAATTATCGATATTGCCGAGCGCCGCCGCTTCATGCATGCGGTTTTCGGCCGGTTTTTCCTTGCCGGGCGGGTCCGGCATCCAAATGCGCCCGCCGCCGGCGCCGCAACAGAAGGAATTGTCGCGGTTGCGCGGCATTTCCACAAGCTCGCAGCCGATCAATTCGAGCACCCGTCGCGGCTCGTCATAATTGCCGTTGAGACGGCCTAAGTGACACGGATCATGCAGCGTTACACGGCGTTTCAACGGCTTGGTCACGTTGAGCCGGCCATCCTCGAGCATCGCGGCCAGAACCGAGCTGTAATGATTGATCGGTGCGGTCTCGGCGAAATCGGGATATTCGTTGCGGATGGTGTTGTAGCTGTGCGGATCGGTGGTCACCAGCCGGCTGAAGGGCTGGGCCGCCGCCATCGCTTCCTGGTTATGCTCGACCAGACTTTCGAACAGGCCTTCCTCGCCGGCGCGGCGCACATCGTTGCCGGCGCTGCGCTCGCCGTCACCGAGAATGGCGAAGTCCATTTCAGCGGCCTGAAAGAGGCGCGCCACGGTCTGCGATACGGTTTGATTGCGTGGGTCGTAGGAGGCGTAATCGCCAACGAACCAAAGATTGTCCGCTGCTTCCTCGCGAATGTCCTTGATGCGGAACTCCAGCGCTTCCGTCCAGGCGCCACGCTGACGAGCGCTTTCGCCGAAGCTGTTGCCGCGGTCCGCGATCATGCCGAACGTATCGCGCAACTGGCTTTCCATCTCGTCGCGCTCCACGAGATGACGGCGCATCTGCACGATCATGGTCGGGTGCTCGATGCCGACCGGGCAAATCTCCATGCAGGCGCCGCAGGTGCGGCATGACCACAGAGTCTCCGCCGGGATGATGTCGCCGACCAGTTGCGGCCCGCCTTCTTTAACCTTGCCTTGCGTGCGTTCGGCAAAGCTGCGCAGGTCGAGGATCAAATCGCGCGGGCTGAGCGGTGCGCCGCTTGCCCGTGCCGGGCAGGCTTCGTGGCAGCGGCCGCATTTTGTGCAGGCATCGAAATTGAGCAGATCTTTCCAGGCGAACTGGTTGATCGCGGAAACGCCGACATCATCGTCCGGGCCGGAAGCGACGCGCGGCAGGCGGCTCAGCGCATTGACGTCGCGGCTCGCGAGCGAACCCATCACGGCGATCATGTGCTTGGCCTTGTTCCACGGCAGGGCGGCAATGAAAGCCAGTGCCATGACGCTGTGGATCCACCAATTGGCGCGGCGCACATCGGCGGCACTGTCGGCGTCCATGCCAAGGCCGGAGAAGATTTCCGCCAGCAGCCAGCCGACCGGTGACCAGCCGGCCCAGGGCGGCTGCTCGTGCACGAAACGCACCGCTTCTTGCAAATAACCGGTGACGATGATCAGCACCAGTGCCCAGAGGAACAGCGAATCCTCAGCGATCCAGCGTTTCGCCTGTGGTCTCAGGCTTTCCTCGCCGGCATAGGCGCGGACATAATCGAGTTTCGCCGGGCGTTGGCGGAAGCGCCGCCACATCATGAAGAAGATGCCGGCCAGGAGCCCGAAGCCGGCGATATCCACCACCAGGCTGAAAGCGAGATAGAAGGTGCCTTTCCAGAACGAACCGAAGGCGGGGCCGGTGATGTCGTAATCGACGGTGATGATCGAGGTGGCGATAAAGAGAATGGCAAAGCCGTAAAAGATCGGCCGGTGCGCCTCGCCGGCGGCGCGGTCGCGCCGCACCAATGTGCGGTGGCTGAAAATATCGACCACCATGCGGCGGAAACCGCGCCACAGATGGAGCGGCACCGGGCTCTTGCGGGCGCGGAAATATTTGACGAAATGGCGGGCGAAGCCGATCACGAAGAGGGCGATGGCGCTCCACGCCACGGCATAGAACAGCGTATAGCTGAGCGGCCCGATATCCCAAAAAAGTTCGCGTGTCTCCATCGATCAGGGCGCCACTTATCCGTTCACGGGCGGCAGGGGTTGGCCCTGAATGAAGCGCTCGCGGATATAGGGCAGCGGGCGCGCCGGGTTGTCCGATTCAAACTCGCGCGCCAGGCGGTGGCCGTCGAATACCACATCGGCCAGCATACGCGGCGCATAGCAATCGCCAATTTGAAAGACGCCTTCGATGCCCTCGTCGCGCCATTCCTCGCGGCGTGATTTGAGATCGCCATAAAGCGCGTGATTGGCGACGCGCCCGGTGACCAAAATTACCGTATCGCATTCGAGCATGGTCACCTCATCGCCGGCACGCCTCGGTATTTCGCCGCTCTTCGGCCCCGCCGTGCGCTGATAACCGTCGCGCCAGACCGAATGGGCCGCGACCTTGGTGATATTGCCGGGCTCAATCCCTTCGGCCCAATGGGCGGTATATTTGCGGATGCCCTTTTCATGCATCATGCGCTGCAGATTGCCTTTTTCGAGGGTGAATTCGCTCATCGGCGCGATGCTGTCATATTGGCTGAGGATCGAGACCTCTTTCCCGAGATCGGCCATCATTTCGGCCATGCCGACGCCGGTAAAATAGCCGTCGCCATCGATCACCACCACGCGCTCGCCAACATCCTTGCCGGCCATGATCTGCTCCGGCGTGCAAATTTGCGGCAGGCTGGCGTCGGCGCCGGGAAGCGGCCCCATGCCGACCACATTAAAGCCGTCCTCGGCCCAGTGTGCGCCAACTGCGAGCACCACCTTCTCGGCGCCATATCTCAATATATCGTTGGCGTTGAGCCGGGCAGTGGTATGAATTTCGACATTGGCGAGATTCTGCAATTGCGTTTGGCGGTAGCTGATTATCCGGCCCCATTCGGAATAGCCGGGATAGCGCATGACATCCAGCATATGTCCGCCGATCTCATTCTCCGCCTCGCAGAGATGCACTTCATAGCCGCGCTCACCCAGAACCCGCGCGCATTCGAGCCCGGACGGGCCGGCGCCGACAATCAGCACGCCGCCGGGATTATCGGCGGCTGAAAATTTTTCCGGATGCCAGCCGCGGCGGAACTCCTCATTGGCGGTGGCGTTCTGGCTGCACACCAGCTGCGCACCACGCTCCCAGCGCGATACGCAGACATTGCAGCCGATACATTCGCGGATGTCCTCAAGCCGCCCTTCCTCTATTTTCCTGGGCAGGAAGGGGTCGGCGATGGAGGGCCGCGCCGCGCCGATAATATCGGCCTGGCCGGTGCTAAGAATGTGCACCATATCGTCGGGACTGGTGACGCGGCCGACGCCGAGCACGGGCTTTTTTGCGACCGTCTTCACATGCTTGACCCAGGGCGCCTGGTGATTGGCCTTTTGAAAGCGTGAGGGGGCGGCGTCTTCGCCCCATTCCATGAATTGCGTGATGTTCACATCCCAAAGATCGACCACACCCTCGCTTTCGGCATGTGCGACAAACTTGAGGCCATCCTCGAATGTTTCCACACTTTCCGGGCCGAGCAGTTGATCGATCGACAGGCGCGCCACCAGAGCGCAGTCATCGCCGACAGCCTGTTTAAGCGCGGCCAGGGTCTCAATCCAAAAGCGCGCCCGGTTCTCAAACCCGCCGCCATATTTATCGTCGCGTTTATTGAAGCGCTTGGAGAGAAATTGTATCGGCAGCGCCCGGTGGGAGCCGTAGACATAGACGATATCGAAGCCGGCATCGCGGGCGCGCTTGGCGGCCTCGGCATATTGCCGAATGAGAAATTGGATGTCGTCTTCGTCCGCCTGATGGGCGTAAGCCTGCAAAATACCATCTGACGGCCACGGGCCGACGCCGAGCGGCGCCGTGCGGGATTCCAGATTGCCGACTTCCTGGGCGCCATGCCAAAGCTCGACACCGGCAAGCGCACCATGGGAATGCACGCTATCGCACATATGGCGGAGATTAATGACATCGCCTTGATCCCAGAGACGGGCGATCGTGTTGGGCTCGATATCCGCTTCAGGATCGATCGAACAGGCCTCGGTGCAAACCACCGCCCAGCCGCCCTCCGCCTTTGTACCGCGATATGCGGCCTGTACACCGGGGCGCTCCGAGCCGGCGCCGAGGCAGTGCGGCACCTGGTAGAAGCGGTTTTTCATTGTCTTTGGCCCGATTTGCAGGGGCTCGAACAGCGGGTCGAACTTTGTGTCGCGCGGCATATCCAATTCCTACTTAGAGTCCGGATGGAACCAGTCATCCGGATAGGGATACCACCAATCATGCATGATCGGTTTGGGATCGATTGTCACCATTTTGATCTGACGAAAACTGTTCAGCCCGGCGCGGCCGAACAGGCTGCCGGTGCCGGAATATTTGCGCCCGCCGAAATGCAGTGCGTTGCTGTCGACCAGCGGGTTGTTGACGTTGACCATGCCGCTGTCGATTTTCTCCACCGCGCGCATGGCCTCGTCCATATTGGTGGTGAGGATCGAGGCGCCGAGGCCGAAGCGCGATTGATTGGCGCGCGCGATTGCTTCATCGACATCGGCAACGCGGCAGACAGAGGCAACGGGGCCGAAGATTTCTTCCTGCATGATCTCCATATCCGGCGTGACGCTGCTGAGGACGGTTGGCTCGTAATACCAGCCGGTATTGTGTTCGGGCGGGATACGCCCGCCGCACTCGGCTTTGGCGCCGGCGGCAATTGCCGCATCGACCATGCGCGCCGCCTTGTCGCGCGCCGCTTCGGTGGCGAGCGGGCCGATCTCATGCTTGCCAAATCCATTGCCGATACGCAGCGCCTTTGCACTGGCGCTGAGTTTGGCGACAAATTCATCGTGGATGCCGTCGACGGCGAAGATGCGCTCGGCCGAGGTGCAGATTTGCCCTGAGAGATGAAAAGCGGCGCAGGTCGTAGCCGCGGTGGCGAAATCGAGATCGATGGAATCGCTGACGATCAAGGGATCATTGCCGCCGGCCTCGATCACGCACGGTTTCATCTTGGCGGCGCAGGCCATATTGACCTTGATCCCGGTCTCGACCGAACCGGTAAAGGCGACAACATTGGTATCGTCCGATTCCACCAAATGCGCGCCGGCAGCACCCTTGCCGGTGACGCAGGTCACCAGGCCGGGCGGCAGGCTTTTGAAATGTTCCATGAAGGCCAGGGTGCAGAGCGACGAGATTTCCGACGGTTTGACGATCACCGCGTTGCCTGCCGCAAGCGAGGCGGCGACCGACATGGCGAGGATCAGAAGCGGGTAGTTATAGGGCGTGATGTGGACGCTGACGCCATAGGGATCGTAGCGCTCATATTGAAAAGTGGTGGGCTGGATCGGACCGGCGATGCGGCCCGCATCGTCGCGCGCGATCTCGGCGAAATAATGAAATGCGGGGCCCACATTGGCCAGCTCGCCAACTGATTCCGGATAGGGCTTGCCCACTTCGCGCGTCATCAGCTCGCACACCGGCGCCGGGTCGGCGGAAGCAATCGAATGGGCGACGTCATGCAGGGCCGCGGCGCGGCTTGAGGCGTCGCTCCCGCCCCATTTATCCTGTGCCGCGCGGGCTTGTTGAATAGCTTCGTCAAGGGTGGCGGTGCCGCAATCGGCAATCTTGCCCACCGGCTCCAGGTTGGCCGGATTTATCACGTCGATGGCGTTCCCGCTGTCAACGCTGACATAGTCATTGCGGGAGAAAATCTGCCGGGCGAAGGGGTCGAAATCCGCCATTTTTATTACCTTGATTGTCGGCGATAAGACTGTGCAATGTTATGCTTTGTGACGTTTGTTTTGGCAAGTGAGGTGACCGGTGGCGGAGAGCAAAACTATCGTATTTTTTCCCGAGGCGACCTTCGGGCCGTCGATGAATTGCGTTGGTATCGCCCAGCGGTTGCGCGAGCGCGGGCACAATCCCGTCTTTGTCGCCGATGGCTCATTCAAGGGCGTGTTTGAGAAGTTCGGTTTTCCCGAGCGCATGGTCGATATGTCGGAGCCCATGGACGAGGCCGCCGCGAGCCAATATTGGCGCGATTTCATTGCCGCCCACCTGCCGAATTTCAAGCGCACCGCGATCGAGCAAATCCCCAATTACGTCCTCGAATGCTGGGACACCATTGTCGACACGTCTGTCTATGTGCAACAGGAGCTTGCCGAGGTGCTGGGCGAGATCGGCCCCGATCTCATTTGCCTCGACAATTGCATCATGTTTCCGGCGATCAAGCGGGCGGGCTGCCCGTGGGTGCGTATCGTCTCCTGCTCCGAGAACGAGATTCCCGACCCGGATATCCCGCCCCATCTCTCGGGCTGCGGCGAGAATGATAAGGCTGGTTTCACCGCCTATCAGACGAGCTTTCTTGAGGTCATCAAGCCGGTGCATGAGCGCTTCAATGCGTTTCTTGAATCGGTCGGTGAGGCGCCTTATCCGCTCGGCCAGTTTCTCGAGCCTTCGCCGACCATGAATTTGCTGCTCTATCCGGAGCCGCTCCACTACAAGCGCCGCAATCCTCTCGATCCGGCGCGTTTTCAATATCTCGAAGGCTGTGTGCGCGAGGACGAGCCATATACCTTACCCACATTTGCAGAAAACACCGATAAGCCTTTGATTTATATCGGCTCCGGCAGCATGAACGAGGCCGATGTCGAGCTCAACAAGCGCCAGATCGCCTTGCTCGCCAAGCTGCCCTACCGCGCCTTGATGAGCGTCGGTAATATGATCGATGAATATGACGACGTGCCTGGGAATGTGCACCTTGAGCCCTGGCTTCCCCAGCCTTCGGTCATCCCGCAGGTCGATCTCGTCATCCACCATGGCGGCAATAACAGCTTCAACGAGTCACTTTATTTCGGCAAGCCGGCGATCATCATGCCGTTCTGCTGGGACGGCCATGACAATGCCCAGCGCGTCGAGGACAAGGGCTACGGCGCGCAGTTGCGGCGCTATGCTTGGAGCGATGAGGAATATGCCGGCACGCTCGCGCGTTTGCTTGGCGACAAGGCGATGGCGGCGCGCCTGGCCGAGGTCAGCGCGCACATGCAAAAGCAGGATGGCCGGGCGAAAGCGGCCGGTATCCTAATTGATATTTTGGGCCAAGCGTAACCTGGCCGAAATTACATGGCGTGCATGCGCTCGCGCTTGGGATCGACGAAGGGAATACTGGCGACAGTTGCCGGGCACTGAATATTTGGTCCGACCAATTCCACCCGCGTTCCGGGCTCCGCCGCCGACGGCGCGACATGCACCAGAGCGAGCGATTGCCCGAGCCGTTTTGAATAGGCCGGGGTGGTAACGAAGCCGACCTTGTCGCCGTCGATCTGAAGCTCGGCGAAATGCTCGACCACCGCGTCATGCTCGGCGACGATGCCGCGCAGCTTGACCTTTTCCTTGCCTTCGAGGGCAAACAGCGCCTCGCGCCCGCGGAAATCCTTCTTGGTGCGCGAAATGGCCCAGTCGAAATCGACCTCCCACGGTGTGTTCTCTTCCGTTGCCTCGGCGCCGTAAGCCATCAGTCCGCTTTCGATATGGACCATCTCTAACCCGGAGAAGGAAATCGGCATTAGGCCATAGTCTTTGCCCTGCTCCATAAGCTGGTTCCACAGCTCGACCGCGTCCTCGCCCGGCACGAAAATCTCGTAGCCGCGTTCGCCGGAATAGCCGGTGCGCGAGATAATGCGCTCGCTGCCGAACAGTTCTGTTTTTTCCTGGTGGCAATAACGCAGACTGAACATATCCATTGCCGTGCAGGAATCGAGCAGGGCGCCCGAATTCGGCCCTTGCAGGGTGATCATGTGCAGGCTCTCGTCGAGCTCGACACTGGCATTCTTGCCCTTGCACCAATCTTGCAAATATTCCAGCGTCGGGCCGATGCTGGTGACGGCGAGATAGACATCTTCTTCGAAGTGAAAGATGAAACCGTCGTCGCAAAAATGGCCATTGTCCTGCAGGATCGGCACATAGGCCGACTTGCCGACATAAAGCTTGTTCATGTCGCGGGTGACGAGATAGTCGAGCGTGGCGCAGGCATCCGGCCCGCGCACCCAGATTTTTTTCAGCGCCGAGGTATCCCATATTCCCACGGCCTCGCGCACCGCGTCATGTTCGGCATTCATATCGCCGGGATAGGCCATGGCGACATCCATGTCGTTCCAAGGCCCCATTTCCGCGCCGAGCGCGCGGATTGGGGCATCAAGTACCGATACTCTACTGGCCATCAGCGCACCATATAGACTTTGCGGATGGTCTCGGCGACGGTGCAGTCGCCCTTCCAGCCAGCGGGGAAGGCGCAGGTCATGCCGGCGCTGATTTCCGTGACCGTGCCATCGTCCTCGGTATAGACCGCGCGGCCGTCCAAGACATAGAAAAACTCGTCCTTTTTAACTTCGCAGCGCCAGGTTC
This sequence comes from uncultured Rhizobiaceae bacterium, assembly GCA_964429775.1. Classification (GTDB taxonomy): domain Bacteria; phylum Pseudomonadota; class Alphaproteobacteria; order UBA828; family UBA828; genus PTKB01. The sequence goes on from CAYSDJ010000012.1 coordinate 44,225, forward strand.
CCGGCGTGCATTGCCAGAGGCCCATTTCAGAACTCTTGTCGTCATTCTGAAAGAAGATCAGGCCGCTCTGCTTCGACACCGGTTCGCCGATCGGTTTTGACACCGTGCCCCAATCGGTGAATGTCGCCGGATCGAGGGTGGCGGCGTTTTCGAGAATATGTGCCGGCATGTCTAGAGCCCCGCCAAGAGGTCGTTGATGGCGTTGGCGGCGCGCATGCGGCCGTCCTGGGCCTGCATATATTCGCTCGTCGCCTTGACGTTGGCGCGCATTTCCTGGTCATTGAGGACGCGTTCGATATTGCCGAGCAACTCCCCGTCGCTCCAATTATAGCGGTGCATGCCGATGCCGTGATTGCGGTCGTTGACCCTGGTCGCATTGTCATGGCCGTCCCAGACGAAGGGCATGACGATCGGCGGGATGCCGTAATAGAGGCTTTCGTTGAAGCTGTTGTTGCCGCCATGCTGGATGAAGACATCGACATGCGGCAGCACGGCGGTTTGGCGGTACCAGCTATTGAGGATCACATTGTCGGGCGGGGTGTCGTATTCGCCGATATAGTCGCCGACATTGACCAGCATGCGGTAAGGCGCGTCCGCGACGAGCGCGATGATGCGCTTGATGAGATCGACGTCCGACACGCCGAGGCTGCCATAGCTGAAATAGATCAGCGGCTTGTCATTGTTGGCCTTGAATTCGGGCACGTCGTAGCCCTCGCTTTCCTGGCGCACGCAGCCATCGAGATAGATGAATTTCTTCGGGTCGAGCGGATTGCGGCGCTTGAAATGGAGCGGCTTGGGGTAGAGCAGCATATTGAGATAGGGCGAGGGCAGGACGAATTCCGGGAAGGGCAGGCGCTTGCAGCCCTGCGCTTCAAGGAAATCCATAAAGCCGTCGTGTAAAGGTTTGATTTCCTTCTCGAATTCGGCTCGGTAGGCCTCGAAGCCGGCTTTGTCATTCTCGCTGCAGCCGGAAAGATGCGGCGGGATATCGGGATCGATGATCTCGTTTTCCGAGCACGAAATCATGCGCACCCAGGGGCAGCCGGCCTGCTCTGTGGCGGGATAAAGCGCGACATTGTCGTTGATGATGAGGTCGGGCTTAATCTCGGCGAATACCTTATCAAGGCCGTTTTTCACCGACCATTCCGAGGTGTAGATGATCGCCTCCCAGCAGCCCTTCACATAGGTCGGAATCTGCTCATAGGGCGAGGTCTTGAAGGTCGGCATGTATTTGATCATGAAGTCGTCCCAATAGGTCGCCTGGGCTTCCGGCGACATTGGCTCCATGCACGAGATATGATGCTCTGCAAAGCCGTAGCTCTCGACCGTGCCCTTGAGGCCGGGCTCTAAGACAAATACCGGCTCGTGGCCCATTTCCTTCAGGCCCTGACAGATGCCGACCAGATTCATCACCGGGCCGATGGCGCCAGGCTCCGGAAACACAGCTATTTTCTTACCCATTGTTTTGGCTCCTCAAATTTTTGCCGCAAGCTATCACGGATGGCAGGGCTCCGCGAGGGGCAGATTTCACGGTCTGCGGCAATCCGTCGAGTGACAAGGCAGGGACGCGGCGTTAAATTAGTCGCAACGGAATTCCGGCCGAATGCGGCTGTATCAAATACCCAAGGGAGAATGAAAGCGATGGCACGCGACCCCAAATATGATTGCCTGTTTGAGCCCATTCAAATCGGGCCGAAGGTGATGAAAAACCGCTTCTACCAGGTGCCGCATTGTATTGGCGCCGGTTCCGAAAAGCCCGGCGCGCAGGCCGCGCACCGGGGCATGAAGGCCGAAGGCGGCTGGGGCGCGATGTGCACCGAATATTGCTCGATCCATCCTGAATCCGACGATACGCACCGCATGTCGGCGCGCCTCTGGGACGAGGGCGACGTCATCAATCTCGGCCATATGTGCGACAGCTTGCATAAGCATGGCGCGCTGGCCGGGGTCGAGATGTGGTATGGCGGGCCGCACGCACCCAACATGGAAAGCCGCGCCGCGCCGCGCGGGCCGACCCAGATCGCTTCCGAATTCGAAAATCTGACTTATGCGCGCGAAGCGGATGAAGACGATATCAAGGACCTGGTGCAAATGTATGTCGATGCGGCCAAGCGGGCCGAGCGCGCCGGCTTTGACATCATCTATGTCTATGGCGCCCATTCCTATCTGCCGCTGCAATTCCTCTCGCCCTATTACAACAAACGCACCGATAAATATGGCGGCAGCCTGGAAAACCGGGCGCGCTTCTGGATGGAAGCCCTGGCTGCGGTGAAGCAAGCGGTGGGTGACAATTGCGCCGTCGCCACCCGCTTCGCCATCGACACCCTCTATGGGCCGGATGGCGTTGAAGTGGGCGACGATGGCCTGAAATTCGTTGAAATGGTGACCAAGGAAGGTCTGGTCGATCTTTGGGACGTCAATATCGGCGATATTGCCGAGTGGGGCGAGGATGCCGGGCCGTCACGCTTCTACAAGGCCAACCATCAGAGCCCGTGGGTCAAGGACGTTAGGTCCGTCGCCAATGTACCGGTGCTCGGCGTCGGCCGGGTTACCAGCCCGGACGATATGGTCGCGATCCTACAATCAGGCCAGGCCGATATTATCGGCGCGGCGCGGCCTTCGATCTCCGATCCGTTCCTGCCCAACAAGATCGACGAAGGCCGGCTTGAGGACATCCGCGAATGCATTGGCTGTAATATGTGCATCTCGCGCTGGGAAATCGGCGGACCGCCGATGATCTGCACCCAGAATGCAACGGCGATGGAAGAATATCGCCGCGGCTGGCATCCGGAAAAATTCGAGAAAACTGCTGATCCGTGTTCCGTTCTCGTTGTCGGCGCCGGCCCGGCCGGCATGGAGTGCGCCCGGGTGCTTGGCGAACGCGGCTATGACGTGCATTTGCGCGAAGCCGATGACGAGTTGGGCGGCTCGATCCGCTATATCCAGCGCTATCCTGGATTGGCCGAATGGGGCCGGGTGGTTTCCTACCGTCAGGGCCAGCTCGACAAGCTGAGCAATGTCGAAGTCCATACCGGGATCGGCGCCATGTCGGCCGATGACGTGCTCTCCTATGGCGCCGACCGGGTGGTGATCGCTACCGGTTCGCGCTGGGCCGCCGATGGCCTGAACGGTATTACCCATGCGCCGATTGATGGCGCCGATGCGTCGCTGCCGCAGGTTTGCACGCCGGATCAAGTGATGAACGGCAAGGATGTTGGCGAACGGGTGGTGGTGCTCGATGCGGACGGTTATTTCACCGGCGTCAGCACGGCGGAATTTCTCGCCGATCAGGGCAAGCAGGTGAGCTTGGTGACGCAACTCCACGCGGTCGCGCCCTATACCGATTTCACTCTCGAAGCGCCCAATCTGCATCGCATGATCCATGAGAAGGGCATTCGCGATATCACTGCGCACTGGGCGCAATCGATCGAACCGGGCAACGAGACCAAGGTGATGATCTACAGCCTCTATGGCGACGGTTATCAGCGTACCGCCAAGCCGCGCACCGGCGAATTGCCGCGCAAGGCCAATACGCATGTCGAGGAACTCACCTGCGACACCGTGGTGCTGGTAACCGGCCGGCTCTCCAACCAGGCGCTGTTCACGGAATTGAAGGGACGGCGTAGCGAATGGGCCGAGGAGGAGATCGACAATATCTTCCACACCGGCGATTGCTACGCGCCGCGCATGATCGCCGACGCGATATTCGACGGCCACCGTTTGGCGCGCGAGTTCGAATCGGACAATCCGCAATTTGCCCAACCCTGGATCCGCGAACGTCAAATTTGGGGCAGCGAGACCTATCCCAAACTGAACGGCGGCTGATCCAATTATTCGCAATAACCCGCAAAGGGAGACAAAAAGATGAGCGAGAGAAATTCCGCATTAGCCGCGCACCACAAGGCGCTTGGCTCTGAGTTGGAAGAATGGAACGGCATGGGAGCGCCGTGGAGCTACAATGCCGATCCGTGCGACGAGCATGATACGGTGCGCGACGCCGCCGGCCTGTTCGACGTTTCCGGCCTGAAGAAAGTGCATGTGCGCGGCAGCGATTCACTCGCCGTGGTCGACCACCTTATCACCCGCAATATGGCGGTGATCCCTGTCGGGCGCTCGGCCTACGGCGCGGTTCTCAATGACGATGGCGGGATTTGCGACGATGCCATTATTTTCACCATCGCGGAAAATCACTATCTCGTCGTGCATGGCTCGGGTGAATGCCGCGAGCGGCTTGATGAATCGGCCGCGGGCAAGGACGCCACAGTCGAGTTCGATGACGATCTGCACAATATTTCCTTGCAGGGGCCTGCCGCCGTTGGCTTTCTCGATCAGTTCACGCCGATCGATTTGCCGTCGCTCGGCTATTTTAACCAGCAGAGCACGACCCTGTTCGACCGTCCGGTGACGATCTCGCGCACCGGTTTTTCCGGCGAGCGCGGCTACGAACTGCTCGCGACGGCCGACAATATCGTGCCGATATGGGAAGCGATCGCCGAAAACGGCGCCGCGCAGGGCATCAAGCCATGCTCCTTCACCGGCCTCGACAAGGTCCGTGTCGAAGCGGCGCTCTTGTTCTATCCCTATGACATGACGGCGGAGAATACGCCGTGGGAGGTTACGTTCGGCTGGGCGGTATCGCGCAAGAAAGGCGATTTCCGCGGCAAGGAGGCGGTCTTCGCGCGCGAAGGCCAGGAAAAAATCAAACTGGTCGGCATCATCGCCGATCATGGCGATGCCGTTGATGCCGGCGCGGAACTGTCGATCGACGGGCGCAAGGTTGGCGTTGTCAACAGCCCGGCCTGGTCGCACCGCATGAACAAGTCTCTCGCACTGGCCCATGTCGAGCCCGGCGCGGCGGCGGACGGGACGGTCTACGAGGTTAAGGGCGAGACCGTTTCGTGCGGTGCGACAGCATCGCCAATCCCCTTCTATGACCCGGAAAAAACCCGCCCCCACGGCTGAGCGGACTTGGCTATTTGGGCTTTTTTGCTAGGCTTAGGAACGGTTTCACGAATCTAACCATGTTGGGTCAGGGATGAACGATCAGGCTTATTTCAAGGTTGAGGGGCTGCACAAGAATTTTGGCGGCCTGGCGGCGGTGAACGATCTCAGCTTCGAGCTGAAACAGGGCTCCATTCACGGCCTCATCGGGCCGAATGGTGCCGGGAAGACAACGATCTTCAACGTGATCAGCGGTTTTTATAAACCGAGCGCCGGAACGATCCTCTATGAAGGCGAAAGCATCGGCGGGCTGCAGCCGCATCTGGTCGCGGCCAAGGGATTGGTGCGCACGTTCCAGGAAACCACGCTGTTCCAGGAATTCACCACTTTCGAAAATGCCCTGATGGGACGTTATCTTCATACCGAGGCGAGCATGATATCGGCCTTGTTCGGCACGCAGCGCAAGAGCGAGCGCGAGAATGAGGAAAAAACCATGGAAGTGCTCGAGTTCCTTGGCCTCGCCGACCGCAAGGATGAGCTTTCGATAAATCTACCGCACGGTTTGCAGCGTGCTCTCGGTATTGCCGTGGCACTTACTGCGGAGCCGCGCTTGCTGATGCTGGACGAACCTTTCGCCGGAATGAACCCGGAAGAGACGCGCCATATGATGGATCTGATCCAGAAGGTGCGCGAAAGCGGTATCACCATCCTCCTGGTCGAACACGATATGCAGGCGGTGATGGGGTTGTGCGAGAAGATTACGGTGGTGAATTTCGGCCGCCTCCTGACCGAAGGAACGCCGGACGAAGTGAAGAATAATAAGGACGTCATTGAAGCCTATTTGGGGAGCGACCTAAATGCTGCTTGAACTGAAGGGCCTCAATGTCCATTACCGCAAAGTCCAGGCCGTCACCGACATCTCGATCCAGATCGACGAAGGCCAGATTGTCACTTTGATCGGCGCCAATGGGGCGGGCAAGAGCACGACGCTGCGTACGATTTCCGGATTGAAGCGCGCGACCACCGGCGGTGTCTGGTTCGACGGCAAGCGTATCGATAAATTGGCGCCCGAAAAAATCGTGCGCATGGGGATCGCCCATGTACCGGAGGGGCGCCAGGTCTTTCCCGATCTCAGCGTCAACGAAAACCTCATCACGGGTGCCTTTCTGCGCCGCGACAAGGAAGGCATTCAGCGTAATCTGGAAGAAGTGCATGAGCATTTTCCGGTGTTGAAGGAGCGCCGCAATCAGCGCGCCAAGACGCTCAGCGGCGGCGAACAGCAAATGGTCGCCATGGGGCGCGCCTTGATGTCGAGCCCGCGCCTGCTCCTGATGGACGAACCCTCGCTCGGCCTTTCGCCGGTGATGGTGCAGGAGGTGGCGAAAATTATCCGAGAGATCAATGCCAAGGGCGTGCCGGTGATTTTGGTTGAGCAGAATGCCGAACTGGCGCTTAACCTCGCGAGCTACGGTTATGTGCTCGAGACCGGGCGCATCGCGCTCGAAGGCAAGGCGTCGGATTTGCATGAAAACGAGCATGTGCGCCACGCCTATCTCGGTGCTTAAGACGCTACCGCCGACCCTCAAATGACAGACCCGGCGATGCCGCCCTGTTTGCTGACCGATTATCTTTGGGAATATTTTGCCGAGGAAGCCGGCGCGTGTTTGGCAAGCGGCAGCCCGGATAATTCGCTGTGGCGTACGGGCGCTGTCTTAAGTGAATGTTTTGGTGAGACCGATCCACGCCGGGCCGCCGGTCTCCATTGCCGGGCTGTGATCGCCCGCGAGGTAGGTGATATGGCCGGTGCCGAAGCGCTCTACCGCGAAGCAATCGCCGCCTGGGAACGGGCGCCTGAGTGGATTGAAGAGATGGCGATTGAATTCGTCGCGCGTAGCGCCTCGATGCATATCCGTCTCGAGATCAAGCGGACTGAGGAATTGCGTAACCTAAAGCGCAGCGTCAACCGCACACTGGCTGAAGGCGGGCTGGCGGCGGCGATTGCTAACCTTGCCGAACTGCTACATTCGACCGGGCGCGCCGAAGACGCCGAACCGCTTTATGTTCAGGCACGCGAAATGCGGGCGAAATCCCTCAGCCACCGCGAGGCCGGAGTGGCCATCATATGTGACAATTTGGCGGATTTGCTTGAGGCCGAGGGGCGGTTCGAAGAGGCCAAGGAACCGCGGGGCCGCGCGCGTGAGATCGATGCCGACCCGCATCATACCAATGCTCAAGGGTTTGCCGCGCAGGAGTGGCACAAGATGACGGATATTCGGAAATTAACGGCGGCTGTGTATCTCGCGCCGCCTTGCCGGCGCGCCGGCGCTTAAAAATAACTATTCCCGTTTGGGAACGTCGCTGGCCTCGCGGTTGCGCAGCCAGTTTACGCCTTGCTTTAATTTATCCGGCAGGCTGACGAGCCCGTCCGGCAGGAACAGCATGGTGACGATCAGAACGAGGCCGTAGAAGGCCGGCCGCAATTCATCGAGACCGCGGATGGATTCGTCGATAATCGACAAAACCACGACGCCGAGGATCGGGCCGGCGAAACTGCCAAGGCCGCCGACCAACACCCAGACCAGAATGAACAGCATCTGTTTCAGGCCAAACAGGCCGGGGTTAATCGCGGTGATGTAGTGGGTCACCATGGCGCCGGCGATGCCGGCAAAAAATCCACCGGTGACGAAGGCGATGGTGCGGTAGCGCCGCGCGTTGACGCCGACGGATTGGGCCAGCATGTCCTTGTGATGCACCGCGTGGAAGACGAAGCCGAAGCGCGAATGCTCAATGCGGTACATGATGATCAGGAAAATAAGCCCGACGATCAGAGCAAAGAAATAATAGGGCACCGGTGCGCCGAGATCGATATAGAGAAAATCGCCGAGGTCGATTTCCAGAACCGGTATTTGCCTGAGGCCGCGATAACCACCGAACGGATTGATGAATTGCACCCAGCAAAGGCGGATCGCCTCGGCCGCGGCAAAGGAGCCGATGAGGAAATAGAACCCCTTCATGCGGAACAGCGGGAAGCTCAGAAGATAGGCAATGAGCGCCGCCGCCACACCGCCGAGCGGCATCGATATCCAGCCGGAAATGGGCAGATGAATAGTGAGCAGCGCGCTGGCATAACCGCCAACACCCATGATCACGGCATGGCTGAGCGAAAATTCACCGGTGATGGCGATCAGCCGGTAGCTCACCACCAAAATAATGTTGATGAACATGAAGATCAGAAAATCGAGTTGATAAGGCCGGACGATAAACGGCAGGATACAAACGACGGCCAGAAGGACGGCGATGCCGGCTGAATTGCGCTGCACCGGGCTAAACACTTTCGCGCTCCCCCATCAGTCCCGTCGGTTTGACGATGAGGAACATCAGCATCAGCACCAAGCCGAGGATGGTGGCGATTTCGCCGCCCACATAAGTGGTGACGAAGGTGTGAAAAAAGCTGTAGGCGAAGGCGGCGATGAGGGCGCCTTCAATGCTGCCCATGCCGCCGACGATCATGACGATGAAAGCGGTGATCAGAACGGGATGGCCCATTTGCGGCGTAATCCGCACTAACGGCGCCATTACCGCGCCACCGGCACCGGCCATGGCGGCACTGATCACCATCGCCAACATGGAAATCTTGCCGATGCTGATACCTTGCAGCGCCGCCGCTTCCGGGTTCTGCGCGCAGGCCCGCATCGCCCAACCAAGCCTTGTGCGGCTCATAAACAGCCAGAAAGCAACCAGGATAAATGTCGCCACGGCGAAAACGAGCAGGCGCGAATTGGCGACCGTTACGCTTTCAATGCCGAACACATGCCAAGACTCCTTGAAAACGGGCACCATATTTTTCATCAGGCCCTGGCCGAATAGCCAGACGGAGAGAACCTCAAGGATGAACATCATGCCGACGGAGACAATGAGGCCGCCGAACAAATTGCCCTGCATCGGGCGGAATAAGAGCCGCTCCATAAAAAGGCCAAGTGCCGCGCATAACAGGGTTGCCAATATGACGGCAACAACGAATGGCATGCCAACTTCGGAATAGAGATACCAGGTCGCAAATGCGCCGACCATATAGATCGAGCCATGGGCGAAATTAACGGTTTGCATGATGCCGAAAATCAACACCAGCCCAACGGCGAAAATTGCCGTGAAGCTACTCGCAATCAACGAGTTAATGATGGTCTGAAGTACGAGTTCCAGCTCTGTCATGTCGCGCTATGATCTATTTTGCCAGGAGCATGGCGTTAAGGTGGGGGAAGTCCAACATAGAATATTATCGGGTTCGAAAGCTCCCGAATTCACTCGGATTTTTCAAATTGAGAAAAATGCGCCCCACTCAAGCGAGAGTGGGGCGCAAAATAATAGTTTCGCTTAGCTGCTCATCGGCACGCCGAGCGCTTTGAAGTGCTTTATCAAAACGTCGCCATGCTTGTCCATCCAGGCCCTGACATCGCCCATTTCGACGATGACGGCCTTGCCGTTCTGCATCTGAACGACCGGCCATTTGCCGACCGCGGCGCTGTTGACGCCAAAGAAGCTTTCGCCCCACCATTCGGCATCGCCAAAGGCGTGCGGAACGGGGCTCAAGCCGCGCAGCGTATCGGCCACTGTCGGCGGATCGAACGTGCCGGCTGATTGGACGGCGCTCTTCCACATCTCAAGCGCGGCGGCATATTCCCACGACACTGCGGTCCAGGCGCCGGGATAGCGTTCGGCATAGGTTTTATAGAACGCGGCCGCATTATCGAAATGCGTGCCGTGGCCTTGCATGATCGGATCATCGAGATCGGGGAACTGCCACAGGAATCCTTCCATGAATTCCTTGCTCGTCTTGGCCACGATATGATCGTACTGATCGAGCGTACAGTTGACGATGGTGCCCTTATAGCCCTGCAAATAGGCTTGCTCGGTCAACAGATTGACATAATCCGGATAGGCCGTGTCCCAGGTGATCACGTCGGGGTTGGCGGCGATCAATTTCGACACCACCGGGGCGAAATCGGTCACTTCGAAGCCGAACAGATTTTCTTCGATCACTTCGATGCCGGCGACCTCGAAAGCGGCCCGGTAGGTCGCCTGCGAGCTGAGGCCGAGCTCATCATTCTGCGTCGCGATGGCGGCGGTCTTGATCTCAGGCATGTTGCGCCCGATCCAGTCCACGGCCGTCACATTGTAGAACGGATGCACTTCCACCGGCGCGAACAGATAGGGTGCATCGGCGCTGATGTCTGTCGGCACCAATGTGGTAACCAGCATCTTGTTACGCGTCATGAAATCCTTCACCGCCTGCACCGGCGTAATGCCGAGCATCAGGACGATCGAGACTTCGTCTTCAAACAGTAGCTTCTTGGCGCCGACCGTCGCCTTAATGGCGTCGAACTCGTCGTCATAGGAAATGATCTCGACGCGGTATTTCTCACCGCCCACATCGATGCCGCCTTCGGCATTGATCTGCTCGGCCCAAATTTCCACGCCGTAAAGGCCGGGCAGGCCCCAACCGGCGGCATCGCCCGTCAGCGCCGCGAGGAAACCGATCTTGACGGTGTTTTCCCCGGCGAACACTTTCGACGGTGTCGCGCTAAGCGCAGTCAAACCAGCGGCGACGCCGCCAGTGCCCGCAAGAAAATTACGCCGTGTCATATTGGATTTCATGGATCAAAACCTCCCTTGGTTTTTTGTTGTCCGTTATGTTCGCACGTTCATACACCTCGGCCATAATGCCCACAGCCGAGTATTCAATTAATTTCCGGCGCGATTATAACCCATCGGTTCCGGCCCGTCGCCACTCTTTTTGTCGCACATTCGCCAACTTTAGAGCGGCTCTATTCTCCAAACCGAAATCCGCGAATATTATTCGCTCGCATAAACCTGAAGCTGATCGCCACCGGCCTTGCCGAACCCGTAGACCGTAAATTCGCCGCGCTTTTTGCCGCTCATCCCCGGCGAGCCCATCGGCATCCCGGGTAGCGTGATGCCCCTAATGTCCGGGCGCTCACTCAACATCCGATTGACCATCTCGATCGGCACATGGCCGCTCACCACATAATCGTCGATCATGGTGAGATGGCAGCCCTGGAAATCATCCGGGATACCGGCCTCGCGGCTCATCTCCTCGACTTCCCAGGTCGGCTTGACGGTGACGTTGAAACCGTTCTCGCGGAGATAATCGGCATAGTTCTCGCAGCAGCCACATTGCGGCGATTTATAGAGCGTGACGTCTGCCGCAAAAGCCGCGGGTGCGGATGCCATGAAAGTCGCCACGCCGAACAGGATGGCGATGAAGAGTTTGCACATGTTCGATAGCCCTTAGTGTTTCATTCGATTTTCAAAATCATCTACGCGGATTATACGGTAATTCGGCTCCCGTCGCCGCATCGTCTGCTTAATGTTTTATCTATGCTTAAATGGCAAAGTACGCGGCCAACCGGCCAAGCAAGCGGAATTGAGGCGCCTTTTTGTCCTCTGAGAAACAGACACTAACCATCCGGCAGGCCATGGACATGGCCGTGCAACATCTCAATGCCGGGAACTTGGCCGAAGCCGAATCTATTTGCCGTCAGGTTTTACAGGCCGATGCCGCCCAGCCTGTGGCGCTGCATCTGCTGGGCGTGTTGGCGCATCAAACGGGTAACGCCGAGCGCGCGGTTGAACTGCTCAAGCAAGCCCTTGCTGCCAATCCCGATATGGCCGAGGCGCATGGCAGCCTTGCCAATGCCTATCAGGATCTAGGGCAACTGGACGCGGCCGCGAGCAGTTTTCGCGATGCCATCGCGGTTATGCCGAATTTAGCCGAGGCGCACAGCAATCTCGGCAATGTGTTGCGCGATCAAGGCAAGCCGGAGGCGGCGGTTGCCAGTTATCAGAAGGCTCTTGCCATTAACTCGGATGTTGCTGAGACCCATAATAATTTAGGCAATGCGCTGCGCGATTTGGCTCGGCTGGACGATGCCGTATCGAGTTTCCACCGGGCTATCGAATTGCAACCGGAATTCGCCGAGGCGCATAACAATCTTGGCTTTGCCTTGAGAGAGGTCGGCCGGGCCGAGGAAGCTTTTGTCAGCCACCGGCGGGGAATCGCTCTTGAGCCGCAAAACAATGCCGTGTGGCTTGGCTTTGCTCATTCGCTGGCGGCGATGTCCTTTGGCGAACTCGATGACAATCTATCGGCGGAGCTGTTGACACTGCTGGAGCATCCCACAGTGCGGCCGGATGTGCTTGTCCGTCCGGTCATCGGCGCGCTGCGCCATCATCCGCGGATGGCGGAAATTTTGGCGCGGGCGGCGGCCGACAATATTTCCTACGCTGAGATGGCGGAGCAATTATCTGCAATGCCGCTTCTTCTTCGCCTGATGGTGTTGAGCCCCATCGACGATCTCGAAATTGAGCAGCTATTGACAGATTTACGCCATGCGATGATCGCCGATGCCGCAGCCGGAAAATTAACCGCGGCCGGCCTGCCCTTCGGCGCGGCGCTGGCGCTGCACTGTTTTGTGAATGAGTATGTTTATCCTGAAAGCGAGGCGGAATCCGCCTGGGTGGATCAGCTCGCGGCAGAAATTGCGGCGCTGTTGCAAGCGGCGGAGGATGTACCGCCATGGCTTGTTGCCGCGCTTGGCGCCTATCGTCCGCTGCATGGTTTCGCCTGGGCGGAGCAATTGGGGCGCTGTTCGCCCGGCGCCATTGGAGAAATTATTACCCGCCAAGTGGTCGAGCCCGGTATAGACCTCGTTGAGCGTGGTCGGATCGCCAGCCTGACCGCAATCGATAGCGCGGTTTCCCAGACCGTCCGTGCGCTCTATGAGGAAAATCCCTATCCGCGCTGGATAAAGACCGGCCTGGTCAATCAGGGCCGGGCGATCGGCGTGGTGTTGCGTGGGGCGCCACTGCGCTTTGACCTCGAACATTATCGGTCTCCCGAAAGCCCTGAAATATTGATCGCCGGCTGCGGCACGGGCCAGCACGCCTTGGTTACGGCGTCACGCTTTTCGAACGCGCGCGTGTTGGCGCTCGATCTGGGCCTGAGCGGCCTTGCCTATGCGACCCGAAAAACGCACGAGCTCGGTATCGATAACATCGACTATGCACAGGCGGATATCATGGAGCTTGCCGGCCTCGGCCGCCAATTCGACCTGATCGAAAGCGTCGGCGTGCTTCATCATCTGGCTGAGCCGATTGCCGGCTGGCAGATCCTGACCGACCTTTTACGCCCCGGCGGACTGATGAAGATTGGCCTCTATAGTGAGGCCTCACGCCAGGATATCGTTCGCGGGCGCGCCTTGATCGCGGAGAAGTCGTATATGCCGACGCCTGAGCATATTCGCCGTTGCCGGCAGGACATTATCGCCCTGGCCGGGGCCGGAGACAGCAACATGGCGAAAATCTGCAGCAGGATGGATTTTTTCAGCGTGAGCGAATGCCGCGATCTGCTTTTTCACCCCGAGGAACATTGCTTTACCCTGCCCGAAATCGAGACGGCACTGGCGGCGCTGAAGTTAAAATTTCTCGGTTTTGAAATGCGCGGCTCGGACGCGCTGCGAAAATTTATGCAGATAAACCCCAGCCCGGACGCCACGGCTTCGCTCGCTCTTTGGCATGAGTTTGAGCTTGCGCATCCCGACTTGTTTCACGGCATGTATCAGTTGTGGTGCCGTAAACTATAGATTAGCTCCGCTCCGCCACGAATTTGCCAAGCCGCTCGACGACATAACCAAGCGAGTGCACATCGCTCTGCCGGCTTATCAGGCCGAGACGCAGCGCATGCGGCTCGTTTGGCCGCAAGGCTTCGGGTTTGGCCAACACGCCCTCTAAATCGAGATAGTCGACCGCGTCCTCCGCGCTGAAGGCACCGCTCCTCATGGCCGGGTGAATGGCGCAGACCACCGGCAGCGGCGTGTCATTGACAATTTCCCAGCCCGCTTGGCGCAACATCGCGCGCAACTGATCGCCGAGCGCCGCTTCGCGCGCCACCCGCGCGGCCAGTTCGGCCGGTCTCAGGATGGCGGTGAGAACACGCAAGCCACTGTTCACGCGCGAACCTTGAAGAGACAGATAGGCGTAGTCATGCGGCGCCACATCGGCGCCCGAAACATTGAAGGCGCGCGCCACCGAATCGCGGTGGCGCGAAAGAAACATGCCAGCACCTCCAGCGCCAAGCGGCACCAGGGTCTTGTGCGGATCGAAGGTTAAGGAATCGGCAAACTCCAAACCCGCAAGACAACGCTTTTTTAAATCGGCGGAAAAGGCGGCGATGCCGCCCCATGGCGCATCGAGATGGAACCAGGTTTTGTGTTTGCGGCAAACCGCACCGACCTCGGCCAGGGGATCGATGATTCCCGACGGCGTGGCGCCGACCGAGCCGACGACGAGAAACGGTAAATAATTGCCCGATGCCCGATCGGCGGTCATGGCCGCGTCGAGCGCCGCCGCGTCCATGCGGAGATCATCGGTCATCGCAACTTTGCGGATCGACGCAATGCCGAGCAGGCTGCGCGCATTCTTTTCGATCGAGGCGTGCGTCTGCGGCGCGACATAGACGGCGGGTCTGGCCTTCAGTGGCACGCTGCCATGGCGCCAATAGTCATAGGGCTCGGGCTCGCCGTCATCGCCGAGGCAAAGCGCGGGATCGTAATCCGGCTGCAGCGGACCATCCGGCGACAAGCGATCGGTCAGGGCGACGATCATGGCCGTCATGTTGGCTTCCGTGCCGCAGGCGGTGTAGTGGCCGATACCGGTTGCGGGATCGATGCCAAAGGCGGCGAGGATCAGGTCGATGGAGTATTGCTCGAACGCGACAGAGGCCGGGTGCTGGTCGGTGACACCGATATTGGCGCCGCGCCGGTTAGCCTCATCCATCGCCGTAATAGCTGGCGCGTCGGCATCAATGCAAAAATATCCCATATTGAGCGGGCTGCTGACATCCGTGTCGTGCAGATCCGAGAGGTGGCGGAAGAGCTGCATCAAGCGGTCGAGCGGAACATCGCCGGCGGCAAGGTCGAGATTTTTTTCGACCGTCTCATAGAGAGTTTCGATCGGTGGTGACGGTCGGGTCGCAGGCGATTGCAGCATGGTTTGGCCTCGTGCGTAACGGTCGGAAGAGGAGGGCGCGCGGTATCAAGCTTACGCCATCCGGCGAAACCAAACTAGCAATGCTATGGTTACGCCTTGGAGCTCTATTCCCCGGAGATGTGCCATGAATATTGATGAGTACGCTACTCTTGATGCAACGGCGCTGGGCCAGCTTGTTGCCGTCGGTGAAGTAAGCGCCGCTGAGTTGGTTGGTGCCGCCCGGTCGGCCTATGAAGCCTTGAATCCAACCCTCAATGCAATCCTGGAATTTTATGACGATGCCGAATCCGTGCCGGCATCCGCGAGCGGCATATTTCCGGGCGTGCCGTTCCTGCGCAAGGATGTCGGCGCCTCTGAAGCCGGGCGGTTGCAGGAAATGGGATCGCGATTGTTCGCAGGCTATCGCCCGACGGAAGACAGCTATTACATCGAGCGCGCCCGGGCCGAGGGAATACGCATTGTCGGCCGCAGCGCCATACCCGAGCTCGCCACCTCGGGATTTACCGAATCCATTGTCAACGGAATTACCAGCAATCCGTGGAACTTGGAGCGCACGGCCGGCGGCTCGACCGGCGGTGGATCGGCAGCCGTCGCGGCGGGTATTGTGCCGCTCGCGCACGCTTCGGACGGTGGCGGCTCGATCCGTATTCCGGCGGCATGTTGTGGGCTGGTCGGATTGAACCCTTCACGCGGCCGCATCAGCGGCGGCCCGGGTGACCAGGATTCACTCTACGGATTGGCGCGCGAATTTGTTGTCTGCCGTTCAGTCAGGGACATGGCGGGCGCCTTGGATATGTTCGCCGGGCCGGCGCCGGGAGACCCCTTCATCATAGCTCCGCCGGAGCGGCCTTATCGTGAGGAACTGACGCGCCCGACCGGTAATTTACGCATTGGCATCGCGCTGACCAAATGGGGTATTAGCGATATCGATGCGGAAGTTTTGCATGCGGTCAAACACACCGGGGAAATCCTGCAAAGCATGGGGCATCAGATCGAAGAGTTCAAAGCCGATTTCGATCCGCAGGATATCGTGCTGGCGGTGATGGGCGGGTTCCACCTCGGCATTGCCTCGCTGAATGAGGCGGCGGCGATGATGGGCCGCAAGATCGACAAGAACACCCTCGAGCCTGTCAATCTGAAGCTCTATGAATCGGGCCAGACCCTACCGATGTCTTATGCCGGCGAGATATTTGAGGCAATGCGCCGGGTGCGGGCGCTGGTCGGCGTGGCGGCCAAGAATTTCGATATTTTGCTGACGCCGTCCCTGCCGAGCACGGCGCGTCCGCACGGCGAATATTCGACCACGCGGGAAGATCTCTCGGCCGAAGAATATATGAAGGGCGATATCCGCCTGTTCCAATTTCTCGGCGTGTTCAATGTCACCGGCCAACCGTCCGTGTCGCTGCCATTGGCGCAAGGGGCGGATGGTTTGCCGATCGGCGTGCAGTTGGCCGGCCGCTTGGGCGATGAGGCGGCGTTGATCAGGGTGGCGCGCGATCTCGAAGAGGCGATGCCGTGGCATGCGCGCAGGCCACCGGTTCACGTCGCCAATCCGGCTATGTCTTAGCGCCTTCGACGAGGCCCATCAGGCGCGATTGCGGATACCATGTCTCAGCATGGCGCCAGCCCGCGCGTGACAATAGTTCCGCATATTCGTCGGATGAGCGTTCCCGCCCGGTGCCCCAGCACATCATGTGAATGTCGAAAAATTTGGAGAAGTGCGGCGTGTCGGGGCCGGTGATGAGATGTTCGACAATGAACACGCGCGCATCACCATCCGATGCCTGGTGGATGTTTTCGAGAATTTGCACACACTCGTCATCGTTCCAGTCATGCAAAATAAGTTTCATAAAATAGAGATCGGCTGCCGGAACCGATTCGAACATATCGCCGCCGATATAAGTGCACCGGTCGGCAACGCCAAGCCTGTCCGCGACTAAATTTTCTCTATTTTCGATTACCGACGGCAGATCGACGACGCAGCCGGTAAATCCTTCATTGGCGGCCAGAAGGCTGCTCATGAGGTGCCCTTGGCCGCCCGCGATATCGCACAGGCGCGCTGTCTCCGGCAGGCCGCGCTTTTCCAGGGCTTCAATGACGAGCGCTGATTGAACGTTCGAATAACTCGACATCGCATTGTTGAAGCGGATGCCGTAATCGCTGTCGGCCGCGGCATGATCGAATGCCATATGGCCATATTCGCGGACAAAGGCGTTTTGTTCGCCGTCGCGCACCATGTCGGTGAGATGGTTCCAAAGCGCACAATGCTCCGGCCCTTCCTCAAGCAGCGTCATGGAACGGAGGGACTGCGGGTGGTCCTTGCGTAACAGCGTGCCCCCTTCGGTGATCGAAAAATTACGCGCTGCGTCTTCGCGCAACAGTCCGAGTGCACCGAGCGCCCGCAAGAGGCGATAGGCAAGTGCCGCATCAAGAGACAATTCCGCGGCAATATCCGCCGCCGGCCTCGGCGCCTCACCGACACACTCAAACACATCAAGCTTGGTTCCCGCGTGAAGAACCTGGCTGCGCCACCGCCCGAATATTAAATCAAAGACTTCTTCCTGAACTGGCATTAGCAATCCCCCCATATCGCCGTATGGCGTTTTTACGTGGCGGATTGATTACTTTCAACAGTCCATTGCCTTGTCTTGCCAGATACGACACGCTCGGCTGGAAATTGCACCGTAACTGTGGTGCCAACACCAATTTCGCTTTGAATATCCAATGAACCGCCATGCAATTCGGTGAGCGATTTGGTCAAGGACAGGCCGAGCCCGGTCCCCCTGTTGCCGCGATTGAGGTCATTTTTGATTTGCTGAAACGGGGCGAGCGCTTTTGGGATATCCTCGGGCGCCATGCCGATTCCGGTATCGGCGATTTGAATGGCCAGTCCGCCGTCCAAACTCCGATCAATCTTAGTGGCGATCGTGCCGCCCGTAGGTGTGAAATCTATCGCGTTAGATAGAAGATTGATCAAGACCTGTTTAAGTTTGAGCTCATCGGCATACAGGACCAGTCCGTTCTGGGCGGGATGACGATTGAAAGTGATGCCGGCCTCTTCGGCCCGTTCTTTGACCAGTTTGAGGCAAGACTCAAGGGTCTTCACGACGTCGACATTTTCCTCTTGCAACTCGGTCTTTCCCGATTGGACCTTGGACAGATCAAGGATGTCGCTGATGATTCCCAAAAGGTGCACGCTGGAGCCGTTTATGTCGTTTGCATATTCAAGATATTTCGGATTGCCGACGGCGCCGAACATCTCGCTTTTCATGATGTGGGAAAAGCCGATGATGGCGTTCAGTGGCGTGCGCAGCTCGTGGCTCATATGAGCGAGAAACTCAGACATGGTGCGATTGGCCAGCGCCGTCTGCTCCATGGCCGACATTAGCGCCTCTTCAGTCCGCTTGCGTTCGGTAACATCCTCCAACGAATAGACCAACCGCGACCAATCATGCCTGTGGGCAAGGGGAACAATGCCGCGCGTGCGAAGCATGATCTTGGTTCCGTCGGTCTTGGCGTCCAGCGATTCCATATCAAATTTCCACTTGCCCTCAATAAAATCGAGCAGGATCTCGACGAACGCATCCAGCTCTTCGGGCAACACCAATGCGCCGCGGAAGCCGGTAATATATTCCTGGTCATTTGTCGCATCGAAGAGGTCTAGACTGGCCTTGCTGATCTGCAGTATCTTGGCCAGGTCGTATGCTTCGATGGCGCGATCACGATTTTCGGCGAAATAGGCGCGCCAATTCGTGACACCTTCCTCGCTCAGCCGGTCGATCATCTTCTTGACCGGCGACCAGTCCTCGACCCAAAGAGCGGCCGGCGCGTCGTCGAAGATTTCACGGTAACGCGCCTCGCTTTCGCGCAGTGCCGCCTCGCCGCGTTTAAGGTCGGTGACATCCTGAGCCAAAACATAGAAGCCAAGCACGGTATTTTCCGCGTCCATGTCGGGCATGTAATTGGCCAGGATGCTGCGTAACTGACCGCCGCTCTGTTCTATTTCGACGAGGCTGGTAAATGTTTCGCCGCTGAGAACTCTTCGATAGGATTCTGAGTTCGCGTCATAGCTTTCTTGCCCGATGATGTCCTTGATATGGTGGCCGATAATTTGGTCGAGGGGGCGATGGAATGCTTTTTCGTAAAATTTATTGGCGAAACGATAAATACCATCTTTATCGACGTAGCAAATGAAGGCGGGCAGATTATCGGTTATCAGACGCAGCCGTTCTTCGCTTTCTTTCAGGGCCAGCTGCGAACGCTTGCGTTCGGTGATGTCTCGCGCAACGCTGCATATAAACCGACGGTCACCGAGACTGACATGCGTGGTCGTCACCTCAACCGGAACCTGTTCGCCGTCTTTGATAAGAAAAACGCTTTCGAATGTGTGGCTGTCGCGCTTAATGAGCCGGGCCCAGATTCGCGGCCACTCGGCTTGCGCGACATTGGGGTCCAGGTCCCAAACATACATGCTCAGCAATTTTGCTTGCGAATAGCCAAACAGTTTTTGGTAGGATTGATTAACATATTCCAACTTGCCACTCTCGCCGATCCAGGACACGGCATCGCCGGCTTGATCGAGAGAGAATTGTGCGAATTGAAGGGCGTCTTCTGTCTGCTTTCGCTCCGTCACGTCATGGACAACGCTTAGCGCAGCTTGGCTCTCACTATCCAGGTTTCTGAGCAGGGATGTGCTGATTTCCACCCAGCAGATACTGCCGTCCTTGCGGATGTATCGTTTCTCGAAATCCACACGCTCGCGCAGGCCTGAAATCAATTCTTCAAACATGGCAAGATTTTCACCGAGGTCTTCAGCCGGGGTAATGTCGCTGAAATTTAGGTTCAGCAGCTCATCCGCTGAAAAGCCGAGCATGTTTTGGTAGGCGAGGTTCGAATGAATGATATTGCCGTTGGCATCGGTGATACAGATGCCGACAGATGCTGACTGATAGATCGAGCGGTAGCGTATCTCGCTGTCTCTCAACTCGGCCTCGGCGCGCTTGCGCTCGGTGATGTCGATCGACGTCGCGAGCAAGGCCATTTCACCGTTCCAATCGATGGGTGTGACCATATCGTAAATATCGATGATTGAGCCGTCTTTGCGGATGCCGCGGAATTCGTTGAAAAAATGCGTTTTGTCCGTCTTGAATTTCTCGTCCTGGCGCTTCATGCCGGGCCGGTCCTCGGGGTGGACGATCACCTCAAGAGTCTCGAGGCCCATCATCTCCTCCGCCGACTCATAGCCATACATCCTGGCAACCGCTTCGTTGGCGAATAGCGGCCGCCAACCGGGGAGGCCAACCACAATGATGCCCTGAATAGAGCCTTTGACGAGTTTTTGCAGCTTGCTGTTTTCGCTCTTCAGGGTCGACAATTCGCGGCGAAGTTTGTCAATCTCATCAATCAGCTGAGATTGCGTTCGTCGCGGCAAGCTCGCATCGGACACAAGTGTACCCACGGATTTGGTACTCCCTAACATAGTTAACCACATTACTCAGCTATGGTTAACCATCTGTTAACCATTCCGCTAACGTTCAGCCGATTCAGCGGATATGCTATACAGTTACCAAGTCCATTCTTGGATGGTCATCACAGACGGCGGGGCAGGGGAACGAAAGATGGCGAACCATATTAAATGCGGAAGACTTTTCACCGGCCACGGTGACGGCGCCGAGGCGGATCAGACCCTGGTTATTGACGGCGAGATCATCCGCTATGCGGGTCCGAGCGCGGAAGCGCCGCCGCCCGGGCCAAGCGACAAGGTGATCGATCACTCGGGGCATTTCGTTTTGCCGGGGCTGATCGACATGCATGTTCACCTCTCCTATGGCAATGCCAAAACGGAAGAGGATATCGATCTCTATGCACCGTTGGAGTTTCGTGCGTTGCGCGGTCTGGAGGCGGCGCAGCGGGTTCTCCTCGCCGGTTTCACCACCATGGCCGATCCGACCACCACCGGCCATGTCAGCCTGGCGATCCGCGATGCGATAGATGCCGGCCTGTTTGCCGGCCCGCGCATTTCCACTTCGGGCCGCCAGATTACCAACCGCCAGGGCCTCTCGGATTGGTATCCGAGTTGGATCGGTGTGCCGGAAACCTCGATCGGCGTGCTGTGCCGCGATGCCGCCGAAGGCATTGCCGAAATTCGCCTTGAGGTCAAAGACGGTGTCGACTTCATCAAGATTGCGATCGATGGCGATTCGATGAACCCGGCCACCGATGTATTGGTGGCGGGCTATGACCAGGATGAAATGACGGCCATGGTGCGCGAGGCGCACCGCCTCGGGAAGAAGGTCGTGGTCCATGCGCGCGGCGCCGAAGGCGTGCTCTATTCGGCCCGCGCCGGCGCCGACGTGATCTTCCACGCCGCGTGGATGGATGATGAAGGCCTGGAAGCGGTGGTCGAGAATGGCTGCGCGCTGTGCCCGACGCTCAGCCTGGTGGTCAACGACATCGATTTCACCCGGCCCGGCGATGGCTGTTATCCGGATTTTCCTGATGCCCATAAGCGCGAACTTGAAGCCGCCTGCATCAGCTTGCCGAAGGCGCGCGCGGCCGGGGTGAAATTCATGTTCGGCACGGATTCGGGCTTTGCCGTCACGCCCTACGGCGAGTGGCATGCGCGCGAACTTGAGCATTATGTCAAATATCTCGGCTTCAGCCCGGCCGAGGCGCTCAAATGCGCGACTGTCAACAATGCGGAATTTGTGCGCGAAGAGGGGCGCGTTGGTGCGCTGGAGGCCGGCAGGTTGGCCGATATCCTGGTCGTCGATGGCGATCCGCTGGCCGATATTTCCGTGTTGCAGGATCGCTCGCGCATCCGCGAAATTATCCAGGGCGGCGAGACGGTTAAACTTGAGATCAACAAGAGCGCGCGCCGCCTACGTTCCGAATTCTCCTATGATTTGTGGAGCGACGTATACACCCAGGCACGCATCGGCGAGATTGGCATGGCGCCGAACTTGAACCAGCGCGCCGCGGAATAGGCGTATGGCCGTTCGATCGTTGCAGCATTATTGCCTGGCCGTGCCCGATCCGGCGCTTGGCGTAAAGTTCTACGAGGATTTCGGCCTGGAAGGAGAGGCGCGGGGCGATCATGTGGCACTCCGTTGCGCCGGGCGCGATCAAGACCAAGTGTTGCTGGTCGAAGGGCCGCGGCGGCAATTGCACCACCTATGCCTGGCCGCGCCGGCGGGCGAATTGGCGGCGCTGCAACAGGCGATTGAGGCAAATGGCAGCGAATTGCTCGAGCCGCCAGCTCAGGCGGCGGGTGACGGATTGTGGTTTCACGATCCCGAGGGGGTGTTGATCAATGTGCGCGCCGGCGAGGCCGCACCCTGGGCCGGGGCGCCGGAATGGCACATCAATTCGCCGGGCCATTACACCCGCCAAGGCGAGCGCGGATATCCGCCGCGCGATCTGGTGATAAAGCCGCGCCGTCTCGGCCATGTATTGACTTTCACCACCGGCCTTGAGCGCCAAGTGGATTTCTATACCCGTGTGCTCGGCATGCGCCTCAGCGACCGGTCCGAGGAGATGGTGGCATTCCTCCATTGCCAGGGCGGCAGCGACCATCATGTGCTGGCCTTTCTCGCCGCTGATCGGCCCGGCTTTCACCACGCCAGTTTCGAGGTCGCCAATATCGATGAAGTTGGCCTCGGCGCGCGCCAGATGATCGCCAAGGGCTACCGCGACGGCTGGGGTTTTGGCCGCCATGTGATCGGTTCCAATTTCTTCCACTATATCCGAGATCCGTGGAACGGCCTGGCCGAGTATTTTTGCGATATCGACCACATTCCGGCCGGCATGGACTGGCAGGCGAAAAACTGGCCGCTCGAGGATTCGCTTTATGTCTGGGGGCCTGATGTGCCGGCGGACTTCCCGGTCAATTTTGAAAACCCCGCATAGCCGCCCAGGGACCGGAATGTTGTGGATTAATTCCCTCCGGCGGGTTACTCCGGGGGTCTCATTTTTCGACCTCGGGACCGGCTAAACAGATGGCGGATATCACCACATTGGAAGAAGCGGTCGCGGGCCTGATCGAGGACGGCGACAGCGTTGCGATGGAGGGCTTTACCCACCTTATTCCCCACGCCGCCGGGCATCAGGTGATCCGCGCCGGCAAGCGCAATTTAACCGCTATGCGCATGACGCCTGATCTCATATATGACCAGTTGATCGGTATGAATTGCGTCAGAAAATTGATTTTCTCATGGGGCGGAAATCCCGGTGTCGGCTCGTTGCACCGCTTTCGCGATGCGGTGGAAAAGGGCTGGCCGGCGGCGATTGAAATCGAGGAACATAGCCATGCCGACCTTGCCAACGCCTATGTCGCCGGCGCCAGCGGCCTGCCATTTGCCGTGTTGCGCGGCTATGTCGGCTGCGATCTGCCAGGCGTAAACCCGACAATCAAATCGATCACCTGCCCATTTACCGGCGAGCAGCTGGCCGCTGTGCCGGCGCTCCGCCCCGACGTCGCCGTAATTCATGCGCAGCAGGCGGACCGGCGCGGCAACGTCATGATGTGGGGCATCACCGGTGTGCAGAAAGAAGCGGTGATGGCCGCCAAGCGCGCCATTGTTACGGTCGAGGAAATTGTCGACAGCTTCGACGTCAAGGCCAATTCGGTGACCTTGCCGCGCTGGGTAATCGATGCCGTCTGTCTCGAACCGGGCGGCGCCTATCCCTCTTATGCGCTTGGATACTATGAGCGCAACAACAGCTTCTATAAGGCCTGGGACGGTATTGCGCGCGAGCGTGATGGCTTCACCAAATGGATGAAACGCCACGTACTGGCGACGAATAATTTTGCCGAATACAGAAAAAGCGTGGCCGCTGATGGTTGAGCAAAACTGGACGAGCGATGAAATGATGACCATCGCGGCGGCGCGTTTACTCAGGGATGGCGCGATTTGTTTTGTCGGCATTGGCCTGCCCAGTGCGGCGGCCAATCTCGCGCGTGCGACCCACGCGCCGGATGTCGTGCTGATATACGAATCAGGCACCATCGGCGCCAAACCGGACGTGCTGCCGCTCTCGATCGGCGACGGCGAATTGGCGGAGACCGCCGACACGGTGGTCTCGACGCCGGAAATATTTCGCTACTGGCTACAGGGCGGGCGTGTCGATGTCGGCTTTCTCGGCGCCGCCCAGCTCGACCGTTTCGGCAATATCAACACCACCGTCATTGGCGATTACGGTGCGCCAAAGACGCGTTTGCCCGGTGCCGGCGGGGCGCCCGAAATCGCCGCTTCGGCTGGCGAGGTTTTCATTATCCTGCGCCAATCGACGCGCGCCGTTGTCGATAAGCTCGCCTTTGTCACCTCGGCCGGCCATGCCGATGGCGGCAATTGGCGCGCCGACAATGGCTTGCCGGGCAAGGGCCCGACGGTGGTCATTACCGATATCGGCATCATGCGCCCGCACCGCGAAAGCCGTGAATTGGTGATGACGGACCTGCACCCGGGCTTCACCATGGCCGATGCCGAGGCGGCGGTCGGCTGGCCGCTTCAGCGCGGCGACACATGCGGTGAGACGGCGCCGCCAACAATCGAGGAATTAACCGCGCTGCGCGATTTGAACGCGCGCACCGCACGCGCCCATGCGGGCGGTTGATTTGCGGTTGGGTCGATGAAAGTATTACATTCTTCGCCGGACGAGCGCATGAATCCGGTGCCAGGAGGTGCAGAATAGTGCAGGAAACGGGCAATGATATCGTCGCGATGGCGGCGCGCATCAAGGCGCTGCGCCGCACCACGCGACTGTCGCAAACCCAACTCGCCGAGCGTCTCGGCACACGCCAAAGCGTTGTCTCGCGCTGGGAAAAGGGCAAGCATATTCCCGACGACATCTTCATCGAAAAACTGGCCGAACTGTCGGGCCTCTCGGCAGCCCAGTTTCGCTACGGCAAGGATGACGGCAAATCCGATGGGCTGATGCCGCGCACGGCCTGGGGGCGGCGTATGACCGACCACCTCGAAGCGGCACTGAAAATGGCACGCAAATCCGACCAGCGCGATGTTGCCGGGGCGCTCTCGATCCTGCTTGAAAAATGCCTACGCGAAGAGGCCGCCGAGCGCGAGCAGCTCAATCGGCGAAAATAAATCGTCAATGTCAGACGCCCAAGAAACGCTGCACCGATTGCCGGTCGTTGCTGAGGTCGGCGCTTACGCCCTGCCAAACGACACGCCCTTTTTCGATGATGTAATGGCGCTCGGCCAGGCGCGATAAATCCTCGACATTTTTATCGATCACCAAGATCGACAGCCCTTCGCCCTTGAGGCGCGCCAGACAATCCCAAATCTCGCGCCGTATCATCGGCGCCAAGCCTTCCGTCGCTTCGTCCAGGATGAGGAGCGACGGGTTGGTCATCAATGCGCGGCCGATCGCCAGCATTTGCTGCTCGCCGCCGGACAGTAAATTACCCATGCTGGATTGGCGCTCGGCCAATTGGGGAAACATGGTGTAGATTCGTTCCGCCGTCCACGGCTGGGCGGCCGTCCTCCGGTTGGCCGCCGTCGCAATGAGATTCTCATGTACGCTCAGATTGGGAAATATCTGCCGCCCCTCCGGCACCAGCCCGAGGCCGGCCTGGGCGATTTTATGGCTCGCCAGTCCATCGAGGCGCATCTCCCGGAGCGTAATGGTGCCTTTGCTGATTGCGACGATCCCCATGATCGTATGCACGGTGGTGGTCTTGCCCATGCCGTTGCGTCCCATCAGGGTGACGACTTCGCCCTGGCCGACCGTCATGCTCATGCCAAAGAGTGCCTGACTGGCACCGTAAAAAACGTCGATACCCTGAACGTCAAGCATCCTGCACCGCCTCTTCGCCGAGATAGGCGCGGCGCACATTCTCGTCGGCGCGAATATCCTGAGGCGCGCCGGAGGCGATTGTCTTGCCGCTGACCATGACTGTAATCCGGTCTGCCAGGGCAAACACCACATCCATATCGTGCTCGATCAGAAGAATGCTTTTTTGCGCCTTCAGGCCCTTCAGGAGATCGACCATATGCGCCGATTCCTCCGCCCCCATGCCGGCCATCGGCTCGTCGAGCAGAAGCAATTTTGAGTCGCCCGCCAGCGCCATGGCGATTTCCAATTGGCGATGCTCGCCGTGCGACAGTTTGCGCGCGCCCAAGGTTGCCTTGGCCGCCAGGCCGATCTGTTCGAGTGCCGCCATGGCGGGGCCAGTCAGGCGCGCATCGTTGCGCGCCTTCCGCCAAAATCGATAGGAGTGCCCGGCATGGGCCTGCACCGCCAACATCGTGTTTTCGAGCACGCTCAAGTCTTGAAAGATGCTGGTGATTTGAAACGACCGGGCCATGCCGAGGCGCGCCCGGGTGTGCGGCGCGAGGCGGGTGATGTCGCGCCCGGCGAAGTAAATCTGGCCCGAATCTGATCGCAGCATGCCGGTCAGTTGGGCGATCAGCGTTGTCTTGCCGGCGCCGTTGGGGCCGATCACCGCATGAATTTCACCCTCTTGCACGGCCAGGTCGACATTGTCGGTGGCGCGGATGCCGCCGAAGCTTTTGCTGAGGGCGCGGGTTTCGAGAAGGGCGGTGCTCATTTTCGCCGCTCCAACATGGCGATGGCGCCCTCGATGCCGCCGCGCGCGAAGAGGACCACGGCAACCAGAATCACACCGAGGATGAGCGGCCAATAAACGGTGACTCCGGAAAGCACTTCTTCAAGGAGAATAAATACAATGGCGCCGAGCACCGGGCCGAACAAGCTGCCGGCGCCGCCGAGGACGACCATGAAGATCAATTCGCCGGAGTGAGTCCAGCTGATCATCTCGGGGCTGAAGAAATAATTATAGTTGCCCATCAGCCAGCCCGCCGCCGACGCCATGGCGCCGGCGATGACATAACAGGCGAGGCGGTAGCGGAAGGTGTCGAAGCCGAGCGACTGCATGCGCTCCTCATTGCCCTTGGCGCCTTGCACCACCATGCCGAAGCGGGCGTTGACAATACGGTAGACGAGAAAGAGGGCGCCGAGCAAAAAGGCCAGGACGACGTAATAGAATTCGAGGTTTGCCTCCATATCGATAATGCCCGGGAATTCGCTGCGTTGATCGATCACCAGGCCGTCATCGCCGCCATATTCCTCGATGCTGACAAAGGCAAAATAGGCCATCTGAGCAAACGCCAAGGTGATCATGATAAAATAAACGCCCTTGGTCCTGAGGCAGATAAAGCCGGTCACAAGGGCAAACACGGCGCCGGCGGCGACGGCGATCGGCAACTGAATATAGCCGCTATATTCGCCGTAATAGGCGGGTATGCCGACGGCGTAGGCACCGAGGCCAATATAGGCGGCATGGCCAAAACTGATCATGCCGCCATAGCCGAGGATCAAATTAAGGCTGACCGCGGCGCAGGCGAGAATCATGATGCGCATCGCGAGGTCGAGCAGGAATGGCTGGTCAAAGGCGGCTGTCACCGCCGGCAGCACGGCCAATGCGAGCAGCACGGCAATCATGACCGCTTGGCGAAGTGTCGGCCGGATGGGGGCCATCACCGCCTACCGGTTCTTGGGCGGAAACAGACCGCGCGGGCGAAAATAAAGAATACCGGCCATCAGAATATAGATCGCCATGGCCGAGAGCGCGGGAGAGGCCGTTTCCGCGCTTTGGTTGTTCATGAACAGCTTCATGAAATCGTCGAGATAGGAGCGCCCCATCACATCGATCATGCCGATCAGCAGTGCGGCAATGAAGGCGCCTCTGACCGAGCCGATGCCGCCGATGATGATGACCACGAAGGCGACGATCAAAATATCATCGCCCATGCCGATATTGGCTTCCGTGATCGGCGCGATCATCATGCCGGCGAGGCCGGCCATGGCGGCACCGAGGGCAAAGACCAGCGTGAACAGTTTCTTGATATCGACGCCGAGCGCGCCCGCCATGCGCCGGTTGGAGGCGCCGGCGCGGATCAGCATGCCCATGCGGGTTTTGGTGACGAGCCAGTAGAGGCCGCCGGCAACAATGAGACCGACGGCGATAATCGCCAGCCTGAATGTCGGAATCTCAACCCCGGCAAATAATTCGATGCGGCCATCGAGATAGTCCGGCAGGCGAATGGGATTGCCCTCGGCCCCCCAGATAAGATGGACGGCGCCGTTAAAGAACAGTATTAGGCCGAAAGTGGCGAGCACTTGATCGAGATGGTCGCGCTGATAAAGGTGGCGGGCGACTATAAGCTCGACCACCATGCCCAGCACAAATGTGAGAATTATCGCGAGCAGCACGGCGAGCGGAAATGAGCCCAGGATCGGGGTCAAAGTCACGCAAAAATAGGCGCCCATCATGTAGAGCGAACCATGCGCCAGATTGACAAAGTCCATGATGCCGAAGACCAGTGTCAGCCCGGCGGCAAGCAGAAAGAGCAGAATGCCGAGCTGAAGCCCATTCAGCACTTGGCTGATGAATAAAATCCACTCCACGGCGTCAGCTCTTGTTCATGGTGATGGCGCCCGCCGCCGTCCGTGCCATCCAGGCGGCGGGGCGCTTCCGCCCGACAATCAATCCTCTAGATCGGAACATGATTAAATGGAACCACTTCGTGTTTCCATTTAATCATGTGAATCCGATCGATATCAA
>CAYSDJ010000013.1:0-71307 GCA_964429775.1 uncultured Rhizobiaceae bacterium
GCGCAAAAGGCAGCGGAAGACACGGCAGCAAAAGCGGCTCAAGCAGCCTCGGATATGGGCGCGGACGAGGCGAGCACTCTGTCGTCGCTGAAGGCCCATCGCCGGGACTTGTTAGATCCGAAAATCGCCGAATATGGTGGGCGCATCGTCAAGACCACGGGCGACGGTGTTTTGGTAGAGTTCTCCAGCGCCGTCAATGCAGTGAAATGCGCCTCGGAAATCCAGGTTGCCATGGCCGCGCGTAACGAAGACGTGCCGGAGAACATCCGCATGCAACTCCGCATTGGCATCAATCTCGGTGAAATCATCATCGACGATGGCGATATTTTCGGCGACGGCGTCAATATCGCGGCGCGTTTGGAAGAATTAGCGGCGCCTGGCACTGTCAACATTTCAGAAGATGTCTACCGTCAGATATTGGGCCGCCTTGATGCCGGGTTGGAGGATCTCGGGCCCCAGGATCTCAAGAACATCGCCAAACCGGTCCACGTCTATCGCGTCGGCGAGAACTCAAATGCGGCGCCCGTTGCCGTCGCTGCTCAAAACCCGGAATCTCCCGCGGCCGTGGGCCCCACGATGGTGGGTGCGACCGGCTTCGATGCACGGCCCGCCATCGCCGTGCTGCCGTTCGACAATATGAGCCGCGACGGAGACCAGGAGTTTTTCGCCGACGGCATCGCCGAGGATTTGATCACCGCGCTCTCGCTGTGGCGACAATTTCCCGTCATCGCACGCAATTCCACTTTCACCTATAAGGGCGAGAAGATCGATGTGAAGCAGGTCGGCAAAGAGCTCGGCGCGCGCTATGTGCTCGAAGGCAGCGTGCGCAAGGCGGGTAATCGTCTGCGCATCACCGCCCAGCTCATTGATGCCGAAAGCGGCGCCCACGTCTGGGCCGAGCGCTTCGACCGCGAGCTAGAGGATATCTTCGATCTCCAGGACGAGATCACCGAGAGCATCGTGCTCAACATCATGCCGGAAATCTCACTCGCCGAATCCGAACGCGCGACTCGCGTGCCGCCGGCCAATCTGGATGCCTGGGAATATTATCAACGCGGCGTCTGGCACATCTACCGCTACACCCGGGAAGACAATGAAAAGGCCAAGGAATATTTTGTCGGCGCTCTGGAACGTGACCCCACACTCGCCATGGCAATGGCCTTTCGCGCAACAACCAATATTATGGACGTATTGTTCGGCTGGACGGACTCGCCGCAAAAATCGCTTCCGGAAGCACTCGAACATTGCCGCAGCGCAGTCGCTCTAAATGCACAGGAACCCACCGCACTTGCCATCATGTCGGTCGTACTGGCGTTTTCCGGCCAAACCGAGCGTGGACTTGAAGCGGGCGATCGTGCGGTTAATTTGAACCCGAGTTCTTCAATGGCACTTTTTTGCCGCGCCGCGCCCTTGGCCTATTCGCAGCGCCATGAAGAGGCGATCGCCGAGATCGACAAAGTGATTCGCCTGAGCCCGCGCGACCCTCTGATGCCGCTTTATTACACCCTCCAGGCGCTGCCCTATCTCCTGCTGCGCCGATTCGATGAATCCATCACCTGTTCGCGCCGCGTACTTCAGGAGCAGCCCGAAAATATCCGTGCCCTTCACCGCCTCGCGATCGCCGAAGCGTATAACGGAAATCTCGACGCCGCACGCGCCGCCTATGCCGACGCCGAGCGGGTCCTGCCGGCGCCACCGCGCGAATATTTCGCCGGCAGCCACGGCTTTACCCACGAAGAGGATCTCGAATTTCTGCTCGAGGGCCTCCGCCTAGCGGGCTGGCAGGGTTGACGGGTCTCCAATTCCGGCGCTTGCCGATCATGAAGGCTGGTGCCGAACTTTCCGATCTGGCGCCGACTGATCGCCTTGCCGAAGAGGTCGGTGAAATATTCATCATAACGGCCGGGTTGACTGCCTCCGCTTCGTTCCGCCCCTGATGGCCAATCCCGGGGGGGGATTGAAATCTGCTAGCACCCGTACCGGATTATCATTGCCGACGTAATCTTCCAGCCGTTCAGGGAATAACGTGGTCTGCTCGCGGTCCGCACCTTCAATGAAACGCTTCATCGCAACCCCTCGCATTCAACATAGCGAGATTCTATCACTGCTCACGTTTTTACACAGCCTGGGTCAAACTGAGACGAAAACGCCAGTCTCAAAAGTGGTCTGCTTTCTCCCCAATTCTGTTGCAAAACTCTTGAACGATTTATGAGAACGTGATTCCTATTTTCTAGCGATATTCAGGAGAACGGAACGATGATGGGTCGGCTAGAGAGCGTTCAGAATCAATTTTTCTACAACTTCCGCCTTGATGACATCGTTCCAGCCGATCACTTGGTGCGCCGGATCGATGCGGTTCTCGATCTGAGTTGGTTGCACGCGGAGTTGGAGCCCTATTACAGCCATACGGGCCGCCCCTCGATTGATCCCGAACTGATGATGCGGATGTTGATCCTCGGTTATGTGTTTGCCATTCGCTCGGAGCGTCAGCTTTGTGCCGAAGTCCAGGTCAATCTGGCCTATCGCTGGTTTTGCCGTTTGGACATTGAAGCCGCGATCCCCGATCACTCTGTATTTTCACGCGCCCGTCATGAGCGCTTCCGCGAGGCGGAAACCTTTCGCCTTGTGTTCGAGCGGGTGGTTGAGGCCTGTATCGCGGCGGGACATGTCGGCGGCAAGTCGTTCTCGGTCGATGCCAGTTTCATCAAGGCCGATGTCAATCAACTCAAGCGCCTCCCCGGCGACCAGCCGATTGATTGGCCCGCCGCCAAGCGGGCATCGCGCGCGGTTACGGAGTATCTGAGCGCCCTGGATCGGAGCGCTCCCGATGTGGGGAAAGGTGGCAGGCCAACGGCGCCGCCCAAGGCCATCTCCTTAACCGACCCGCAAGCCGTGTGGGCGGCGAAAAGGCGGAAGGCGCGGCCGCTGTTCGTCTATGACGCCAATTATCTGATCGACAACAAGTTGGGCGTCATCGTCAACGCCGAGGGCACGCGCGCCAACCGTATCGAAGAGAACCGCGTTGCCGTGTCGATGATCGAGCGTGTGATCAAACGCTTTAATCTCAAACCCCAACGCCTCGCCGCCGATACGGCCTATGGATCGGGCAAGACACTGAAGGCGCTTCTGGCGTGCGGTATCGAACTGCAGTCCCTGCTGACGGACGAAGCCTCCCGCCCTCAGGCCATGGAACTGATCCGCGCCATGATTGATCGCATCGAGGTGCATGAAGGGGAAACCCGCAGCAAGCCCGAAGTCATCTTGATTGGCGCTCTGTCCGAAATTTTGGCTTTCACTCAGGGAAATACTACCGCCGCGCCAATTGGCGACGACGGTAGGAACTTAATGGTAGCGGGGGAGGGATTTGAACCCCCGACCCATGGATTATGATTCCACTGCTCTACCACCTGAGCTACCCCGCCACAGCGACGGCCATTGCCATACCCACCAGCCGTCGCGGCGAAGGCTATACGTCCCGGCGCGGTAATGTGTCAAGCATCGTGGAACGCAGCGCGGCACGAGCGGCGGAATTATTAAGCGTTGAGATTGTCCTGCAGCGCCAAAAGCGTTGTCAGGTCTACTTCGACAAAGCGCACGGCGCGGGCGCCGCTCGTGTCAACCCGGGTGACCTGGCCGGTAAATTCGCTGCTTGGGCCGCCCGGCGGCTCCATTTGTCCGGTAAAGCGGTCCTTCGGCTCAAGTCCCTCAAGGCCATGGGCGATAAAGCCGCCAACCGACCAATTCACTGTCTCGAGTTCGCGCTCGCCAACAACCAATTTCAACTGAACTTCCTCCACCCGGGTGCCGTTTCGCCGGTTACCCGCTTTGACCCGGGCCGGAAGCTTTGCGTCCCGCCGTTACCGGCGGTTTGCCATTATCGTAGAATCAAGATCTTAAATTTGCCCGGATTCGGCAGATTGCGCTGTGACCCATATCACAAAAGGTCTTATGACTTTTGTCAGGCAGCGGCTTCGAGAGCGGCGCTCCTTCCGGTGGCACTGATCCAGCCGCCGCCCAACAGGCGGTTTTCGCGGTAACACACCGCCGCCTGGCCGCGCGCGGTCGCCGCCTCGGGCCGGTTGAGGTGAATTTCCGCCTTACCGTCCTCAAGCACCATCAGGCGGGCCGAGGCGCCGGGATGGGTGGAACGCAAGCGGACAGTGACGTCATGCTCGCTGCCGGGCGCCATGTCAGGGTCGAGAAAAAGCGCTCCAGCAACGGAGACACGGTCACATAACAGCGCCGCCTTGGGCCCGACGGTAACGGTCCGCTCGACCGCATCGAGGCCAACCACGTAAAGCGGTTCGGGTGCAGCAATTCCAAGCCCCCGCCTCTGGCCAACGGTATAGTGAATAATTCCGTCATGCCGGCCGAGAACTTCACCGGCGCGGTTGACGATATCGCCCGCCTCCGCCGCCCCCGGCCGCAGCCGCTCGATGACGGCGGCATAGTTGCCGCCGGGCACAAAGCAGATGTCCTGACTGTCGGGCTTCTCCGCCACCGCGAGGCCAAGCCGCTCGGCATGCCGACGCACGTCGCGCTTGGCGATATCGCCCAGGGGAAAACGCAGGAAGGCAAGCTGCTCAGCCGTGGTGGCAAATAGAAAATAGCTTTGGTCGCGCTCAGGATCATGCGCGCGATGCATTTCCGGCCCCGCATCGCCGACCACTCGGCGGACATAATGGCCGGTGGCAAGCGCATCGGCGCCAAGGTCGGCGGCGGCGGCCATCAGGTCGCGGAATTTAACCGTCTGGTTGCACGTAATGCAGGGCACCGGCGTCTCACCGCGCAGATAGGAATCGGCGAAATCTTCGATCACTTCGCTGTGGAATCGATTTTCATAATCGAGAACATAGTGGGCGATGCCGAGATGTGCCGCGATGCGCCGGGCATCGTGAATATCCTGCCCGGCACAGCACGAACCGATCCGCCCCTGCGCCGCGCCATCGTCATAAAGCTGCAATGTAATGCCGACCACATCATAGCCGGCCTCGGCATAAAGCGCCGCCGTGACCGAGGAATCGACCCCGCCCGACATGGCGACGACGATGCGGGTCTGGCTGCGTGGCTTGTCGATACCGGCTTCGATGGTGGATATGGGCATGGCGGAAATATAGGGCGTGAAACAAAAGCGGCAAGGAATAAGGTTGAAATATGTTTAGGCGCCCGCTGCGTCCAACCCCATCTGCCAGAAATCTGTTTCCAACCGGGTCGCCTGGCGGAAAGTGGCGATCAAATCCAGTTGGCGCGCCGCGGCATTGCGGCCCTCGGCGATGATGTCGAGATATTGCGCCGCCGCCGCCGCGATCTGCTGATACTCCGTACCGCCATACATGTCGATCCAGTCGCGGTAGGGGTTGCCCTCGAGGCGGGTGTTTTTGTCGGCCAACAGCCGCGCACCGATTTCGCCATAACCGACAATGCAGGGCGCGAGTGCAACGTGCAGATCGAGCAAATCGCCGGCCATGCCGCGCTCCAGCACATAGTCCGTATAAGCGAGCGTAGCGTCATATTCTTCTGCATTCTCCAGATCGGAGGCATCCAGCCCCCAGCCGGCACAGTATTTTTCATGCAGATCGATTTCGACATCGATGATGGCGCTGAGGCCCTTTGACGCGGCGCGAATTTCAGCCAGGCTTTCCGACTTATAGGCGGCCAGGCCGTAGACGCGGGCAAAGTGGCGCAGAAATATATAATCCTGAATTAGATAGGTGCGGAACGCCGGCTTGGCCAGGCTGCCCGTGGCCAGGGAAGTGAGAAAGGGATGGCGGGTATAATCGCGCCACTCGGCCGCACAGGCGTCACGCAAACTGGCAAACAGAGCCCCGGCCACGATCAGTCCAGCAGCATATTTCGCGTCTCTTTGGGCAGCGCGACAACAAGACCATCGAGTTCTTCGGTGATCTCGATCTGACAGCCGAGACGCGATGTCCGGGTCAGGCCGAAAGCAAGGTCGAGCATATCCTCTTCATCCTCGCTCGATCGCTCGAGCTTGCGGTACCATTTCTTGTCGACGATGACATGGCAGGTCGAGCATGCCATCGAGCCCTCGCATGCCCCTTCAATTGCGATATCGTGTTCGCGCGCAACGTCGAGCACCGAATCGCCGAGCGCCGCGTTGACCTCAAGGCGTGTGCCGTCGGCGGCAACAAAAGTAATTTTTGGCATGCATTCGTCTCCAACAGTCTTGCCGCTGTCTGATGTCTCTCTTTCAAATTGAGATTTCCGAGGCGGGCGGCGACATCCAAACGCATGACACCCGGCGCGGTCAACGTTCAACTGCGCCGGCGCCCGCCCTATCCGGGGATTGCGATACGCCACCGGTGTAGCGTGCCGTCAATCCGGCATAAAAGGCGCGCCACGCGCTGACCAGTTTTTCAACGTCCGCTTCCTGGCTCGCCCAGCCGAAACTAATGCGAATGGCGCAACCGGTCTCGGCGTCGGGCGCACCGAGCGCGCGCAGCACATGCGACGGCTCAACCTTGCCCGATGAGCAGGCCGAGCCGGCACTCACCGCAACGCCGGAAAGGTCGAGCCCCATCACCTGGGTTTCGCTTTGCACACCCGGCATGGAAATACAGCTGGTGTTGGGCAGGCGCGCCGCACCGGCGCTGAATATCCTGACGTCAGGGTCGATGGCGCGCAGGCGCTGCTCGACCGAATCCCTGAGCGCCGCCACATGCGGTGCGTTTTGCAGATCCTCGGCGGCCAGCTGCGCCGCAGTGCCGAAGCCGACGATGCCGGCAACATTTTCCGTTCCCGCCCGCCATCCACGCTCCTGGCCGCCGCCGGTGACGAGCGCCTTTAGGTCGACACCGGCGCGCAGGAAGAGCGCGCCGACGCCCTTGGGTCCGCCGAATTTATGGGCCGAGAGGCTGAGCATATCGACGCCCAGGCTATCAACGCCGAAGGCGATGCGCCCTGGCGCCTGAACCGCATCGCAATGGACGAGCGCGCCCTGCGCATGCGCCAGCGCGGCGATTTCACCGACCGGCTGGATCACGCCGGTTTCATTATTGGCCAGCATGATCGATACCAGCGTATCTTCGCCGCTCTCGCCGAGTGCCTGATCGAGCGCTTCGAGCGAAACAACGCCGTCGCCATCGACGGGAAGAACGTGCAATTCCCGCGTGCCGCCAGAGCCACCACTTTGGGAAAGAGATTCGGCGGCGCGCAGAATGGAGGGATGCTCGATTTCGGAAACGATCAAACGTTTCCGGCCAGCGCCGGCAAGCGCGGTATTGTTGGCCTCGGTGCCGCCCGCCGTAAAAATAATCTCCGCCGCTGCCGCGCCGATCATCGTCGCGACCTGCTCGCGCGCCGCTTCCACCGCCTCGCGCGCGGCGCGGCCGAACTGGTGCACCGACGACGGGTTGCCGGTCATCGCCAGGGCATCGGCGATGGCTTCTATGACTTGTGGTTTAACCGGCGCGGTCGCGTTGTAATCGAGGTAGATTGCGTCTGTAGCGGGGCGGCGAAGGTTCATTCGGCCGCCACGGGTGATGCCGGGGATGCAGGCGACAGGTTCTGCTGCTGATTTTCATTGCGCTGCGCCGCATGCAACACGCCGCTCGCGCCCAAAACGCGGCGTTCACAAACATCCTCAAGCGTCACCGTGTTGAGGAACAGATAGATATGGTTGCTGAGTTCCTGCCACAGATCGTGGGTGACACAGCGGCCGCCATCGGGCATACAGCCGGCGCCGCTATTGGGATTGCAACGGGTAACGCGGATCGGCTCATCCACGGCCATGACGATATCGGAAATGCGCAACTGATCGGCGCCTCGCGCCAGCATGTAACCGCCACCGGGGCCGCGCACGCTCTTGACCAAACCGGCCTTGCGCAAGCGGCTGAACAATTGCTCCAAATAGGACAAGGAGATTTCCTGACGTTCTGCGATATCGGCAAGCGTCATCGGGCTGGATTTGCCATTCATCACGGTGCTGCCGGCGAGATCCACCATTGCCATAACCGCATAACGGCCTTTTGTACCAAGTTTCATGTCAGATTTCCTTTCCTGTCAAACGATGCCGGCAAAGCAACCGACGTCTAGCAATTGGGTGGAATATTTTCGCCCGTCGCTTCGTCACTCTCTTCACCGGTTACAGATTGCGTTTGTTCATCTGCGCCAGCACTTTCGAGTTCCTCGACCCGGACGCGCAAACGTTCCAACTCGCCGAGCAAGCCTTCAATCGAACGCGATGTCGGATCGGCGACATTCGGCGAGGGCGTGCCGTAGGCGGCAAAACCGCTCTTAGCCTCTTTGTCTTTCGAAATTCCGGCTGCCGGGCGGGCGGCGATGCCAACCATGGTGGCGCCGGCAGGAACATCCTTCAGAACGACCGCATTGGCGCCGACCCGGGCCGCCTTGCCGACCGTAATCGGACCCAATACCTGGGCGCCCGCGCCAACCACGACATCATCTTCGAGTGTCGGATGGCGCTTGCCCGGCGCCCATGTGACGCCGCCCAGCGTAACGCCGTGATAGAGCGTCACATTATCGCCGATCATGGCGGTCTCGCCGATCACCACACCCATGCCGTGATCGATGAAAAAGCGCCGCCCGATGGTCGCGCCCGGATGAATTTCGATGCCTGTGAACACCCGCCCCATGTGCGAGACAAAGCGCCCGAGCAGGCGCAAACGATGGCGCCACAGCCAATTTGCCAGGCGGTAAAAGCGCAGCGCGTGAAAGCCCGGATAACAGAAAAATATCTCGACGCGTGAACGCACAGCCGGGTCGCGGCCGAATACACAATCCATATCTTCTTTAATGCGCTTGAACATAACGGTACCCGTCGTATATCAATGGTCTGTTCGTAACTATGCACTAGGCGCGCTTGCCGCAAGTACCAGCAAAAATTTCGGGGTCAAAATTCACAATCCCAAACTTACAGTACCCGACTTTTTTAATCAAGTTAACCAACCTTGTTATTAGTCAATTCCTTAGCTATGTCCAGCAAAAAATCATGGATTATAGTTGCTCACTCAAACAGTAACGGAAGACACGGAATGCCATCATGCCAGAGGTGATGATCAACGGGCCTGAAGGGCGTCTTGAGGCGCGCTATCACCATGCCGAGGACCCGAATGCGCCAATTGCCCTGGTGCTCCACCCCCATCCGCAACATGGGGGAACGATGAATAATAAGCTGGTTTACAATGTTTATCATATCTTCCGGGCGCGCGGTTTCTCGGTCCTGCGCTTTAATTTTCGTGGCGTCGGGCGCTCGCAAGGGCGCTTTGACAATGGCCTGGGTGAGCTCAGCGATGCCGCCGCGGCGCTCGACTGGATGCAAACCATCAATCCGAACGCCAAATATTGCTGGATCAGCGGGTTTTCGTTCGGCGCCTGGATCGCCATGCAGGTGCTGATGCGGCGGCCCGAAATTCACAGCTTTATCGCCGTGGCGCCGCCGGCCAACATGTACGATTTCACTTTCCTGGCGCCGTGCCCGTCTTCCGGCCTGATCCTGCATGGTGCGCGCGACGATCTGGTGCCTGAATCCGATGTCGCGACGTTGGCGCAAAAACTGCAAAGCCAACGCCATATCGAAATTGATTACCGCGTTATCAAGGGGGCCAACCACCTGTTCGACGATAAGATCGAGATTCTTGGCAAGAATATCGAATCCTATCTCGACGAAAATATGGAGCCGGAAGAAAGCGGCAAATAACGCCTCAACCGGACTTGTGTAACACCCCACCGGTTTGCGGACTCGCCACGCCGGTGGTTTCCGGCACGCTCAGCGCCTTGCCCTGAAGCGCGCGCACGGCAAGAAACGCGAACGCCTCGGCCTCCAGCGCATCGCCGCGCCAGCCCACTGCCTCGACCGGCTCGACCACAGCACCGGTGTGCTTTTGCAGCGCCGCCATCAGGGTCGGATTGTGCCTGCCGCCACCTGTAACCAGAATCCGGCGGGCTTTTTCCGGGCATAGCGCCAGCCCGAGCGCCACGGTGCGGGCGGTAAAAGCAACCAGCGTCGCCGCGCCATCCTCGGTCGAAAGCGTCTCTATGGCTGCCGCATCAAAGGCATTGCGGTCGAGCGATTTTGGCGGCGGCGCGGAAAAATAAGCATCGTCCAAAAGTTCCGCCAGCACGGCATCGCTCACCTGCCCGGCCGCGGCGCGCGCGCCATCGCGGTCATAGGCAACGCCCAAGCGGCGCAACATCAAATCATCGATCAGAGCACTGGCCGGGCCGGTATCGAATGCGAGCAGCTCTTGCCCGGCACCGATCCAGGTAATATTGGCCACCCCGCCGAGATTAAGAACGGCAAGCGGCAGCTCCGGCGTGGCTTTGGAGGCGCGCGCCAGGGCGGCGTGATAGAGCGGCGCAAGCGGTGCGCCCTGCCCGCCCGCCGCCAAGTCGGCGCTGCGGAAATCGTTCACCACCTCAATGCCGAGCCGCGCCGCCAATAATGCGCCATCGCCGATCTGCCTGGTTCGCCCGTGTTCCGGGTCGTGCCACAGAGTATGGCCGTGAAAGCCGACGACGCGGATTTGCCCGGCGCCGAGCCCAGCCTCGGCGAGCAATGTGCGCACCGCGCCGGCATGCGCTTCGGTCAGCGCCGCCTCCACTTGGGCAACGCCGGCTCCCGCCTCATCCATGCCCGGCCCGGCATCGACCAGGCGCCGGAGCGCTTGCCCGAGTTCCGCGCCGTAGGGAATGGTGGCCCAAGGGCCGAACGCGCTTATGGTCTCGCCGTCGGTCCGGATCAATGCGGCATCGATGCCATCGAGCGACGTCCCGCTCATCAGTCCCAACGCGAAATCCATTTGCATTGCTGTTGCGCCCTTGGGCGGCTCATTGTTCATGTCTGTTGGCCGTGTTACATCACGCCAACCCGGCCCACCAGGGTTCTTTTTCATCCGAGGATGCCGCGACCGATGCCCGAGTTTCGTTCCAAATTTATGCGCGTGCTGCATGCGCGCGATTTTGTCCACCAATGCACGGACGATGGCGGGCTTGACGCGCTCGCGGCGGACGGCGTGCTGACCGCCTATATCGGCTTCGATTGTACCGCCGACAGTCTGCATGTCGGCAGTTTGGTGCAGATTATGATGCTGCGCTGGCTGCAACAGACGGGCCACAAGCCGATCGTCCTGATGGGCGGCGGCACGACCAAGATCGGCGACCCGTCCGGGCGCGACGAATCGCGCCGGCTGTTGAGCGATGAACAGATCGCCGAAAATAAAGCCGGCATCCAACGCTGTTTCGCCCGCTTCCTCAAATTCGGCGACGGTCCGACCGACGCCATCATGGTCGATAATGCGGATTGGCTCGACGGCCTGGAATATGTCCCGTTCCTGCGCCAGATCGGCACCCATTTCTCACTCAACCGTATGCTTAAATTCGATTCCGTGCGCATGCGGCTCGAACGCGAGCAGCCGATGACGTTCCTCGAATTTAACTACATGATCCTGCAAGCATATGATTTCATGGAGTTATCACGGCGCGAGAATTGCGCCTTGCAGATGGGCGGCTCGGACCAGTGGGGCAATATCGTCAATGGGGTCGAGCTGGCGCGGCGCATCGATTCGGCCAGCCTCTACGGCCTGACCACGCCATTAATCACCCTCGCGTCCGGCGCAAAAATGGGCAAAACGGCGCAAGGCGCGGTGTGGATCGACGAATCGCGGCTGAGCTCTTACGACTATTGGCAATTCTGGCGCAATACCGACGACCGCGATGTCTGCCGCTTTCTCCGCCTCTTTACCGAACTGCCGCTCGATGAAATCGCCCGCATCGAAGCGGTCGAAGGCGAAGAGTTGAACGACGCCAAGAAACTGCTCGCCAATCTCGCCACCACCATGTGTCATGGTGAAAATGCCGCCAAAGATGCCGCCGACACGGCGCGCGCGACTTTTGAAGGAAGTGGCGCTGGCGGCGGACTACCCGAAGTGAGCGCAGCCGAAAGCGACCTGAAGGCTGGAATTCCGGCCTTTCAACTCATTCATGATGCCGGCCTCAGCGATTCGCGCGGCGCCGCGCGGCGCCTGATACGCGGCGGCGGCGTGCGTTTGAACGATAGCGTTATCGAAAAGGAGGATGCCGCCATCAGCCTGGCGGATTGTAACGACGATGGCGTGATCAAGCTCTCGGCCGGTAAAAAACGCCACGTTTTGGTGCGGCCGAGCTAAATCAGGCTTCGTCCTCGGCAAATACGGCACGCACCAGGGCCGAGATAGACGCTTCCAGTCGGCGCCAGCCGGCATCGCTGGAAAAATCCATTCCCAACAGGTTTTGCGACTGGCGGGTCCTAAGGACGAGATATTCCGACGCACCGCCGAGCAAGCCGTGCACCGCCATCAGGCGGGCGTCGGCGCGTTTGCCGCCACGCTCGATGACGCGGCGGATGAGCTGCTGCATGCGCTCCTCACGGATTCGATTCAAATGCTGCGTCAGTGCGTTGGACTGGCTCAGCTCCCACAGCAGAATCTGTTGCGTCACGGGACGTTGGCGGAGCGCCTCGACCTGGCGGGTCAGGGCCAGAATACACCACGCCGAGAGCGTGTCCTGCTTGGGCGCGGGCAGATCGTCGCCGATAATTTCATCGACCGTCCACCAGATATCGGCGCTTTCGCCAAACGCCGCGAGCAGGCCATCCAGGCTGCCAAAATATCTGTATATCAATACCTTATCGACCGACGCAGTGCGCGCCACCAGGTTGACCCCGACCTTCTCAAAGCCATCCTGCTCCAGCACGGTTCCAACCGCCTGGATAATTTTAGATTCGGTGTTTTGACGGTTACGCGCCACGCTGTCGGTCTACTCTGGCCGCCACGGTTCGTAGTCTCCGGTTGCCTTGTCGCGCCGGCCACCTTCGAGGATATGCCCGGGCGGGCGGTAGGCGCCGGATGTGCCTGTCATATTGGGCACATGCGGCTTTTCCCAAGATTTAACCTCAAGCGGCTTTTCGGCCGGAGACTCGGCGATGATATGATGCAGCCAGCCATGCCATGCCGGTGGCACGCTCGTGGGATCGTCGGCGCCACTATAGAGCACCCAACGCCGCACGCGGCGCCCAGCCAGAGCGTTTTTTTCACGGTAATAGCGGTTGCCGAATTCATCCCGGCCGACAAATTCACCTTTGAACATGGTGAACAGCCGGGTTCCGATGGTAGCCATGGCGAAAATCTCCGTTCGCGCCGCCCGCCGCCGAAATACGCATGACGATCAGGCAAATTCATTCAATTCCTCAGCGAGGCGGCGAATAATGCACATTGCACGACGCGCCGTCCAGAACTCTACTCTAATCCAGCATTTTTGGTAGCGGAATGAGCGATCCACGGCGAAACCGGCAAACTTTTTCGAAAATAAATTCCTTGACAATCAGCATTCATACCTGAATCTCGTTTAGATTTTACTTTAAAAGCGTTCAACAACAACATAAGTAAATTACTTTAGTATTGATATATAATTATTTGATATTTATGTTATTTTTGGTAATTCGAAAAATTGCGTTTTAGCCACAGTTTTATCCACAGGGCAAATTATACCGTATCTAGTGGCTACAATTCCACATATCACAAAATATGGTTGCCATCTAATTCTGAAGGGCGTAACGTTCCTGACTTCAAGATGTTGTGGCGAGATAGGCTTTGGGGCACAACATCTGGAAGTGTCTGAATTAGAAGAATTAATTCGCCCTCGGTCCGGATAACAGTAACGGATCGTATTTGGTTAACAGCGGGCGACGAATTGTTGGGGGGCGCCATGCGCATAGAGCGAGTCTTCACGGTTGACGGCCAGTCGCCGTACAACGACGTGGAGTTTCGCAAGACGAAGAGCGAGATTCGGGATCCCGACGGCTCTGTCGTATTTGCACAAAATGATATCGAAGTGCCGAGCGCGTGGTCCCAGGTGGCATGCGATGTGTTGGCGCAAAAATATTTCCGCAAGGCAGGTGTGCCTATGCGTCTACGCGCCGTCGAAGATGACAGCATGCCGAAATGGTTGTGGCGCTCAGAAGCCGATGATGCGGCGCTTGAGGATTTGAATCCGTCCGAGCGCGAATGCGGCGAAACCTCCGCACGCCAGGTTTTCGACCGTTTGGCCGGCACGTGGGCCTATTGGGGCTGGAAAGCCGGCTAT
Source organism: uncultured Rhizobiaceae bacterium (assembly GCA_964429775.1). GTDB lineage: Bacteria > Pseudomonadota > Alphaproteobacteria > UBA828 > UBA828 > PTKB01. The sequence continues at coordinate 14,101 of CAYSDJ010000013.1, forward strand.
TTCGACGCTGATGCCGACGCACGCGCCTTTTACGACGAAACCCGCTATATGCTGAGCCAGCAAATGTGCGCGCCCAATTCGCCGCAATGGTTCAACACCGGTTTGCATTGGGCCTATGGCATTGATGGCCCGGCACAGGGCCATTCCTACGTAGATTTCGAGTCCGGCGAGGTGAAAGCCTCCGAATCGGCCTACGCCCACCCGCAGCCGCATGCCTGCTTCATTCAGAGCATTGAGGACGACCTGGTCAATGAGGGCGGCATCATGGATCTCTGGGTACGTGAAGCGCGGCTGTTCAAATACGGCTCCGGCACTGGCACCAATTTCTCCAATTTGCGCTCGGACGGCGAATCCCTTAGCGGCGGCGGCAGGTCCTCCGGCCTGATGAGCTTCCTCAAAATCGGCGACCGCGCCGCCGGCGCGATCAAATCGGGCGGCACGACGCGGCGCGCGGCAAAAATGGTGATTGTCGATATCGACCATCCGGATATCGAGAAATTCATCAATTGGAAGGTCGATGAGGAGCAGAAAGTGGCCGCCCTGGTGGCCGGCTCCAAGCTTGCCAACCAGCACCTCAACGCGATCATTCAAGCGTGCTCGGAGGGTGAAGACGACGCACGCTTTGAGCCCAAGGAAAATCCGGAGTTGAGCAAGGAAATCCGCGCCGCGCGCAAGGCGATGATTCCGGAAAATTATATCCGCCGCGTCATCCGCCTCGCCCAGCAGGGCTATGATTCGGTCGATTTCCAGATGTTCGACACCGATTGGCAGTCGGAAGCCTATGTCACCGTCTCGGGACAAAACGCCAACAACACGGTACGCATCACCAATGCCTTCCTTGAGAGTGTGCAGAGCGGCGGCGATTGGGAGCTTGTCCGGCGCACCGATGGCAAAGTCTCGAAAACCCTTAAAGCAAGCGCGCTATGGGAAAAAGTGGCGCTCGCGGCGTGGCAATCGGCCGATCCCGGCGTGCAATATGACGACACTATCAATGAGTGGCATACCTGCCCGGCGGATGGCCGCATCAACGCGTCCAATCCGTGCTCGGAATATATGTTTCTCGACGACACGGCGTGCAATCTGGCATCGCTCAACCTGCTGACCTTCCGCAATGAAGACGGCAGCCTGAAAATTGCCGAATTCGAGCATGCGGTGCGGCTGTGGACGGTGACGCTTGAGATTTCCGTCCTGATGGCGCAATTCCCGTCCAAGGAAATCGCCCGGCGCTCGTTCGACTACCGCACCCTCGGCCTCGGCTTCGCCAATATCGGCGGATATCTGATGTCGGGCGGCATTCCCTATGACAGCCCGCGCGGGCGTGCAATTTGCGGCGCCATCAGCGCCTTGATGACCGGCACCGCCTATGCGACGTCAGCCGAGATGGCGAGCGAATTCGGCGCTTTCCCGGCCTATCAGCGCAATGCCGAGGATATGTTGCGCGTAATCCGCAATCACCGCCGCGCCGCGCATGGCAATGCGGCCGGTTATGAAGCGCTCTCGATCACACCGCTGCCGCTCGATCACGCTCATCTCGGCGAAGAGGCACTCAGCGAAGCGGCAAAGGCGGCGTGGGACAAAGCCGAGGCGCTTGGCAACGCGCATGGCTACCGCAACGCGCAAGTCAGCGTGGTCGCGCCGACCGGCACCATCGGTTTGATTATGGATTGCGATACCACCGGTATCGAGCCGGATTTTGCCCTGGTCAAGCACAAGACACTGGCCGGCGGCGGCTATTTCCGCATCATCAACCGCTCGGTGCCGAGCGCCCTTAAGGTGCTGGGCTATGACGAGGACATCGCCGATCAAATCGAGCGTTACGCCACCGGCCACGGCACTCTGGTTGGTGCGCCAGCGATCAATCACGAAAGCCTGGCCGAGCTCGGTTTCTCCCAATCGGTGTTCGACAGCCTCGAGCAGGCGCTCAGCAGCGCCTTCGAGTTGCGCTTCGCCTTCAACAAATGGACGCTCGGCGAGGAATTCTGCCTCAATGCGCTGGGTCTCAGCCAACAGCAGATCGACGACCCGACATTCGATTTCCTCCCCGCCATGGGCTTCAGCGAGAAAGACATCGAAGCGGCCAATATCTATTGCTGCGGCGCCATGACGCTCGAAGGCGCGCCGCATCTCAGGGAAGAACATCTCGCGGTGTTCGATTGCGCCACACCGTGCGGCCGGCTCGGCACACGTCATCTCTCGGCCGAGAGCCATATCCGCATGATGGCGGCGAGTCAGCCGTTTATTTCCGGCGCCATCTCGAAAACCATCAATCTGCCGGCCAGCGCTTCGATCGAGGAATGCACCGACGCCTATATGCTGTCCTGGCGCCTCGGCCTGAAGGCCAATGCACTCTACCGCGACGGCTCTAAACTGTCGCAACCGCTCAGCGTGTTGGCGCTCGGCGACGAGCTTGAGGAGGAAATCGAGGAGCTGCCGCAGGCCGCCCAGACGGTCAAGGTAACCGAGCGCATCGTCGAGCAGGTCTTCATGCACCAGGGCACGCGGCGGCGGCTGCCCGACCGGCGCAAAGGCTATACCCAGAAAGCGATCGTCGGCGGGCACAAGGTCTATTTACGCACCGGCGAGTTCGAAGACGGCAATCTCGGCGAAATCTTCCTCGACATGCACAAGGAAGGCGCCGCCTTCCGCAGCCTGATGAACAATTTCGCCATCGCCATTTCGATCGGACTGCAATATGGCGTGCCGCTCGAGGAATATACGGATGCCTTTACCTTTACCCGCTTCGAGCCCGCCGGCCTGGTCGAGGGCAATGAAGCGATCAAGATGAGCACGTCCATTCTCGATTACATCTTCCGTGAATTGGCGATTTCCTATCTCGGACGCAGCGACCTCTCGCACGCCGAGGCGACCGACCTCCTGCCCGATACCATCGGCCGCGGTGAGGGCGAGGAAAGCTTTGCCGAAGCAGACGAAGACAGCATCGCCGCCGCGATCAGCAACAAGGGTACCAGCGCGGGTTATGTGCGCAGCAATTTGATCATGTTGAACGGCGGCGCGTCGGACAATGGCGGCGGCACCAGCAGCCACTTGAGGACAGCGACCGACAATGGGGTCGAAGTCTCGGCTTTCGCCGGCGGCAATGGTGCCGGCGGGGGCGCCGCGACGGCTACCGTATTGGACATCAATGACGAGGAAGAACTCACCACGCAGGATTTGGAGTTGGAGCGCATTCGCCGCGCCCGCATGCGGGGCTATGAGGGAGAGGCCTGCATGGAGTGCGGCAACTTTACACTGGTGCGGAACGGCACCTGTATGAAATGCGACACTTGTGGCTCTACCAGTGGCTGTTCCTAACGGCCGTTTATCTCCCGCGGCCTAGTCCACTGGAACTCATGGGGTGCGCCCACCGCGCACCCCATTTTTCTCAAGATGCGTTGCACTCGCCCCTGCCCTGAATCTATTCTCGCCGCCAAGGTTTGTTTTCTGCGGGGAATGGGAGAGCCATGCGGATCAGCGACTATTCCGCCCTCACTTTCGATTGTTACGGAACGCTCATTGATTGGGAGCGCGGCATGCTGGCGGCCTTGGCGCCGTGGCTGCAACGCTCGGGCGTGACGGCAGACGAGAACGAACTTTTGGCCGCCTATGGCCGCCAGGAGACGGTGGTGCAGACGGAAAACCCAGCCATGCTCTACCGCGACGTTGTCGCAGCCGTGCTCGGGCGCATGGCCGATGCGCTTGGCGCCCCCCCGGCCTCCGATGACGAACAGCGCGAATTTGGCCAATCCGTCGGCCTCTGGCCGCCCTTCCCCGATAGCGTTGAAGCCATGGCTTATCTGCGCCGGCACTTCAAACTGGTTGCCATCACTAATGTCGACAACCGCTCTTTTGCCCGCACTCATTTACTGCTCGGCGAGCCGTTCCACGCCATCGTCACGGCCGAGGATGTCGGCAGCTACAAACCGGCGCTGGCGAATTTCCACACCGCGTTCGAGCGCGTCGTGGAGTTGGGTGTCGGGCACGACAAAATCCTTCATGTCGCGCAAAGCCTCTATCACGATATCGCCCCGGCGCGCACGCTCGGCCTTGCCAATGTGTGGGTCGACCGGCAAACCGGGCGCGGCTCCGGCATGACGCCGCCGACGGACGCGGCGCCCGATCTCCGTGTCACCACCCTGGAAGAATTGGCGGCGCTGTACCGCGCAGAAAGCTAGCGTTGCGATGCGCCGGATTTACACGCTCGATTTTACTTTCGATCATTCGCCGGAAGAATTGTGGCCGATCATGATCGACACGGCGCACCTCAATGAGGCCACCGGATTCCCGCGTCACACGGTGACGCAAACGGCGCAGCCTGACGGCTCTGTCGAGCGTATCGCACGCGGCAAATTCGGCCCCTTTGATTCGGTGTGGGAGGAATATCCCTGGGAGTGGGAAGACAAACACCAGATCAACAATGTCAGGCGATTTCGCAAGGGAATATTCAAATCGATCACCGCCAAACTCGAACTGCATCCGACGAACGATGGCTGCCGCTTATACGGTGAGCTTGGTGTGGAGAGCAGCAACTTGACCGGTACGCTGTTCCTGCTGTTCGGCGGCGGCGATGTGATGATTCGCAACTACCGGAAATTTTCCGCCGCCATCGTCCCCTACCTGCTCGACAATGGGCCGCTACCCACCGAATTGGCCGGCGATAAAGTCTCCGCCGCCGTGCGGACCCGCCTGACACAATTGGTGTCCGAGATCGAGGGCGGTCCCTACGGGCATAATCTTGCCCGGCCCTTGGCCGAGTTTATCGCTACCGGAGCCGACACGGACATGAATGCTATTCGCCCGCTTGTGTTGGCCAATAATTGGGGTGCGGAGCCGCGCAAGGTGATCGAACTTTGCCTGGAAGCGGTACGCGTCGGCCTCCTCGGCATGCGCTGGGACCTCATCTGCCCGCGCTGCCGCGGCGGCGAAGGCGCCCTTCCCGATCTTGAATCCCTGCCCGACGGGGTCCACTGCCCGTCCTGCAATATCGATTATCAGCGTAATTTCTCGGCCAATGTGGAACTTAGTTTTCACCCGGCCACGGCCATCCGGACCATTAATTCGGACGAGACCTTTTGCCTGATGAGCCCGGCCCATACACCGCATGTGATCCTGCAAAAAATTCTCGAGCCCGGCGAGCAGGCCGAACTTGAAATAGATATCGCGCCCGGCGCCTATAATCTGCGCACGCTCGAGCCCGGTGGCGAGGCGGAAGTCGACTATGAAGGCGGCGGTTTTCCCGAAGTGATCGCCGGCGACGGTGACATGCGGGCCGGCGAACCGGGAACCTATGGCAAGGCGGCGCTTCGGAACGACAGCAAGAAGCGCCTCACCTTGCTGATCGAGCGGCGCGATTGGCTCGATAATATTCTCACCGCCGACAAAGTCTCGACCCTGCAGGCGTTTCGCGACCTTTGCGGCAATCAGGTGCTGCGCGCCGGCGACGATGCGGCAATCGAACATATCACGCTGGTTTTCTCGGATTTGCGCGGCTCGACCGCGCTCTATAACCGCATCGGCGATGGCCCGGCCTATCATCTGGTGCGCGAGCATTTCGCCTTCATGGCAGCCGAAGTGCGCGAACATAACGGCGCCATCATCAAGACCATTGGTGACGCGGTGATGGCGGCCTTTGGCGAGCCGTCTGATGCGGTCGCTGCCATGCTCTCGATCCAAAGCCACATCGCCGCTTTTAACGACGCGCAGGAAGAGGAAGAAGCGCTGGTGATTAAGCTTGGTGGCCATGCCGGGCGGACGATTGCCGTCAACCTCAATGGCCGGCTCGATTATTTCGGCACGACGGTCAATCTCTCCGCCCGCCTACAACAGGAAAGCCAAGGCGGCGATATCGTGCTATCGGATGCGCTTGCCGGCGACCCGGCGGTGCAGGCGATCATTGAGAACCAGCCGCTTGAAACCGGCGCCGCCGAGATGAAGGGCTTTGACGAACCCATCGCCTATACGCGCCTGCGCTCTCCCAGTTGAGCGATAATGTGCTAGAGTTGCCGCCAGGGAAAACGGGCGACCAGTCAAGAACAATCGGGGATGAAGATGTTACCGGATAAAATGGTCGAGTTTGTACATGGACCGCATTTGCTGTTTTTCGGCACGCGCAATGCAAAATTGCGACCGACGGCGACCTGGGCATTCGGCGCCCTGGCGGATGGCGGGGATGGAACGGTAACGGTGTTCGTCCCGGAAGTTGAGGGCGCCGCGACCTTCGAAAATCTTGAAGACAATGGCCGCGTATCGCTCACCGTATCTGATGCGGCGACACACGAGACATATCAATTCAAAGGTCAGCACAGCTTGACCCGCCCTTGCAACGAAGCCGACTACACGGTGCAGGACATTCATATCAGCAAGGTGATCGCCCACCTTGAAGCCATCGGATACAGCGGCGACATATGGCGGGGTTTTATTGTCAGTCCGGCCAAGGCCGTAACCTTTTCTGTCGAGGACATATTCGTTCAGACGCCGGGGCCCGGCGCCGGAAATAAAATTGATTTGAGCTGACGAGATTTATGGGAGAATAAATAATGCTGCCGGACGAAATTAAAGGAGCGATGCAAGGACTTGTGCCGAGCACACTCGTCTCCTGTTCGCTCGAGGGCGAACCGAATACGACGGAAATTTCACAGGTCTGGTATGTCGACGAGAATCACGTCGCCCTGTCGCACCAGTTTTTCAACAAGACGCATCGCAACATCCGCGCCAATCCTTTTGTTTACGCCATCATTAGAGATCCGGAACAATATCAGGAGTGGCATCTGGAATTGCAGTATGATCATTCCGAAACTGAGGGAGCGCTGTTTGACGAGATGGACATGAAATTGGAAGCCATCGCCTCCATGACCGGCATGGGTGATATATTTCAGCTCCGCGCCGCCGATATTTATAAAGTGCTCTCGGCGCGCAAAGCCAACTCGCGCAACATCGCCTAAGCCATGTCCAGCGCGGAACAATCCGGCGAGCCAACCATCCGCGAGCAAATCCTGCAAAACCAGGAAATCATCGACGATCTCAACGGCAAGCTGGCGCGCAAATCCGAAGAAGTAAAAATCATTCAGCAGATCTCAACCGAGATCGTCGCCACGCTGGAGTTGGACAAAATCCTCGACACGATCCTCGCCTCGATGGATTCGGTGCTCGGTTTCGAGCATTGCATGATCCTGCTTGCCGCCCAGGATGAGGATAAACTGGTGCTCACCGCGAGCCGGGGCTATTCGCAATCGGGTGTTGGTGTTGAAGTGCCGTTTGGACAGGGTGTGATCGGCGTGGTCGCTAAAAAGCGCCGCATGATGCGCATGGGAAATATTCAAACCCAGCTCGCCTACCAAGCCAATGTGCGCCAACGCATGCAGGATGCGGGCGACGGCGGCGCAGCGGAAACGGCCAAGCTGCCCGGCCTCGAAAAAGCGCAGAGCCAGATCGGCATTCCGCTGCTGGTTCAGGACAAACTGGTTGGCGTGTTTGCCGTTGAGAGCGAGAAAGGCAACGCCTTTGACGAACTGGATAGCATGCTGCTTTCCATTGTCGCCAATCAGGTGGCGAGCGCGATCGACAATGCCCGCCTGCATCAGCAGGAAACCGAGCGCTCGGCCGAGCTCGATAAGGCGGTGAACGAACTCTCCCACCTGAATGAGACGCTCGAAGCTAAGGTCGACGGGCGAACCGCGGAATTGTCGCGCGCCCTGGAAGAGGTCAAACACGAAAAGCAATTGAGCGAGGGTTTGCTCAACCGCATGGCGCCGCCGGAGGTTATCCCGGCGATGATGGAAGACAAGCTCGAGGCGGAAAAAATATCCGCCACCTTGATGTTTACCGATTTGGAGAATTTCACCGAGTTCACTTCCGGCATGGAGCCGGATGAAATTTTCTCGCGCCTTAATCATTATTTCAGCTGGGCCGGCGATATCATGACGCGCTATCGCGGCTATCTGAACAAGACCAATGGTGACGGCACGATGGCGCTGTTTGGCGCACCGAACGGCAATGATACCCACCCGACGGATGCCGTGCTGGTTGGCCTCGCGCTACAAAGCGAAGTGCGCGACCATATCCCGCTCAATATGCGCATCGGCATCAATACCGGCACCATCGCCACCGGCCTCCTGGGGCCGCAGAATAAGGGCCTCTATGACGTGCTCGGCGACGCGGTGAATACCGCGAGCCGCATGGAGGGAATTTGCCCCTCGACCGGTGTCTGCATCAGCGGCGATACCTATGAGCTGGTAAAGCCCTATTTCGATATCGAATCGCTCGGCGAAAAGGATGTGAAAGGCCTGCACATTGTCTCCTACTACAATGTGAAATCGCTGAAGGCGCTGGAAAATGATGAGCGGCGCGTCGATCCCTCAAGCCGCTTTGCCGAGCATTGCGCGGCACTGGCCGAGGAGGCCGGCGTGTTCCGACAAAAATCCTTCGGCATGTTCGACTTCATCAGCATCCAGTCGCGCGATGTCGCGCTTGGCCACAATGAGGCGGTCGCGGCCTATGCCCTCGCCCTCTTCCGCGCGCTCGGTGAAAGCAATCCGGAACTGCTCGGAGAGCTTAGCGAGGAAACCCTGATGGCGGCGGCGCTGCTGCATGATGTCGGAAAATTCAATATCGATGCCGGGCGTCTGAACGAACGCTCGCCGGGCAATCAGGAGCGCATCAAACTGCGCGCCGACCTGTTGGAAAACACCCTTGAGGTGCTGGAGAAAATCGGCCAGCACGAACTCGCGCCGGCCCTCCGCCACTTTTATCATTTCGAGGAAACCGGCGGCGAAGGCGGTGGAGCGGATACACTGACTGAAATACTCGCCGCCGCCGACATCTACGATGCGCTCACCGCGCCAAAAGTGTACAAGGGAACGCCGTGGCGCATTTCAGGCGTGTTGGAGGAATTACTGCATCTACCCCACTGTGAAGGCACGGAGCGGCCGATCTTCAACAAATTCGTTGAAATCATGCGCCCCAAGGACGCCGCCATTTCGACCACGACCAAGACGGAAGTTATGTTCCGTTAAGTTTGCTCGCCCTCGGGCTTTGTATCGCCGTCGCGTGCCACGGCTTTTTTCTTTGGAATTTCGACCCGCAGACTCAACTCCTTGAGGTGCCTGGCTCCCGCCGGCGCCGGCGCACCCATCATCAGATCCTGAGCGGTTTGATTGAACGGGAACATGATGATCTCGCGGATATTGGGCTCATCGGCGAGCAGCATGACGATGCGGTCGATACCCGGCGCGATACCGCCATGTGGTGGTGCGCCATATTGGAAAGCCTGATAGAGCGCACCGAAGCGGCTCTCGACCTCGGCATGATCATAGCCGGCAATCTCGAACGCCTTGACCATCACATCGAGGCGATGATTTCGAATCGCACCGCTGGAGAGTTCGACGCCGTTGCAGACGATGTCATATTGCCAGGCGAGAATATCGAGCGGGTCTTCGTTTTCGAGCGCTTTCAGCCCGCCTTGCGGCATGGAAAAGGGATTGTGGCTGAAGCCGATGGCGCCACTCTCCTCGTCTTTCTCGAACATCGGATAATCGACGATCCAGCAGAAGCGGAACGCCCCCTGCTCGATCAAATCGAGCTGCTCGGCCAATTCAACCCGGACCGCGCCGGCATAGCGCGCCGCCAGCTCCTCCTTGTCGCAACTGAGGAACAGGGCATCGCCATCGCCGACACCCGCCGCTTCTTTCAGGCGGGCGATGACGTCATCGGGGATAAATTTGGCAATCGGGCCCTTGCCGCCGCCATCCTCAAAAATGATATAGCCGAGGCCGGGCGCGCCGAGATCCTGGGTGAAGGCGATCATCTTGTCGAAGAAGCTGCGCGGCCTATCGGCCACACCGCGGGCCGGGATGCCGCGCACCACGCCGCCCTTTTTGATCACGCCTTTGAAGGCCTTGAATTCCACTTCGTCCAAGGCAAAAAATTCGGTCACGTCGACGATCTCCGTTGCAATGCGGAGGTCGGGCTTATCGGTGCCATAGCGCAGCATCACATCGGAATAGGCGAGGCGCGGAAACGGCATCGGGGTAATTTCCTGCTCGGTAAACTCGGCAAACACGCCGTGCATTACAGGCTCAACGGCAGCGAAAACATCTTCCTGCTCGACGAACGCCATCTCGACATCGAGCTGATAAAATTCACCAGGCGAGCGGTCGGCACGCGCATCCTCGTCGCGGAAACAGGGCGCGATCTGGAAATAACGGTCAAAGCCCGAGCACATGACAAGCTGCTTAAACTGCTGCGGCGCCTGCGGCAGGGCGTAAAACTGGCCCGGATGCATGCGGCTCGGCACGAGGAAATCGCGCGCGCCCTCGGGCGAGCTCGCGGTCAGGATCGGCGTTTGAAACTCGGTAAAGCCCTGCTCGACCATGCGCCGGCGGATGCTGGTGATAATCTCACTCCGGAGCAGGATATTGCGGTGCATGCGCTCGCGCCGGAGATCGAGAAAACGGTAACGCAGGCGCGATTCTTCGCCATATTCATGATCGCCATGCACCGGCAGCGGCAGGGTCTCGGCCGCATTCTGCATCTCGACGTCACGGATATGCAGTTCGACTTCGCCTGTCGGCAGGCGCTCATTTACCGTTTCATCGTCGCGCCGGACAACCGGGCCGGTAACCGTGAGCACGGTTTCCGATTTCAGAACCCGCGCCGCCTCGAACATTTTATGGTCGGCCTCGACGACACATTGGGTAATGCCGTAATGATCCCTGAGGTCGACAAAAACGAGATGGCCGTGATCGCGAACGCGATGCACCCAGCCGGACAAGCGCGCTTCTTCTCCAACATTCTCGGCGCGCAATTCGGCGCAAGTATGGCTTCTGTAACGATGCATCTGTGACGGCTCCTGATTTACCCGCACCTCAGTCTGGCGGGGAGCGAGAAAGCACATGGATCGGGGCCATTTGTCAAGGCTTGGCTCGCCCAAGGCACTGGCCGAATCGCCTGCTTTCTAGTAAACACTGCTCAACCCTATGCCGCGACAGATTACATTCACGCTTCTTTTGGTATTTTTCACCTTTCCGGTGTTTGCCGGGGAGCGCGTCGATGCCTTTCTGGAGGCGGCTAAATCCGGGGATAACAAGGTGATTCGCGCCCTTTTGGCGGACGGTGTGGATATCCAGGCGGGCGATTGGGCCGGCTGGCCGGCGCTCAACTGGGCCGCCTTGATGTTGCGCAACGAAACGATTGAAATCCTGCTCGATGCCGGCGCCGATATCGAATATCTCGCCAAGGGCGGTAAAAACAGCGGCCGCCCGCTCATGATGGCGGCAAAAAAATATGAAGGAACGGCAACGGTGAAATTGCTCGTGGCGCGCGGCGCCGATGTAAACGGCGCCGATCAATATGGCCGCACGGCCCTAATTGTGGCGGCGCGCTACGGACGCATGAAAACGGTCAGCTTCCTACTCGAGCAAGGCGCCGATCCCAATGCCGAAAGCATTATGAAAAAATGGAAGACGCCGCTGATCGCGGCAAAATTGCGCGGCCATGATGACGTCGCCGCGCTCTTGGTAAGTGCCGGAGCAACGCCATGAACGGTGTCACGGTTATCACCGAAAGCGCCCAACTGGCCGAATATTGCGACGGTTGGCGGAGCGCAGAATATGTCACCGTCGATACGGAGTTCATGCGCGAGAAAACCTATTGGCCCATTCTCTGCCTGATCCAGGTCGGCGGCCCCGATGAATCGGTGGTCATCGACCCCCTCGCCGAGGGCCTTGACCTCGCGCCTCTCTTTGACCTTCTGGTCAATCCGGATGTGCTCAAGGTTTTTCATGCGGCGCGTCAGGATGTTGAGCTCTTTCATCATCTCACCGGGCATGTACCGGCGCCGCTGTTCGACACCCAACTCGCCGCCATGGTCTGTGGCTTCGGCGAATCTGTCGGTTACGAAAAACTCGCCGCCCGCCTCGCCGATGCGCAGATCGACAAGACCTTGCGCTTCACCGATTGGGCGCGCCGGCCGCTTACGGATCGGCAAATCCTCTATGCCGTCGCCGATGTCAGCCACCTCCGCCCGATCTACGACAAGCTGTGCGCGCAATTGGAAAAAAACGGCCGGCGCGCCTGGATCGAAGAGGAAATGAGGATTCTCACCAGCCCGGCGACCTACGAGAACCCGCCCGAGGAAGCGTGGCGGCGGATCAAGGTCAGGAACGGCAAGCCGCGCTTCCTGGCGATTCTGCGCGAAGTGGCGGCGTGGCGCGAAGAGGAAGCGCAACGCCGCGATATCCCGCGCAACCGGATTGTGCGTGAAGAGGCTCTCACCGAAATTGCCGCGCATGCGCCGAGCAGCGTTAACGAACTGGCACGAGTGCGCGCCATCAGCCAAAAGCTCGCCGAAGGCTCGATGGGAGCGGCAATCCTAAAGGCGGTTGCGCGGGCGCTCGCCCTTGACCGCAATTGCTATCCCGCCCTGCCCGAACGGGTGGAAAAGCCGGTCGGCCTGGCGCCGCTGATGGATCTCTTGAAAGTGATGCTGAAAATGCGCTGCGAGCAGATGGGCGTGGCGCAAAAGCTGGTCGCCACGGTTGGCGAATTGGAGCGCTTTGCCGCCGGCGATGAAAACTCGCCACTGCTCAGCGGATGGCGGCGTGAGCTGTTTGGCGATCTGGCGCTGGCGCTTACGCAAGGCCGCGTGGCGCTTACCGTTTTGAACGGCCAAATTTGCGTTATTCCGCAGGATGAGGAAGCGGCAAAGCTCGCCGCCCCGCCGCGCCGCGCCAAGCGTTCGCGCCGGCGCTCCGGGCGCAACCGGCAAGCGGCAACGGAATAAGGTTTATTCGGAGCGTACCGTCGCCAATTTGGCGCGCCTGGAGGACGCGGCGGAAGATTCCTTGGGCGATTTCATCAGCGCATCATGAACGTTGAAGCTGTCGCCGTTACTTGCATGCACACGGCTATATTCGCCGTCCGGCCCGAGCGCCCAGCTTTGCTCCGTATCGGCCAGGTTGAAGGCCATGATCCGGTCCATCAGTTTGGCATGAACGCGCTCGTTTCGGATCGGCACCAAGATCTCGACCCGCCAATCGAAATTTCTCGGCATCCAATCGGCCGAGGAAATAAAAACCTTCGCCTGTTTGGACGGCAGGCCGTGACCAGCGCCAAAACAGGCCACCCGGGCATGCTCGAGAAAACGCCCGACGATGGATTTCACCCGGATATTCTCGGATAAGCCCGGCACACCGGGGCGGAGACAACAGACACCGCGCACCACCAGATCGATGGCGACACCGGCTTGCGAAGCGCGGTAGAGCGCATCGATCACTTCACCGTCTACCAGGGCGTTGAGTTTGGCCCAGATCGCCGCCGGGCGGCCGGCCCGGGCATGGGCGATTTCATCTTCGATCAGTGACAGGATTTCGTCTCTGAGATCGATCGGCGCCACGGCAATGCAGTCGAACTGATCGGGCCTAGCACCACCGGTGAGATAGTTAAATAAATAAGCGGCGTCATGGCAGAGCGCCGGATCGCAGGTGAAAAATGAAAGGTCGGCATAAACCTTGGCCGTGATCGGGTGGTAATTGCCGGTGGCGAAATGCACATAGCTGCGGATGCCGTCGGCCTCGCGCCGCACCACAAGCGAGGCCTTGGCGTGGGTTTTCTTGTCGAAAAACCCATAGACGACTTGCGCCCCGGCGCGCTCCAGATCGCGCGCCCATTTGATGTTCGCCTCTTCGTCAAAGCGCGCGTTGAGCTCCACGAGGGCGGTAACCGATTTTCCCGCCTCCGCCGCTTCGATCAAAGCCTTGACGATCGGCGAATCGTCACTGGTGCGATAGAGGGTCTGCTTGATTGCCACCACGTCGGGATCGTGCGCCGCCTGATTGAGGAACTGCACCACCATGTCGAAACTCTCATAAGGGTGATGCACCAACAAATCCTTGGCCCGGATGGCGGCAAAACAATCGCCGCCATGCTCGCGCATACGGTCCGGAAAGCGCGCGCGATAGGGTTTGAATAACAGGTCGGAACGGTCACTCTCAATCAGCGCCGCGGTATCGGCCATGCCCAACAGGCCGTCAATCTTGACGATATCGCTTTCTTTCACCGCCAGGCTATCGGCAACGAAATCGAGTAGCTCTTGCGCAATACCGTCATTGACTTCAAGACGGATGACGTTGCCGCGGCGCCGCCTTTTGAGTGCTGATTCAAAAATCCGTACCAGGTCTTCCGCTTCTTCCTCAAGCTCTATGTCGCTGTCGCGCAGGAGACGGAACTGGCCAACGCCGGTGATCGTCGAATCCATAAACAGGCGTTCCAAAAATTGCTCGACAAACTGCTCGAGCGGCAAATAGCGCAACGCCTTGCCGGTGCGAGCCGGCAAACGGATGAAACGGTCGACACCGGCCGGCAGCGGCACCAGCGCGGGATGGGTTGCGCCATCGCGCCGGTTTTCAAGTTCCAGCACCAGGGCAAAGCCTAGATTGGGAATAAATGGAAACGGATGCCCCGGATCGATGGCAAGCGGGGTCAACACCGGAAACAGGCGGCTCATAAAGTATTTTTCGGCCCACGCCAGATCTTCATCGTCCAACTGGTCCGGGCCCACCACCGAAACGCCGGCGGCGGCGAGGCTGCCGCGCAGGTCGTGCCAGCATACCTGCTGGCGCGCCATCAAGCGCCCCGCTCGCGCGTTTACCGCTTCGAGCTGCTGGCCGGGCGTCAGGCCGTCCTGGCTCAGCTCGGCCACCTCGGCATCGACCTGGCCATGTAAACCGGCGGCGCGCACCATGTAAAATTCATCCAGATTGGAGGCGGAAATCGACAGAAAGCGCAGGCGCTCCAACAGCGGGTGCGCCTCATTCTCGGTTTCCTCGATTACCCGCTCATTGAACGCCAACCACGAAAGCTCGCGGTTGATAAAGCGTTGCTCCGCACTGAAACCTTCGAGCTGAAGGTCTTTGGCGTCAGCGGTTTGGCCAACAATTTTCACTGCATAACCTCTTTTCCGGCCGCGCCAGATTTCGGCGCGAATCGATAGGATAACACGTTCGAGTCACAGTGCAATTTAGTCAAAGCGCAAGTCTACCCTCAGGCGAGCGCCTCTAAGATATAAGCTTGCCTGTTGATAGGTGTAAGGTTACACTTATCATATGATTCAAGGCTTCCGCCACAAGGGCCTCAAACTCCTATTTGAAAATGGAGACCGGCGGAAAGTTCATTCGCAATATGCGGACAAGATCGAACGCATCCTTGCCCGTCTCGAAGCGGCCTCGGAAGCCGAGGATATGGATTTGCCCGGTTTCCGTTTGCATCCGCTCAAGGGCGAGTATTCAGGGTTCTGGTCGGTTTCGGTTTCCGCGAATTGGCGCATTATTTTTCGCCTCAAAAAAGGTCATGCCGACGATGTGGATTTGATCGACTATCATTAGAAGGATGGAACAATGGCGATGAAAAATCCCCCACACCCGGGGCTCTCCGTCCGGCATGATTGCCTGGAGCCATTAGGCCTGAACGTGACCGACGCAGCCAAGCGACTCGGCATCAGCCGCAAACAGCTTTCCGATATCGTCAATTGCCACGCTGGCATTTCTCCTGAGATGGCGATTCGCCTCGATAAAGCGTTCGGCGGCGGCGCCGGAACCTGGCTACGCCTTCAGGCCGCCTACGACCTCGCCCAGGCAATGAAACATGCCGACAAAATCAAAGTTGAGAGAATGCCACCTGCGGCATGAACGGCCGGTAAATTAATCTCCGCCAACCTTGGCAAGCACGATTTTGGCGAGCGGGATCGTCACCTGGCGGCGCTCGGCGAGGGCGGTGCGATCAATCTCGTGGGCGATTGTGCGGGCGGCCAAAAAGGAGCGTTCCATTCTCGCCAGCAGGAACTGGATAATATCCTCGCTCACCGGCAATTGGCGGTCGGCAAACATCTTGCGCATGACCGCGCCAAGCGCCACATCATCCGGATCGTCTATCGCCACCGCCGGCATGGCGCGCAGGCGGGAGAGCAAATCAGGCAGGCGAATATCGTAGCGCGCCGGCGCCTCGAGCGCGGTAAAGAGGATATGCCCGCCGCGCTCGCCGACCAGATTATAGAGATGGAACAATGCCTGTTCCGGTACATTGGCCGGTAAATTTTCGACCACCAGCGCCTTCGCGTCCGATATCAGCTCGAGCGGATTATGAACCGTCATGGCCTCGGCTTCGATCACGCGCGCGCCGCTCCGGGCGCGCCATATTTCGGCCAAATGGGATTTACCGCAACCAGGCGAGCCATATAGCGCCAGACCCGTTGCCGGCCAGTCGGGCCAACGCTCGATCCACAGAAGCGCATTTTCATTGCACGGTGCGGCGACAAATTGATCTCGCCCCATCGCCGCGGGGTGAGCCAGATCGAGGGGCAGTTGAACGGTTCGCTTGGGCACGGGCGACTAGGAGGGTGGTGTTTCGGAAGCTTTGTCGGCTTCTTCCGCTTCATTGCCGCCGTGGTAAATATCGCTGTCGAGATATTGATCGAGGCCAAAGCGGATAACCACGCCTATCAGAGCGGCGACCGGCAGCGCCAGCAGCATGCCGGCAAAACCGAACAGGGTACCGCCGCCAAGAACGGCGAAGATCACCCATACCGGATGGAGACGAATGCGGTCTCCGACCAGCTTGGGGGTGAGCACCATGCCCTCGACCAATTGGCCAAACACGAATATCCCGGCGACAACGGCGATGCGCCACCCCTCGTCAAACTGAAGAAAAGCGAGGCCGACGCATATGATGAGACCGCCAAGCGAGCCGAGATAGGGCACGAAAGATAAAAATCCCGCCGCCAGGCCGATCGCCAGGCCGAACTGCAAGCCGGCCAGACTGAGCGTCGCGGCATAAAAAACCGCCAAAATAATGCACACCATGCCGGTGCCGCGGACAAAGCCGGAGAGCGTGCTGTCCATGATGCGCGCCTGCTCGCGGATGGTCTCGGCCTGGCTGCGCGGCAGCCATTTGTTGATGCGCGCCACGATCGAATCCCAGTCGCGCAGCAGATAAAATGTCACGACCGGGGTGATGACCAGGAGCGCGATGAAATTAACCAGCGCCATGCCGCCGGCCCAAACATCGCCCAGCATGCCAAGCACAAATTGCACCGCGCGCTGGGAGAATTGCTCAATGACCGCCTCCGCCTTCTCCGACTGCTCTGGGTCGATCTTGCTCGTCCAGCTTTCGATCAAGGGCTCTGCCCAGCCCTTGGCGGAGTGAAAATATTCCGGCAACTTGGCGAGGAAATCGACGACCTGCGCCTGCAGCAGGGGCGCAACGAACACCAGGAAGAGGCCGACAACGATGATAAAGGCGGCGGTAATAATGCTTGTCGCGAGCGTGCGCGAAAGGCCGGCCTTTTCGAGCCGGTCGGCAACGGGATCGAGAAAATAAGCCACCGCCATGCCGGCCACGAAGGGTAGCAGGATGCTCTGAAAGAGAACCAGCAGGATGATGCCGACGGCCAGTACGGCCAGCCATATGGCGCTATATGTGCGTACAGACATTTGCATATTCAGAAATTTATCCCGTCCTGCTGTCCTTGGCTGTCCCCGGACGCGCCGGCGCCTTCCGTCTGTAAAACCCAGCCCCGGTCTTCAAAGTTCAAGGCCAAGTCCGATTGTTCGAGCCCGAGCATCAATTGCTCCGTCTCGCCGAGATAATTTAGCAAAACCTCGGCCTGTTCGCGCGACAATGCGGCTAATTCGACCGATATGACAACCGCCAATTCGCTCAATCTGCGGCGCATTTCAACCCAATCCGGCAATCCGGCCAGCGGCACGATGATGCGTAACTTATTCTCGCGCCCGAAACGTAGCATATTGGCTTGCTTCCAACCGCTTTCGACCTGGGCAATAACCCGCCCCACAGCGCGCGCCAGCAGGTCCGCCTGGCTTTCATCGGGCGCACCGCGCAGCAACTCGCTTTCCGTTTGCTCTCCGGCAACACCGACGCGGTGCACGGTCAATTGCAGAATGGCGCCTTCGACCGGCCCGCGCACACGCCGACTCGCCGAAAGGTCGCTGCCCTCCGCCGCCAGCGGGTCCACGCTCTCATCACCAGAATCTGAAGTGGCATCCACGGCGTTTGAATCACTCTCCGTGCCCGGGTCGTCCTCCGCCGCAAGGTTGGCCAGGTTTAGACTCGCAACCGCAACGACCACTTCATCGACGTCGTAGCGCTGTGCCAGCGCCATCAGCGCCTCACGCGACGGCGCCTCGGCTTCGGCGGCGCTTAGCGCCCCCATATCCATGACGTCACCAAGCGGCAGGATGAACGGCACCAGCCCCTCATTGACCGGGCGGTTCAACCAGGCAGAGCGCCAATCGCCCGGTTCCTGCCACAAAACGCCGCCCTCACCGCTATCGAACACCGCCACCACCAGCACTTCCTTGCTGCGCGTTTCGGCGAAACGGATTTTTCGCTGGCGTAGCAATTTACGCACCTGATTTTTATTGAAATCAAAAATCAATTGTGCCCTATAACGCGTTGATGATACTAACTCTTTATCGATTTCATACCCATCAACTATTCGCGCAATTTCGCCATCTTCCAAGCTCGGCAGAATGACCCTGTCTTCGCTCAAAACGAGGCGTGTCATGAGCCGGTCGAAGGCTACGCGCTGGCCATTTGCGAGCGCAATCGAGCGCGCCTCCGCCGCCGACGCGGCGGACGAATCGACGGCGATATTTCGCACGGTATAGACCGAATCGGCGCGCGCGCCATGCAGCACCGTGACCGCGCCAACAGCAAGTATAAGTGCGAACACGGCAAACCGGCGAAAAAGGCGCGGCAAAATCAATTCAGTATGTCCCGACATAACGACATAACGTATGTTGCGAAGGCGTCACCACTCCCGGGGGCACTCCCAAGCCAAGCAAGATAATATGAGCAAACGCGAAAATGATAGCAAGCGTGGGCGCAATGGCCGAGAGGCGCAACTGAAACTTGCGGTTCTGATATCGGGCAGCGGCACCAATTTGCAGGCGCTGATTGATGCCTGCGCGGCGCCGGACTATCCGGCGCGCATTTCGGTGGTGATCTCGAATAAGGAAGATGCCGGCGGCCTGGCGCGCGCGGCAAAAGCCAATATCCCGACGCAAACTGTCCGTCATAAGAATTTTTTCGACCGCGCGGCGTTCGACCAGGCGCTCAGCGACGCTCTCGAGGCGGCGGATATCGACCTGATCTGCCTCGCCGGCTTCATGCGCGTTCTTGGTGCATCCTTTGTCGAGCGCTGGAAAGACCGCCTGATCAACATCCACCCGGCCCTGCTGCCCTCATTCAAGGGCCTGCATACCCATCAACGGGCGCTCGAAGCCGGCGTGCGCATTGCCGGCTGCACGGTGCATTACGTCCGCGCCGATGTGGATGTCGGGCCGATCATCGCCCAGGCGGCGGTTCCGGTCCTGCCCGGGGACGATGAGGACAGCTTGGCCGCGCGGGTTCTCAAGCAGGAGCACCGCCTCTACCCGCTCGCCGTGGCGCTGATTGCGCGCGGCCTGGTGCATGTCGAGGATGGACGTGTGAGGATAGAGGGGGCGGATAGCAGCGCCGCAGCCGCGGTGCTGATCAACCCCCTGCCGACGCGCGGCGAATAAAAAAAGACCCGCTACATGCGGGCCTTGATCGTCGAAAAATAGACTGGTTTAAATTAGCTGGCGCTCGAGGCAAATTTCTCGACCGCACCGTCGACGCGGGCGCGGATCGGGGCAATCGCGTCATTCGCCGTCTTGACCGCCATTTCCGAAATCTTGCTCGATTCGGTGACGTAATTGTCAAAGGCTGAGCGCGCCCAATCGGCCTGCAGCTCAACTGCGCTGGCCGCATCCTTGGAGGCAAAAATCGCCTCCGCCGCGGCGCCGTTGCGCTCCATCGCCGATTTGGCAAAGGAAATCCATGCCTGGTTGACCGCGCCGAAGCCCTCGGCCGCAATGCTCGTGGCCGCCGCAATGGCTTCCATGTTCTCGCGCCCGGCATCCGCCAGCTTGTCGAACGAAGCGTTGTTGTTCCATGAGTTGGTGAAGGTGTCGCCGTTGGCCTTCTTCTTTTGTGTCGTCATGATATCTATCTCCGAATGAGTTCTGATCAACTGGGTTATGCTGCAATGCAATAATATGTTGCAGTGCAATATAAGCAGTGCGGGATAAATGTCAAGGGATTGTCAGCCACGCGGCTATCTCATTGTTTTTATACAGATTAATCGAGAAAAAAAGCTAACGTGAATCACCAAAGACCAACGGACCGGCGCCATTTGACGCTTTTGCGGCGGGTGGTTTGCGCGGCGGGGAGTAAAAAGTCGGCTCCTCGTCGCTTTCGTCCAACTCGGCCCTGAAGGGCGAGCGCACCTTGACTCCGGTGCGGTTGCCGCGGCCCTGTTCAGTCGCTTCCTGGAGCTGCTCGGCCATTTTCCGGCTCCACGGCAATTTGTAGGCGCGCGGCTCGGCGACGCCATCCATTTCCAGCCATACGTAAATGGCCTCGCCTTCTTTCGCCGATGAGCCAAGAACGTTCGCCTCCTCCATGGAGCGCATTGCCCATTCGAGATGGATTGGCTTGGGCCGGCTGAGAAGATCGCTAAATCCGACATAGGCGACGGCGATCAACCCGGAGGTGGCAATGATAGCGGCGCCCCTGATCCACAGCTTCCTCGGCGCCCAGATGCTGATGCTGGCCAGAACCGCCGCCAGCAGCACCACTGCGGCATAAAGGTAGATCAAATTATCCATCAGGACTTCTCTGCCCTGAGCGGCGTAAAGACGTTGTGGACGCTGTCGGGGACCAATTGGCCATCGCCATTGAGCTTGAAGCGGAAGGCGGTTATCTCATCGCCGACCTGGCGCAATAACGACTTGCCGGTGACGATTTGCCGGGCCGGCGCGGTCGCCGTGCGCCGCACGCTCACCACCACATCGACCGGTATCGGCGCCGTAATCTGGCTGCGGCTGTTGTAGAGATGAAGATTGATGACATATTCGCCGGCCGGCATGCCGCGGCTGTAGCTCACCTCATAGTTCAAATTGCTGGCATCGCGCAGATGGCCCCGGTCGTCGCGCAACAGGTTGAACGAATTGCCGCCCTTGTTCGAATAACCGACCGGCGTATCGCCAGGCGCCTGGACCCATAGATCGACATCGGTATCGAGCTGATCCGGCCAGCGGATTTCGACCATGACGTTGCCGGGCGGGTCCATCGACTGTTTGGCCGCCTCGGCGGGCGGATTGATGTGCGGCAGGAGCAACAGAACGATGACCACAAACCCGGCCAAAACGAGCATGATGACGTCGCGAAATACCGTGCCGCCCGAATCGTCTTCGAGGGGATCAATCTCGAGCATAGCGCTCCCCGAGCTCGACCACCGAGGTCATCAAATTGACCGTGCCGCCGAGCAGAAGGCGATAATTCACCATCAGCCAGATATTCAAAATGGCGCCCACCATGGTGGTATAGAGGGCAACCGACATGCCGCCGATCAGGGTCGAAATCATCGGACCAACCGCATCAATATCGGCGGCGAGATTCACATCGACAGCGGAGAGCGCAATAATAAACCCAACCACTGTGCCGATCAGACCCAGGAGAACCAGGGTGTTGGCGATATGGCGCACGATGCCGATGCGGCTCGAGAGCTTTAGTTTGAGCAGTTCGGCCGTGATCGAGCGGCTTTCAGCTTTGCGCACGCGAATGGCGGATAAATACCCGCTCACCCGTGAGGGCTTGAGCGGATCATAGGCTTTGATCATGTTGAGATCGTGACTGGCGCGCCAGATCTTCCAGCCGCACAGCACCAGGCCAACAATAAAGAGGCCGAATATCAGCAACACAATGCCGGTACTGTCGCTGGCCACGGCCTTATCGACCCAGCCCTGCAAATGGGCGGCGCCAAGCAATGCGAAGCCGACTAAATTAATAAGGGCAAAACGGAGCAGAAGGAGAAAACGGTGGCGATCGAATGAGGTATTGCGCCCTTCAAGGGCTTTTTCGAGTTCAGCTAACGGGCTAACGCCGGGTTGGTTTTGGCGTGCCTTACTCGGCTTCTCTGGAATAACCTCAGCCTGTTCATCCCAGGGACGGCGATCCTCGTCCTGCCGCTTACCCGGGCTTGAACTGCCAGTAATATGGGCAATTCGAAGAGCCATTGCTGATCCTCACTTCCAGTTTTCGTGCCTCAATATCCTCCCAAAGTGACAAATCCCTGTGGCGGCCGCATTGTTGGATTCATGCGAGCCTGACCCTTATATTAAAAGCAGGTTAGTTAATCATATGTTTACGCTCTGGCTGTTTTTTACATCAATTCTCGGCCACGATTTGTTGAACGCGTTGTGGTAATTACGTACTTGAATGTCACTGCCAGGCACCCATTTGACGAGACATTCGAAGCCGCTGAATTGCCAGTGAGGCAGCATGAAAAACCTTGAAACCCCCGAGTATGGCGCTGTGTTTAATTCGCCTGACTATAATCAGCACGAACAGGTTATTTTCTGCGCCGACGCCGAGAACGGACTTCGTGCCATCATCGCCATTCACAATAGCCGCCTCGGCCCGGCGCTCGGCGGCTGCCGCATGTGGCCCTACACATGCGAAAATGAGGCGATCACAGATGTGCTCCGCCTGTCGCGCGCCATGAGTTATAAGAACGCCCTGGCCCGGCTTTCGACCGGCGGCGGTAAAAGCGTCATTATCGGCGATCCGAAATGCGACAAAAGCGAGGCCCTGTTTCATGCCTTTGGGCGTTTCGTCGAGAGCCTCGCCGGGCGCTATATCGTCGCCGAGGATGTCGGCACGACGGTTGAGGATATGAACCAGATTAGAAGCCAGACCGCTCATGTCATGGGCTTCTCGGCGCAACAGGGAAGCAGCGGCGACCCCTCGCCGATCACCGCCTATGGCGTCTTTTGCGGCCTCAAGGCGGCGGTCGAATATCGCCTCGGGCGCAAGGAACTGGCGGGATTACGCGTTGCCGTGCAGGGTATTGGCAATGTCGGATACCAATTGTGCAAATATCTGCATGAGGCCGGGGCAAAATTGATTGTGAGCGATATTCAGCTTGATGCAATGGCCAAGGCGGAAGCGGATTTCGGCGCCGAACGGGCACCCGGCACGGAAATACACGATCAAGACGTCGAGGTTTTCGCCCCCTGCGCTCTTGGCGCGGAAATAAACCGCTACACCATCCCCAGGCTGAAGGCGCAAATCGTTGCCGGCGCCGCCAACAATCAATTGGAGCGGCCGGAGGATGGCGCCGATCTGGCGGCGCGCGGCATTCTCTATGCGCCAGACTATGTCATTAATGCCGGCGGCGTCATTAACCTCTCATATGAGCGCAAAAGCGGTTATGACCGCGCCGGAGCGATGACCCACACCGCCCGCATCCATGATATCGCCATGGAAATATTCGGCCGTGCCGAGCGCGAAAGCCGGCCAACCAGCGATATTGCCGACGCCATGGCTGAGGAATTGCTCGCCGGGGCCAGCGCATAGATTCTATCCCCCAGCTAGGTGGTTGACGGATTGAAAACGGCAAGGCATTTATCCGCCGGCGCCGCGTCTGGCGCATCTTTTCAATATAAGAAGTAGCCCCATGAAACTTGTCACTTACGAATCGGCCGGCGCCGTGCGCCTGGGCCGGATTGACCTCGAGGCGGGAAAAATCTTTGCCCTCGGCGACAGCGAAACAACCTACAACAATGACATGGTCGCGCTAATTCAGCGCCACCCGGTGTTGAACGCCAGCTTGCCGACGGAAGATTCGGGCGTGGCGCTCGATCAGGTAAGAATCCTGGCACCTATTCCCGTACCGCGCAAAAACATCTTCTGCGTCGGTAAGAATTATTTCGAGCATGCGCAGGAGTTCACCCAGAGCGGCTTCGACGCGACGAGCAAGCGCGGCGACAATGTGCCGGACAATCCGATCATTTTCACCAAGGCGCCGACCACGGTTGTTGCACCGGGCGACGATGTGCCGGCCCACGCCGAACAAAGCGCGCAGATGGACTACGAGGCCGAGCTCGCCGTCATCATCGGCACCGGCGGGCGCAATATTTCCAAGGCTGCCGCTTTCGATCATATCTTCGGCTACACCATCGCCAACGATGTGACGGCGCGCGATCTGCAGCTCAAGCATCGCCAATGGTTCATCGGCAAGTCGCTCGATGGCACCTGTCCGATGGGCCCCTATATCGCCACCGCCGATGAAGTGGACGCCGAAAATCTGACCATCCAATGTTGGGTCAATGGCGAATTGCGCCAGGACGCGAATTCGCACGATCTGATTTTCGATATCCCGACCCTGATCGAAACCATCTCCGCCGGCATTACGCTCGAGCCCGGCGATATCATCTCGACCGGCACACCGGCCGGCGTCGGTATCGGCTTCGACCCGCCGCGCTTTCTTGCGTCGGGTGATGTGGTTAAGATTGAAATCGAGGGTTTGGGAACATTGCAAAACACGATTACCTGACGGCAATTGCCGAATTTACCAGGGGGAACGCAGGGACATGATGAAGATCAACGGAAAATTACTTGAAGTCGAGCAGCATGGCGAAGGCGATGCCATGATCATGGTGCACGGCCTCGGCGGCTCGTCGAATGCGTGGCATCCTCAGGCAACGCTGCTGGCACGCTCGTTTCACGTCATCCGGCCCGACATGGAAGGCTCGGGGCGCTCGCCGGCCAAGGGCAAGATCACCATCGCCACACTGGCCAAGGACATCACCAAGCTGATGGATAAGCTGAAGATCAAGTCGGCCCATCTGCTCGGTCATTCCATGGGCACCATCGTCTGCCAGCATATTGCCGCCGGCAGCCCGTCCCGGGTGAAGAGCCTGGCCCTGTTGGGGCCTCTGGCCGAACCGCCGGCACCGGCACGCGGCGCCCTCAAGGACCGCGCCGGCGTGGCGCGCAGCAAGGGCATGGCGCCGATCGGCGATGCCCTGGTGCAGGCGGCGCTATCAAACGATTCGCGCGCCCATCAGCCGGCCGTCGCCGCTTTCCTGCGTGAAGGCATCATGCGCCAGGACGCCGAAGGCTATGCCCGTACCTGCGAGGCGCTGGCCGGAGCCAAATCCGCCGACCTCTCCAAGATTAAATGTCGGACACTGCTCATCACCGGTGATGAGGACGGTGTCGCGCCGCCGGCCAATGTGCAAAAACTGGCACGCGCCATCAAGCGCTCAGAGACGCTGATTTTGGATCGCTGCGGCCATATTACGCCGATCGAAAAACCGGCCGAGGTCAACGCCGCTCTGCTCAACTTCTATTTCGGCTGAAGACGACAATGGCGCGCGGAAACGGCGACAGCAAACCTTCAAAGAAACCGGCAGCGGCAAAAAGAAAAACAAAGGTAAAGGCGAAAAAGCCTTCTGCGGCAAACCAGCCGGCAACCCTCTATATCTGCCGTTCCTGCGTATGGACGGAAGCCGAGCGCGAAAAAGACGGCAAGCGCCAGGGCGAATTCCTGCTTGAAGCGATCAAGCGGGAAATTCTCACCACGCCGCTGCCCAAGAATACCGGCATGCGCGCGGTGCATTGCCTGAATGGCTGTAAAAGCTCGTGCAATGTGGCATTCCGTGCCGCCGGCAAGCACGGTCTGCGCTTCAGCCGCCTCACGCCTGATAACGCCGAAGAAGTGCTGGCGTTTCTCAGCGCCTATAATGAGAGCGAGATGGGCGATGTGGCGGAGGCCGAAGTGCCGGAGGGCATGCGCGGCAAGCAGACGGTGCGTACCCCGCCGCCGCCGATCCGCTCAAAATAATCTGCGGCGGCGCAGCAGGCTTTCGAGTTTATTCGGCGCCAACGGTGCCTTGCTGCGGTAGCGGCGAATGCCGTCGCACTGCAACAGGCGCAGCAAATCGAACAAATCCTCCGATTCGATACCGCTGGCATTCACTTTAAGTCCAATACCGTGAGCCAGGGAAATCAAGGCGGTCAGCATCAGCCTATCTTCATTATTGTCCAATGCGCGATGCAAAATCCCGCCTTCGAGGGAGAGGTTGTTAAGCGGCAGGCTGTGCCACTCGTCGAGCAAATGCGCGCCGACGGCAAATCCGTCGACGGTGATTTGAAAACCGTGCGATTTCAGCACCTCGAGCATCGGCGCCAATTCGCCCGGGTCGTTGTGTAATAATTCCTGCGCAAAATGTAGCTCGAATTGCTGGCCGTTAAGCTCCCACTGCTGCAACGCGTGCGCCAGGCGCGGCGCCAGACGGGCACCAAACAATTGCGGCGTGGCGATGTGAATGGCGAGCGGTAATTTCTCCCACGCGCTGTCCTCCCACGCCGCCTTTTGCCGGCACACTTCCGCCACCGCCCAATCAAACACCGTATCGATCAAACCGGCTTCACCGATCAAGACCTCATAATCAAACAGCGGCACCATGCCGCGCTCAGGATGACGCCAGGTCGGGACAGAGAGAATACGGGCGGGGCGCTCGGTCCGGCATTCGACCTCAAGGCGGTAGCGCATTTCGAAATCGCTTGCCTGAAAGGCGCGAAACAGGCTCGCGGTCCGGTCGTGGCGCTCGGCCGCACGCGACTCGAGATCGCTGGTATAAAAACGATAGCCGTTTTCGCGTTTCTCCATGGCGGCATCAAGCGCGGCCTCGGCATGGCGCAACAGATCTTTAGCGCTGACACCGTGCGTTGGGAAAAGTGCAACACCAATTGCGGCCGATAAATTCACCACCGCGCCGTCACGCTCGAACGGCTCCGATAGACAGGCGAATAGCGGCGCAAACACGTCATCCGCCGCCATCGGCAGGCGGTTGCCGACCATAACGGCGCGGAATTTTCCGTCGCCCAAACAATCCAACGAGCCGAATTCACAGTCGCTCAGATGAGACAACCGGTCTTCGGCCTCGGCCATGACAGGCGCCACGGAGGCGCCGCCGAGAGCACGGCGAATTCGCTCCGGGCCAATCACCTGAAGCATGAAAACGGCCACACGCACACGATTCGCGTTACCTTCATCCAGAGCCTGGCGAAGCTCTTCATCAAAATCAGGTCGCGCGCCAATTTTTCCAACTTGATCATCGTTGGCAATGGCGGGCGCCATTTCCTCGCGCCGGCGCAGGCGCAAATTGACGGCATCGGTAAGGTCGACAATGGAGAACGGTTTGATCAAATAATCATCGGCGCCGAGCTGCAAGCCTTGGCGCATATCGCTTGCCTGGCTTTTCGCGCTGAGGAAGATGAAGGGTATGGCGGCGGTTGCACTGTCCCCGCGCAACGCGGTCAGCGTCGCATGGCCGTCAAGTTTCGGCATCATGACGTCACAAATGATCAGGTCCGGTTTGGTCTCCCTGGCCAATTGAACGCCGGCCTCGCCATCCTCGGCTTCGACAATATCGAAGCCTTCAAAACCCAGGCTGGTGACGATCCGATCGCGAACCTCGGCCGAATCCTCTATCACCAATATTTTCGACATCACGGAAATTCCGCCGGCGCTTCGGACAATGGCAGGGTAACGCGCCACGTCGTGCCCTTGCCTTCCATGCTCTCAAATTCGACCTCGCCGCCATGGCGTTCGACGGCGCGCTTTAAAATCGCCATGCCGAGCCCGGTGCCCGAGATGGCGCCAACATTGGAGAAGCGGTGAAAGGCTTCGAATATATGCTCCCGCCCCTGTTCGGGAATGCCAATTCCGGCATCCATCACAGTCAGGCAAACCTGAGAATCCTCCTGAATAACTTCAAACCTTACCAGGCCACCACCCGGCGAATATTTGACCGCATTGGAAAGCAGGTTGCTTACCATATGACGCACCAATTGCTCATCGGGGACGACGTCATCGCGCTTGCCGGTCCATTTTAACACCAGCACATGTTCGGGCATCGCGGCGAGTTTCGCTTTTTCGACCAGATCGGCACACAAAGCACGTAAATTCATCTTTATCGGACGGAACTCAAGGCGCCCCGCTTCGGCCCGGCCGATGGTCAAAATGCCGTCGAGAAGTTCGGTGATATTGGACACCTCGCGGGCAATCTCGTACAGATATTTGGCCTTGTTTTTCTCCTCCATGCGATCGCTATATTGTTCCAGCAGGTCCACCGATGCCTGGATGATGGTGAGCGGCGTGCGGAATTCATGCGACGCCATGGCAACGAAACGCGATTTCAGTTCGCCCAATTCCTTTTCCTTGGCCAACGCTTCCTCAAGTTCAAGGCGCGCGCGCTTGCGATCGCTGACATCGAATCCCATTTGCCAGGCGGCCCATCCCGGCACCGGATACATGCTCGAAATATTGAACCAGGAGATGGCCTTTTCGCTGCCGTCACTGCACGTGATTTCCCATTCCCAATCGCGGTAATCGCTATGCGTCAGCAGCGCTTCACGAATTTCATTGCGGCTCTCCTCACTCGGGTAAAGCACGTCCAGGCCTTTTGGATTGCCGACGATTTCTTCCGCGCTAAAGCCGGTGATGCGCTCGCATTCGCGGTTCCAAACGATGGTGTTGCCCTTTTCATCGAGGGCAAACATCATCACCGGCATATTTTGGATGACGCTCCTGAGGCGATCCTCGCTCTCTTTCAACGCGGCTTCGGCAAAACGCTCCTCGGTGCGGTCCTGCGCCAAAATGACGAAGCCGTCGGTCTCACCTTCCTCGCCGCGATGCGGCACCAGTTGGATGCGGTGAAAGCGCGGGCCATATTCACTGTCGCGCCCGTCCTCGAATGTCACCATGCGTCCGGTGAGAACTTCATCGATGTGCGGCTGAATGGCTTCGATCAGCATAGTGCTGCCGAGCTCCGATATGTGCATGCCGATAAGGTCACTCTGCGAAATGCCGAACCATGTCTCGCTCGATTTGTTGCCGAAACGAAAACATAAATCCCGTCCGATGAAGGTAATCAGGACCGGCAAATTGTCGGTGATCAAGCGCAGCTGGCGCTCGCTCTCGCGCGCCACCTTCTCGGCAGCGCCCTGTTCGCCCATGCGCCGCTCCAGTTCCTGATTGGCATCTCGCAATTCCGCCGTGCGCTCAACAACCAGTGCGTCCGCCGTTTCACGCGCTTCCGCCGCGCGCTGAAACAGTTCCGCATTCTCAAACCTGAGCCGTACGGAATTGAACATGGAGTGGTAAATGTTGCGCGCGAAATATGTCAGCATCGTCGCGAACAGAATTACCATCGCCCCCATGACGATATGCGGCTGCTCGCCGACGGCGAAATACGCGCCCGCGCTCATAAATAAGGCCGGCAGGCAAAAGCCGTAAAAGGCGGGCAGGCAAAATGTGAGTCCCGCCATCGCGCCGGCGCCCATCCCGGCAATGACAAATGCAATGAACACCTGATGAACCATCGAATCCGAAGAAAGGATAACGAATACCGCGCCCACGCCCCAGGCCGCACCGCCAACCGTGATTACTGCCGTCGCGGCACGGCGTAAGGTGATCGCATCTTCATTCGTCAGCATTTTACCACGCCGCCGCAGCGTAAAGATCAGGATACGGAGAACGGAAAGACCAATCAGAAAAGCGCCCCACGCGACGAGCGGAACTTGGGGGACGGAGCTCCAGACCACAGCGGCAACCAGAACCGCGTTGAGCGCACTGACGACGATGGCGGCATAAATTTGTTTATGGAATATGCGGTAAAGCTCTGCGTTGCAGCGCGCCGTAACGTCCTGGCTCACCCTGTTCACATAGGAGAACGAGTCGTTGCCCGAAAGAAATTCGTTATTGGCAGCGTTCATTGCTGAGCGTTCCGGTGCGGCATTGGTCAAATGCAAAACTCAAGTTAGTTCGTTATTGTACGGCGAACAGAATTTGATTGGTACATCATGTCGCCCGGTCAGGGTTAAATTGGGAAAGGATGGAAATTAGTGAATAATCCCGGAAGATTGTACGAATCGGGCTACAACTTACGCGCCCGCCACCCCGATTTCGAACAATTTGTTGAGCGTTGGCAGCGCGAAAGCGATGAAGCCAGCCTGTCGCCGGGATGCCTGCTCGACCAGCGTTACGGGGACGGGCCTAATATGAACCTCGATATTTTCCCGCTGCCGGGCACTCTTAGGCCCATTTTGGTCTTTATCCATGGCGGCTATTGGCGCGCCATGGATAAGGCGCAGTTCACATTTCCCGCCACCGGGCTCAATCAGGCCGGCGTGGTTTATGTTTCGATAAATTACGCCCTGGCGCCATCGGTCACGCTCGATCAAATCGTCGAGCAGAGCCGCCAGGCGGTCGCCTGGATGTACCGCAATGCGGAAGAATATGGCGGCGATCCGAATCGCATTCATGTCAGCGGCCACTCCGCCGGCGGCCATCTAACCGGGATGATGCTCTCGACCGATTGGGCGGCGCGCGGCCTGTCCGGCCTCGCCATTGCCGGCGGCATCCCGATCAGCGGCATATTCGACCTCATGCCGATTTTAGAGACGAGCATCAATGACGATGTCCGCCTCGATGAAGATTCGGCTGAGCGCAACAGTCCGATGACAATGGCGCCGGAGAACGGCCCGCCAATGATCTCCGCCGTTGGTGGCGACGAAACGGATGAATTTTTGCGCCAATCCCGGGAATATGCGGAAGCGTGGCAGGAGAAGGGCGGCAGCGCCCAATATCTGCCGCTAGAGGGCTTTCACCATTTCGACGTTATTTGCGAGCTCGGCCGCAGTGGCAGCGAGCTCAATGATGCTGTTCTGGCGCAAATCGAAAAATAATATCCCTACTGCCAGCCCACCCGGTCGGCGATGCGGACGGCTTCGGCATTGTGTTTGCCGAGCAGCGACAGGTCGAGGTCATCGGCCTTGAACTCGCCCCACGCGGCGACCAGCGGGGCCACGGCGATACCGCCGCGAATGGGATATTCGTAAACCGTGCCGGCATAGATTTCCTGCGCCTCGGCGCCGGCGAGGAATTCGATCAGCTTGATGGCGTTATCGAGATTATTTGCGCTTGCCGTGACCGCCGCGCCGCTGACATTGACGTGCGCGCCAACGCCATTTTGATTGGGCCAAATAATGGAGACCGCGGCCGCCGCAGCGCTGTCCTTTTCCTTGCTCGAACTTGCCAGGCGGGCGAGATAGTAGGTGTTGGCCAAGGCAACATCGCATTCGCCCGAGGCAACCGCGCGGATCTGATCGCGGTCGCCGCCAGCCGGCTTGCGCGCGAAGTTGGCGGCCAGCCCCGCGGCCCATTTCTCCGCCGCCTCGGCGCCATGATGGGCGATAAAGGAAGCGATGTGGGATTGATTGTAGATGCTGTTTGACGAGCGTGCGCAAATCCGGTCGCGCCACTTTTCATCGGTCAGATCCTCATAATCCGCCAATTCGCTGGGGGTGACGCGGTCCTTGGCAATGATGATCGGGCGTGCCCGGAGCGATAGCGCATACCAATAGCCATCGGGATCGCGGTATTGCGTCGGCACCAATTCGTCCAACTTTTCGGAGCGAACCGGTTGCAGCACACCGGCTTCCTGGGCGCGGTGCAGCCGCCCGGCATCGGCCGTCAGCAGGATATCCGCCGGACTGTTGCGGCCTTCGCTCTTGAGCCGTTGCAGCAGCACATCCGCCTTGCCGCTCACCAGCCTGACCTCGATCCCGGTGATCTCGGTAAAGCGGTCGAGCAAGGGACGGACCAGGATTTCCTGACGGTAGGAGTAGATATTGACGCTATTTTCATCGGCTGCTTGCGCCGGCATATTGGTGGCTAGAATCAGCGCCGCGAGCGCCGCCAAACATGCGCCAAATAGTCCCCGGCGCGGGCCGAGAGATAGGGTTTTATATTGAATTTGCATTTCACTTCACCGATGGAGGGATAAGACAGAAATCAAAGGGTGATCTGTTTTACCCACTCAAATATTAAGGTCAAGTGTAAATGATAACTATTCTCAATAATAATTATAACATATTGTTTTATATACATATTTTTTCGACTTAACTGCTTGTTGTGACCTGGTTTTGCAGCTCGCCGAGGGTTTCGATACGGCAAATGACCTGATCGCCGGCCTGTAAATAGCCGCTGGCCCGGACCAAGTCGGGGCGCTCATAGGGACGCCCGCCAAGCTCTGGGTCGGCCGCCCAGGCGGTGCCGCCGGGGGTGCCGGTGGATATCACCCAGCCCGGCTGCAGTGTCAAAAATGTCGAGAAAAAATGGACCAGTTCGGCCACGCCCCAAATCATTTTCGCGGTCGAATTATTTTGCCGTAATTCGCCATTTACCAGCGTCGACAGACCGAGGTTTTGCGGATCGGCAATCTCGTCCGGCGTGACGATGGCCGGGCCCAGCGGCGCGCAGCTATCGAAATTTTTGCCCGGCCCGAGCGCATATTGGCAGCTCCCATCAGGGCGCATCTTGACCTGACGGTCACGCGCCGTGACATCGTTCATGATGGTGAAGCCGAAAATATGCTCCGCCGCATTGTCCTCGGAAATATGGCGTCCGGCCTTGCCGATCACGATGGCAAGCTCGGTTTCATAATCGAGCTTTTGCGTCACTTTGGTATCCCAGACGATGTCGTCACCCGGCCCGATTACGCCAGTCGCCGGAATCTTGACGAAAAACTCAGGCTCCTTGGCGGTTACTTCAGGTTTTTCCTCGCGGTGGTCCCAGTAATTCTCGCCGCTACAGAGGATAATGCCGGGATCGAGCGGCGCGAGAAGATTCGCATCGGCCAACGGCGAATGGACAACATCCGCATCGGCCACGGTTTGCAAATATTCGAGCGCCGCCGGTCCGGCGGCGATCAGTGTTGTCATGTCGGCAAACCATGTCCGCTTCTCAGCCATTTCGCTGTAATATCCGCCGGTGGCGTCAACCGCATCGAGGATATCGATCAGCTCGTCGTCCTCAATGATCGCGAGGCGAATTTCCCCTGTCCGGTCGTAGCGCACCAGTCTCATCTCAGCTTCCCCCGTTAAGACCCATTTGGCGCAACAACGCGCGCGTCATGTCGCTGTCAGCCTCGCGCAATTGATGCGCCATGGTGAAGTGGTTGTAGCCTGGCAGCTTGATATGCTCGAGCGGATAGCCGAGCCCTTGCCACACCGTTTCCATGGCTTCGGCCTGGCGGGCATATTCGTCCGATTCAATATCGCCGGAAATAACCATCAGCGGCAACGCCACCGGATAGCGCTGATGGATCGGGCTGTTGCGCCGGGCAACATCCGCGTCCATGCCGACCTTGTTGTTGAGATAACAGAGGCGTATCGGCTCGAGGTCGTAAATCCCCGACATCGACGCGCCGCCCTTGACCAAATCCGCCGGCAGGCCGTCTTCGAAGCCGGGCCAGTCGGTCGCCATCAGCATCATCACCAGATGACCGCCGGCCGATTGCCCGACCGTATAAATGCGCTCCCGGTCGGCGCCAAAAGATTCCGCGTTGCGCCACACCCAGGCCAGCGCGGCGCGGTTCTGGCGCACGATCTCGTCCATGCCATATTTGGGCGTGAGACCGTAATTGATGACCACGGTGGTGACGCCATTCGGGCGCAAGCCCTCGGCGACGAAACTGTCATGCTTTTTGTCGAGCGAATACCAATAGCCGCCATGCACCATCACCTGGATTGGCGCGCCCGCCTCGGCGGCGGGAAAAATATCGAGCGTCTCGCATGGCAGATCGCCATAGGGAACATCGAGTTGCGCCGGCAGATTCTTCTGCGTCTCGGCGCTCCATTTTTCCCAATCCTCGAATATGCCGACGAACTCCGGATAGCGCTGCCGATTGTTATACTGCGCGTCCAATTGTTCCTGATTGTAACCCCGGTAAACGATCTCCCCGCTCACGAAACTCCCCCTATTTCATTTCGCCCTTACGCCAGGCCTTGATGTATTTCTTACAATGTTCGTCCTTGCCGAGCAGCATATCCTCGGCCAGCCGGTAGCCAAGTGATTCCCTGTCAGTGGCAAAAATATCCGCCGGTGAAAATTGCACCGGA
The DNA here is from genome assembly GCA_964429775.1 of uncultured Rhizobiaceae bacterium. Taxonomy (GTDB): domain Bacteria; phylum Pseudomonadota; class Alphaproteobacteria; order UBA828; family UBA828; genus PTKB01. Next base: position 47,950 of record CAYSDJ010000013.1, read on the forward strand.
TCGATGATGCCGCCATCAGCGCCCGCTTCCACCGCCAGTGTCACAAAGGCGCCATTGACGATCTTGCGCCCGGGAATGCCGAAGGAAACATTACTCATACCGCCGGTGATATGAATTTCCGGCCCGTATTTGCCACGGATTTCGCGAATCGCGTCGAGGCAATGGAGGCCGAATTCCTTGTCGACCGAAATCGGAAACACCAGCGGATCGACATGCAGATGAGCAAGAGAAATGCCTTTCTCGAGCGCGGCCTCGACCATGCGCGAGGCATTGGTAACACGCTCCGCCGTGCCCGATGGCATGCCCGTTTCGCCCGCCGCCGTAATCACCACCTCGGCATTATGTTCGAGCACCAGATCGAGCGCATCGAGGCGCTCAAGCGAGGCCGAATTCAGCATCGGCCGGCCCTTCGCGCTGTCGCACGCTTCCAGTCCGGCGCGGATCACATCGACATCGGATGAATCGACCGAGATCGGCAACGGGCTCACTTTCTGAACCGCGCCGACCAGCCATGTCATGGCCGCTTTTTGCTCTTCCGTCTTGAGCGAAAATTCATCGACATTAATGTCGAGGAATGTGGCGCCGGTTTGTTCCTGGTGGTGCGCCATGGCGTGAATATAAGCGACGCCGTTCTCGGCTTCTTCGCCGCTGCCAAACATCGCCGCGCTGAGCGCCACCTTGACATGCTTGACCCGGCCTTCGTCATAATCCTGCGTGGCCTTAACATCGTCGGGGATGAGCAGCGTTTGGGTCGAGCCATCGACCGCCGTGTAGAGAATGACATCGGCATCATCAACGGTATCTATCCGCTTGCCCTTGCGCAGCAAAGAGCGCGTGGTGTGGATATTCTCACCGATGGTGATATAGCTCGCCGGGTTATTGAGGATCGAATTCATGCTGATTTCCCTTTTACTTAGTTCAGCCGCGACGGCATTGGTTTGAACTGACAGCCATCGACGAATAGTTCAAAAAAGTCTGCGCTTGTTTCGAGCTCGACATGCTCGATCCCCCCAACTAAATCTTCGAGCGCGCGGCGTTTGGCGCGCGACAGCAAAATATCCCGCGCACCGCTGAGCGACGTGTTGCCGGCGCGGACGACACGCTCCTCCGGCACCGGCGCAAGCAGGCCGATATCGGCGGCGCTGGCGATATCGACATGGTGGGCGAAGCCGCCGGCGAGATAAAGCGTATCGACATCGCCCGGATCGATACCGAGCGTCCGCATGACGATCAATTGGCCGCAATAATTCGCCGCCTTGGCCTGACCCAAATTGCTCGCATCCTGCTTGGAAAAGGTGATGCCGTGGCGCGGCAGCAGCATGTGTTCAAATTGTCTTTTATCGGCGGTAAAGACACCCTTCGCCGTCATCATATCGTGCCGGCGAAGCTCGGCCAGAAGGTCGATCAGGCCGGAGCCGCAAAGACCCTCGGGCGCGCCGTCGCCAATCGTCTCATATTTTATGTCGCCGCCATCGGCGCCAAGTCTGAGCTTTTCGATAGCGCCGTCATAAGCCGGCATGCCGTATTTCACCAAGCCGCCTTCAAAGGCCGGGCCGGCCGGGCATGACGCCACCACCATGCGCCCCTGGTGGCGGATGAATACTTCCGTATTGGTGCCCATATCGACCAGCATAACCGTCTCATCGCCATCCGGCGTGATATCGAGCGCCGCGAGACCGGCCGCCAAATCGCCGCCGACATGGCTGGCCACCAGCGGCAGGCCGTAAACCTGCGCGCGTGGATTGGCCAACAGGCCAAGCCCCCGGGCGCTCTCATATAGCGCCGTGCTGCTGCGCTCTCCTGTAGCGGCCTGATTTTCGATCAGCGACTTGTAGGGCTTTTGCCCGACCGACTGGACATCGATCTTAAACAGAATATCGCGCATGGTGGTGTTGGCGGCGATGGTGATTTCATAAATTTCATGGTGCGAGAATCCGAGATCGCTGCAAAACTGCATAATCTCGCGGTTGATCGCGGCGGTGATAGCGCGCTGTAATTCGCCGCTGCCATCGGCGCCGTCAAACGAGATGCGGTGCATGACATCGCTGCCGCCGAAGCGCTGGGGGTTTTCGAAGCTGCAACTCCGCACCCCCTGCCCGCTCTCCAAATCGATCAGTTCCATCGCCACCGTCGTCGTGCCAAGATCGATCGCCAGGCCAAACAGATGACCGCGATAGACGCCAATTTCCTCGTCTCTGTAAAACACTTTGCCGTCCTCTGCGCGCACGGCCGGGTCGATCTCAAAGCCTTGTTTGGGCGGGCTGGTGGTGAGAATTTTGGGGCGCCGGCGCAATGCGGCGAATTCGATATCCTGTTCCGCCGAAATGACCTCCGCCTGGCAGGCAAGGCGAAAATCACCGCGCAGAAATGATTCGGCATCGTTCGGCGGCGACAGCGCCGTCATACCCTGCCGAATCTCGACCACGCATTCATGGCAACGGCCATTGCGTTGGCACGAGGTCGGCACCTCGACGCTGAGCTCGTCGGCATATTCGAAAATCGTGCGCCCGGCTTCCAGCTCGCGCACCGCACGGTCATGGCTGATGCTGCTCAATCGGTTTTCTTCCGCCGTGATCCGGCGCGGCGCTTTGCGGCGGCGCTGCTGATTTCATCGATCTTCTTTTTCGCCCTGTCATGGAGCAGCGGATTTGATTCCCAGGCACTGCGATAATCGAACTCACCTTCATGACCGCATACCAAGGGTGCCTCCTCTGCGTCCCCGGCCTGTTGATTGCGGCAGCGGAATTCGGCGGTGCAATGGTCGTGCCGGTTGCGGTAGGGGCAGCGGGTTTTGGAAACCGTCTCGGCATGGGAAACAATATCCGTAAATATCTCGGAGATACGGTCCATGCGCTGTTGAATATCTTTTGGATCGACCTTGGACATTCCGTTCCGGTTCCCGCTTGGCTTTATGCGCTGGCGAGCTTCTTGGCCAATTCGACACAGGCGAGCGCGTCCTTGCCATAACCGTCGGCGCCCATATCGTCGGCGAAATCCTGCGTCACCGGCGCGCCGCCCACCATAACCATCACATCGTCACGCACATCGGCATCGATAAAAGCCTCAATCGCCTTGCCCATATTGGGCATGGTTGTCGTCAATAGAGCCGACATGCCGACAATGCTCGGCTGTTGCTCTTCGATGGCGTCGATAAAATCATCATCCGATGTATCGACACCCAAATCGATCACTTCAAAGCCTGAGCCACGCAGCATCATGATGCAGAGATTCTTGCCGATATCGTGCAGATCGCCCTTTACCGTTCCCATCAAAACCTTGGCGATCGGCTCGACACCGGAGTCCGAGAGGATCGGCTCGATATAATTCATGCCGGCTTTCATGGCGCGCGCGCAGGACAGCACTTCCGGCACGAAGATCATCGCCTCGCGGAATTTGATGCCGACGATGCCCATGCCGGCGATCAAACCGTCATCCATAATCTCCAGCGCTTCAACTCCATCGGCCAGCGCTTGCTGGGTCAAACGATCGACCTCGTCATCCTCGCCTTCGATCAGCGCCGCGGCGATATCCTGCATGGCCGGGCGGATGCGCGCGAACAATTCAATATTGCGCTCGATCTCTTCCGGCCGCTCGAGATATTCCTCGATCTCCTGACGAATGAATTCATTAGCGATATCAGACAGCTCTGCCATTTTGCTTTTATCCGTAAATATTCTGCGTGGGGAGTGTTCAGGGCTTAGTGGGTATGGCCGTGTTGGTCATGCCAGTGGCGCACCGCCTTGGGGATCTCGACCAAATTCTCGATCCGGGTTTGCAATGGGATCGCGCATTCCGGGCCGACCATCTGGATGCCCGACTCAAGGTTTTGAACAACTTCCTGGCGCACATCGGCCGGATCCTTGGAGAACAGGGTCTCCGGATTGTTGATGTTGCCGACCAGCGAAATGCGGTCGCCGACTACTTCCATGGATTCGCATGGCGAGTTCTTCGAATCAAAATGGAAGGCGGCCATGCCGGTTTGGGCAATGTAATCCATGCGGTCCACCGTGCGGCCGCAGATATGCAGGATCAGCGGCACCGGAATGGCATCGACAAATTCAGCATGCATATCCATCAGGAAGCGCTTGTAATATTCGCCGCTCACCAGATCGCCGGTGGCGTGATCGGGCACCGTCAGGGCGTCTACCCCGGCGTCGATCTGCGCCAGGCCGAACTGGATCGTCGCCTCTTTCATGCGCTCGAGACACTGCATGGTTTTGCCCGGGTCGTCGAGCGACATCAGCAGGAACGGCTCGACGCCAAAACAGTGATAGCCGAGCGACCATGGCCCCATGGTCTTGCCGATGATGGCGACGTCATTGCCGAATTCCTTGCGCAGCAAGCGAATGGCATCGAGCACGCAGACAATATCGGGATGGCTGAGATAATCATTGGGAATGCGGATATCATCGACATCGTGCCAAATCGGCTCGCTCATGCGCACGGTCGGCCAATTGTCTTTTTGCTCCCACTGCATCTTGCAGCCGAGCGCCGAGGATTCCTGAATAATCGAAAATACCGGCATAACGCTGTCGAAGCCGAGCTCGGTGTAACTCGTCGCCGCGAGGCGTGCCATGGCGGCAGCATCGCGGTTGGCGTGCGGGAACGGCGCATCGACCAAATCCATCAATTCAACCGTCGCAACAGAAGTGGGGTTGACCACCGGCGTGCGGTCGACAGGCTCGCGCCTGAGGGCGGCCAACACGCGCTCGCGGCTGGTCATGGCTTTTACTGGGCTTGTCTGGTTCACCTGATATCTCCCGTCAAACGCTTTGCGCACTGGGTGCGGCGAGAACGCCTTGCGCTGCGGCGGCATCTTCTTCGCGCAACACGGCGCGGACATTGAGCGCGCGCGCCAGCAACAATCCGACCAATTGATCATGCGCCTGGCCGCAAGCGAAGGCGGCACCGGCCTCGGCGCCTGTCTCTTCCATCTCGGCCAATTTGCGCAGGCCGCCGGCAACGGCCTTGGCGCGGCGCGCGTGGCCGTCCCCATCGCCCGAAGCGGTCACCTTGTAGGTGCCAGCGCCAGCGCCATCCACGGAAATTTCGAAACCCGATTTTTTGTCGTGGATGTTGAGCCGTCTGGCGTCCAGTGCGGCATCGCTCGCAAGTTTGCCGGCCTCGAGAAACAGACGCTTGCAGGCCAGACGGTGGGCACTGCCGCAGGCAAAGCGCAGCCGCCCCGCTGAGCTGTTTTCCATGCCGCCCAACACTTTCATCGCCTCGGCAATGAACTGAAGACGTGCCGCCACATCGCCCTTTTGGCTGTAGCAATGGACCAGATATTCCGGCACGCCGTCCGGCCCCGGCTGCTCATAGAGCCCGATGCTGATATCGTGACAATTCTTATCCATGGACAACAGCTCAATGCGGCTGCCCAGCTCGGCGGTTTGCGCCATGCGCTCTCGCTTTCGATATTGAAAATTGGCCCCTAGTTACCACCTTCGGCCCGCCGGTGCACAAAAAAAGACCAATAATTCTGATTTTTTGCCGGGTTTTTATGCGGCTGACGCCTTCAATAAACCAACATATGTATTATTGACTATGCTGGTCGGCGATAACCTCAATCGGCGAGCCATTTTTCCCGTGCCGGCCAAGCGTCGACCATGGCGCGAAGCGCCGGGTCGAGGCCGGGCGTCTTCTCGGCGTCCTCGGCAAGTTTTCCCGGCTCCGCATTAAAGGCGAGCAGTGAGAGGTCGGTCATCCGCATCGGATAGAGAATTCCATCCAGATGGTCGCATTCGTGCTGCAACAGCATGGCGTGCCAATCCTCGACCTCGCGCTCCTGCCCTTTTCCCTCCAGTGTCTGAAAGGCAATATGAATCTTCTTGTAGCGCGGCACTTTGCCATGCAGCCCCGGCAAAGACAGGCAGCGCTCCCAGATCATACCCTTCTCTTCACCGATCGGCGTGACCACGGGGTTGATCATCACGGTCCACGGAACGGGTTCAAGGCCGGCGCCAGGCGCGATACGCTTGGCGGGAATCCAATATACAACCACGCGCCGGCGGTCATAGACCTGCGGCGCGGCAATTCCGGCGCCACCGATCCATTCAAGCGTGTCCTGCATGTCGGTAGCGAGACGGGCAATGTCCGGGTGCTGCGGATCATCGACCGCGACGGCCGGTTTTAGCAATACGGGGTGTCCCATTTTGGCGATTTGACGAATGGGCATAATGTCAGTTCCTTTTCTCTGCTGCGACCGCACGCCGGGCTGATTTTTATCACCCCCGAGCTGGTTTTTATCACCCAATGACACATTCCGCAGCGAAAAATCCCGGTCATTCAGATTTGAAATGGGCCTATTGAATCGTGGTCAGTTTTTCAGGCATCATCCCTCCAACAAACAAGGGAGACGGTAATGGACGGCACAATGATGGACTTTCCGCTGACGCTGACGCCGATGCTGGAGCGCGCGGGAAAACTGTTTCCGGACGTGGAAATTGTCACCCGCCTGCCGGACAAATCTCTGCACCGTCATAGTTTTGCCGATTTCCAGCGGCGCGCCACCCTACTCGCCTCGGCGCTTGAGGCCGCCGGTCTTAAGCGCGGTGAGCGCGTGGCAACGATCATGTGGAACAGTTATGCCCATCTCGAGATCTATTTCGGCGTGCCGTGTTCGGGCGGCGTGCTGCACACGCTCAATTTTCGCCTGCACGAAAACGATATCGCCTTTATCGCCAATCATGCCGAGGACCGCTTCCTGATCGTCGACGATGTGTTGCTGCCGATCTATGAGAAGATCAAGGGCAAGGTCGATTTCGAGCGCGTGTTTGTCGTGCCGCTCTCGGGCGCGCCGATTCCGGACGGCCTTGAGAGCTACGAGGAATTGCTCGCCGGCGCACCGGACGGCTACACCTTCCCCGAACTTGACGAGAATGCCGCCTGTGGGATGTGCTACACTTCGGGCACAACCGGCAAACCGAAGGGCGTCGCCTATTCGCACCGCGCCATGGTGCTGCATACCTTCTGCGCCGGCCTCGCCGATATGATCGGCCTCGCCCAGCGCGATGTACTCATGGCCGTGGTGCCGATGTTTCACGCCAACGCCTGGGGGTTGGCCTATTTGGCCGTCATGACGGGCAGCAAGATCACCTTCCCCGGGCCGCACATGGATGCCGACAGCCTGCTCGATCTGTGCGATTGCGAACAGGTCACTCTCGCCGCCGGTGTGCCAACAATTTGGATCGGCATTCTGCAGGCTCTCGAAAGCGACGCATCGCGCTGGAATCTGCACCCGGATTTCCGCACCGTGGTCGGCGGCTCGGCCCTGCCGGAAGCCATGATCCGCGGTTTCGACAAGCACGGCATTGCCACCATTCACGCCTGGGGTATGACCGAGCTGGCGCCGCTCGGCACCATCTCGCGCCTCAAGCGCGGCATGGAGAATCTGAGTGAAGACGAACGCTACGATGTGCGCGCCAAACAGGGCATGCCGGTGCCCTATGTCGAAGCACGCGTTGTCGATGACAATGGCGAGGCGCCGTGGGACGGCAACAGCATGGGCGAGTTTCAGGTGCGCGGCCCCTGGGTCGCGGCACGTTACTATAATTCCGAGGAAGGCCAGGATAAATGGAGCGATGATGGCTGGTTCGGCACCGGCGATGTGGTGACGATGGACGCCGAGGGTTACGTCAAAATTACCGACCGCACCAAGGATCTGATCAAGTCCGGCGGTGAGTGGATTTCCTCGGTCGATCTGGAAAACGCCCTGATGGGCCATGCCAGTGTGCGCGAAGCAGCGGTCATCGCGGTAGCGCACGAAAAGTGGACCGAACGCCCGCTCGCCGTGATCGTCGCCGCGGAAGGCGCCGAGGTTGACGCCGAATCACTTAATGACTTCCTCAGCCAGAATTTTGCCAAATGGTGGCTGCCCGACGCCTATGAGGTGATAGACGAAATTCCGCGCACCTCGACCGGCAAGTTCCTCAAAACCGCACTTCGCGAACGTTTTGCCGAGCGCTATGCCGGCCAATAATTAGCCGGTGGCGATATAGTCCCGCATCGCGTCGCGCTCGCTCTCCAGTTCGTCGAGACGGTATTTCACCAAATCGCCAATCGAGACGATGCCGGCCAGGCGGCCGTCATGCAGAACCGGCAAATGGCGGATGCGGTGTTCGGTCATGTCGCTCAACAGCTCGTCGACAGTGCGATCCTCCGAACAGGTGATGACATCGCTCGTCATCAGCGCCGTCACCGGAAAACCCAGCGCCTCAGCGCCATGCTCGACCAGGCCGCGGACAATATCGCGTTCCGACAGGACACCATCGACGGAAGTGTCGTCATCGGCCACGACGACGGCGCCGATACGCTTTTGTTTCAATACCTTAAGAGCTTCGGCCACGCTGCTCATTGACCCGACGCGCGCCACCGCGCTTCCTTTGGCTCGAAGTATGGCAGCAATCTGCATTGATTCCTCCGATCCGTAACTACACAAGGCAGGATTACCCCTATTTAAATTAAGTATGGCGATTGGCGGCAAAATCAATGGCGGCAGGAGCCGTTCAAAAGTCGAGCGGTGCGTTGTCGATCACCTCCTTCATGACAAAGAATGTCCGGGTTTGACGCACCCCGGGAAGGGCAATCAACTGCTCGCCATGCAGGCGTTTAAAATCGGCAATATCGCGTACCCTGATTTTAAGGAAAAAGTCGAAATCCCCAGCGACCAAGTGGCAATCGAGCACAAACGGCAGTTCGATGATGGCGTCCTCAAATTCGGCGAAACTCTCTGGTGTTGAGCGATCGAGAACGACGCCGACCATCACCAGGGTGCCAAGGGCAACGCGGTCCGGCGCAACATCGGCCCGCACCGCGCGCACATAACCCTCGCTGAAAAGCCGCTGTGTTCGACGATGGCAGGTCGCAGGACTGACATTTACCTTTTTCGCCAGTTCCGAATTGGTGAGCCGGCCATCGCGCTGCAAATTTCTAAGAATACGGCGGTCCGCTCCGTCGAGTGACGTTGCCATGGAAGATTACCTCTATTTTTTCTGATTTTTTGAAAACAAACTAATTGAATATCACAATAATTGCTTAATTCGCTCGATATTCTCCCCAACTACGAGAGCACCTCTTGCTTGGATTCGGCTAAATTACGAAACTCTGGGTGCAATCAGAAGGCAACAGACATGCTGGAAAAATTCGAGCGTTATCCGCTCACCTTCGGCCCTTCGCCGATCGAGAAACTGAGCCGTCTCTCGGAGCATCTCGGCGGCAAGGTCGAAATCTACGCCAAGCGCGAGGATTGCAACTCCGGCCTTGCCTTTGGTGGCAACAAGATCCGAAAGCTCGAATATATCGTGCCGGACGCGCTTGCCTCGAACGCCGATACGCTGGTCACCATCGGCGGTGTGCAATCGAACCACACCCGCCAGGTCGCCGCCGTCGCCGCCAAACTCGGCATGAAATGCCACTTGGTGCAGGGAGACTGGGTACCCTATGAAGACGCCGTATATGACCGGGTTGGTAACATCCTCATGAGCCGCCTCATGGGAGCCGAGATTGAGCATGTGAATGAGAGTTTCGATATCGGTATCCGCGATAGCTGGACGCAGGCGATCGAAGACGTCAAATCCAAAGGTGGCAAGCCCTATGCCATTCCAGCCGGGGCCTCGGTGCACAAACTCGGCGGCCTTGGTTTCGTCGGCTTCGCCGAAGAAGTACGCCAACAGGAAGCGGAAATGGGTATTCGCTTCGATTACATTATCGTCTGCTCCGTTACCGGCTCGACCCATGCCGGTATGCTGGTCGGTTTTGCCATGGATGGCCGCGCGCGCAATGTGATCGGAATCGACGGCTCGTTTACGCCCGATCAGACCAAAGCCCAAGTGCTCGATATCGCGCAAAAGACCGCCGCCCTAATCGAGCTTGGCCAGGATATCACGATGGATGATGTGATTCTCAACGAAGACTATGCCTATCCCTATTACGGCGTGCCGTCGGAGGAAACCAACCAAGCCATCCGTCTTTGCGCCCGCCTCGAAGGCATGATCACCGACCCGGTCTATGAGGGGAAATCCATGCAAGGCATGATCGACCTGGTCGAGAAGAATTATTTTCCGGCGGGCTCGAATATACTCTACGCCCATCTCGGCGGCGTTCCGGCGATCAATGCCTACAGCTACATCTACCGCAACGGCTGAAAAGCCAGACTGGGAGGAAAAAGACCATGGCCAAAATCCGCATTCGTGATGACGTTGAGCTCGCCTATGAAGAGAGCGGCGCCGGCAACGGACGGCCGATCATTTTTATTCACGGCGTCTGGATGAGCGCGCGCTTTTTCCACCGCCAATTGGCGGATCTCGGAAAAACCAATCACGTTATTGCGCTCGACCTGCGTGGCCATGGCGCTTCCTCGCATGTGAGCGAAGGCCACACCATGCCAACCTATGCCGCCGATGTGCGCGCCTTCATCAGGGCCAAGGACCTGAAGGATGTGGTGCTGGTCGGCTGGTCTATGGGCTGCATGGTGGTGTGGGATTATTTCAAACAGTTCGGCGATGAGAATGTTGCCGGCACGATTCTGGTCGAGCAGACCCCGGCCGATTTCAAATGGCCCGACTGGGACCAGGGCCTGTTCGATCTCGCCGCCCTCATTCACATGATGTCCGAAGTGCAAACCGGGCGCGAAGCCATCTTCCGCGGCTTCGTGCCGATGATGTTCAAAACGCCGCCGCCGCAGGAGGAGATCGACTGGATGGTGGCGGAAAATATGCGCATCCCGCCGACCATCGCCAGCGCCGTCCTGTTTGACCAGACCATGCAGGACTACCGCGCCGACCTCGCCAAAGTCACCGCCCCCACATTGGTGATATGCGGCAATGCGGAAAACAAACTGCTGCCCACTCCGGCGGTGAAGTTCGTGCATGAACATATCCCTGGATCGAGCTTCTCGCTTTATGAGGACAGCAGCCACTGCCCGTTTCTTGAGGAGACCGAGCGCTTCAACCGGGAAGTTGAGGCGTTTGTGGGGGCGCTCGGCTCGACATGAAAAGGCGATTCATTAGAACCTTCGTCATCACATTTGCGTCAATACCTGACTAATACCAAACGTTATTACTGGTGAGACGAATTCGAAAATGCTAACATAAATTAATGGCGTTATTTGGGCCGGTCTGCGCCAGGCCTTGAGAAATTGCGTCGTACAGGAAGTGCTGCTTACCACAACAGGCAAACGGGGATTTCCGATGCGGCGTCGAAGCTTCAGACGACGAGATTCTATTGTTCTCCGCCTGATCGTTTCCATCATCGCTTTCAGCTCGCTCATTGCAATATTCGCCACCGCAGTTCAATTGTTTGTCGATTACCGGCAGGGTCTCAAACGCATCGACAGCGAACTGACCTATGCCGAGGTCGTAACTCTCGCCCCCATATCCAAGAGCTTGTGGGAGTTCGCCGACGAAACTACCCAACTGCAACTGGACAGCCTGGTTAGCCATCCGGATGTCGACTACACCGAAATATTGGTCGATGGAAAAACTGTGTGGCAGGCCGGACGCGAGCCGGAAGGCGATACGGTGGAGGCGCAATATCCGCTTGAGTTTGCCGACGGGCCCTTTCAACGGGAACTGGGAAGCATTCGAATTGTTGCCGGCCTTTCAAGAATCTATCAGGAGCTCTTTGACAAGGCGCTGATCATACTGGCGACAAACCTATTAAAGACCCTGGCCGTCGCGGCGTTCATGTATTTCCTCTTCCACATTTATTTCACCCGGCATTTGATTGCCCTCGGCGATTATGCGCGGCGCATGGACCTGAAGGGACTTGTCAAACCATTCGAGTTCCCGGGGACAAAGGCCAAACGGCAGCGCCTGGATGAATTCGGCGACATAGCCAATGCGATAAATCTGATGCGGACAAACCTGAAGGAATCGTATGACGAGTTGATAGAGAGCGAAGAGAACTTCCGGCACCTCATCGAAGATTCAGCGCAGGGATTTTTGATCTTGGATGACGATCGCGCCGTGTTTGCAAACGCGGCGCTTGCGCAGATGTTCGGCTTCGATAATCGTGACGAAATCCTCCACATCGCCGACATTCAAGAATTGTTTGCGCCATGGGAACGCAAACGTCTGGTTGGCTACCGCGAAGCGCGCCAGAAAGGTGAAGCCGCACCGTCTCATTATGAAATCGAGGGCATACGCAGGGACGGCGCATCTATTTGGCTGAGCGTATCGGCCCAGCAAGTCACATGGCAGGGCCGGCCTCTCATCGGGGCAACATTCGTCGATATCAGCGCGCGCAAGCAATTCGAGAACGAGCTTGTACAAGCGCAGAAAATGGAAGCCGTTGGCCAACTCACCGGCGGCGTCGCGCATGATTTCAACAATCTGCTCACCGTGATCCTGGGCAATCTGGATACCGCCCGCGACCGGCTTGTCGATGGCGTGAAAGGTGACAGTCGTCAGGTCGATTTAATCGACCGCAGCATCAAGGCGGCGGAGCGCGGCGCGGCCTTGACCCATCGGCTTCTTGCCTTTTCGCGCAAACAGTCTCTCCAGCCGACGGCGACTGACCTCAACGCACTGGTCTCGGGCATGACGGAAATGCTGCGCCGCACGCTCGGGGATTCGGTGGAAATACGCAGCCAAGGCGCCAAGGATTTGTGGCAATGTCACGCCGATCAATCACAGCTGGAAAACGCTCTCCTGAATTTGGCCATCAATGCCCGCGATGCCATGCCGGGCGGAGGTACGCTTACGATTGAGACAGCCAATGTAACCCTGGATGACGGTTTATCCGCGACCGAAGCAGGCGTCGATCCGGGCGACTATGTCACGCTCAGCGTGTCGGACAACGGGTGCGGAATTGCGGCGAACGCGCTCGCGCATGTCTTCGAACCGTTTTTCACCACCAAGGATATTGGCAAGGGGTCGGGGCTGGGTTTGAGCATGATCTATGGCTTTGCCAAGCAGTCCGGCGGCAATGTGACGATCCGTAGCGAGCAGGGCAGCGGAACGACGGTCGAACTCTATCTGCCACGGTTCGGCGCAAAGGGTGACGCAGCGGACTCGAACTGCAGCGCCGCAAACACTCCATCATCGCGGGGGGCGGCATGAAATTGAAAAAGATTCCGGCAATCCTAGCCGTGGTTCTGTTCAGTGTTTGCGGCTCGGTTCCGGCTGCGGGCGCGTCGAATACGTTGGTTCTGTCGGTTATCGATTCCGGCACCCCACTCGACGACAAAGTCGGTGCCCATGTCTATGAAGCCGGTCGAATGATCTTCGCGCGCGCCGGATATGACGTAAAATTTGTACCAATGCCATTCAAGCGCGCCCTTCATGAAGCAGCGGTTGGCATGGTGGATGGCGTATTTGGTATTTATTTGACCGAGGAGCGAAAACAGCTGTTTAACTATTCGGACAAGATATTCGACACGGATATCGTTTTCTTTGCCCTGAAGGGCAGCGTGCCACGCTACCGTACCTTAACTGACCTCAAGGATTATGCCATCGGTGTTTTGCGCGGCGCCGCCAATGGCGCGGCCTTCGACAACGCAACCTACCTCAACAAAACGATAGTGACGGAAAAGGTTCAGAGCATTCGCATGCTCACCAGCAAGCGAATTGACCTGTTTGTCGATCAGCGGATTTACATTCAGCGGCTGCTGACCCTTAACTTTCCCCACTTCAAGGACCGGATCGTCGCGCTCGACCCCCCTTTGACGAGCCGGGGAATATATCTCGCAATCTCGAAAAATATCGAAAATCACGACCGGCACGTAACGAATTTCAACGCCGGCCTCTCCAAGGTTCTGGCGGATGGATCCTTGGCCAAGATTTTTGCCGACCATGGTATCGAGTTGCGCCGGTTTGAATCCGTGAAATAGATCGCTGGCCGGCCCATTGTTGCGCCACTCCGTATACGGATTGTTCAGTCCTGCCGGGCCGTGTGGTAATCGTCGAGATCGACCGTCTCGGTGCTGACTTCATATTCATACTGGCCCGCCGCCAAGCGGCTGCGGATATCTTCATATTCGAGCGGGTCGACGGAATAGTGGCGGTGGCGGTCGCCCATGCGCACCAGGATGCCGTCCTCGGGAAAGAGCGGGTTGGATGAGCCCGGGCTGTACATTTCAATAGCGGTGCGGCCGATGCATTGATAACCGCCCGGCCCGGCATAGGGGTAGATGGTGGTGACGAGACCGGCGAGTGCGAGAATGCGGCTCGGCGTGAAATCACGCGGGATAGGATATTTCGGCGCCGACAGGGTAAGCTCGAAATCAAGCGGAATGCCCCAATAACAACCGGGCACAAACCCGACGGCGGCAATCCAGAAATCCGTTCCGCTGTGGCGCTCGATCGCCTCGTCGCGGCTGACGCCATTGGCTTCGGCGAGAAACTCCAGATTGTTGGGCACGTCATACCGGGCGGCCAGGGCCTGGCTCCAGGGATCGTCATACCAGACCGGGATGCGAAACAGGCGCGATTCCACCTGCATCGGTGTCTCGACATGTTCGACCGCTTCGGCAACAAAATCGCGCATTTTGTCGGGCGTGGTTTTTGCGCGGTCGAAGACAACAGCCAGATTGCGTAAGTGCGGCACGATTTCGACAACGCCTTGCGCCGGCTCGGCGGCGAGCGCACGGGCGATCGCCTGGATGCGGAAATTTTCACGCAGATGAACCGTATCGGCGAATTCGACGCTCAAATAGCTGTCGCCAAGCATGCGATAAAGAGGCTGCTCAAAAAGCATTTGTCAGCCTCATAGCGCTTCCGCCCAGCGCCGCAAGCGCGCTTCGATTTCAGCCTCCGCCGCGATTGCCTCGTCGACGCTCACCGCCTGAAAGCGCCCGGTCATTCCCGGGCGGAACTGGCCGAGCTTGCTGAGGTCGGTGGAAATCACAGTGGCGATTTTGGCATATCCGCCCGCCGTCGGATGCTCCACGCCCATGACGATCAGTGCCGCGCCATCGGGCGTCTGAATGCCGCCAAGCGGAATGATATCGTCAACGATATTGGAAGGGTTGGCGCCTGCATCGCGGTCAAGATATGCCGGCCGGCCAGGCTCAAATGTGAGCGTAGGTCCGGTGAAGCGAAGCCCCATGCGGTTCGACATTGGCAGCAAATCCCATGGCTGCTCAACAAAGGCCGCGCGGCTTTTGCTGTCGAACATTTCATCCTGCGGCCCCATGACGACGCGGATGACGGGTTCGGCGGGAACATACGCGCGCAATTCCTCGGGCGCCGAACGCCCGGCACGTATATCAGAGGAGAAACAGGTCAGTTCGTCACCGGCCTGCAGGGTGCGCCCTTCCAGGCCGCCGAGACCGACGCCGATTTGCGTGGCGCGGCTCCCCAGATATACCGGCACATCAATGCCGCCAGCGACCGCCAGATAAACGCGAACGCCTGTTTTCACGATGCCGATGGCGAGCGTCTGCCCGGCTTTCACTTGGATGCCTTTATACATCGGCAGCGGTTGGCCATCGAGTTTGGCCGCACACTCGCCACCGGTGAGCGCGATGACGGCATCGCGGGCGAATCGCAGGGTCGGCCCGAGCAAGAGGCATTCCAGCCCCGCAGCACCCGGATCACCCAATGTCAAGAATGGCTGACCGGCATCATTGCCAACGAGATGATTGGCGACGCGCAGCGCCAGATTGTCCTGCGCTCCGGCGGGCGGAATGCCGCGCCCGAGATAGCCCGGCCGGCCGCTATCCTGAACCGTCGTTTGCGCGCCCGCCTTCTCGACAATCATCACCGCCCTAGCTCCACAGTCTTTTGCTCGCGATCGCCGCGCCTTCGACCAACGCCCCGAGTTTGCTCCTCATCACATCCTCGCTGACAAACTGGTAGCCGGCGAAAGTGCCAAAGCCGCAATCGCAACCGGCGATCACACGCTCGCGCGCGCCCAGCGCCTCGGCAAACAAACAGATGCGGTCGGCCACCACTTCGGGGTGTTCGACAAAATTGGTCGTCACGTCGATCACGCCCGGGATCAGAGACATCGTCGCCGGCGGCGGGTTGGCCTTGAACGCCTTGTGCTCATGCTGATGGCGCGGATTGGCGCAAGCGAGGCTGATGGCACCCACCTTGGCCGCGTAGATGATCGGCAAAATAGCCTCAAGTTCGACATCCTCGGTGTGCGGCCCATCCCAATTGCCCCAACACACATGCAGGCGCACACGCTCGCGCGGAATGTCGGCGACGGCAAGATTGAGCGCCTCGATATGAAGTGTGATGCGGTCGAGAAAATCCTGCAGCGGACGGCCGCGAAAGAGCGATTGCCGGTCCATCGCCAAATCCGGCGCATCGAGTTGCAGGATATGGCCACGCGATACGATCAGATCATATTCCAGCTTCATCTCGCCGGCCACGGCGAGCACATAATCCCGGTCTGTCGGATAGGCCGGATTGTCGGCGGCGCGCAACATAGTGGTCGAAACGACGCCGGGCGACGCCGCCGTCACGAAGCTGTCGTGAAAATGCTCGCGCCCGGTATTATCGAGCGCGGCATCGAAACCATCCAGTTCGCGCCGGGCATCGCTCAGTTCCGGATCGTAGCAAACCTGCCCGGCGGCCTCGGGCGCGTTCCACACTTTCGGTTTGCGCGCCACGGTCGCCCACACGCGCTTGTCGAACATCTCGGCATATTGCGGGTAATTGATCAGGTCGGACGTCCGGTTGCGCTTCGACACACCATCGAATCCGCTCATGCGGTCCTTGGCGTAAATCGAGAATCCAATGCGCGGCAACTCTCCGTCGCCGCAAATATCGATGCCGGTCTCGGCCTGCATCTTGATCGCATGGTCGAGTGCAGCGGATAACACCGCCGTCAAGCGACCTTCGTCATAGGGCTCGTCATATTCCTGGTGCAACAGAAATTCATTCAGCTCGCGATTGCGCGGCAGGCTGCCGACATGGGTCGTGAAAATTCTGTCCGTGCTGCGTTGCATTTGGCGATCCGGGGATAGAGCGGGCGGGCGGGCGAAACAATAAGGAGAGGCTACAACAATTTCAGGGCGCGTCCAAATTTTGTGCTCGCGGGCGATTGGCTAAAGCCTCAATCCGCCACCTTGATCATCAATTTTCCAAAATTATCGCCGTGGAAAAGCCGGAGAAGCGTATCGGGGAAGGCCTTGAGGCCGCAGTCGACGATATCATCGGGGCAATTGAGCTTGCCGTCGGCGCGCCACTTCGCCAATTCGCTGATCATCGCCGGCCACTGTTTTTGCCAGTTGAGATAGATAAAGCCTTCCAAGCGGGCGCTGCGGATCAGCAGGTTGAGATAATTGCTCGGGCCTTCGACCGGCTCGGTGTTGTTGTATTGCGAGATCGCGCCGCAGATCACGACGCGGGCATGGAAGTTGATACGCGCCAGCACCGCATCGAGCACCTCGCCGCCGACATTATCGAAGAATATGTCGATGCCGTCGGGACAGGTCCGGGCGAGGCCGTCATCCAAGGATTCGTTTTTATAGTCGATGGCGGCGTCGAAGCCGAGCTCATCGATGAGAAAGGCGCACTTCCTCGCGCCACCGGCAATGCCGACCGTGCGGCACCCCTTGATCTTGGCAATTTGACCGACATGCGCGCCAACCGATCCGGCGGCGCCCGAGACAACCACCGTCTCGCCCGCTATTGGCGCGCCAACTTCGATCAAGCCGCAATAAGCGGTAAGGCCGGCAATGCCGAGGCTGTTCAAATAGGCCGGCAGCGGCGCGAGATTGATATCGGCTTTCATCAAGGCGCTGCCGTCGGAGATGGCATATTCCTGTACGCCATCGAAACCGGCGACGAAATCGCCGGTGGCAAAGGCCGGGTTTTGGCTTGCAATGACCTCGCCAACGGTAAGCGCGCGCATCACATCGCCGAGCTTGAGCGCCGGTACATAGGTATCACGGTCGTTCATCCAACCGCGCATCGCCGGATCGACCGAGATGTAGTGAATCTTGACCAACACTTGGCCATCGCGCAGGTCGGGCACTTCCGTTTCCGTAAATTGCCAATCGCTCGATTTGGGCAGACCTTCCGGCCGGCCTGCCAATTTCACTTGATGATTGATAATGTTTGTCATGCTGCCTCCGCTCGCCTGTCTAAACCTCAACAACGGCGCTGGATAAATCGGCGCCGGTTAAATCGCATTCCGCGGTCTTGGCGTGCAGCAAGTTGGCGCCTTGCATATTCGCTCTGTTCAGATTGGCACCTTTCAAGTTGGCGCCGGCGAAGTTTGTGTTGATGAATTTTGTCGGCCAGGATTGCTGAATTTCGTTTCCGTCCGAATCCGTAATCGTTTTGGGGTGGCCGAAGCGGTCCAATATCTCTTTCGGTGTGGCAATGGCGTTGCGCAGGTTTGCGTTAGTCATGTTGGCTTCCGAAAGGTCGGCGCCACTCATGGAGACGCTCATTAGATTGGCACGCTCAAGGTTTGAGCCTTTAAGGTCGGCCATATTGATATCCGCGCCAGCCAGATTGGCGCCTTTGAAATTGACGTCTTTGAGATTTGCCCCCGAAAGATTAAATCCGCGGAAATCAACATAACTGAAATCTTCGCCGCTTAAATCAGCGCGGCTACCCTCGGTGGCGAAGGACGATATCCAGAGCGAATGCTGCTGCAACATCTTGCGGATATCGATGCCAAGTTCGCTTAAGTCCCGCACCATGTTGGCGCCTTCCAATATGGCGCCGGTTAAATTCACACCGTCCAAATTAGCCGACGCCAGATCGGCGTTCTTAAAATTCGCGCCGGTCACATTGGCGCCTTCCATGTTGGCGCCGCAAAAATCGACATTCTCCAAATTGGCATTGGTCAGATCGGCGCCGCGCAGATCGACATCCGTCAAATTGGAATTCGTAAGATCGGCATTGGTCAGAACCGCGCCGTTCAAGGAAGCCCCGGTCATATCTGTTTGGATAATCGTCGCGCGGGCCAGCCGCGCGCCGGTAAGATTGGCGCCGGTCAGGTCGGCCAGGGCATGACCCGCCGGATCGTGACGATGTTGACGAAATGATGGCGCCCTGTTCTCGTCATAGGTGATCAGGCTGCCGTCGCGAAGGTCGGCGTCTTCCAGATTGGCTCTGTCCATAATGGCGCCACGAAGATAGGTGCCGCGAAGATCGCACCCCGAAAGGTCGGCTTCGGAAAGATTGGCGTCGCATAAATCGGCGCTAAACAGATCCGCTTCCCTGAGATCGGCGCCAATCAGAATGGCATTGCACATAACGGTGCCGACCAATTTTGCTTTTTGCAGCGATATTTTTGTGAAATTGAAACCGGTCAGATCGGTCGTGGTAAAATCCGCCCGCGCGCCGTCATCACCGTTTAACCACTTCTTGTGATTTGTGAGAACCTGAATGATCTCGGTCGGGGATATGTTTTTGACGGCCATAGCGGCAATCATACTCAAACCGCGACAGCGATGAAATCAGGCAGGCGAGTCAGGTGTTTACATAACTGTCTTATCCGTCAAGAAACAGACTGATCTCGTCTTCCAGCCAGACCATGTAACGCAGCGCGAGGCGGTTGTTGAGCCGCTTCTGCGCCGCCATGGCGTGGCGCGGCATGGCGGCCAGGCGCCGGGCGAGCTTTTCCGTTTCCGCCATAAGCTCGCCAGCTGGCAGGACGGCGCGCACCAATCCCCAGCGCTCGGCATCCTCGGCGCTGAAACGGTCGCAACTGAGCACCAGATTGCGCGCCCGGTGCATACCGAGCGAAGCGGCCAGCATCGGTGTGCTGCCCCAGAGATAAGGCAGGCCCAACTCAACTTCCGGAATGAAAAACACCGTGCCCTCCGCCGCAAGGACGATGTCGGCCGCCAAGGCCAGCGAAACGCCGCCGCCCACCGCATAGCCTTGGACGGCGGCGACGATCGGCGTTTCGGCGTGCAGCATGGCGTGCGTGACGGCGGCGCCGAGCTCCAGTGATTGGATGCGCTCATGGCGTCCGGCATTTTCAATCTCGGCCAGGAGCTTGCGGTCGGCGCCGGCGGAAAAGGCCCGCCCCTTCCCGGCCAATACAATCGCGCCAACATCCGCATCCCGGTCCGCCGCCTCTATCGCCGTGATGAGCTCGGATTTGAGCGTCAGCGAAATGGCGTTGAGAACGTCCGGCCGGTCCAGCCAAACGATGGCGATTTCGCCACGTTGTTCGGAACGAACGACGGCATCCTGTGCGGTTTCACTCACAGTCTCTATCCCCTCACTCAGTATATGTCGCGGTAGGCGGCAATTTGTTCTTCCATGCTCATTTCCGCGACAGTTTCGAGCTCGTTCTCTTTGAGCGAGAAATAGGCGCTCCACAAATCTTCTGGCAGCCAGCTGCGCACGGCTTCATCGGCGGCGGCGGCGGCGAACGCCTCTTGAAGAGAGCCCGGCAAAGGTGCGATGCCGAGGCGCTTTTGCTCCGCCGCGCTTAAACCCGCCGGGTCGCGGTCGAGCGGCGCCGGCAGTTCGAGATTTTCGCGCAGGCCCGCCAGGCCCGCCCGCACCAGGATGGCGAGCAGCAGATGGGGCGACGCGGCGCCATCGGCGGCGCGGAATTCGAGGTTAAATTGCGGTGCAACATCGAAGCCGGCGCCATCGCGCCCCCGGCACACGCGTATCGCCGCCTCGCGGTTGTCGGCGCCAAAAGCAGCGGCCGCGCCGGCCCAATGCCCGGGCGCGAGGCGGCAATGGGAAACCGGGCTTGGCGCGCTAAAGGCGGTGATCGCCGGCAGATGGCGCAAGATGCCGGCGGTGAAGCTGGCCGCCTCACGGCTCATGCCGGCGCGGCCGTCCGCAGCATAAGTGCACGGCCGCCCGGCGCTATCCTGGAAGCTGAGATGAACATGGACACCACTGCCGAAACCGACTTCGGAAATGACCGGCGTGAAGGTCGCGCGGTAGCCCTGACGGCGGGCAACATCGCGCACGATCTCGCGCAATATCAGCGCCCGGTCGGCACCTTTGAGACCAAGAGCCGGCCGGCAGTTCACTTCATATTGCGCCGGCCCGCCTTCGGGCTCGAAGGTCTCCGGTTCCTGGCCGGCGGCGCGCAACGCGGCAATCGCCTGGGCGCCAAAATCTGCCGCCAATTGATGGGCAATCAATGAATAGTTGGCGCCCGGCAGATCGGTCAAGCCGTCGAGGTAAAATTCCTGCTCAAAGGCTGAGAGGACGCAAAGATCGAATTCATCCTGCAGCGCATCCAACGCATCGCGCAACAACGCCCTGAGGCACGCCACCCACGCGCTGCCGTCGGGCCGCACGCCATCGCACAGCATCAGATGGAACGGCGCTTGATCCGGCCACAAATCGACGCGCGCCACGGCGGCGGGATCGGCATCGGGCACGAGCCAGATATCGCCCATCGGCCCCCACGGGTTCGGCGCCAGGGTGGAGAACGGCGTCAGCGCCTGGGCCACCGGCACCCAGCCGATGCCCTTGCGCCGGCGCCCCTCCAAGTCGGCGGCTGGAATGGCGCGGCCCCGGGTCAGGCCGGCTATATCCGGCCATCCTAAGAAAATCAGCTCTTCACCACGCATGGTCGTTCCTTCGGCGATTGCGGGCCTCGGATGTGCAGTGACCTTAATTTAGTGGCTCAAGACTGTCGATGTGCGGATCACGCGCGCGCGTGCTGCAATGAAATCAGCGGCCAATGGAAGTTATAAATTGTCGATATATTGGACGACCATTTGAATAGCGCCCGGAATGCGGGGCGCTGATTGGTCAATTTCAGCCCAGTCTTCCGCTTTGCCGGCTATTTCGAGAGCCTCGCACAAATCCGCCAGGTCATTGGCGCCGACACTCCGGGCCGAGGATTTCAGCTTGTGCGCGGCCTTCGCCACGCCGCCGGCGGATCTCTCGGCGAAACAAGCCTCGATCTCACCGGCATCGGAGGAAGCTGGTTGTACGAAGCCCTTGAGGATTTCCCTAAATGTTGCTTCGTCATCGCCGAACACATCCTTCAGAGCCGATGGGTCAATCGGGCCATTGCCAGCATCGCTATTGGATGCGTCAGGGGCGTCTTCAATGACAGGTTCCTGCGCCGCTTCGCTGATGATGCCCTCCGGCGCCGGCATCCATTTGCGCAGCGTTTCCTTGAGCTTTTTCATCTCGAGCGGCTTGGCAAGATAGTCGTCCATGCCGGAGGCGAAACAGCGATCAATTTCATCCTTCATGACGCTCGCCGTTATCGCCACGATGGGAAGGCGGCCGTCCATTTCCCGTTCGGAATTACGAATGGTTTGCGCCAGTTCGAAGCCATCCATGTTAGGCATGTGGCAGTCGGTCAATAGGATGGCGTATTTCTTGGATTCAAATAGTTTAAGGGCTTCGTTACCGTCACCGGCAATTTCCAAGGCGTACCCCAGCATGGTGAGCTGGCGGCGGATGACATCCTGATTGGTAAGATTGTCCTCCGCCAGAAGGATCAATTGCCCCATTGTCTCAGCCTCGGCCACGCTCGGCGCCTTACCGGCATTGAGAGTGAGATCGGCTTCATCATAGTCCACTTCGGGGCTGGCGCGGCCGGTGGCAACGGCAACACCGCGGATGAAATCCGCTCGCCGGAGCGGGCCGGCATCGACATAGACCGTGTTCTCCATGTCTCTTCTGTCCGCCTTAACGCGGCTTAAACAGGCGACGACAAAGCCTGTTGCGGGCAATATATTTTCGCCCTGTAAGGATTGAACGCACGCCACCTGTTCGTCGTATCGCCAACCGGAGCCCAGACAAATCACATCGAACGGCGACCCGTTTTCGGCGGCGTCCAGGGCCATGCGTTTCGTCTCGTCAATATCGTCGGTGGTGGTCACATGCGCCTTCCAATGTTCGAGGTAGCGGGGAAACAATTCGCGCAAGTCATCGTCATTGTGGGCCAGCAACACACTTGTTCCGGACAGGTCATGGCCGTCGCTCTTAAGGCTTTGCTCTTCATCAACGGCAAGCGAGATCGTTGCGCTGAACGTGGAGCCTTCTCCCGGTACGCTGGCGACGCCAATTTCGCCGTTCATTAACTCCGTCAAGCGTTGGCATATGGAGAGACCAAGCCCGGTGCCACCGAAGCGCCGCGTGGTTGATGCCTCGACCTGGGAGAAGGCTTGGAAGAGTTTTTCCTGTGCCTCTTTGGGAATGCCGATGCCCTCGTCAATAACCTGGAATCGCACCGTGACCATATCCTTGGCTGCGGATGGCATCATGTCGGCACGAATAAAGACCTTGCCATGTTCGGTGAACTTGATGGCGTTGCTACCGAAATTGAACAGAATTTGCCTGAGGCGAACCTGGTCGCCGATCAGGGCATCCGGGATGTCGGGATCGATATAGACGCTGAGACCGATGCCCTTGCTCCTGGCATTCACGGCCAGCGATTCACCCGCACTTGACCTGCCCCCCTATAACTGTTCCACGGATTTTTCGATATTCTAAGAATATG
>CAYSDJ010000014.1:0-71038 GCA_964429775.1 uncultured Rhizobiaceae bacterium
GCGAGGCGGCGATCAAGACCTGGGGCGCCGATACGGGCGAATATTATCACAGCTTTACCGGCGAGCATGGCGGTCTGTGGCGCCATCAGGGCGAGACCGAACCGCAACGCCTAACCGGCATCGGCTTCACTTCGGAAGGCTTCGATATTTCGTCCTATTACCGCCAGACGCCCGAAGCGAAAAACCCGCGCGTCTCCTTCATGTTCAAAGGCATCGGCAAGGACGAACTGATCGGCGATTTCGGCTTCCATGGCGGCGGTGCGGCGGGCAACGAGCTCGACCGCGCCGATCCCGCCCTCGGCACACCGCCGCACGCCCTTGTCGTCGCCACTTCGGAGGATCACACCGATCTCTATATGGTGGTCAATGAGGAAATTCTGGTGAATTTCCCGGGCGGCACGTCGGGGCCCAACAATCCGCTGGTGCGCGCCGATATGGTGTTTTTCGAGACGCCCAATGGCGGCGCCGTTTTCTCGACCGGCTCGATCGCCTATGGCGCCAGCCTGCCGTGGAACGATTACGACAATAACGTCGCCAAGCTGACCACCAACGTGCTCAAGCGCTTCGCCGATCCGAAGCCGTTTTAGGGGAGGCATTCACCATGCCGGCTTATGCGATTGCCGATATCACGATTGACGACCTTGAGACCTATAAGGGCTATCAGGCGCTGACGCCGGCCACGATCGAGAAATATGGCGGCCGCTTCAAGGTGCGTGGCGGCGATCATGAGCTGATCGAAGGCGATTGGCAGCCGGGCCGCATCGTGGTGCTCGAATTCGACGATATGGAGGCGCTCAAGCGCTGGTACTATTCGCCGGAATATACCGAAGCGCGGGAAATTCGCCAGCGCGCCGCGACCGGCAACGTGATATTCGTCGAAGGACTATAGTAACAACCCAAGCAAACCTAACACCAAAGGAGAACAACAAATGGCCGCTTTTGTGATCGTCGATTCCGACATCAAGAATCTCGAAGGCATGCAAGAATATATCGAGAAGGTCGGTGCGACACTGGGCGCGCATGGCGGCCAGCCGATCGTTGCCGGCACCAATATCGAAAAAATCGAGGGCGACTGGGACCCGAGCCGCATCGTCATCGTCGCCTTCCCCTCCATGGACGCGGCCAAGGCGTGGTACAACTCCCCCGCCTACCAGGAAATCCTCCCTATCCGTACGGCTAACACGGACGACAAGGTGATCCTCGTCGAAGGCCTCTAAAGCGAACGGCTCAGGCCGCCTCCGGGCCGGCGATGATGCCGGTGTCGTGCAGGCGGCCTATTTCGCCGTCGCTGAGGCCGAGAATGGTACCGAGAATTTCGTCGCTATGCTCGCCGAGTTGCGGCCCGCGCGCCACTTCGCCACGCGGTATGGCGGTGAAATCGAGCGGCGAGCCCGGCGTTAAGAGACGCCCAATGCCGGGCTGATCGACTTCCTCGAACAGCGGATTATCGGTCGAAACATAAGGGTCCTCGTCCATCATCTGCTCATAGGTACGGAACGGTCCCCAGAGGATGCCAGCTTTGGTGAGCGCCGCACCGGCGGATTCCAGAGTCTCGCCGGCGAACCAGGCGCCGACCATCTCGTTCATTTGGGCGCGCACCTTCCAACGGTCGGCCTCGAGATTGAGGTCGACGCCGTGCTCGGCTTCGAGCGCCTTGAAGCGCTCGGTTAATCCGGTGAGTTCGCCGAGCGCCTTGACGTGGCGGCGCGTCACCACGACGAGCATGATCTGGCGCCCGTCGCTTGTGCTGAAATCGCGCCCGAAGGTGCCGTACATATCGTTGCCGATGCGCGGGCGGGTTTGGCCGTTAACCTGGATATCGCCAAAATAGCCGAGCGAGCCGGTGAGGTGATAGGCGGTATCGGCCAGGCTCAATTTCACCAGCTGGCCCTCGCCGGTGCGCGTGCGGTGACGTTCCGCCGCCAACAGGCCAATCGCAGCCGTGAGACCACATGTCAGATCCCAGCCTGGCAGCACATTGTTTATCGGCCCGTGATGGTCTTCCGGGCCGGTGACGTAGGGCCAGCCGGTGCGCGCGTTGACGGTGTAGTCGACCGCCACACTGCCATCCGGATTGCCGATGATCTTGAGCATGATGAGATCGTCGCGGCGCGCCTTCAGGGCGTCATAATCGAGCCATGGCTGGACTTGAAGATTGGTCAGGAAGATGCCGGCCTCGGGCCCGGGCGCGGTGATCAACGCGGCCATGATCTCCTGGCCTTCCGGTTCGCGCAGATTGATCGCCAGCGAACGCTTGCCTTTGTTCATGGTCGTCCAGTAGATGCTGTCGCCATCCGGCGTGATCGGCCAGCGCTTGTAATCGAGCCCGCCGCCGATCAGATCGAAGCGGATCACATCTGCGCCCATTTGCGCCAGCGTCATACCGCCCAGGGGTGCGGCAACAAAAGCGGATCCTTCGACGACGCGAAGCCCTTTTAAAATATCATTCATGGCTCATCGATTTACGCCAATCGGCCCGCCACCTCAAGACAAAGAGCGGCCTCCGCCCTTTTCCTTGGCCAGCGCGATCAGGAGTGGCGGCAGGAAAAGGAAATCGGCAATGAGAGCGATTACCAGGGTAATCGCGGTGAGCGCCCCCAGGCTCGCCGTTACCTTGAAGCCCGACAGGCTCAGCATGGCGAAGCCGGCGGCCAAAATGATTGTTGTGATCGTCAACGCGCCGCCGACACTCTCGAATGCATAGCGTACCGCCGCCGGAGCGGGACGCGACAAGCCGCGCCGGGCACCGAGATATTTGTTGAAAAAATGAATGGTGTTGTCGACGACGATACCGAGCGTCATCGCGGTGACGACCGAGCCGGCAAGGCCAAGATCGCCGACCAGCCAGCCCCAAAGACCAAGCGCAATCACCGCCGGCGCCAAATTGGGCAGCAAGCTGAGGAGGCCGAGAAATGGACTCCTGAGGGCAAAAATGAGAAGTGCCGAGATCAGCACCAGGGCGGCGGCTGTGCTGATCAGCATGGCCTCGATATTGCGCCCCGAAACATGGGCATACATCAGCGCCAGGCCGGTCGCCGGCGCGGCATATTGCGGCGCGTTGTTTGCCAGCCAGGCATCCGCCCCGGCCGCCAGATGGCGCAGTTGACGCGATGAGTGATCGCCGACAACGACACCGAGGCGCGAGGTCGAGAAGCTCTCATCGACCAGGGCGCGGGCCGCATCGGCTGGTGCTGCGGCGGCATATGCGCCCAACAGCTCGGCCACGCCAATTTCCGGCAGGCGGTAAAATTCCGCATCCTCGCCATGCCGCGCCTGGTTGAGGCGCTTGGCCATCTCGGCCAAGCTGGCGACATAGACCACACCGGTCTGGGCGCGGTACCAGTTGCCGAGGCCCTCAAGCGCGCGCAGATATTCTACGTCCGCCACCCGCCCCGGACCGCCAGCCGGCAACGCGTGTTCGATGCTGTCGAGGCCGGTTAAATGCGTGGCGACAAAATCCGTGTCGCGGCGGAATTCATAGCGGTCATCGAGATATTCGCCGAAGCGGTCGTCGAGATCGATCTGCGAAAGCCCGGTGCCGAGGCCGAGCGCCAGCACGCTCATGGCGGCAAACAATGGCCAGCGGTGGCGCACGATGACAGCGCCGAGGGCGGCCATAAAGCGTTGTTCAAATCCAATCCGGCCCGTGCCGCCGAGCGGCAACAAATAGAGCAATACCGGGAGCAGCGTCACCGAAAAGACAAAAGCGGCGGTAACCCCGATAGCGGTGATATTTCCGAGATCCCGGAGCGGCGGCGAGACGCTGGCGTTCATGCTGAGGAAACCCGCCGCCGTGGTCGCGCTGGTGAGAAAGATCGGCCACAGATTAAAGCGCAGGGATTCCGCAATGGCGGCCGGTTTGTCGAGGCCGCGCGCCATCGATTGGCGCGCGCCGAGGACAATATGAACGCTGTCGGCAATGGCCAGGGTGAGAATGGCCGAAGGCGCGGCGGCGGAACCGGGATTGAGGACAAATCCGGCCCAGCCGGCAACTCCCATGGCGGTCAGCGTCGCCGCAAGGATCACCGCGAGCGTTCCGATCACGGCGCCGAGCGAACGCAGCAGCAATAGAAGCAGTACCACCACCAGCGCCGCCATGGCCGGCATGATGGTGCGCATATCGCGCTTTGTCGCTTCGCCGAATGTGGCGCCGCCAACCACCGGCCCGGTGAGATAAAATTCGAATTCGGGATGGTCGCGCTCAAGCCCGGCGATCATCTCCTTGATTGCCGCGACACTGCGGTCCAGGGCCGCGCTGTCATCGGCCGGCAGGGCCAAATTCAGCATCAGGCCGGTGACGTTGCCATCGGACGAAACCAGCCAACCGCGAAACAGCGGCTCGGCGCGGATGCGCCGGGCAATCTCCTCGGGCGCCAGCGCCGCCGCATCGATAAGTGCCGCGACCTTGAGGCGGCCATCGACCCAGCGCGGCAGTGCGATCGAGAGCGGGCTGTTGATGGCGGCGATATCAGACAAGCCGCGCGCCCGGTGCACACTATCGGCAAGAGCTGCCAATGCCGGCGCGCTCAACGCGCCATCTTCGCCGCCTTCCTTGAAGCCGGCTTTTGGCGCCAGCGCCAGCACCGCGGTTTGCGCCACACCGAAGCTTTGCTCAAGGTGCTCCAAGGCGGCGCGCTCGGGATTATCCTCGGCAAAAAAGACGCGGTGGTCATTGGTGAAGGAGAGCGACGGCACGCCCACGGCACTGACCACAATGACGGCCAGGCAGGCGAGCACAAGCCAGAGCCGGGTGCGTGGTGTAAACTCAAATGACAACATTTGCAGCACTGAGAAGCGGAGACCCCCGACCATGAGCGACGAACAGGCCATTCTGGACGCCAATCAAGCTTTTTATACTGCCTTTGCGACGCGCGATATGGCGATGATGAAGGAGGTTTGGGCGCTTGAGGCGCCGATCTGCTGCATTCACCCGGGCTGGGCGCCGCTTCTCGGCCGGCGCGCCGTCATCGAAAGCTGGGCCGCCATCCTGTCCGACCCCGGCGCGCTCGACATTGCCTGCGGTGATGCGCAGGTCAGCCAACATGGTCAAAGCGCGGTGGTGGTGTGCCGGGAAATGCTGCCGCAGGGCCAGTTGCTGGCCTCCAACCTGTTTGTGCACGAGAAAGACGCCTGGCGCCTCGTCCATCATCACGCCGGCCCCGGGCCGCAATTGGCGGCGGCGAGCGCAGCGCCGACGGACGGCGGCGCCTTACACTAGACGATCTTGTCTGAATCGTCAGACAGTAGGTCCGACACCGCGCGCAATTCTTTCCGCATGTCGCGTCGCTGGCTAATTTTATTGAGCGCATCGGACGGTAAATCCGTCACCATAATCAACCGTTTGTTGATCAGGCAATCGATCAAATCCTCAAGCACCCGGCCCATATTGGAATCGCTTTTGTCCAAATTTTCACGCATCGGTGCAGTGCGGCCGACACGTTCAAGGAAAGTGGTTATTTCGGGATGATCGGCGGGCAGTTCTTCACCGACCTGCCGTTCCCTGCGGTCGTAAATGGCCGTGATGGCGCCGCTTTCGTCACGTTTTACAAATGGCATCAAGTCTCTCCGATTTGTGCCCAATGGTAGTACATGGAGGTTGTTTTATCCACTCCGGGCGGGCTTTCTAATCAGTTTCTGCCGCGTGCCACGGTGAACAGTTCGTTGGTAAACCAGAGGCCGTCATGCGAGCGCAAAATTTTCTCGGTTTCCTCAAGATAGCCGCCTTTGCGCAACGCTTTCATCAATTTGGCATCTTCGATCTGAGCGACATAGACGGCGGCGTTCCACGCCGCGAGCAGGGTCGAGGTGCCAATATTGCTGGAGATTTCGCTCGACAGCGTGTGCAGATGATAACGGAACAGCGAGCGCGAATCGGTATAGGGAAAATAGCGCAAATTGCGCCGTTCCGACTTCATCTCGCTCTTCAGCACATCGAGCAGCAGGCGGCGCGGCGTCTGAAACGGATTCTCTTCCGGCCATACCGAACGGATGATATCCATGCCCGGGTCCTTGCCGGTGGATTGCACCGCGACCATGCGCCCGCCCGGCGCCAGCGCCCGGGCCAGCGGGCGCAGCACATTCCTGGATTTCACCGCCGCCGGCAGACGCGCCTGATAGGGCTGCGAGGCCATGACGAAATCGAATTCCTGCGCCTCGCCGCGGCGCGGGATGACGGCATCAAGGGCGAAGCGGTGGTCCTTGCGGTAAATCACGACGACGGACGGCTTGACATAAAGCGGATTGCCGGTCTTTTCGCTCGTCCGGGTGCGCCAGCCCGAGCTCAGAATGGGCTGAATTTGATCGCTGATTTGGGCGTCGAATTCGTGCGTTGTCGAGCCCTCCAGTTCAATTACCTACCAATTGAAATCGGCCGGCGGCGAATTGCGCGGCGACATGCCCGCGACTTCGTAATAATAGAGGTTGGTGGCGACGAACACGGTGTGCGGATGCTCGTGGAAACGGTCGACCATCTTTTCGATCGAAAGACGGACATCCTCAAGGCTGATCTCCTTGCCGACGACGAGAAACGGAATGGTCGGGAACATATTGTGCATGGCGCGCATGGTTCGGGTCAGCACCGTGCCATCACCCATGCCGGCATCGAGCACCCGGAGCGCCGGCGGGCTCGGTTTCAGATGGCGTAATTCCTGCGACATGCGCGCTGCCACCTGCCACTTCTCGCTGCAGGTGGTGACGAACATCAAATATTTTTCCCGGTTGTCGAAAAAGCGGAAAGGCGATTTTCCCGTTTTCTTACTCGTTGTCCTGCCCGCTTTTCGTGGTGCTTTCTTCGCCATTCTTGTTTCCCCCCCAGCGATCGTTATATTCCACACGCTATTGTAGCCAGCGCCCAAAAAGGGGAAAGCATGAAAGACAATAAGGCGAATGCGCCGATCAGCGGCGGCAATCTGGAAACCATTCTCAAGGCCGGGCACTTTGCCCTCACCGCCGAGACGGCACCGCCAGATTCGGCCGACCCCGAAGCCGTATTGGCGCGCACGCGTTGCCTGAAGGGGCTCGCCGACGCGGTCAATGTGCTCGACGGCCCGGGCGCGCAAACCCATCTCTCCCCCTTGGCATCGGCGGCGATCATGGCGCGCGCCGGCATTGAGCCAGTGCTGCAATTCACCATGCGCGACCGCAACCGGCTGGCGCTCGAGGCCGATATCCTCGGCGCAGCGGCGCTCGGCATCCCCAATATTCTCTGCCTGACCGGCGATTCTCCCGAGGCCGGCGATCAGCCCGAGACCAAGGCGGTGTTCGATCTAAGTTCGGCCCAATTCATGCAGATCACGCGTGATATGCGCGAACAATCGATATATCCCGGCGGGCGGGCTATCGAGACACCGCCCAGCCTCTTGATCGGCGGCGCCGATGCGCCACGCAAGCTTGATGCGGATTTCTCACCCAGCAGCCTGAACGACAAGATCGATGCCGGCGCCGATTTCTTCCAGACGCAATATTGCTTCGATATGGCTGTGCTCAGCGACTATATGAAGCGCATCGGCGATTTCGGCATTCTCGATCGGAGCTTTTACATCATCGGTATCGGTCCCATCACGTCGGCCAAATCGGCGCGCTGGATGAACAAAAATTTATTCGGCGTGCATATCCCGGAAAGCCTCATCACCCGCCTCGAACAGGCCCAAGATCCCAAGGCGGAGGGCCGCAAGATATGCGTCGAGCTGATTCAGCAGTTGCGCGAAATCGAAGGCGTGTCCGGCGCCCATCTGATGGCGCCGCACGGCGAACAAGCTGCGGCCGATGTTATCCGCGCCTCGGGCGTGCTCGAAGAACGCGCCGCCTGAACGGTGTTTAGCGGGTACCGGAAACGGTAATTTCGCGCAGCGAATAATCGCCGCCATCATTGGCGATAGTGATGCCGCTGAACGGATCGCGGAAGCTCTGATCGGCGACGTTCAAAAGCTGCGCCCCATCGACACTGACCGTCATGCCGCCGGCCGCATCGCGGTTGAACTCAATGCGGTGGCGGAAGTTATCCTCAAGATTGAGCGCCCCATTGCTCGCCGCGATGTTGCGCACGCCGCTCGAGCCAAAGCGCTGCAACTGCAGCCCGGGCGTGGCGCCCGGCGCATAGCTCAAGCGATAGCCGGCGCCGCGCGAGCGGCCCTGGAACAGATCGAGCGAAAAGCGGCCATGCTTCTCGCGCGAGACGATCTCGAAGACCATCTGAAATGCGTTTGAAATTGGCGCACGGATGAATATTTCGGCGCGTTGCGGTTGAACCGGCTCGTTGCTCGTCGACGCCGTTTCCTTTTTATCGCCGCCTAACAGAGAGCTTAAGACATCGGTAACGAGTTCCTTGCGCCGTTCTTTCGAGGATTTCTTCTCCGCCACAACCGGCTTGGCAACAACGCTCCTGAGACCGAGGCCGGAATCAACGTTGAAACGCCCCTCGGCCACAGTCCAACCGGGGTTGCGGGTAAAGTTGCCATCGCGGAAATCGTCACGCACAAGAATTTGCGGCGGCAGCTCCGGTACCGCTTCGGGCTCCGGCGCGGCCGCTGTTTCGCTGCCGCCATGCTCTTCAATAGCGTCGCGCAAATCCTGCAGCAGGCGCGGATCCGCCGCGCGCGCTTTCTCGGCCGAATCGATCAGCTCATTGAGGCGCTCAACCAGGGCATCGAGTTTGGCATCACTTCCGCCCCATTCCGAATAGCGTTCCTCGGCGTTGGCGCCGAAGCCCGCGAACAGGGACAGGCAAAGAAGCGAAACAAAGAGATATTTCATAGCGCCGATAGAATAAGGCAAATAGGTCAATTAACCTTTTGTATTGCCGCACCGCATCCGGCACGATATTGATCTGGGATAACAACCAATACCAATAGGGAATTTTGCTCATGGCTTATTCGCGCGCTTCGGTAACCGCTAAAGTAGCTGCACCCGCCGACAAGGTATGGGAGCTCGTCGGCAGCTTCGCCAACCTCAAGGCAATCGCCTCCGTGCTTGCCTCATGCGATGTCGACAAGACAGGCACCATCCGCAAGCTCAAGGTCAAAGGTGCGAAAGGCACGATCGTTGAGCGTTTGGTCAAATATGACAGCCAATCCATGACTCAGATTTATTGCATCGTCGACAAGCCCAACAATATCGTTCCGTTCGTCAATTACACCTCGACCATCAAGCTGAAAAAGACCACGGCGCGCTCGTGCACGATCACATGGTCAAGCCGCTTCGAGCCGAAAAAAGGCCAATCGGTGGCGGATTGCCAGGCTTTCGCGCGCGGCGTCTATGAAACCGGCATCGACGGCGTGAAGAAAAAACTCGGCCTGAGCAAACCAAAGAAAAAGGCAGCGGCGAAGGCCAAACCAAAAGCCAAGGCGAAGGCAAAAGCCAAGCCCAAGGCAAAAGCCCGCGCCAAGAAGAAATAGCTAGCCGGCGCAGTGGCTCTTCAGTAGAGCACCGCTTCGAGATAGAGGCCCCAGGGCGGTGCGTTGGGGCCGGCGCGGCTGCGGTCGCACGCCGCCAGCACGTCGCTGATCTCGGCCTCCGGCCAGCGCCCTTCACCGACCATCACCAGGCTGCCGACCATGGCGCGCATCTGGTGATGCAGGAACGAGCCGGCGCGCGCGGTGAGACGAATTTCCGCCTCTTGGCTGGTTACATCGAAGCTCTCCAGCGTCTTCATTGGTGAAGGTGCCTGGCAGGCGGCGGCGCGAAACGAGGTAAAATCATGATGGCCGACGAGCCGCCCGGCGGCGCGCGCCATCGCCTCGGCATCGAGCACGCGTGAAATCTGCCAGGCGCGGTTGAGATCAAGCGCCAACGGAGTGCGGCGGTTGACGATGCGGTAGTGGTAGATGCGTGCGATCGCCGAACGCCGCGCATCGAAATCCGCCGCCACCTCTTGCGCCGCAAGAACGGATATCCGGTGCGGGCGCAGATGGGCATTCAGCGCATCGCGCAGTTTTTCCGGCGCGGCATCACGTGCAAGATCGAGATGGCAGGTCTGGCCAAGAGCATGAACGCCCGCATCGGTGCGCCCGGCGCCGTGCACCCGCACCGTCTCGCCGCAAAATGCAGTGACCGCCTGCTCGAGCGCCTGCTGCACCGAAAAGCCATTGTCCTGCCACTGCCAGCCGACAAATTCTGTGCCGTCATATTCGAGCGTCAGCTTGTAGCGCGCCACGGCAATATCTCTCCCGCAGCCATATCGTGGCCGCGCAAAAATTCGTCTGCTTCGAGCATAGCCTTGCCGGCGCGTTGCAGACGCAAAAGGCCGAGCGCCGTGCCACCGCCGCAGACCACGGCAAGGCTCTCCCGGCGCAACACGGTGCCGGGTTTAGCCCCACCGTCATAGGGCAGGGCTTTCGCCTGGCGCAGCTTGATGCGCGCATCGCCATGCTCGAACCAGGCACCCGGATGGGGCGACAGCCCGCGCACCTTGAGCGCCAGCTCGGGCGCACGCCGGCGCCAATCGAGGCGCGCCTCCGCTTTGTCGATCTTTTCCGCGTAGCTGGCGCCCTCATCTTGCGGCACTGCCCGTGGCGCCACGCCACGGCAAAGCTCATCCGCAACCTCGACCAACAAATGGGCGGATATCTCCGCCAACCTATCGTGTAATTCGCCGGCATCGCAGACCATGTTGATTGGCGTCGCTTCCTGGCGCAACACCGGTCCGGTATCGAGACCCGCATCCATTTGCATGATGGTGACCCCAGTCTCCCTATCCCCCGCCATGATCGCGCGCTGGATCGGCGCGGCGCCGCGCCAGCGCGGCAGCAGCGAGGCATGCGCGTTGATACAGCCGAGACGCGGTGCGCCGAGTACCGCCGGCGGCAAAATTAGACCATAGGCGATGACGACCGCAAGGTCGGCGCCGATCGCGGCGAATTCCCGTTGCTGCGCTTCATCCTTTAGCGACACCGGCATGCGCACCGGCAGACCCGCCGCCTCGGCACGGTGTTGAACCGGAGACGCTTGAGGTTTCTTGCCCCGTCCGGCGGGGCGGGGCGGCTGGCAATAGACGGCTCTGAGGTCGAAATCCGCTGCCGCCAGGGCGTCGAGCGCCGGCACCGCATAATCCGGCGTGCCCATGAATATCAGCTTTGCCGCCACGCTATCTCCCAGCCAGAAGCCTAGGCACTCTTAGCTTCGGCGCGGCGCGCCTTGGCCAGTTTGCGCATGATGATGCCGCGCTTAACCAGCGACAGATGGTCGACGAACAATTTGCCATCGAGATGATCGACCTCATGCTGGATACAAACCGACAATGTCTCCTTGGCCTCGATTTCCTGCGCATCGCCGTTTTCGTCGAGATAACGCACCTTTACCTCGGCGGCGCGCTCAACGTCAGCGAAATATTCCGGAAAGGAGAGACAGCCTTCCTCATAAACCATACGCTCGGGCGAAAACCACAGAATCTCCGGATTGACCAGCTTGATCGGCGCCGGCGGATCGTCCGGCCCATGCACGTCGATAACAACCACGCGCTTTGGTACGCCGATCTGGATCGCCGCCAGGCCAAGGCCATCATCGGCGTACATGGTCTCCAGCATATCGTCCAACAGCGCGCGGATTTCATCATCCACCGCTTCCACCGGGTTGGAACGGAGTTTCAGGCGCTTGTCGGGCGCGATCAGAATCGGGCGTATGGTCATGGGCGGATTTTCATGGCGAAATTTCCTGACGATTTGAGCCACTAGGTATTACTCACCGGCCCCATCGTCAAGCGGCGGCGACGCACTTTGACAGCGGTGCGAATGCGCGGCCATAGTATCCGCCATGGATATCGTGATTCTCGTTATTCTGATTGTTCTTGCCGGGCTCGCGGCGGTTGCCACATTTTTCGTCCTGCGCCCGCGCGGGCAGGGAGCCGAGGCGGAGCGGCTGCGCGAAGAGATGATCCGCATGAGCGAGAGCTTCGCCGCCAGCCAGCGCGATATGGAAGAACGCCTGAAGGCCGAACAGCGCACCCTTGGCGAAAAGCTGCACGAGCGCGAGACGGCGCTCAGCAAGACGCTCGCCGAAGGTTTGCAGGATTCAACCAAAAAAACGCTTGAGACCATGGGCAAGGTGGAAGCGCGCCTCGCCGTGATCGACAAGGCGCAGAGCAATATCGCCGAGCTTTCCAGCCAAGTCGTCAGCCTGCAGGATATTCTCTCCAACAAGCAGGCGCGTGGCGCCTTTGGCGAAATCCAATTGAACGATCTGGTGCAACAAG
This sequence comes from uncultured Rhizobiaceae bacterium, assembly GCA_964429775.1. GTDB lineage: Bacteria > Pseudomonadota > Alphaproteobacteria > UBA828 > UBA828 > PTKB01. The sequence goes on from CAYSDJ010000014.1 coordinate 12,185, forward strand.
TGCTGCCGCCCTCCGCCTACAGCTTTCAGGCGCAATTGGAAAACGGCCGGCGCGCCGATTGTCTGCTGAAATTGCCCAATCCGCCCGGCGCCATCGTGATCGACGCCAAATTCCCGCTCGAGAGCTACCATGCCCTACAAAATGCGGCGGACGAAGTGGCCAAAAAAGCGGCCGAGCGCGCCTTTCGCGACGCCATGAATGTCCATATCAAGGCCATTTCCGAACGCTATATCATCCCCGGCGAAACAGCGGATGCGGCGCTGATGTTCCTGCCCTCGGAAGCGGTCTATGCCGAGCTGCACGGCAATTTCCCTGCCGTCGTTGAGGAGAGCTACCGCGCGCGCGTCTTCATCGTCTCGCCGACCACCCTCTGGGCAACGCTCAACACGGTGCGCGCAATCCTCAAGGATGTGCGCATGAAGGAACAGGCCGGCCTGATCCAGAAAGAGGTCCACACTCTATTGGGCGATGTCGTCCGCCTCGACGACCGGGTCGGCAAATTGCAGCGCCATTTCGATCAGGCGGGCGAGGACATGCGGCAAATCCGCATCTCGACCGACAAGGTGGGAAAACGCGCCGAGCGTATCGAATTGGTTCAGCTTGAGGATGATGCCAAGGCGGAAATCTCCGAGGACGCCGCCGCCACCATTCCTCTGCCGCTCCGCAGCGGCAGCGAAGACTAAAGCGGGCGGCGCGCCTTGAGGGCGGCACTCAGAGTCCCGTCGTCGAGATAGTCGAGTTCGCCGCCGACCGGCACGCCGTGCGCCAGGCGGGTGATGGTGACGCCCTGCTCTTTCAGCCGGTCGGTGACGAAATGCGCCGTGGTTTGGCCATCGACGGTGGCGCTCATGGCGAGGATGATTTCCTGCACCTCCGGCGTGGCGGCGCGGGCGATCAGGCCGGCGATGTTGAGATCCTCCGGGCCGACGCCATCCAGGGCCGAGAGCAGGCCGCCCAAAATATGATAGCGCCCCTTATAGCTGTGCGTGCGCTCGAGCGCCCAGAGATCGGCGACCTCCTCGACGACGCAAATCAGGCCCCCGTCTCGTTCGGGATCGGCGCAGATGGCGCACGGGTCTTTAGTGTCGAGATTGCCGCAGGTGGCACATGGTTTGATATTTTCCGCCGCGTCTTCGAGCGCCTTCAAGAGCGGTACCATCAGCGCCTCGCGGCGTTTCAGCATATGCAGCGCGGCACGGCGCGCCGAGCGCGGGCCGAGGCCGGGCAGTTTGCTGAGATAATTGATCAGCCGTTCGATATCGTTGCCGGCCATAATTGGTGCCGGCCGTTAAAACGGCAAATTCATGCCGGGCGGCAGGTTGAGGCCGCCGGTCAGTTTCGACATCTCTTCCTGGACATGGGCCTCGACCTTGGCCTTGGCGTCGTTGAAGGCGGCGGCGACGAGATCCTCGAGCATTTCAACATCGTCCGGATTGACCAGCGACGGGTCGATCTTGATGCTGCGCATCTCGCCCTTGCCGTTCAGGGTAACGCTCACCAGGCCAGCGCCGGAGCCGCCGCTGATCTCGAGCGAATCCAGGCCTTCCTGCATCTCCGCCATCTTGGCCTGCATCTCCTGTGCCTGTTTCATCATCTGGCCCAGCTTCATATCACTTGTCTCCGTATTGCGGTCATTCCTTGTCGCCCGATTCACCATCCTCGCGCAAGCCGCTGATTTCGGCATCGGGGAAATTTTTCAATACCTGGCGCACCAGCGGATCGTCAGCGGCGGCACGCAATTTGGCCGACGCGCGCGCTTCAGCCTGTTCCTCAAGCGTCGGCTCACCGGCCTTGTCGGACAGCGACACCATCCAGCGCGCGCCCGTCCAGTCCTGCAGTTTTTCGCCCAGAGTGCCGGCCATATTGCCGAACATGTTTTCGTTTTGCCGTATCTCAATATGGCCGGGCGAAAAGCGCACCAGATGGACGTCGCTTACCAGCCAATGGCGCAGCTCCATTTCGCGGTGGCGCGCCGCCAGGGCAACGATATCTTCGAGACACGTCACTTCGCCGCCGAGACTCGCTTCCGGTCGCGGCGCCGGCGCGGGTGTTGGCTCGGGCGCGCGCTCTTCGGCCAGGGCCGTTTGGCTGCCATTTGAATCCGGTGCCGGCCCCGATGCCACAGGTGGATCAGGTGGCGGCGCGGCCGGCGCTGGCGTGGCCGGTTTGGCGGCAGCGCCTTCGAGCGCGCGCACAGCATCGGCCGGGCTCGGCAGATCAGCCGTATAGGCGAGGCGCACCACGGCCATCTCCACCGCCATCAGGGCATGCGGTGCGGCGCGCGCCTCACCCAGGCCCTTGAGCAGCATTTGCCAGGCGCGGGTCAATTCCGGCATCGCCAGCTTGGCCGTCATCTCCTGGCCGAGGCGGCGCTCGATTTCAGGAATACCCGGCTCTTCCGCCACGCTCGGCACCAGCTTCACCCGGGTCAGCCAATGGGTCAGCTCGAGCATGTCCTCGAGCACGGTGATCGGGTCGGCGCCGGCATTATATTGATCATTGAGGAGATCGAGGGCTGCGGCGATCTCGCCTTTCATCACCGCTTCGAACAGCTCGAACACGCGCGCCCGGTCAGCCAGGCCGAGCATATCGCGCACTTCGGCCTCGCCCGCCGCACCGGCGCCATGGGCAATCGCCTGATCGAGGAGCGAGAGACCGTCACGCACCGAGCCATCGGCGGCGCGCGCAATCAGGCGAATCGCGCCCGTTTCGATTTCCGCATTTTCCTTCTCCGCCACGCTCTCGAAATGAGCCGCCAAAGTTTCCGTCTCGACGCGCCTGAGATCGAAGCGCTGGCAGCGCGACAGCACCGTGACCGGCAGTTTGCGCACTTCGGTGGTGGCGAAAATGAATTTGGCGTGCGGCGGCGGCTCCTCCAGCGTCTTCAAGAGGGCATTGAAGGCCTGCTTGGAGAGCATATGCACTTCATCGATGATGTAGACCTTGTAACGCGCGCTTGTCGGGCGGTAGCGCACGCCATCGATCAACTCGCGCACATCATCGACGCCAGTGTGCGAAGCGGCGTCCATCTCGAGCACATCGACATGGCGGTCTTCGGCGATGGCAAGACAATGCTCGCAGGCGCCGCAAGGATCGGCCGTCGGGCCATCACCTTCAGCCCCAGTACAATTGAGCGCGCGCGCCAAAATTCGCGCGGTCGAGGTCTTGCCGACGCCGCGCACGCCGGTGAGCAGAAAGGCATGCGCCAGGCGCTCGGTGCGGATCGCATTGGTGACGGTGCGCACAAGCGCTTCCTGGCCAATAAGGTCGGAAAAATTTGTCGGCCGATATTTGCGGGCCAGAACGCGGTAAGGGCCTTCTTCGCCCATCCGAAATCCACAAATTAGGTTTTGATCGGACGCAAACCGGCGGATTATCGCCAATCACGCGGATTAGGTGGGAGGCCGGACATGCGACCCGTCCTGCGCTCGTTACGGCTGCTTCCTTCCGGACCTGACCGGGTTGGCGAGGCGGCCGTCCGCCGCCGGTCTCCCGGAGGCACTATATCAGTAGTCCCCGCCCCCCACGCAAGCTTCTTTGACCGAAAGGGGGCGGCCATGCGAGGTTGGCGCCATGCAAAAACTATCCCTGCTGCCGGGCAATACCTTCTCCGGCGTGCCGCTCGACCGGGTCGATCACCTAAGGGCCGATGATAGCTGGATAAAATCCCAGTTGGACAACCCGGCGAGCCGCTTTGTCGCGGTCTGGAACCAGCAAAGCATCGTGTTTGACGGCGCCGCGCCACGCGCCGCACTCAATGATCGCCGGGCACTCGAAGGCTGGCTCGAGGATTGGGCCGAGGGCGCTGCACCGCTCGCGCTCCTCGGCGTCACGTCGGATGAGAGCGCGATCGCCCATTTCGCCATCGATCTCTCCCACTTGCCGGAAGAAGCGGTGATATCGCGCTATCCCGGCGGCGCATTGATGGACTTACGCGAATCGGTGCAACTCGTCCCGGCGCCGGAAGCGGCGATCCTCGCCTATGCGCGCGGGCTGATGTATTGGCACCGCAAGAACGGCTTTTGCGCCGCCTGCGGTCATAAGAGCATCGCGCGCAAGGCCGGACACGAGCGCGCCTGCACCAATGCGGATTGCGGTGCGGTGCATTTTCCACGCACCGATGTGGCGGTGATCGTGCTCGTCCATGACGGCGACGATGCCCTCCTCTGCCGCCAATCGCATTGGCCGACCGGCATGCACTCTACCCTCGCCGGTTTTTTGGAGCCGGGCGAGAGCCTGGAGGAAAACGTGGCGCGCGAGATTTTCGAGGAATCGGGCGTGCATGTCAGCGACGTGCGTTACCACTCCTCGCAGCCCTGGCCGTTTCCCGCCTCGATCATGGTCGGCTTCATGGCCAAGGCAGCGAGCCGCGAGATCAATGTCGACGAAAAAGAGCTCGAATACGCCAATTGGTACAATCGCGACTGGCTGCGCGACGTGAAACCCTCGGACGATTTCCGCATGCCGGGCGAATACTCCATCGCGCGCCGCCTCCTGCGCGATTGGATCGACGGGCGCTTTCCGAGCTAGGCCACCTCAATCTCGGCAATTTCGCTATATTCCGAGCCGTCATCGTCGACCCATTTCAAGATCAGCGTGCCGGAATGGCTCGCCACGATGTGAAAAAACAATTTGGGATTCGCCGCGATCGACGGGTGGAAGTCGGCGCCGAACACCTCCTGGCCGTCATAGAGACAAGTGAAGCTGTTGATGATCTTGCGCGGGGCCGGCGCGCCCGTCGGGCTCATACGATGGCCCGATTCCATCGGATGGGTAACCAACGTCTTGACCTGGATGACCTCGCCGTTTTCCGCGCTCTTGGGCAGCTTGATCCGCGTCTTGACCGGCGCCTCCGAGGCCGCGTCGCTGGTGGCGATGCCGCAGCCGCCAATTGTGACGATTACGTCGTCCCGGGTCATCCAGACCGAGCCGTCGCTCATCTCAGCGACGGCGAAGATGGTTTGGCTTTCGGCAAGGCGGATGCGGGTCGAGATTTCCGCCTTGCCGCAGCGCGAGCCGAGGCGGAACGTGGCCGCGATGGGCGTCGGGTTCTTGTCCGGAAAAAGGTGAACGCGCGTGACATGGTCCGCTTCCGTCATCGGACTATCGACAGAGATCGTGACCGGCACGCTGCTACCGTCCTCGACAATCTTCGCAAGCTGCAAGGCAATGCGGCCGGTTTGGGGTGCCACATCGCCGAGGACGGCCCGCATGGCGTCACGAGCGTTCTCGAACGCCGCCCGCGCCGGAAGCGTGGTCATCGCCGCGCCGGCGCCGGCCAACAATAGGGCGCCGCCCGCCAAGATCTCTCGTCGTGTTAAATCCATTTTGAGCAAATTCCGGTTCACCGAGTTGCCTTTGCCTCCAAACTCACTTAAGGATCGTGCCGGCGCGGGTCAAGCGCGCCTGAAAAGGGCGCCCAAGGCGCCGAGCAGGCTACCCGTTTCCAGATAGCGTACGCCATAGACGGCGCCGGCCATAATGGCAAGCCAGGCAATCACGGAACCGAGCGCGAGGGTCGAGAGGCCGGTTATGCCTTGTCCGATGGTGCAGCCCAGCGCCAACACACCGCCAAATCCCATCAACGCGGCGCCGATCAGGTGACGCTTGAAATCGGCCGCGTCGGCGAAGCTCTCAAACCGAAATTCACTCGCCGCAAGCGCCGACAGGAAGGCGCCGACGATTACCCCGCCGACGCTACCGATGCCAAAGGTGATCGTCGCGCCGGTGAAGGTCATCAGATATTGCAGACTGAGACCAACCGGCGCGATGAAGGAGTACGAGAACAGCGGCACGGGATCGAACTCGTCTGCGCCGAGAACGCCAGTGATGAGCCAGCCGAGCGGGATCAGCACGCCGATGATCGTGCCGGCGGCAAGGTTCGGCCAGGTGTTGCGAAATCCCTTATCCTTGAGCGCAAACCACAGCAGCCCGGCCGCAACCAGACCAACCACGATCCAGCGCAGGGAGTTGGGCTGCGTTCCGAACAGTACGGCAAGCAAATCGACGATGCCCTGCGACCTCGGTTCGACGGCGCTGTTCAGAATTACATTGGTCGGTTCGATAAGCCGGGTGCGCACCAGCGCGAGCAGGCCGCCGAGGGTCATGGCCGCGGCGAGCCCGAGAACGAGAAGCACGACCAGAGATTTGAGATTGCCGGCGCCGAAGCGGACCAAATTTCGATAGCCGCACCCGCCGGCCAAAGTCATGCCGAACCCGAACAACAGGCCACCGACGATCGCGCCCAGCCAGCCGAGATTGGCGCCGAGATAAATCGATTGATAGAGATCCACGACTCCGGCGCTGTAGAGGGCCTGGCTGCCGAGGAGGGCGAGCGCGATGGCCAGCAGCCAGGCCCGCAAGCGGCGAAAGTCGCCCATGAGCACGGCGTCGGAAATGGCGCCCATGGAGCAGAAACCGGTGCGTTGCGCCGTTACGCCGAAAACGATCCCGCCGCCGAAGCCTGCGGCGGCCACCAGGGTCGTGACGGGAACCTCTTCCATGCCTCGGCGCCGTCACGCCCGATAGCGCCGGCCGGCCGCTGTCATCTCACCCCTAACCCCAAATATCCTGCGAGATGGCGTCGTACCAACCGTTGGCGAAGCGGGCTTCACTCTTGTGGAACTCGGCCGATGCGCCCGTCGGGCTGAGGCCGCCCGAGCCCTTGACCTTGACGATCTTGCCGTCGGCGAAGTCATAGACCATGGCGACCGAAATGCCGTAATCCGGCGCCACCAGGCTGTAGCACGTGTTGACGAATTTCGGCGTGCCGGGCGCTTCGCCCTTGACCAAATTGGCCACCGCGGCGGCGACCACCTTTCCCTGGTTGCTCGCCGAAAAGCCCGATTTGGGCATGGGCGAAGCGATACTAGCATCTCCGATCACATGGATATTCGGATGAATCTTCGATTCGAATGTCTGCTGGTCGACCGGACACCAACCGCTGTCATTGGCGAGCCCGGCGGCCTGGGCGATTTCGCCTGCCCGCTGCGGCGGGATGAAATTGATCACATCGCCCTTATTCTCGCCGAAATCGGTATGCAGCGTCATGTTCGCGGCGTCAACCCGGATCACCGTGCCGTCATTGCTGGCATTGCGGTACTCGATCATGTCGCCATAGAGGCTGGCCCAACCCTCCTTGAACAGGCCCTGCTTGGAGAATTTCTCCTTGGGATCGAGCACCAGAATCTTGGCGCGCGGATTGTGTTGCTTGAAATAGTTGGCGACGAGGCTGATCCGCTCACCCGGTCCGGGTGGGCAACGGAACGGATTGACCGGCGGCGATATGACGAAGACGCCGCCGTCCGGCATGGCCTCGATCTGTTTTTGCAACATGACGGTCTGCGGTCCCGCTTGCCAGGCATGCGGGATCGTCTGGCTCGTTGCCTGGTCATATCCCTCGATCGCATCCCAGCGGAATCCGATACCCGGTGAAACGACCAGCCGGTCATAAGCGACGTCGCCACCATTGGCCAGGCTGACGCTTCGTTTGCCGGCATCAATGCCGGTGGCCCTATCGTGCACGACAGTGACGCCATGCGCGCGCAAACCGTCAAAGCTATGGGTAATGCGCGCCATGCCGTTCAAGCCGCCGATCACAGTATTGCTGAATGGGCAGGTGACGAACAAGCTGTCCGGCTCGATCAAGGTGACATCGATAGCGGCATCTAAGCGGCGCAAATATTTGGCCACCGTGGCGCCGCCGAAGCCGCCGCCGATCACGACAACCTTGGGGCTGGCGCCGAGCGAGATATTTGCGCCGGCCGTTAACGCGAAGGCGGACGCCATACCGGCGCCGGCCAATTTGGTGAATGTCCTGCGGTCGATCTTTCTCATCACGGCCCCCTATTTGCTGCCGAACTGGTCGGCCAAGGCGTCGATCTCGTCATCGGTGAATCCCTTGGCGATCCGGCCCATGACGGTGCTCTCAAGCTCGCCGGAACGGAAATCCCGCATGGTCTGCGCGATATAGCTCGGTGCCTTGCCATCCAGCGAAGGCATCGCGCCGGGGCTTTTGCCGTCGGTGCCGTGGCATGAGTAGCAAGTGTTCACCAGGACGGTGGGATTCGGTTCATCCGCGGTTACGCTCATGGGGAGAACCAATATCCCAAGTGCCGCAAACAGCATCCCTCGCTTAGCTTTCATCGCCGTTCTCCCGTTTCCCAGAATTTGTGAACGTGGCAAAAAATTATGGCAGCTTACCCATACTCCAACAATGGTTGTTCTTGCGGTTTCTCCTGCTTGGCATTGTACGTTGCTTTGATCTTTCTAGGAACAGCCACGGCAAAGCTTGAGCGGGGAAGGCGGCAATCCTGGGTGTGTGGAACGGGGAGCCGAATGTCCGGACGGCGCCTGCAGCGCTCAATTCCGGCCCGCGACCTAGTTGTTATTGTTGTTCTTCGCCGCCGATTCAGCGCGGAACGGATGAGCCGGGTAGACGCCCATCATGTTCACTTCGCTGGTGAAGAATTCGAGCTCCTCAAGCGCCAACTGCAAGCGGCGCTCGCTCGGATGGGCCTCGACCTCGGCGAAGAATTGTGTCGCGGTGAAGGTGCCGCCGACCATATAGCTTTCGAGCTTGGTCATGTTGACACCATTGGTCGAGAAGCCGCCGAGCGCCTTATAGAGTGCGGCGGGCACGTTGCGCACATGAAAGACGAACGAGGTGACCACCGGGCCATCGGCCGGATCGGGATCGATCGCGTCCTTGGCCAGCACGACAAAGCGCGTGGTATTGTGCGCCTCGTCCTCGACGCCGGCTTCGATCACATCAAGGCCATAAGTCTCCGCCGCCAAACCGGAAGCAATGGCGGCAATGCTGGGATCGCCGAGCTTGGCGATTTCCGCCGCGGCACCTGCGGTATCGGCATGCACAACCGCATCCAGACCGAGACGCTGAATAACATTGCGGCATTGCGAGAGGGCGTGAACATGCGAACGCACGATTTTCAACCCCGCCGCGTCGGCGCCCTTGCAGGCGAGCAATTGGTGATGCACCGGCTGATAATGCTCAGCCACGATATGAAGGCTCGATTCTGGCAAAAGCTGATGAATATCGGCGACTCGCCCGGCGACTGAATTCTCGATCGGGATCATGGCGAAATGGGCGCGCCCCTCGGCCACCGCTACGAAAGCATCGGTGAAGGTCTTGCACGGCAGCGAGCGCATATCGGGATAGACCTGGTGGCAGGCCAAATCCGAATAAGCGCCGGGTGCGCCCTGAAAGGCAATCGTCTCTCTCGCCGCTGAATTACTATCGCTCATGTCAGATTCTATCCGTGGGTCGTCAAGTGCCGGCACCGGCGCCGAGAATTTCCCGCGCCCGGGCCAATTCGCGCGGAGTATCGACACCGAGGGGAACAGTGTCAACGAAGGCCACATCGATGCGCATGCCGGCCTCGAGCGCGCGCAATTGCTCGAGCCGTTCGCGTTCTTCCAAGGGGCTTGGCGGCAGCGCGATAAAGCGCATCAGCGCGGCGCGGCGAAAGGCATAGAGGCCGATATGGTGATAAAGCGGCCCTTCGCCGGAAGGCGCGGTGCTGCGGGTGAAATAAAGCGCCCGCCCGCCTTTTCCCGTGCCATCAGGGGAGACTACAGCCTTGACCACATTGGGATTGTCGCGTTCATCCGCGTCAGTGATCTCCGCCGCCAGCGTGCCGATATCGACCTCATCATTGGCCAGCAATTCAAGTGCTGCGCGCGGCAGGTCGGGCGCCAGTGTCGGTAGATCGCCCTGCACATTGACCACCGCATCATGCACACCATCGGGATCGACGATCATCAGCGCCTCATGAATGCGGTCCGAGCCCGAGGCATGATCCGGGCGGGTCAGCACGGCCTCGCCGCCCGCCGCCGTCACCGCGTCGGCGATTTCCGCCTCGCCGCAGGCCACCACGACGCGGCCCAAATCCGCTTCCTCGGCGCGGCGCATGACCTGCACGATCATCGCCTCGCCGGCAATATCGGCGAGCGGCTTGCCCGGCAGGCGCTCTGACTGCATCCGCGCCGGGATCAGAATGATCGGGTTGGCCGGCAGCGCCCGGGGTGATTTTAACGAATCCGCCATTGGCTTGTTATCCTTTGCCCCGCCTTATAGGAGTTGGACAGGCCGGAGGGAAGCGGCTAAATTCGCCCAAAATACACCACACGCAAACATGCCGCCCACAATACCGAGGCATTGCCAGAATCATGTCGCCATTCGAACTGAACAAAATCGCCGGTGCCATTCTATTCGCGGGATTGGTCGCGATGGTGTCGTGGATCATCTCCGCCAATGTTTATCATATTGATGACCAGCATGGCAGTCTCGCCTATGCCCTGCCCGAGGCCGAGGAAGAAGACGGCGATGAGGCCGCAGCGGAAGAAGAAGAGGAAGAGGTGGTTGCCGCTGTTGCCGGAATTGAGGAAATGCTGGCCGGGGCGGACGCCGCCAAGGGCAAGAAAATCTTCAAAAAGTGCGGCGCCTGTCACACAACCGAGGCGGGCGGCAAGAACAAGGTTGGCCCCAATCTCTGGAACATTATTGGCCGTGATGTCGGTACGGTCGAAGGCTTTAAATATTCCGACGCCATGTCCTCGCACGGCGGCAGTTGGAGCATCAAGGCACTAAACGAGTTTCTGATCAATCCGAAGGGAAGCGTGCCCGGCACCAAAATGGCGTTTGCCGGGGTCAAGAAAGAAGGCGACCGCGCCAATCTGATCCTCTTCCTGCAAGGCCTTAGCGACTAAACAACCGCACCACTTATACTTCCAGCAATAGATCGAGCGCCTGCTCGGTTGAGCCTGGGCCGACCGTGAGGCGATACAAGCTCCCATTCTCAGCCTGGCGTTTCATCAGGCGAACGATTTCCATTGGCTCGTATTCAGGCGATACGACATTCTGGAGAGCGGCCTCAACGGCATCTTCCGCCGCCACGGGGACAAGCGTCGCGCCATTCTCGACACCGCGCTTGAGCTCGACCACGGCATCGATCTCCGCCACCGTGTCATAGGGGCAGAATCCGGGCAGGCTGCGGGCCAGAATGAGGCGGATTTCATGGCCTAAATCCGCCTCTACGATCATCTCTTTTGGTAATTTATCGGTTCCGGGCGGATGCACGCCGAGCACCGGCAGGCGCAGTTTGACGCATTTTGGAAATGCCTGAACCCGCCGGCCCTCGTCCTGAAGGGCAATTCTGTCATCGCCGAGAAGCGTCAGGCCGCGCCGCCAGGCAGCAAAGCCGAGTGTGCTCTTACCGCTTTGCGGCGCACCGAAAAATGCGATGGCGCCCTGATCCGCTAGAAATGCGCCGGCATGAAATATCGCGCCGGGAAAATCATAGATGAATATCTGCCCAATCGCCTCAAGGGCGGCAAACAGCAATTGTTCGCGGCTGCCGGCGTGCGATTGCCAATCGCGCGTGGCGATGATGAATTCGCCGTCGGCCTCCTCGATGGTGATGAGATTGTCCAATTCGCCGGCGGGCAGTACGTCCTCCAGCATCGGCTCGAGACCGAGAAAACGGCCAAGCATAGCAAGCAAATCCGCGTCCCGGCTGCGGACATGCGCAGCATGGCTTTGCCAGGCGAAGCGGAAGGTATTTACCGGCATAAACAGATTTTTTAAGCCGCGTCCCCGTCGCGCGAGATCAGGCCGCTGGCGAGAAGATGCTCCAAGGTGCGGTTGATGTCCTTGCCCAGGACAGCGCTGTCGATATCCGGGAACGCTTGCCCAAAGGCCTCAAAGATCTCATCACGGCTGAGCCCACCCTCGAGCAGATCCCAGACCGCGCGCGCCGTCGGGTTGAGGGTCAGCACCTCGCGCGTTTTGTTGTTCATGAGAACCAAATCGTCGCCGAGAGTCTCCGCGTCGAAATCGTCGCTCTGCGTGAACCGGCCCGTCATCTTTTGCTCTCCATCACTTCGCTTAACCTTATCGCTTCGAGCGGATTGATTATTCTCCGCCGCCACTTCTTTGACCAGCGCCAGAATTTGCGCGCGCGAGGCGCCCAACAAGGCACGCGGATAACTATAACGCCAATCGCCGTGGCCGGCGCGGGTGCATTGGCAAAGAAAATCGAGCCGCGCCGCATCGATCTCCCCGCTTTCCCACTGCTCGGCGCCGAGGACCGCCAATTGCAGGCTCAAAATTCGTGGATTCTCCGCCAGCAATTGCAGCGCTGGCGCCGTGTTGCCGAAAGCGCAAAGAGATTCTGCCGCCTCGACCCGAAGATCAATGGCGCCGGGAGAACGCGGCGCCGCTTCCGGATGGTTGAATACCTTGGTCCAGGCCATGGTGGCGCCCTTGCCGAAAGCCTCGGCGAAGCGCGCCTCTTCAACCCAGAGATAGAGATAGTCGAGTCCGTGGCGGCGCTCCGCCGCGACGATGGCCTGGTTGCGCCTGAGCTTGGCGGCAATCATCTGATCGTCGGCGTAGCCATGATGGCGCAGCAGCGCACCATTCAGAGGTTCGGCGGGTGGCGCCTCGGGCGGCGTGACGGAATAGAGCATTTCGTGAATGGCATGGCGCCAGCGCAACGACCCGTCATTGCGTTGCAGACGCGTGATCGGGCGCGGCGTAAGCGCCGCCGTGTCCTCGATTTGCAGCGAAAACCAGGGCGCCGTTTCCGCGCGCCAATCATGCGCCGGCCAGGAGACCAATTCCTCGTCGCTGTCGAGCCACAGCAGATAGGGATGATCGACATATTGTTCGCGTGCGATATCACCAAGCTGATTGCGCGCTGCGGCAAAATCATTCCGCCAATCGATATCGACCGCCGTGACGCCATCCGGCTTAATGGCGCAAGCGCCAACCAGCACCGCGAGGCCATGGCGCCGCGCCGATTGAATAGCGGCGGCCAAGCGCGGCTCATCGCCGCCGCTGAGGATACAAACCAGCGGGGTGTCGGTTGGCGCCGTCACGGCAGGGCGGTAATTTTCATGTTTGCAGCAACCATTGGCCCTCTCCCTGAAGCACCAGGCAGGTTAGAACGCCGGTATCATAGGCACCGGTATCGATACCGATGCGGTTGGCGAGAAGCTCGGGCCGCATACGCACCGAATGGCCGTGCACAATGACACGGCCGTGATCAGCCTTAGATGCAAGAAACTCGTCGCGAATCCAGAGCAGATCATCGGGCGCTTGCTCGTCGAGTGCGACGCCGGGACGGACGCCGGCATGGGTGAAAAAATAATCGCCTTCAACGTGACTGATTTCGAGACTACGTAAAAAGGCCAAATGGCTTTCCGGCAAGACATCGCGGAATTTCTGCTGAATGGCGATCAGGCGCTCGGGATCGTTTTGCAGCGGCGAAGCCGGGATGCCGTAGCTGATCAGGGTGTTGGCGCCGCCATAATAGAGCCAGGATGAGGCATCCGTCGTGTCGGTGAGGAAGCGCAGCAGAAATTCCTCATGATTGCCGGAGAGATAAATCGTCTCGAAGCCCTCGATCGGCCCTTGGCTCAAAAGGTCGAGCAGTTCGCGGCTCTGATTTCCCCGATCGACATAATCGCCGAGAAAGATCAGCTTGTAGCGTGCCGCCGGGTTGGCCGCGCGGTCTTCCGATATTTTGCCGCTTAGCTTTTTTAAGAGATCGAGCCGGCCATGCACATCGCCGATGGCGTAGACGCGCATATCCTCGGCCACGCGCGGCGCGGCAGCGTCTTCCCGGCCGCGTTTGCGGCGCTTTGTGAACAATCCAAACATCAGCCAGAATCTAGCGCGCCGGCGCGCCCGTGCAAGCCGGAACTAGGCGTCGCTATCCGTCTCCGCCGCCTCGTCAAGCACACGGAAATGCTCCCAATCGGCCTTGCCGCCCTTGTTCTCCAGGTGGCTAACCAGGGCCGCGACCACACCGCGCGAGAATTGGTGATCGACATCGCCCTGTAAAATATCGACCGCCTTGATGAAATCCATGCCTTCGCGGTAGGAGCGCGGGCTGATCAGGCCGACAAATGTATTGGCGACGGCGCAGATTTGCGCGGTCTTGAGAATATCATCACCGGCAAGGCCATTGGGCACGCCCGAGCCATCGACGAATTCCAGCATCTGGCCGAGGGTTTGCGCCACCGGCCCGCCAAAATCGATACCCTCGAGCAGATCGGCGCTGGTGAGGGTGGAATTGCGGATCAGCATGCGTTCTTCGGTGGTCAATTTGCGGTCGGCGGTGAGCAATTCCTGCGGCACCAGAATCTTACCCAAATTCATCAGCGAGGCGGCGATTTCTGCCGTCTCAACCATATTGCCCTCAAGCTCCATATCGACCGCGATGGCGCGCGCCACCTCCGCCGTACGGGTCGAATGATGGGCCGAATAGGGATCGCGCCGATCGACCACGGTAACCAGCGTGTTGACCAGCTCGCGCATGGTCCGCTCGCGCTTTTCGCGCTCCATCACCGCCTCGGTAATATCCTCCGAGACCAGAAGAACGCCGTTTGGCATACCGAGCGTTTCGCTCAACGGGATATGCTCCGACTGGATGACATGGAAATTTTCCATGTCCTCGGGGTCCACCTCGCGGTGGACATCGGTGATCGTTTCTCCCTCCGCCATGGCTTCGCGGTTAAGCTTCTCAACTACCTTGGCCCGCACCGGGCCGACCATCGCCGCCAGGGCCTTGCCCCGTACTTCTTCGATTTGGATGCCGGCGCGGTCCGCCACCTTCTTGTTGCCAAAGCGGTAGGTCGAGCTTTCATCGATAATGGCGATCTCGTTGGGCTGGCTGTCGGTCACCAAACGGAGGAAATTCTTCTGCCGCTCGAAACGCTCCGCGAGATCTTTCAGGTTGGCCACCATATCGGTGGCGCGTGCCGAGGAGGCCATGTACCAGACGGCCAGGAGTGCCGTGCCGACCACGGCAATCACCAGAATGAAGGTGATGATGATGCCGTCGCGCCGGGAATCCGATTCCGCCATGGCTTCGTCGCGGTCGACCTTGTAGAGCAGCGTCCATGGCGCCAGCGAAACGGCGCGCGAGGTCATCAGCACCTCGCGGTCGCCGCGGTAATCCTGCATCAGGCCGAAACCGCCCGGCTTTTCGATCGCGTAAGCCGAGGCAAGGTCAGTGGTATCGAGCGCCAGGCTGCGTTTCAGCGGCAGCGTGCCATCGGCCTGCGGCGAGAGATATTCGACTGTCGACGCGGTCTTGCGCACGAGCAGCGCCTCGGCGCTTTCCTCTGTCGTGCCCGGCTGGATAAGACGGCCATAAAGCTCTTCCTCGACCAGCTTGATGCCAATCACATGGCCGATTTGCGCCGCCGGATCGCCCTCGCGTTGCAGCATGAAGATCGGCGCGATGAAGGCGATGCTGGGATTGCCGGCAGCACCGGAATAAATATCGCGCATACCGCGCTCGCCCTGCGGCGTCTCGCGCAGGAGCGCGCGCAGCTTTTCATCGCCCGGCGGCATTTCTGGCGTGGCGACGAGGATTTGCCCGTTCGCGTCCGCCAAAGCCAAGCCGGCAAGGCCGACGCGTTCCACATTGGCATTCACATCGGGGCCGAGCACCGGGCCGACAAACCCCGTGCGGTCGGCGGTGGCGACCAGGAGATTACGCAGGTAAGTGCGCTGCGCCGGCTCGTCCGTCACCTCCTCAATATCACCTTCGGCGAGGCTAAGCTCGGTCATGTAGAGCTTAAGCGCGGTATTATCGGCCAGGCCCTGCAGCCCGGCATATTGTGATTACAGCCATTCATTGACCGCTTCCAGGCGGCTTTCCGCAACGATGCCAAGGCGCACCTGCCAGTCGCGCAAATCGCGCTCATACTGTGCATCGGCAAAACGAAAGACGAAGAACACGCCGACCGCGATGGCGATCCCGAGCACCACAACGCCGGCCAGGAGACGCACATTTGCCGCTAGCCGGCGGCTCTCGGTTTTGCTTTCAAACAGATCGATTTCTGACATGACCTACCCTCGACAGGCTAATATCTGCGCTTTGCACGCATTATGGTTAAGAACTATAGATTACTGAAGGTAATATTGCTCGCCAACAATTGACTTCGCCATCTGTAATTTAGGCACGCATCGCGCTATAATGTCGGCTTATGTGACGGTGGTTCTGAGGATGCTTGTGAACATTCCGGGTTTCAAAGTCTTGGCCGGTCGCCTTTTGGCGGTGTTGATCGCGGCGACGGTGGTGGTTGCCGTTTCTGGCGCGATGAGCGATGTCGAGGCCGCCAGCAAGTCAGGCAAACTCTTTGGCACCAAGGAAATTCGCAACAAAAACCTCAAGCCCTTCCCCAAATGGACCGGCATGTTGAAGCGCTATTTCAAGGATGGCGCGCTTGGCGAAGGCGATTGCACCAGCGAAACCTTCAACTCCTGCCACCTGGCGGAATGGCAGGCCTTTCTCAATTCCCTCGAGGGCAAGAAGACCGTCAAGAAGATCAAAGCGATCAACAATTACCTCAATGGCGTGAAATACATCACCGACATCCGCAATTGGGGCGTCGATGATTATTGGGCGACGCCGAGCCAGTTTAAATCGCAAAATGGCGATTGCGAGGATTACGCCATCGCCAAATATATGTCGCTGCGCGCGATTGGTTTTCCGCTCGATAAGATGCGCATCGTCGTCGTGCAGGACGAAAATCTAGGCGTCGCGCACGGTATTCTTGCGGTCTATATCAAGAACAAGCCCTATATTCTCGACAATCAAATCAAACAGATTCTGCCGAGCAAGAAAATCCACCACTATAAGCCGTTCTTTTCGGTCAACGAGAAATCTTGGTGGCTGCATCGGGGGTAGGGCGAATCGTGTCTGATGAAGACGCGCGCGATGCGCTGGCCGGTCTGCCTGCCGCTTTTCTGCAAACATTCATCGGTGAAATATTTTCGACGCCGGAGCGCACCGCAATTGCCACGCAACTGATCGGCGCGCCGCTCGCTCTCGCCTGCCTCGATGCGCTCGGCCCGGATGCGGCGTTCCCCAGCGGCACCACACGCAATGATCTTTTGCGCCGCGCGCAAATCAGCGCCGTTGCGTCGCGTCACGCGCGGCGCGGCATGCTCAAGCTGGTGGCGGCGCTCGAAAACAAAAAAATTCCCTGCCTCGCCGTCAAGGGACTCGCCACCGCCTATAGCTATTATGACGCACCCTATCTTCGCCTCCTGCCCGACGCCGATATCCTGGTATGGGAAAACGATCTGCCTGCGCTTTGTGCCCATTTGAAAGCCAGGGATTATGTCAGCGTGGTCGACCCCGCATCGGACCGCACGTGGGGGGCGCTGACAAAAGCCAGTTTCGCGCCGGTGACGCCGCGCGAGAGCGGTGATTTCTATGTCGATTTTCACCGCCTGATCATCGACTACCCGGCCAGCCGCGGCGTGCCGCCGGCAGAGCTGTTCGCGGCCTCCCGGCGCGTCGATACCGAGAGCGGCACGCTCTGCGTGCCCAGTGCCGAGCACAGCTTTCTTATTCTGGCGCTCCATGCATTCCGGGATTTTTACGAACCGCGCGGTCTGAAGGCACTGTTCGATGCGGCCTTTTTGCTCGCACAGCAGCAGCCGGACTGGTCTTTGGTCGAGGCCATGGCGCGGCGCGGCCAGAGCGTCCGGCGCACCATCTTTTACCGCGACCTGTTGAGCGAGATCGGCATTGCCGGCGCCGAGGGGCTGTTCGCCGGGCGCAGCCTCGGCGCTCCGGGCCGCCGCCTGGTGCAAACCATCGCCGCCAACATGCGCTCGTTGGCGTTGCCGCGCCTGCCGGACGGCCTTAAACTGAGACTTGAATTGCGCCTCTATGATTCGCCCCTGCATATGGCGCTGCGCAACGGCGAACGGCTGGCCGGCCTGGTGATCCGGCGCACGCATGATCTGCCCGGCCTGCCAATAGAAAAAGCGGAAGCCTGAGCTTGAGCGAACCTCGCCTAGATACGAAGCCCCCGGCCGCACCGTCCAAGACGGATCATCATTTTGTCCGAAAATTCGCCGAATCCATGCCGGCCAATATCGCCGAGAGCTTCAGCGATGAGCAGCTCCGCGTTATCATCCGCGCCTACGGCGTCAAGACCTGGGGCCGCCACGCCATCGACCTGCGCTTTACCTTGCCGGTTTTGGCGAGGACCTATTATTTCGTCTTTCTCGCCGGCATCGACAAACGGCCGCGCAGCCGTAACCGCGCCGAGCGCCATTCCCACCCGCTCGCCACGGTCGGCAACTTTCTCTTTCTGATGCTGGTCTTGCTGTTGCTGGTGAGTTTCGTCTTCGGCGCCTTGTATGTGCTGAAATCGGCCTTCGGCCTCAATGTTGCGCCCGGCTTTTCCCTCGGCGTCTGGGACAGCATCCAATCCGAAGTGAGCGGCATGTGATGGCGCCAAACATTCACCCGGTGATTCTGTGCGGCGGCTCCGGCACGCGCCTCTGGCCTCTGTCGCGCGCCGATTATCCCAAGCAGCTGCTGCGCCTCGTTGGCGACAACACCATGGTGCAGGATACAGCCAAGCGGTTCTCCGGTCCCGGCTTCAGCGCGCCGCTTTTTCTTTGCAATGAAGCGCACCGCTTTATCCTGGCCGAACAGATGCGCCAAATCGATATCGAACCGGCGCGCATCGTGCTCGAACCGGTTGGGCGCAACACCGCGCCGGCGGCGGCAATCGCGGCGCTGATGCTAACGGCGCAAGACAACGACGCGCTGATGCTGATCTTGCCGGCCGATCACGTCATCATGGATCCCGCTGGCCTCGCCACAGCCATTCACCAGGCGGCGGCGCTTGCGGCGAACGGCTCGCTCGTCACCTTCGGCATCACGCCGGACGCACCGGAAACCGGCTATGGTTATATTCTTGCAGGCGATGCCATCGTCGGCGGGCCTTGCCACAAAGTCGCGCGTTTCGTCGAAAAGCCCGACGCGGCGCGGGCGCAGGAATATTTGGCGGCGGGAGTTTATCTCTGGAACAGCGGCATGTTTCTCTTTTCCGCCGCGCAATATCTCAGCGAATTGGAGCGGTTGCAGCCGGACATGGTAAGCGCCTGCCGCGCCGCGCTCGGCCGGGCGAACGCCGAACAGGATTTCCTCCGCCTCGAAGAAGCCCCGTTCGCCGCCATGACCGGCGATTCGATCGATTATGCGGTGATGGAGGATTGCGCCGAGGCGGCGGTGATGCCGATCGATGTCGGCTGGAGCGATGTCGGCTCGTGGCGCGCACTGTGGCAAGTGGCGGCGCGCGGCGACGGCAATAATGTGATCGAAGGCGACGTCATCGCGCTCGATTGCAAATCATCCTATATCCGTAGCGACGGTCCGCTAATCGCCGCACTTGGCCTTGAGGATATCGCCGTAGTGGCAACCAAGGATGCCATCCTGATCGCGCCCAAGGACAAGGCCGAAGCGGTTAAGGATGTGGTGGCACAACTCAGTGCAGAGGGGCGCGGCGAGGCCGCATCGCACACCCGCGTGGTGCGGCCATGGGGCGCGTTCGAAGGTCTCCGCCACGGGCCGGGCTTTCAGGTCAAGCTGCTCACGGTCAATCCGGGTGCCGGCATCTCCCTGCAATATCATAACAAGCGGGCCGAGCATTGGGTGGTGGTGGCGGGCCGCGCTCGCGTCACGCGCGATGCGGAGACGCTCGAGCTTAACGCCAATCAATCGACCTTCATCGCCACCGGCGTGCACCACCGGCTGGAAAATCCGGGCAGCGAACCGCTGCATGTGGTCGAGGTACAAAGCGGCGATTATCTCGGCGAAGATGATATCGTCCGCCTCGAGGACCGCTACGGACGCTTCTGAAACAGATCAGGCGCGGACGATCATCACCGAGTGCTGGAAGCGCCGCACCACCTTGTAGGCGGTATCGCCGAGCAGGAAATCAGCGAAGCCGGGACGGCACGCCGCCATGGCGATCAGATCGGCATCGATGCGCTCCGCCGCCTCCAGAATCTGCTCATGCACCGTGCCCTGGGCGATGATGTGCTCAAGCGCCACCCCCGGGCCGACATGCTCGGTGGTGATTTTCTTGAGCTCCGCCATTGCCGCGCTCAAGGCATCGCCTTCCGCCCCTTCGGGGAAATACTGGCCGACAATGGTCATGCCGTAATCCGGCAATACGGTCATGACATGGAGAGTGCCGCCCGAGCCGTGGCAGATGTCACGCGCCGCCGGCAGGGCTTTTTCCCA
This sequence comes from uncultured Rhizobiaceae bacterium, assembly GCA_964429775.1. Taxonomy (GTDB): domain Bacteria; phylum Pseudomonadota; class Alphaproteobacteria; order UBA828; family UBA828; genus PTKB01. The sequence continues at coordinate 32,278 of CAYSDJ010000014.1, forward strand.
CGATGATGTCTCGTTCAAATCGAGCGGTAGCAAAACTGATTTATACATATCGCATTCCAAATTTGTGCAAATAAAGCTGTCTCATTTTTGTTCCGAACGGCCGCGCCCGGGCAGGTGCCAACTGCCGGCGCGTAAGCGCTGCACGGTGTACAACAGGGCGCAGGCGACGATGGCAATTCCCTGCATCAGTTCGCGCGGAATATCGAGCGGCTCGGCGGCGACCGAGGGGCGGAACAGCAGTACGCAGAACGCCAGCAGCAGAAGCCGCTCGACGATACCGCAACGCTCGGCGAAAAAGCCTTGGATCGCGGCAGCGAAGGCAAACATCGCCAAGAGCGAGACGGCAAAAATCCAGATCAGGCGCAGCGGATTATCGATCCAGACAACCGTGCCGTCCGCCGCGAGGCCGTCGATCATCAGCAGTTCGGTATTGAACAGGAAGATGAAGGGCAGGATCGCGGTGCGGAGATCATAGGTGAAACCCTGCACACCGGTGCGGATCGGATCGGTGCGCCCGATCGCCGCCGCAGCGTATGCCGCGAGGCCAACCGGCGGCGTATCGTCCGCCAATATGCCGAAATAAAACACAAACAGATGCGCCGCGATGATCGGGATCATCAGGCCGGCATCACCGCCAAGCGTGACGATTACGGGTGCGGTTAAGGTTGCCATGACAATATAGTTGGCCGTCGTCGGCAGGCCCATGCCGAGGATCATGCTGGTGATCGCGGTCAGGATCAGCATGAGATAGATATTGCCGCCCGAGACGGTGTCGATCAGGGTGACGAAGCGCCCGACCAGCCCGGTGCTGATCACCACACCAACAATGATGCCCGCACTCGCCGTCGCCACGCCGACCGCAATCATGTTGCGCGCGCCACCGACCATGCCGAGGAAAATATCCTTGATGCCATCGGCGAAGGCGGTTCTGAGCGCGAGGCCAAGCGTCTCGCCATGCTTGGGCGTCAGGCCGGCGCGCTGCCAGGCGAGCCAGGCAATGATCGGGCGCTGCACGACGATGATTACCGCCAGCGCCTCAATGGCGAGGAGCGCCGATGTGATGGCAGAGCGGCGCAGCACGACGAGATAAACCACCAGCACGATGATCGGCACGATGTAATGCAGGCCGCCCAGGAAGGTCTTCATCAAACGCGGCAGCTCCGAGCGCGGGATGATCTTGATATCGAGCTTGCGCGCCTCGAGATGGACAACATAGAACAGCGCGATATAAGAGATCAGCGCCGGGATCAGCGCCGCGCGCACCACATCCAGATAAGGAATGCCGATAATCTCGGCCATGATGAAGGCGGCGGCGCCCATGATCGGCGGCATGAGCTGGCCATTGGTCGAGGCGGCGACCTCGACGGCGGCAGCCTTGTGCGCCGGCAGGCCGACCTTTTTCATCAGCGGAATGGTGAAGGTGCCGGTGGTCACCGTATTGGCAATCGACGAGCCCGACACCAGTCCCGTTAATCCGGAGGCGACCACCGCCGCCTTGGCCGGACCGCCGCGCATCCAGCCGAGCCCGGCAAAGGCGACATCGATAAAATATTTGCCCGCCCCGGCGCGGTCCAAGAGCGCGCCAAAGAGCACGAACAGGAAAACGAAATCGGTCGAGACAGCGAGCGGCACGCCGAAGATGCCGGTTGTCGAGAGATATTGATCATTGATGACATAGTCGAGCGGGATGCCGCGGTGGCGCAAAAATTCCGGCAGGTAAGGCCCGACAAAACTATAAGCGAGAAAAATAATGCCGAGAATCGGCAGCGCCGCGCCAAGCGCCCGGCGCGCTGCTTCGAGCAGCAAAATGATCATCACCACGCCGATCCAGACATCGGCCTGGCTCGGCAGGCCCTGGCGCATGACGATGCCTTCGTAATCCCACCAGATATAGAGTGCGGCCGCACAGGCGATAACACCCAGCACCACATCAAACACCGGTATGTAGCTCCTGAGAGAGCGCTTGCGGCGGCGGCGGAAAATACGGCGCGTGAGCTTTACCCAAATGGGCGGGCGCGTTTCGTTGAAGGCGGGATAGGCAAGAAAGACCAGCAGGATGGCAAAGGCAAGATGCCAGGCGCGCGCGATGGTCGCGTCGATCGGCTGATAGGCGATATAGAGCTGATAGCCCGACCAGGCGATGCAGAGAAGCATGACGGTGAGGCGCGACAGCCAAAACTCCGGATTGCGCGGCCCGCTTTCAACCTGGGCAACAATCTCCTGCGCCAAGGCCTCGCCGTTTTCCGCTTCCGTCTGCGCTTCGGGCGCTACCGCGCCCTTTTTCCCGGACTCCGCCATGTTTCATTCGTCCGTGATGGAAAGAAAATAAGGGGGCGGCTCAACGCCGCCCCCTCTCACATTGCCAGTCTTTCAGGCAATTATCGTCTGCTTATTTCCAGCCCTGCTCTTTGTAATATTTCATCGCGCCGTCATGGAACGGAGCGGTGAGACCCTTGAGCATGGATTTCGGCGTCAGCACGCGGAACGCTGCATGCGTTGCCTTGAGCTCGTCGAGATTATCGAACACCGTCTTGACGGCGTCATAGACCATCTCTTCCGAAGCACTGGCGCTGGTCACCACGGTTGCCGTCACGGCATAGGTTTCGACATCCTCATCGACGCCCTTATAAGTGCCGGCCGGGATCGTCGTCATGACGTAATAGGGCCGCTCGTCGACAAAGCCATAGATCGCCGCATCATTGATCGGAATGATCTTGATCTGGGTTGAATTGGCCGGCTCTTCGATTGCCGCCGACGGGTTGCCGACCGTATAGAAGAAGGCGTCGATCTTCTTGTCGATCAGGGCACGGCTGGCTTCCTGCTGTTGCAGGCCCTGCGCCTTGATATCATTGTCCTTGTCGATGCCATAGAGGCGCAGCACATCTTCGGCATTGCCGCGCTGGCCCGAACCGGGATTGCCGATATTGACGGCATGGCCCTTGAGGTCCGAGACACTGTTGATGCCGGTGTCGGCGCGGGTCACGAGCAGCACCGTTTCCGGATGCATGCTGAAGACGCTCCTCAGATCCTCCATCGGCTTGCCTTGCCAATCGCCGCGGCCACGGAAGGCCTCGAAATTGCGATCCGACTGGGCGACGCCAAAATCGAGCAGGGTGCGTTTGACGGCGCGGATGTTAAACACCGAACCCAGCGCCGGACGTCCGACGCAATTATATTTGTCGGCGCTGTGTTTGTTGAGCAAATTACACACATTGAGCGCGACCTGATAATAGACGCCGGTGACCGAGCCACCGCCGATTAGGATATCCTGTCCCGCCTTGGCTGGCGCACCTGAAAATGATGCCGCCATCAGTACCGCGGCGCCCAGGGCCAATACCGCTCTTCGACCGATCATGAACCTATCTCCTCTGTTCGTTTGTTCGTTGGTCTTTTCAAAAACTGTTTCCCAGCCATGAGCGGCCGCATTTGGGCTGCGCATTACATCGCTCATGTAGCAGAATACGAACCGTAGCGGCGTGACGGTTCGAATGCAACCGGCCCCTCACAGCCCGCGCGGCGCGAAGCGGCGGAAATCACGGCCAAATTTTTGCCCGCCGGGATATACTGAGCCGGCGAAAGAGACCTGAAAGATGGGGGAGCGAAGAGATTGAGCCCTGAGACACAAGAAAAACACTCTGATCCGGACAATCAACAGGGCATCGATAATTTGATGCCGCAGGAAATGGCGCTGAAAGCGGAGCGCGTCGGCGAGGCCAAGGCCGGGCTTGACGCCATCCGGCTTTTCACCCTCGCCGTCCTGGCCGGTGCCTTCATCGCTTTTGGCGCCATGTTCGCCACCGTCACCGTTGCCGGGGCGGCGGATTTCCTACCCTTTGGCGTCGCCCGTCTGCTGGGCGGTCTGACCTTTTCCCTTGGCCTCATTCTGGTGGTGATCGGCGGCGCCGAGCTCTTTACCGGCAACGCCTTGATCGTCATGGCCTGGGCGGCGCGACGCGTGACGACGCTGGCTCTCCTGCGCAACTGGCTGATCGTGCTGATCGGCAATCTCGTCGGCGCGGTGGCGACGGCAGGGCTGATATTTGCCGCCGGACAATATAGCTTTGGCGGCGGTCAGGTTGGCGCGGCGGCTCTGGCGGCGGCTGAGGCAAAGGCCGGGCTTGGCTTCGGCGAAGCGCTGGCGCTCGGCACTTTATGTAATGTATTGGTCTGTCTCGCGGTGTGGCTGAGCTTCTCGGCGCGCACGGTGGCCGGCAAGGTGGCGGCGGTCGTGCCGCCGGTCGCGGCCTTTGTCGCCGGCGGCTTTGAGCATTCGATTGCCAATATGTACTTCCTGCCGCTTGGCCTGATGATCAAGGCCGGCGCCGGCGACGGATTCTGGGCCGATATCGCCGCTCAGCCTGCAAATTACGATGCGCTCACTGTCTCCGGCATGATTCTCAACCTGGTGCCGGTGACAATCGGCAATATCATCGGCGGCGGCGTATTGGTTGGCGCGGTCTATTGGTTTGTTTATCTCCGGCCGCGCAAAACCGTGTAAATCACTGATTTTACTATTACTTTAAATTATTAGCTTACTAATTTTCTTGAATTCATCGCTGCCCGCGGCTTCAAGCCATTCGAACAATACCATCTCGCTGGTGACGCATTGGGCGCCGAGCCGGGCCATGCGCGCGATGCCGGCCTGACGATTATGTTCGGCGCGCGAGCCGACCGCGTCATTGACGAGAAACACTGGCGCATCCTCGGCCAATAAATCGGCCACCGTCTGCATCACGCAAATATGCGTCTCGGTGCCGCAAACCACCATCTGATCGCGCCCTTCGGCGCGCCATGCAGCCAATTCCTTGGCAAAATCAGAGCTGCGCAGCGCACTAAACGTTAGCTTACTAATTACCTTTGATTCATTAGGTAATTTCTCGGCCAGAGACTCGATTGTCGGCCCCAATCCCTTGGGATATTGCTCGGAGACGATCACCGGCACACCCATTTGGCGCGCCCCTTCGATCAGGATTTCGGCCCGCGCAACAACCTCGGCGCCCTTGTCGATGGCCGGATTGAGCTTTTGCTGTAAATCGATGACAACCAGAATGGAGCGCTTGGCTTCGAGCAACATATTTATCTGCCTTAGAATTGGATGATGCCCCCAACCTGACCAAATCATGGCCTCGGCGCAAGGTTGGTGCGATAAGGTAGGGCAGATAACTCAGTCAATAACGCCATGCCGCAAGAGGAAGCTCAGCAACATGGACAAGCCAGCCAATAATAATTTCCCGATTTTGGATCAATTGCGCGCGCGCTGGAGCCCGCGCGCCTTCTCCAGCCGCCCCGTGCCGCCGGAATCGGTGCGCTCCCTGTTGGAAGCGGCGCGCTGGGCACCATCCTCCTACAATACCCAGCCGTGGCGCTTCATTATTGCCGTGCGCGAGCAAAGCGAAGCGGAATTCGAATCCGCCTTGGCCTGTCTCAAGGAAAATAACCGCCGCTGGGCCATGGCAGCGCCGATTCTGCTTTTTGCCGTGGCCGAAACCCACTTTGAGAATGACGCCGAAAACCGTCACGCCTTCCATGACTGCGGCCAGGCGATTGCCGGCCTCACCGTCCAGGCCACGGCGCTTGGCCTTTATGTCCATCAATTGGCCGGCATATTGTTAGATGAAATCCGCCAAACCTACGGCCTGCCGGCGGGCTTCGAGCCGGTTTGCGGCGCCGCCATCGGCTACCTCGGCGAGGCCGATAGTCTGGCCGATGATTTGAAGGAAAAGGAGTTGGCCCCACGTGTCCGCCGCCCGCTTTCGGAGACTGTGTTCAGCGCATCCTGGGGGCAATCGGCGGCGCTTTAGCGCCCGGTGCATCCGCGCGCAGCGAAAAAACCAAATGACCAACCTGTTGGCGCAAAAATAGTTTTAACAAACGCCTATACACTGTCATATTTCGACGCCTTGAAACTCCCTTACCTGCGAATCTTCAAGAAGCAATTTCCCATATGAGTTTGAGTGTCGCGATTATAGGTTCTGGCCCGGCCGCCTTTTACACCGCTGACGCCCTGGTGAAATCGGACAGCGATTGCCGCGTCGATATTATCGAGCGTCTGCCCTGTCCCTATGGCCTGATTCGCTTCGGCGTGGCGCCGGATCACGAAAAGACGAAAAACGTCATGCGCGCTTTCGCCAAGACGGCGGCGCATGAAGACGTCAATTTTTACGGCAATGTCGAGATCGGCAAGGATATCGGCCTCAATGAATTGCGTGAGATGTATGACGCGGTGGTACTCGCCGTCGGTGCCGGCAGTGACCGCGCGGTCGGCATTCCGGGCGAGGACAAGAAGGGCGTGTTCGGCTCCGCCACCTTCGTCAATTGGTATAACGGCCATCCGGATCAGCGCAATCTCGACCCGGATTTAAACGTCTCTGGCGTGGTCGTGCTCGGCAACGGCAATGTGGCGATTGATGTCGCCCGCGTGCTGGTCAAAACACCGGCGGAAATGGCGGCAACCGATTTGCCCGACTATGCCGCCGACCCCATTCAGGCCTCGCCCTTGAGCGATGTCTATATGGTTGGCCGGCGCGGCCCCAACGAGGCCAAATACACTAATGTCGAGTTGCGCGAGATGGGACATCTCGAAAATTGCGTGCCGCAGATCGATGCGGCGCAATTGCCCGATTCGGTCGAAGGCGAAATGTCCGACCGCGACCGCCGCTTGAGGGAGAAAAATCTCGCCACGGTGCGCGAATTTATCGGCCGCGCGGCGGATGAAAAACCGAAACGGGTGCATTTCGTCTATTACGCCCAGCCGGTCGAGATTCTCGGTGGCGATAGGGTCGAGGCGGTGCGTTTCGAGCGCACGGAAGTGCGCGACGGGCGCGCCGTCGGCCTTGGCGAATATTTCGAAATTCCCTGCGGTCTGGTCGTCGCCGCCATCGGCTATACTTCAAGGCCGGTCGCCGATACGCCGTTCGACGAACGCGCCGGCATCGTCAGCAATGATGACGGCCGGGTGGCGGACGGCCTCTATGCGGTGGGGTGGATCAAGCGCGGCCCTAGCGGCGTGATCGGCAGCAACAAGCCGGACGGCAAATTGGCGGCCGAGCAGATACTCGCCGACCATGGATCGGGCGGCGGCAAAAGCGGGCGTTCCGGGTTTGAGGCGATGTTGCGCGAACGCGGCGTCCGCGCCGTCGATTTTTCCGCATGGCAGAAAATCGAAGCGGCCGAGATCGCCAATGCGCGCGACGGCGCACCGCGCAAGAAATTTGTCACAATTGCCGAGATGCTGGCGGTCCTCGGCTGATCCAAGCCGCATTATTTATTAATCAGTCTGGTTCACTCTGAAATCACTCGATTTTGACCCTTTAGACTGTGGACGAATCCCAAGATTAGGCATATGTACTGACTGATTGGGGGGGATGATGAAAACTCCCCGGCAACTATTTTATTCTATCTATGGAGAGTTTCGTGAGCTCGGATGGAAATACGGCCTTGAAGATGGCGGAAAATCACCGCGAAGAAGTCGATTCAGTTGTGGTGCGCTTCGCCGGCGATTCGGGCGACGGCATTCAATTGACCGGTGGCCGCTTCGCCGAAACGACGGCCATCGCCGGCCAGGACCTCGAAACCTTTCCCGATTTTCCGGCCGAAATCCGCGCCCCCGTGGGCACGCCCTACGGCGTCTCGGCATTTCAGATAAATTTCGGCTCAGGCGTCATCATGACGGCGGGCGATGCGCCCGATGCGCTGGTCGCGCTCAACCCGGCGGCGCTGATCGTCAATATCGAGGAAATCAAACCGGGCGGCCTGGTGATCGTCGATTCAGGCTCGTTCAGCGACAAGAATATCCTGAAGGCCGGATACGAAGACAACCCGCTCGAAGACGGCAGCCTGGAAAAATACCGCGTATTCCCGATCGATATTTCGCGCCTGACATTGGAAGCGGTGAGCGAGACGGAGGTCAACAAACGCGATGGCCTGCGCTGCAAAAATATGTGGACGCTCGGCCTGATCAGCTGGATGTATGACCGCGACCTCGGGCCGACCATCGACTATCTCGAAGGCAAGTTCGCCAAGAAACTGCCGGAAGTGGCGAAAGCCAATATCGCCGCGCTTAAGGCCGGCCACGCCTTCGGCGAGACGGCGGAAATGCCCGACGATGTGCGCGGCTTTATCATCAAGCCGGCGGATTTTGCCCCCGGCGTCTACCGTACCGTGACCGGCACCGAGGCAACCTCGTGGGGCCTTGTCGCCGGGGCTCAGCTGGCCGGCCTCAAAATCGCCATGTGCTCCTATCCGATCACCCCGGCCTCGGGCCTGTTGCATGTCCTCTCACGCCTCAAGGCCTATGATGTGACGACCTTCCAGGCCGAGGATGAGATTGCCGCCGTCTGCGCCGCCATCGGCGCCTCTTACGGCGGCGCGCTCGGCGTGACCTCAAGTTCGGGCCCCGGCATTGCGCTCAAGACCGAAGCGATCGGCCTCGCCGTCGCCTCCGAATTGCCGCTGGTTGTGGTCAATACCCAGCGCGCCGGGCCGTCGACAGGCATGCCGACCAAAACCGAACAGTCTGATCTTTATCTTGCTGCCTATGGCCGCAATGCCGATGCGCCGCTCGTGGTTATCGCCGCCCATTCCTCAGCCGATTCATTCGATGCCGCCATCGAAGCGGTGCGTCTTGCGACCAAGTATATGACACCGGTGATGTTGCTGAGCGATACCTATATCGCCAACGCCGCCGAGCCCTGGCTGGTGCCGGACGCCGATCAGCTCAAGCCTTTCAAGGTCGAGTTCCGCACAGATGCCGAGGGCTTCCAACCCTATATGCGCGATCCGGCGACCCTGGCCCGGCCCTGGGTCAAGCCCGGCACGCCGGGTCTCGAACATCGCATTGGCGGGCTGGAGCGTGCTGCGGTCAGCGGCAATGTCTCGAACGACCCGGAAAACCACCAGCTAATGACCGATACCCGCTTCAACAAGATCGCCGGTATCGCCGACGACATACCCCCTCAGGAAATCGATGCCGGTGGCGATAGCGGGCAGATCGCCGTGGTCGGCTGGGGCTCGACCTATGGGCCGATCAGCCGCGCCGTTGGCCACCTCCGGGATGAAGGCAAGGCGGTCAGTCACATCCATCTGCGCTACATCAACCCACTGCCAAAAAACCTTGGCGACCTTCTGTCCCGCTTCGACAAGGTGCTGGTGCCGGAAATGAATATGGGCCAACTCTCGACCATCCTGCGTGACCGCTATTTGCTGCCGGTTGAGAGCCTTTGCAAAGTGACCGGCAAACCGTTCCGCATTGTTGAAGTTGAAGACGGCATTCGCGCCGCCCTGGAGAAATAGGATGAACGATATTATCGCGGCGGCGGATCTCACGCCGAAAGATTTCACCTCCGACCAAGAGGTGCGCTGGTGCCCCGGTTGCGGTGACTACGCCATCGTCAAATCGGTGCGCAAGGCTCTCGCCGAAATCGGCACGCCGACCGAAAATGTCGTGTTTGTCTCCGGCATCGGCTGCGCCGCGCGCTTTCCCTATTATATGGCGACCTATGGCTTCCACACCATTCACGGCCGCGCACCGGCCTTCGCCACCGGCGTAAAACTCGCCAATCCCGATCTCGACGTCTGGGTGGTCGGCGGCGACGGCGATATGCTGTCGATCGGCGGCAATCACACCCTGCATGCGCTCCGGCGCAACATCGATCTCAATATTTTGCTCTTTAACAACGAGATTTACGGCCTGACCAAGGGGCAATATTCGCCGACATCGCGTGAAGGTACATTGTCGCCCTCGACTCCCATGGGCTCGGTCGATCACCCGGTCTCAGCCACCTCATTCGCGCTCGGCGCCGGTGCGCGTTTCGTCGCCCGCTCGGTCGATACCGATCAAAAGCATATGCCACAAGTGCTGAAGCGCGCACATGACCACAAGGGCGCGTCGTTCGTCGAAATTTTCCAGAACTGTATCGTCTATAATGACGGCGCGTTCGATGATTTCGCGGTCAAGAAAACCGCGCCCGACACCCAGCTCCATGTTGAACACGGCCAGCCGCTTATTTTCGGTGCCGAGAACAATAAGGGCATTCGCGTCAACCACGATATTCTCGCCCTCGAAGTGGTCACCGTCGGCGAGAACGGCGTCACCATTGATGACGTGCAGGTGCACGACCAGACCAACCGCACCCTGGCCGGCTGGCTGGCGCGCATGGCAGCACCGGAATTCCCGGTCGCCATCGGCGTGCTCTATTGCGACCCGAATGAGAGCTACGAGAGCGGCGTCGCACGGCAAATCGAGGAAGCCAAGCAAAAGTCGCCGTCACAGGATCTCAACAGCCTCTTGAAAAGCGGCCACACCTGGACGGTCGAGCCGCATTAATTATTCAGGCCGTGTTGCAGTAGCGACGATCGCCTGCAAGGGCGAGCGTACGGGATTGTCGCCGTAGGTTACGCGCATTTTTTCAGCCAGGGTGGCGACGACCTCATCCGCGGATGCCGTACCGCGTTCCTCGATTTCCAACATTGTCGGGTTGCCGTTCACCGCGCCGTAAGCAAGGTCGGCGGCTGTTGGATGGCTGCCTTCGTGCGCGACCGCCTCGATGGCGATGTCGCCAAAACCCGCTCCCTCGACATGGGCGCGAATGACCTCATGGTCGTTCCAACCGAAGGGGACGGACAGAAATTGCGGTGGATCGGAATCGAAAAAGCCGCAGATGACCTCAAATGCCAAACCGATGATCGGGTTACGCTCGAGCGAATCCCATACGTTGAACGCAAACGTGCCGCCTGGCTTGAGCACGCGGAAAAATTCGGAGAAGCCGAGCGGCTTGTCGGGCAGAAACATGACGCCGAACTGGCAGAACAGCGCATCGAATTCGCCGTCTTCGAACGGCAGCGCCTGGGCGTCGGCTTGGCTGAACGTTACCCCGGCGAGATGGCCGCGATTGGCTTCGGCATGTTCGAGCATGGGCGGGTTGAGGTCGGTGGCGGTGATCGAGATGCTGGGATCGAGCACCTCGCGGGCAAATTCGGTCGAGATACCGGTGCCGCAGGCGATTTCCAAAACCCGCCCACCGGCCGGCGCTTGCAGCCGTGCGGCCAGGTCGCGGGCGTAAAAATCAAACAGAAACCGGCCCAAAACACGGTCATAGGTTTCCGGGATCGAGCCGATAAAGCGCGCCTGATTCGTGTCGTTCATTCCGCTACCCTTACCAATAATTTGCCAAAAGTTTCGCCGTCGAAAAAACGCAGGAACGCGCTTGGCGCGTTCTCCAGGCCTTCGACCACATCTTCCTTATATTTGAGCCGCCCCTCGGCCAGCCAGCGCGCTAGCCGCCGGCGGCCATCGTCATAGCGCGCTTCATAGGAGAAAATATTGAAGCCGCCGATGCGCGCCTCGGTGAAGAGGATATTCTGCAAATTACTGAGCGTGGTTTGCGGTGTTTTAAGATTATATTGCGAAACGCCGCCGCAGACGACCACGCGCGCCCGTGCCGCCAGGCGCGGATAAACCGCTTCGCTGACAGCTCCGCCGACATTCTCGAAATAGACATTGATGCCGTCCGGGCAGGCACGGTCCAGGCCCGCGCCGATATCTTCGGTTTTATAGTTGATCGCGGCGTCGAAGCCGAGCTCTTCGGTGAGATAGGCGTTCTTCGTTTCCGAGCCGGCGATACCGACGGCGCGGCAACCGGCGATCTTCGCTACCTGGCCAACGACCGCGCCGACCGCACCCGAAGCGGCCGAGACCACTACCGTATCGCCGGGCTCCGGCTTGCCGACATCGATCAAGCCAAGATAGGCGGTCAGGCCCGGCATGCCGAGCACGCCAAGCGCCGTCGACAGCGGCCCGAGCGCCGGGTCGACTTTTCGCGCCTCATTGCCGGCGAGAACGGCGTAATCCTGCCAGCCGCTATAGGCCTCGACATAGTCCCCCTCGGCAAATCCAGAATGCCGACTGGCAATAATCCGGCTAATCGCGCCACCGACCACCACATCGCCGAGCGGCACGGCGGAATAATATTGTTCGTTGTCGCCAATCCTGAGGCGCATATAGGGATCGAGCGAGAGCCAGATGGTGCGCACCAGAATTTGGCCGGCGCCCGGCTCCGGCACAGCCACCTCACGCAAAGTGAAATCCGTCTCCTTGGGATTGCCGTCGGGCCGCGCCGCGAGAATGATTTGCCGATTCACTTCCGCCGCCATCGCCCCTACTCCGAAAATTGCACGGAGACGCGGCCAAGCGCGCCGAAATCCGCCTGCACGTCATCGCCGGGCGCAATCGCCGCCGGCACGATGCAGGTGCCGGTGGTGATGATCTCGCCGGCTTTGAGCGGCGCGCCGTGCACGATGCGGTCATTGGCGAGCCAGGCCAGCGCGATGCGCGGGTCGCCGAGCACATTGGCGCCGATGCCTTGCGCAACCACCGCGCCATTGATGGTGAGCGACGCGGTGTGGGCGGCAAGGTCCATATCGCGCCAGCTCTCCGGCACCGCCGGCCCGAGGACGAAAAACTCGGTGCAGGCATTGTCGGCGATCAACTGCGACGCGCCGACGATGGTGAAATCCTCGAAGCGCGAATCCGGTATTTCCAGCCCGAGATGAAGCGCCGCCGTCGCCGCGACGACATCCTCTGGCGTGTAGTCGCGCCCGCGCGCCGGCAGGTCGCTTGCCAGGCGGAAGACAAACTCCGCCTCGACCACCGCCATATGTAGATGCGCCGCCGGCAATTCGGCACCATCATCATGCAGCTTGCCGTCGAGCAAGCGCCCGGCGAGCGGCCCATCGACGCCGATATGCTTTTGCCCGGCGATGCTGGTGGCGGCGATTTTCCAGCCCACCGGCTGCCAACCGCTCAATTCGGTGAGCGCGGCCTGGGCCCGATAACCCTCCCCCGGCGTTTGCGGGCGGCAAGTTTCCGGCAAGCCTTCGATGCGGCTCCGATTACGCCAATTTTCCCAGATTAGCGCTGCTGCTTCCCTTGCTTGTGCATCTCCCATAACGCACTCTTAGCGTACCAACAGGCGGCGGACAAGCCGCGCTAAGCACGATCTGGAGAACCCCATGCAATTCGTTATTTTCGCCACCGACCGCCCCGATCATCTCAACGTCCGGCTCGAGGCGCGCGACGCACACCGCGCCTTCCTGCGCGACGCCGCAGCCCATCCGGATGTCAGCGTCATTCACGGCGGCCCGACCCTGGCAGCGGACGGCGAGACCATGAACGGCACACTGTTGATCGTCGAGGCGCCCTCCCTCGGCGCGGCGCAAGCCTTTGCGGCCGGCGATCCGTACCGCCAAGCCGATCTCTTCAGCGATGTGCAAATCCGCAACTGGGCCTGGATCCTGGGCGCGCCTGAAGAGGGAAATTGAGCATGCTTGAACTCCGGCCAATCTGCGAGAATTGCGCTACTGATCTGCCGCCCGCATCGGCGGATGCCCGGATTTGCTCCTATGAATGCACCTTCTGCCGCAGCTGCGTCGAGACGGTGTTGGAGAATGTCTGCCCCAATTGCGGCGGCGGCTTCGAGGCGCGCCCGGTGCGCCCAGAGCAAGAATGGCGGGCCGGCGTGAGCCTCAGCGACCAGCCGGCGACGACGGAAAGAACGCACAATCCAATCAAGCCGAAAGACCAGCGCGCCCTTATCGCCCGTGTTGGCGCGATAGCGCCCGAGGCGCGATAGAGTTAGTCCGCCGCCTGCACAGCGCCGGCGAGTTGACGCGCAACCAACCCGGCGTAGAGACCGCCCTTGGCAATCAGCGCCGCATGGTCGCCACTCTCCGCCACGCGGCCCTCATCCATGACGACGATAAGATCGGCATCGCGCACGGTGGAGAGTCTATGCGCGATGACGATGGTGGTGCGCGCCGCCATCAGCTCATCAAGCGCGTGGCGTACAGCCTGCTCATTGAGCGCATCGAGATGCGATGTCGCTTCGTCGAGAATTAGCACCGGCGCATCCTTGAGAAAGGCGCGGGCGATAGCGATGCGCTGGCGCTGGCCGCCGGAAAGCCGCGCGCCGCGCTCGCCGACGCGGGTCTCGAGGCCGTCGGGTAGAGCGGCGGTAAAATCATCGAGTGCGGCGCGGCGCACCGCCGCCGCCACATCCGCATCGCTCGCCTCGGGCCGGGCAATCAGAATATTGGCCCGGATAGTATCGTTGAAGAGATAAGTATCTTGCGCCACCAGGGCGATGTGCTGGCGCAAATCATCGAGCCGCCAGTGCTTGAGATCATGGCCGTCAAAGCGCACCACCCCTTCGTCCGGATCCCAAAAGCGCATCAGGAGATGGGCGAGCGTCGTCTTGCCGGCGCCCGACGGGCCAACGAGAGCGAGCGTCTGGCCCGCCGCTACCGAGACATTGATGGCATCAAGCGCCGGTACCTTGATGCCGGGATAGCAGAAGCGGACATTCTCGAGCTTGAGCGCCGCGCCGCCGCCGGCCGGTGCTTCTTCCGCCACGCCCGGCCCGTCTTGCACCGCGACCGGCTCGCTATGTACGGCATGGAGCCGGCGCGTGCCGCCCAACGTATCGGCAAGCTGGCGGCCGATATTGGCGATCTCCGAGATTGGCAGGAAGGCCGCCATGGCCAAGAGGGTCAGGAGCGGCAGCATGGTGCGCTCGAGGTCGCCGGCGGAAACCAGCGCCGCGCCGGTGATCACCACCGCAAGACCACCGAGGCCGGTCGCCGTTTCGACCAGCGCTGTCTGAATTGTGAGATCGCGGAAGAAGGGCAGGCGCAGCGCGTGGTGACGGCGCACCAGATCGATGAACTGCTTGCCGCGCCGTGCCTCCTGGCGAAAGGCGAGAATTTCAGCCAGGCCCTGCAGGGTATCGACCGAATGGGCGTTAAGCTCGCCCTGCGCCTCGCGCGCGCGCGACGCCAAAGCATCGACCCGCTTTCGCATCAAGAAGGGCGAGAGCGCAATCAGCGCCAGGAACGGCGCGAGCGCCGCGGCCATCGGCCAACCATACACGAGCACGGCAACCAGGACCGCCGCCGGCACCAACAATGCGACAAAGGCCGGCGCCACCGTGTGGGCGAAAAAATATTCGACATTCTCGATATCCTGCGTCGCCATGGCGACGAGATCGCCGCTTCTTCTGCGCAAAAGATAGGCCGGCGCCAACGCATCGAGCTTGGCAAACAGCGCAATGCGCATTTCGGTGAGCAGGCGGAAGGCCATGTCATGCGCGACCCAGGATTCGAGCCAATGCAGGATGCCGGCAAAAGGTGCGAGCACGTAGAGCGCAACGAGCAGCGAATCGAACGGCTCGCCGTTGCGCACCGCCGCAACGGCAAAAGCACTCAACACGCCGACGCCGATCAGGGCGACAACCCGCGCCACGCCGAGGATAAAGGCCAGCCCAACCCGGCCGCGCAACGGCCACACCTGGCGCAGCAACAGAGCCGTGGCCCGCCCCCAGCTCATATGCCCGGCACGGAGAATCTCATCCGCCGGCTGCAACTCCGCTGCCTGGCGGTCCTCAAGCGGCACCACCGGGCGCTCGCGCTCCGCCGCCGGCGCCTCTGTATCAGCCGAACTTTCAGCTGCCTGAGCCGCCATCAGGCGGTGATAGACACCCTTCTCGGCCATCAATTCGCCATGCCGCCCGCTCTCCACCATGGCGCCTTCCTCAAGCACCAGGATACGGTCCGCATCGATCACGCTCGACAGGCGATGCGCCAGGATCAGCACCGTGCGGCCCTGCATTAGCCGGTCGAGCGCCTGCTGAATAACCGCTTCATTCTCTGAATCGACGGCGGAGAGGGCTTCATCGAGCACCAAAAACGGCGCGTCTCTCAGCAGCGCCCGGGCGATGGCGATGCGCTGGCGCTGGCCGCCCGAGAGGCGCACGCCGCGCTCGCCGATCACCGTGTCATAGCCCTGCGGCAGGCCGGCGATAAATTCATGCGCATTGGCGGCGCGCGCCGCAGCCTCAAGCTCTTCGCGGCTCGCCTCAGGTTTGCCGAAACGGATATTTTCTTCCGCCGTGCCGTGGAACAGGTAAGTATCCTGATGCACGACGGCGAAATGGTCGCGGATTTGCGCAAAGCTGAGCTCACGCAGATCGTTGCCGCCCAACAGCACACGCCCTTGATCAGGGTCATAGAGCCTGAGCAACAGGCGCACGATCGAGGATTTGCCGCAGCCGCTCGGGCCGACCACGCCGACGCGCTCGCCGGCCTTGATCTCGAAATTCAGATTCCGGTGTGCCGGCTGGCGCCCGCCGGGATAGGAGAAATTCACATTCTCGAAACGGAGCGAAGGCAGCAATTCAGCCTTGCTGGATTCCCCCTCGGCCTCATGTACCAGCGGCTTCGCATCCAAAAGAGCAAACAGCCCTTCGGCCGCCGATTGCCCGAGCATGCCCTGATGCAGGAGCACCCGCAGTTCGCGCATCGGGCGAAAAATCTCGACCCCCATCATCAGCACGATCAGCAACACGCCGATGCTGATATCGCCCTCGACCACGCGCCACGCACCGATGCCAAGCGCCAGCGCCGCACCCAGGGCAATGCCGCCATCGGTGATGCCGCGAGACAGCGAATTTGTCGCCAGCACCCACATGGTGCGGCGGAATAGATCATGCGCCTTGACGGTAAGCTCGCGCGCCCGCGCCGTGCTTTGGCCGAAGGCCTTCAGCGTGCCGAGGCCCTGCACCGAATCGAGAAATTCGGCGCCATAGCTGGCGTAGGAATCCTGCCGCGATTGCGCGGCGCGGCGGTCCCAGCGGTGAAAGGCGGTCGGCGCGATCAGGGTAAAAATGGCGAAGCCAAACAGCGCGCCGGCGAGCGGCAGGTCGAGAAAGGCAACAAAGGCGAATATGCCGAGCGGCGCCAGCGCGGCGACGCAAAGCTGCGGCAGATATTGTCCGAAATAGGTCTCAAGCTGCTCGACGCCATCGATCAGGGTCAAGAGCGTCGCGCCGGTGCGTTCGCGGCCGAAATAAGCCGGCCCCAGCGCGATCACATGATCGTAGAGACGCTGGCGCAGTTTCACCTGCACGGCTGCGGCGGTGCGGTGCGCCGCCATGGTGCGGCCATATTCCAGCACGCCGCGCAGCAGCATCACGCCAGCGGTGAGGACAAATGGCAGGACCAAATCGGCCATATCGGCGCCGGAAAAAATCTTGCCCAGCAACCAGCCCAACAGCGCCAGGCGCGCCACCCCTGCCGCCGCCGCCAGCAGGCCGAGAATAATACCGGCGGCAATGCGCCCGCGCACACCAGCCGTAAATATCCATAGCCTGCGGTCGAGATACATGATTCCTCTACCTAAACCGTGTCACGGCACTGGCAAGCCAGTGTGCTTAGTATTGCCGATTAAAGGGGATGTGCGGCCCGGCCGAACGCGGCAGAACACCCGTCTCGCGCGGATCCTCGGCCGTCTCAATTTCTGTGCGCGTTTCCGTGAACAGGTGGCGGCGATAGAAATCAATGGCGGCGGGATGGTCGAGATCACAGGTGTCGAGCGTGACCCGGCTGACCGGCGGCTGCCATGCCTGATACAGCAGCGATTCCATCATAAAGCCGCCGAGGCGGCGGCCGATGAAATCCGGCAGCAAACCGAAATATTTGATTGCCGGCGCGCTTGCATCGCGCCGGTCCAGCTCGGCAAAACCAGCCGTTTCGCCACCGACGCTGAGGATACGAATCTCGGTGCCGGCATCGAATATCAATTTGCCGAGCGCCCCGTCGTCCAGCACCAGACGCTCCCACCACAGCCATTCCTCGCCCACCTTGCGGTGCAAGTCGCGGTAAAGCTCGAGGCTTACATTCGGCTCCAAATCGAGCTTGGTATTGCGCTCCGGCGCTACCGGCGCTTCACCGGGCGGCACCGTCCTCTCCATATAGGTGATACGCCAACTCAGCATTTGCTCTCTTCCCGCCCAGCCCTACATGCCGAGCGAAAAGCCCTCATCCATCATCAGAAGCGCGCCATGCATGGCGCGGCCATCGCCGCTCGCTAAAAAGAGCGCCGCGCGCGCCATGTCGATGGCTTCCGAATAGGTTCGCCCGCTCGGTGTTGCCGCCGCCATGGCGTCAAGCATCGGCTTGAATTCCGCTTCGGTGCGGATGTTTTCGTTCATCGGCGTCGCCGTGTTGCCGGGCAGGATCGCATTCACCTGAATGCCGTGTGGTGCCAACTCCTGAGCGAGCGTTTT
Organism: uncultured Rhizobiaceae bacterium; assembly: GCA_964429775.1. Taxonomy (GTDB): domain Bacteria; phylum Pseudomonadota; class Alphaproteobacteria; order UBA828; family UBA828; genus PTKB01. The sequence continues at coordinate 50,394 of CAYSDJ010000014.1, forward strand.
GGTCATCAGATTAACCGCAGCCTTGGCCGCACAATATGCAGAATAACCGCCGATCGCCATTTCACCGCAAACGGACGAGATATTGATGATTGAGCCGCCGCCTTGGGCCTTCATGATCGACGCCACATCATGGGCGCAAAAGAAAGTGCCCTTCACATTGATATCCATCATGCGGTCGTAATCCGCTTCGCTGGTCTCACCGGCAGGCGTTGGGTAGAACACCCCGGCCGAATTGACGAGAATGTCGATGCGGCCCATATCCGCTTTGACCGCCGCTACCAGTTTGGAAATCTCGCTCACCTTGCTGAGGTCACCGACATAGGGCTTGGCTGAGCCGCCCGCCGCTTCGATGCGCGCCACAACGGCTTCCGCCTTGGCGATATCCGAGCTGCCGACCACCGCCACGGTCGCGCCCTCGCTGGCAAACAGTTCGGCGCAGGATTCGCCGATGCCGGAGGTTCCGCCGGTGATCAGCGCCACTTTTCCATCGAGTTTCATATTTGGTTCTCCCTTCAAACGCCGAGCGGGGGTACCCGCAACTCGACCACAAACATTCCTATCAAGCGTTCCGGTCTCGGGCAATTGCCTTGTCGGCAAAGGTTTCGAGATTGTCGCCCGGTGCGATACCGGCGGCCTCGGCAAGGGCGTTGACGTGGCTGATGATGCCGCTTTGCCAGGCCGAGCGGGCATCGCCGATGCGCGCCGTATCCGCGCCGACGGCGGCGGCGATGACGCCCTCCACGGCCAAAGCGGGCAGGCGGGCCACGCCGCAATTGTCGGCACCAACGCCGGCATCATTAAAGATTACCGCCAGCGGCGGGCCGGCGATGGGTTTGTTTTCGGCGCTGCCGAAGCGCCCGCCATGCGAGGCCGTAATCATCACCGCGCCCTTGTCTTCCGGCCGCAGAAGCGAAGTGGAATCGACGCCCCACACTTGCGGCTCGCCGTTGCGCTCACGCAACAGAAAGCGCGATTCGCCGAAATCCGGTGCGCTGCCTTGCCATTGCCCGGCCTCTGTCATGCGCCCGGCGCAATCTCGGCAACTCTCGCCGACCCGGCAACCAAGCGCCTCGGCGGCCTCGTTGACATGGCTGATGATGCCGCGCGTCATTTGATCCCGGCCATCGGCGATGCATGCGCTCATGTGATCCAACACCGCCGCCGGCATGCCGATCCCGTCCAGATAGGCGAGCGAGCCAAGCCCGGCCTGATCCTTGCCGACGCCGGCATTGTGCAATATCACCGCCCGCACGCCGGCCTTGGCGGCGAGATAGCCGGCATAGATACCGCCATGCGAGCCACCGACCAGCACATTGCCGCGGCAGGAATCGTCCAGGGCCGTAACGCTATCGGCGCAAACGATCTCCGCCATGGCGCCGATGCACTCCCCTTACCCGTATTTCTTGACCGCGCTCTCGATCGCCGGGCCCGCCTTGGCGAGGTCGTCGGGCAGCATGACCGGCTGAAAATCGATACTGGCATTGAAGGCCAGAAACCAAGGCTCGGCAATGGCGGAAATTTCCGATGCATCCGCCACATCGAGGATCATGAATGTCGTGCGCTTGCCATGATCGGCGGTGAAATAGACCGCCTCTGGCTTGGTTTCCTCGAGAATGGCCTCAACGGTATCGCCGAGCGTACCGGCCCGCGCTGCCGCGTTACCCGCCTCAACGGGCCAACTTGCCGTTACCATGAACCGCATATTCTTGCCCTCCCTGTTGGCGGGCTCCCCCCGTGGCGCCCGCTATCCCGTAAGCCTACGGCCAATCTTGATCGCGAGTCGAGAAAATAGGTGGCGACTTCACCCGGCTATTTCGAGCAGGCAATCCGCACCCAGCGGCTCGATCGGCGACCAGTCGCGCGAGCAATGATGTTCGGCGCGCTTGAAGATGGTCGGCGGATTGTCGCAGGCCGCAACATTCAGATAAAAGATCGTGCGCGGCCACGGTGTGATGTTGTTGGACGAGCCATGCACGATATTGCTGTGGCAGATCAGCACCGAGCCCGCCGGCCCGGTCTGCGCCACGATGCCGCGTTCCTTGGCGAGCTCAGCCAGAGTCTTCGGCGGGATGGTGAAAAGCGTATAGCCGCCCGCCTCGCGGTTGTCGTTTGCATCATGTACCAGCCCGTTTTTATGCGAACCCGGCACGATCAGGAGCGGCGCATTGGCCGCCGTCACATCCTCGATAAAGACGGCCACCATCAGCGCGCGCGGCTCCTTCAGCCCGTCGCGGTCATGCCAGGTGGCGAAATCCTGATGCCAATCCCAATTGCTGCCTTCAAACGCCACCTTGGGGTTAAGCCGGGACTGATGAATATAAACGCCATCCGCGCGCAATAATTGCTCGGCGGCGGCTATCAATTTCGGATGCCGCCCCAAGCGCTGACACGCCTCCTCAAAGCGATGCGCCCCATAAACCAGCCGCACCGCCTCCGAATCCGGCTCACAAACCACCTCCGGCCCGGAGCGTGCCATCGCATTTGCCGCGCCTTCGCGCAGCACCGCAACTTCCGCTTCGGAGAAAAGCGAGGGGAAGAGCAGGAAGCCCTGGTCATTGAAGCTGCTGAGCTGTTGTGCGTCGAGCATGTCGGTGTCCGCGTGATGGTATAGTGCGCTCGCCCATGATTGCGCAGAATCTAGTCGCTCACAAATTCTTTGAACCAGTCGGTATGGCGTACTGAATCAAGGTCGGAGTCTCCAGCGATATGCTCGAGTTCAGGAAGAAATCCCTTATCGCGACTATCCCTCAGAAAGGTTTGGCAAGCTTTCTCGTCGCCTTGTAGTGCATTCAAGCAAGCCAAATTATAACTGGATTTACCAGGTATTAGTTTCTGCACAGCCGCGAATTTATCACCCGCTTCGGCGTACATGCGCGCCTTCGCCTCGCCGCTCTCGCCTTTGGCCCGATCCATGAGCGCAGTGCCCCAATTGTTTAACGCCTCATGCTTATCCGGCTTGACTTCAAGCGCCGCAGTGTATTTCTCATCGGCTTCGGTGTATAGGCGCGCCGCCGCCTCTCCACTCTCACTTTTGGCCTGAGTCGCCAGCGCGACGCCCCAATTTCTGAACGCTTCATGATTGTCCGGTTTGATATCAAGCGCCGCCGCGAATTTCTCGTAAGCCTCGGCAAACAGGCGCTCCGCCGCGTCTCCGCTCTCAATTTTGGCCTGAGCTACTAGCGCGACGCCCCAATTGCTGTACGCTTCATGATTGTCCGGCTTGATGTCAAGCACCGCCTTGAATTTCTCGACGGCCTCGGCGATCAGGCGCGTCGCTGCCTCTCCGTCCTCGATTTTAACTTGAGCCCCCAGCGCGGCGCCCCAACCGCTGAGCGCTTCATGATTGCCCGGCTTGATGTCAAGCGCCGCCTTGAATTTCTCATCAGCCTCGGCGAAGAGACGTGTCGCCGCCTCTCCACTCTCGATTCTGCCCTGAGACGCCAGCGCTAAGCCCCAATTGCTGAGCGCTGTGTGCATGTCCGGCTTGATGTCGAGTGCCGCCTTGAATTTCTCGCCGGCCTCGGCGAACAGGCGCGTCGCCGTCTCTCCGCTCTCGATTCGGGCCTGAGTCTCCAGCGCAACCCCCCAATTGCTGAGCACCTCGTGCATGGTGGGTTTGATGTCAAGCGCCGCCTTGTATTTTTCACCGGCCTCGGCGAACAGGCGCGTCGCCGTCTCTCCGCTCTCGATTCGGGCCTGAGCCGCCAGCGCGGTGCCCCAATTGTTGAGTGCTTCGTGATTGTCCGGCTTGATATCTAGCGCTGCTCCGTATTTTACGTAGGCCTCAGCAAACAGGTTTTCGGCCTCCTCTCCGCTCTTAGTTTCGGCCTGATGCGAGAGCGCCGCGCCCCAATTGCTGAACGCCTCGTGCTTGTCTGGCTTTATATTGAGTGCAGCTTCGTACTTTTTATAAGCCTCAGTGAACAAGATATCGGCATCCTCTCCGCTTTTGGTTTCGGCCTGGTTCGAGAGCGCGATGCCCCAATTGTAGAGCGCTTCGTGCGTGTCCGGCTTGATATCAAGCGCCGCCGCGTATTTCTCGTAAGCATCGGCGAAATTCGCGGCTTCACTATCCAGGTTTCCGAGCATGATATTCGCCCAAGAAACTAATTCCGACACATTAGAATCTGTCAAAATCTCCTCTTTTGCTGTTTTGGCACGCTCCAAGACGGCTTGATAATCTCCCGACATCATAAGCTCGGTAAGTTCACTCTCTAAATCGTCTATTGCCGCTGGTTTATCTTCGAATCCTTGGGTTTCTTCTGAAGCGATTCCGCTCTTCTCGAACTGCTTTGTAGCTTTTTCAATCCATCCCCGGGCATTGGCTGTCACATCCAGGTCTGATTTTTGATCCGGCAAAGAAAATGGAGCCAATGTGTCGAGAATGTCTGCAAGATGAGTAAACGGAAGCGCGACGAGGCTGGGTGGAAAAACATCTAGCTCCTGTGCGAGCCGCACAAAAAACGAATCAGAATCGTGACCCGTTACAAGGAACGCGTCTTTTTCGGTGTTGAGCAATTTCTTTCTAATGTGCAGCGCTGGATCATTGTCTTCATAACCAACCCAGTAAAGTCCACCGTCAAACCGCTCCACGCTTGCAAGCTGATCGAATACAGGATCGCTTTCCCCGCTATAGCCGACCACAATCCAAGACCTGCCACTCCCTGAATCATCAAACACCGGCTTCATACGCTTTGCGTGTGCATCACATTCGGGCTTGGTGCTTAATTGTACAAATCCGGAGCGCTGTCCGTGCAGGTGAACGACAGCTTTTTCTACGATCTTATTGGGTTTGTAGGTCTGAGAGGATGCGAAATCATACACGGCTGGAAACTCGTTCAGCAGGCTGCACGCCCGGATGACCAGAGGGTCGAAATTTGTGGTCAGTACGCGATCAACATAACCTGCCTTGATAAGGCAAGCGATACCGACATGCGCCCAGTTAATCTTAGCTGAGTCAACATATTCAGCGACGAGAGTTCGACGCTCGTCCCAGGTAAGTTGGGCCATGCATTGCGGATATTGCTTCTTCTTCGCTCGGCCATAAGCTCGTGGGTGTTTTTCCTCAATGCGATCCACGAAGCCCTGCGCCGTCGGGATTCCCGCCTTTACCGAACAGCCGGCACCAATGAGTAGGCAACAACCTGCATCTCTGCCTTTGACGCCTCGGAGCGTTTCAGCAACATCCTCTATCGTTCGTTTATCGATCATAATTCGCCAATCCAATTGGATTCGATCCGCAATTTACAATTACGGGCAATTGGAGGTGGAATTACAACTTATTTCTATGCCGGAGAAATTCTGAAGTATGAATCCGTACTCTGGCAGGCCCTTGACAAATTAGGACAAATGTCCTAATTTAAAATATGAGCAGCAAATCAACACGCGAGGGCATTGTCGAAGCGGCCGACCGCTTGTTCTATGAGCTTGGCTACGAACACACCTCGTTCGCCGATATCGCAGGCACTGTGCGGATTTCGCGCGGCAATTTCTATTACCATTTCAAATCCAAGGACGAGATGCTGTCGGCGGTGGTCGAGCGGCGGCTTGAGGAGGCGCGTGAGAGATTGGCGCGCTGGGAGAGAGGCGAGAGCGACCCGGTAGCGCGCATCCGGAACTTCATCCACATCCTGACCGACAACCGGGCCGAGATAAAACGCTATGGCTGCCCGCTCGGTACGTTGAGCGATGAGCTGGCGAAGCTGGGGCATGCCGCGCAGACGCAAGTGAATGCGCAGTTCACGCTCTATCGCGGCTGGCTGCGCCGGCAATTCACCTTGCTTGGGCGCAAGGCCGATGCGGATCAATTGGCGATGCAGCTTCTTGCCCGGCGCCAGGGCGCCGCCACACTGGCGAATGCTTTTGACGATGAGAAATTTATCAAGCAGGAAGTCAAACGGATGTGCGACTGGCTGAATTCATGTGTCGGCGAAGCCACGCCGGATAAGGGGAGTGAGACTTAGATGTTTATCGTAACGCCTCGGTTTTCCAATAACAGAGACATGGCCAGCCATCTTATGGGCGGCCATAAGGAATGGCTGCAACACGGCTTTGACGACGGCGTGTTTTTACTGGCCGGCAGCCTAAAGCCGGATTTGGGCGGCGCGATCATGGCGCATAATATTTCACGCGCCGATCTGGAGAGCCGAATGAACGGCGATCCGTTCGTCGCGGAGAAGGTTGTCGAAGCGGAAATTCTTGAGATTGCACCGGCAAGAATGGATGAGCGGTTGGCATTTCTCTCCGGGGACGGCGCATGAGCACGACCGTCCCTGGTCCCGATGGCCGGCCACGCTGCGGCTGGTGCGCTGCCGCGCCAGAGTTTTTTGCCTATCACGATAGCGAATGGGGGTTTCCGGTCGGCGATGACCGGCGGCTGTTCGAGAAACTGTGCCTTGAGAGTTTTCAATCGGGCCTGAGCTGGCGCACCATCCTCGCCAAGCGGGAGAATTTCCGCGCCGCTTTCGAAAATTTCGATTTTGCCAAAATGGCGCGCTTCACCGAGCGCGATGTCAGCCGCCTGCTCCAGGATGCCGGCATCGTCCGCCATCGCGGCAAGATCGAGGCGGTGATCAACAATGCGGCGCGGGCCGAGGAGCTGATCGCACAGGAAGGGTCGCTCGCGACCTTTGTCTGGGGTTACGAGCCTGACGCGAAAGGGCTGGCGAAACCACAGAGCATGACGACCTCCGCCGAATCGGTTGCCCTTGCCAAGGAGCTCAAAAAGCGCGGCTGGAAGTTCGTCGGGCCGACCACGGTATTTGCTTTCATGCAGGCCATGGGGCTGGTCAACGACCATGTCGAGGGTTGTGTGACCCGAGCCGAGGTTGCGCGCGCGCGCAAAAAGTTCAGGCCGCCGCGTTAAAATGCTAGGGTATGAGCTACAAGATATAGACATGGGGCGCGCTGCGGCCCACCATATATGGCGTATTACAAAACAATACCATTTTTATTGTTTAAAAACAGCGCCTTAATTTTTTGGCTGGCCGCTGGAGCATGTCAGGTTCGCTTTCGCTCGCTCGACACGCTCTAGCTCTTTGAAATTGAAGCAAATGCGTCGTCGCAGGTGATTCCACCTGCTCGGAATTTGCTCTACCCGCCCATACCGACGAATTCACGCACCAGCTCCGGATCGGACAATTGCTCGGGTGCAACCTCGTTAACCAACTGGCCGCGCTGAATGATGTGGACGCGCTGGCTGAGCGAGGCGATAAAATCGAGATTCTGCTCGACCAGGATGATGGTGAGGTTGCGGCTGCGCCCGAGGCCCTGCAGGATTTCGATAATCTCCTCGACGATCGAGGGCTGGATGCCTTCGGTCGGTTCGTCGAGGAGGAGAATATCCGGGCCGCCGCAAAGGCATCTCGCGAGTGCCAGAATCTGCTGCTCGCCGCCCGACAGCACGCGCCCGGTGCGGTCCAACAGCGGCTTCAGGCGGGGGAAGGTGTCGAGCACTTCTTCCAATACCTTCTCCTCATCGACCTTGTGCATCGCCATGGCAATACGGAGATTGTCCGCAACGCTGAGGTTGGGGAAGATATCGCGGCCCTGCGGCACATAGCCGATGCCGCCGAGATTGCGTTTGAAGGCCGGCATGCGGGTGATGTTTTCGCCCTTCAGTTCGATGCTGCCGCCGGTCGGGCGCAACAGGCCGATCAGGGTTTTGAGGAACGTCGTTTTGCCCATGCCGTTATGGCCGAGAATGCCGACGAACTCGCCCTCAGCGACGCTCAAGTCGATGCCGTGCAGAATCGGGATGCGGCCATAGGCGGCTGTCAGGCCCTGCACTTCGAGCATGGTCAGGCAACCTCCCGCTTGCCGAGATAGACGTCGCGCACTTCCTGGTTTTTAAGCACATTCTCCATCGTGTCCTCGACCAGAATGGCGCCTTGGTCGAAGACGGTGACCTTGTTGGCGATCGCCTTGATAAACTGCATGTCATGCTCGACCACGATCAGGGAGGCGGTGCGGTTGATCTCGCGGATCATCTCGGTGGTGCGGTGAACTTCCTCATGCGTCATGCCGGCGGTCGGCTCGTCGAGGAGGATCAGTTCGGGATCGCCGGTGAGCACGATGCCGAGCTCAACCCCCTGGCGTTCGCCATGCGCCAGTTGGCCGACCAGCTGATGCGAGAGATGAGTGAGACCGATACGCTCGAGGATCTCATCGACCACGCGGTTGGCCTCGCGGTCGGAATGATTGCGGCGCGCCGAAAGCCAGATATTTTCGCGCACATCAAGCCCGTCAAAGACGCTCGGCACCTGGGTCTTGATGCCGATACCGCGCCGTGCAATCTGATGGGTGTGCGAGCCGGTGATGTCATCGCCGCGATAGATGACGTGCCCGGCGGTCGGTTTGTATTGATGGGTGAGGCAGCGGAAGAAAGTCGTCTTGCCGGCGCCATTGGGGCCAATCAGGCACCTGAGCTCGCCCTCGGCCAGGGTGAAATCGACATTGTCCACCGCGACCACGCCGCCAAAGCGCATGGTGAGGCCCTTGGTCTCGAGGATCGGTCGCGCCTCAGTCATCGCCGGCCTCTTTCGCCCTTTCCTCCGGCGGCCGGGCAATAGGCAGGAAGCGCAGCGCCAGCAAACGCGCCGTCGGCTGCAAGCCCTGCGGCACGGCGAGAACGAAGATCAGGATAATGGCGCCGAACACAAGATAGGTGTTGAGGAAGCTGGCGAAAGTTTGCGTTCCGAGCCAGTTATAGAGCATTTGCAGCGCCAGGCTGCCGAGCATCGGCCCGACCAGCGTGCCCACACCGCCGATCAATACCCACATGATGATCTGCGCCGCGAGGCCGAGGGCAAACACATCCGGGTTGATGAAATTGTTAAAACTCACGAACAGACAACCGGCGAGCCCGGCTATGCCGGCACCGATCGAGAAGGCGATCATCTTGTAGAAGCGCACATCGTAACCGAGATATTCGGCCCGCGTTTCATTCTCGCGGATCGCCACAACGACACGGCCAAAATGGCTGCGCAGCAACAGGCGGAGACCAAAATAAACCAGGATCAGCAGCACCATGGCGACATAAAATATGTCGTCCGGCCAGAGGGGCGAGTTGGGGAATCCCGGCCAGTTGAAGACGGGGATCGAGGAGATGCCGTTGAAGCCCATCAGACGCGCGCTGCCGATATGATATTCCTCGCCCGAAGTCGAGCGGATGAAAGCGTAGAAGATCAGCGTCACCGCGAGCGTTACCACGGCGAGATAGATATCGCTGAGGCGGCCATAGAACATGAAATAGCCGAGCAGCATGGCGAACGCGGCGGGGACGAAGACCGAAAGCAATATCGGCACGGTGCTTTCGCCCATATTGATCACGGCGATGGCATAAGCATAGCCGCCGATGCCGAAAAACGCCGATTGGCCAAAACACAGAATGCCGCCGAAACCCCAGATGAAGCCCATCGACAGCGCCAGCATGGCGGTCGAAATAAAGAGAATGACCTTCAAAAGAACGAAGAGATCGAACACCTGCGGCCCGGCGAACAGCAGCGCCAACATGACCACGGCGACGAAGATCAGCCCGCGCGTGTTCCAGCTCTTGAGGTCGACGGCGAACTTCACAGCGACCTTCTGAATATTTTTCCGGTAATGCCCTGCGGCAACAGACGCAGCAGCACGACAGCCACAATCAGCAGCACCACGCCGCCGATGATCGGTGTGGTCTCATAGGTGACGAGCTGGCGCACCGTACCGAAGATGCCCGACGCAACGATCGTGCCGGTAATGGCGCCGGTGCCGCCGGTAATCACGGTGATAAAAGCCTGGGCGACATAGGTGAAGCCTACCGTCGGGATGATTTGCGAGATCGGCGCGAGAAGACCGCCGGCCAGGCCGGTCAGGGCCGCGCCGATGCCGAAAGTAATCATATAAACGCGCGGCGGGCTGATGCCGAGCACCGCCGCCTGATCCGGGTTCTGCATGGTGCCGCGCGCGATCAGGCCGAGGCGCGTGCGCGTGAAAACAAGATAGATGCCGACAAATAGCAGCACGGTTATTCCGATCAAAACCAGGCGGTAAATGGAGAGCTGATACTGGCCGACGGCAAAATTTCCCATCGGCGCCGAGACGCCGGTGATGTAATTGCCGAAGATGGCGGTAACGATGCCGATCAGCAATAGGCTGAGACCCCAGGTGGCAATCAGCGTATCGACCAGACGGCCGTAGAAGAAGCGAATAAGCAAACGCTCGGACAGGATGCCGATGATGCCGACGACAAGCGGCGAGAGAATCAGCATCGAGATCCAGATATTGACGCCGGCATTGGTGGCGACCACCGTGGTGTAGCCGCCCAGCATCATGAATTCGCCATGCGCGAAGTTGATCACCCGCATCATGCCGAAAATGATCGCCAGCCCGGCGCAGGTGAGCGCCAGGCTGGAAATCCCGTTTAACACTTCGATGATCAGAAGTGCGACCGTATCCACGGCGGATCCTCTAGATTCGCGTGATCTGGTCTATCTTCCTCCCCCGCTACAGGATCGGCTCAAGATGCGCGTTCATGTCGGGCGTCTTGGTTAAATCGCAGCGGTCGACAACGTCGCTCGGATAGAGCTGGCTGTAGCTGTCAAAAATATTCCAGCTTTGATTCTGACACTCGGCCACGTGCATATCCTGAATGACGTGGTTGGTGACAGGATCAACGACCATATGACCGGCCGGGCCGTCCCAAGCGATATCGCCGCTTCTGAGCGCATCCATCACCGGGCCGCGATCGTGCGTGCCGGCTTTCTTGACTCCCTCGGCCCACAGCATGGTGCCGAGATAACCGCCGATACCGACCGCGTTGAGGTAGGGCGCATCCGTGCCGAAGCGCGCATGATAGCGCTCGACAAACGCCTTGTTCGCCGGCAGATCGATTTCCTGGAAATAGGGCTGGGCGCTGACGATGCCATTGCCTTCTTCCGGGGTGAGCTGAATATGCTCGTTGCCGACGCCGAAGGTACAGGAGACGATCGGAATCTTGTTCAACATGCCGGCCGCCGCCCACTGGCGGTAAAAGCCCATATGCGCCGCACCAACGAGGCAGGTTGCGAGCCAATCGGGCTTGGCCTCCTGGATCTTGGCGATGGCCGGGCCGAACTCGGTCACGTCGAGCGGGAAATGATCGCGCTGCAGCACCGTGCCGCCGAGATCGCCGGAGAATTTCTCGAGCCATTTGCCGATGATCTGCGGGGCGTTGTAATCGGCGCCAATATAGAACGCTTTCGGCCCGCGGTGTTTGAAGCCAAACTCAGCCGTCGGTTTCACCCACTGCACGGCGCCGACGCCGCTGACGAAGTTGTTGATGTCGCACACACCGCCTTCATAGATGACGCTGTACCACAGCATGGTTTTGTAGCGGCTCAAGATCGGCCGGATCACTTCGCGCGAGGCACTGGTGATGGCGCCGTGCACGAGATCGACTTTTTCCTTGAGCGCCGCTTCCTGCGCATATTGCGCATAGAGCTGCATGTTGGACTGCGGATCATATTTGATCAGGCGGATCTTTTTGCCATTGAGGCCGCCGGCCGCGTTGATTTCCTCGACCGCGAGCTCGCAGGTCATAGTCATCGGCGTGCCGTAAATATCCAATCCACCGGATTGGTCAAACAGTGAGGCGATGACGATTTCATCGTCGGCCTTGCTGACTTGCGGAAAAATGCTGGCGGCGAAAGCGGTGCCGAGGCCGGCGCCCGCGCCCTTTAAGATAGATCTGCGTGTGAGTTTCATGTTCCGGTAACCTCCCTGATAAAGCCTGTTAAAGTGATGTCAAATAACAAACTGTTCCCCTTATTGACGCCTATTATGACCATCCTCCTAGTCCGCGCACGTTATTTTTTATAGATGTCCGGTGAGATCACCCGAATGTGACCTAGTTCAGAGGCCCCGGCGCAGAGGAGAATAAAATAAAATGCTGTCCCAGTGCGCGCTTTGCGGGTACCAAGACGCGGTCAAATTGAATTCGCGGTACACACAGAGTGACATTGCAATATTTATTCGACGATCCGCCTGATTTCGGCGCGACGATGGAAGTCGCGCCTGGCGTGCATTGGCTGCGCATGCCGCTGCCGATGGCGCTCGACCATATTAATTTATGGCTGATCGAGGATGGTCCCGGCTGGACCCTGGTCGACACTGGAATTTCTAGCGGTCTGTCGAAAAAGATGTGGTCGCAAGTGATCGAAGAGCGCCTCGGCGGGCGGCCAATCCGTCGCGTTATCGTCACCCATTTTCACCCCGACCATGTCGGTATGGCGGGTTGGCTGGTGGCGAAAACCGGCGCCGAATTCTGGATGCCGCGCACAGAATGGCTCTATGCCCGGGTGCTGACCATCGATACCAGCGACCGATTTACCGACGGCATGGTCGAATATTACCGCCGCGCCGGCGGCAGCGCGGAATTTCTCGCGCGACTGAGGGAACGCGGGCCGTTTTTCCCCGGCATCGTATCGGATGTGCCGCGCGGCATTCGCCGCATTGTCGATGGCCAAAGCCTCGATATCGGCGGCCAGAACTGGAAAATCGTGGTCGGTAACGGCCATTCGCCCGAGCATGCGTGTTTGCTCTCGCAATCACTCGGCCTGTTTATTTCCGGCGATCTGATATTGCCGAAAATATCGCCCCATATCGGCGTCTATGCCGATGAGCCCGAGGCCAACCCGCTCAGGGATTATCTCGAAACCCTGGAAAAATTTGCCACCCTTCCTGGCGATATCACCGTGCTGCCGTCCCATAACGAGCCGTTTCGCGGCCTGCACGAGCGGCGCGAATGGTTGATCGAGCATCATCTCGAGCGCCTTGAGGATTTTGTCGCTGCCTGCGCCTCACCTATCAACGCCATCGATGTGGCGAGACAAGTCTTCACGCGTGAGCTCGATTCATCCCAGCTCGGCTTCGCGGCGGCGGAAACCGTGGCCCATCTCAATTATCTTATCGCCGAAGGGCGAATCGCGCGCCACGCGGACGAAAGCGGCGTCAATCTCTACCAGGCGTGCTGAGCCACACTCATAACCCGAGCAGCCGTGCCACCGTATCGCGCAAAATAAGCGCGCCATCGACCATTTGATCGAGCGGCACATGTTCGTTGGCGGCGTGGCTGGTGGCGCCGTCGCCGGGGCCAAAATTGACGATCTCAATATTATCATCGGCAAAGAAGCGCCCCTCGCTCACCGCCAGCGCATTCAGAATTTCCGGCGGTCGGCCGCGGCGCGCCTCGATCGCCGCACTGAGGGCGGTGATGCCGGGCCCGTCAACGGGCGGTGAAAAGCCGTTATTGCCGGTCAGGAATTCGGTCGTAAAACTCTCCGCCGGCTCGCCGGAGGTGGCGAGTATTTCGCCAAATTCACGGTAGGCCGCCTGCACGTCCTCGTCCGGCAGCAAGCGGCGGTCAATCTCGAGTGCGCAACTGCTCGGCACCACATTGACATTATGCCCGCCGGTGATGCGGCCGATATTCATGGTCGATTGTTTGGCGCCGCTCCGGCGTTTCGCCAGGCGCGGTTCGAGCTCGGCGCGGAGATGCTCGACCAGCCGGATCATGCGCAGGATGGCGTTGTCGCCGGCATCCGGATCGCCGCCATGGGCGGCCCGGCCAGTGGCGCTGATGCGCACCCACAGCACGCCGCGCTCCTCGGTAATCAAATCATTCTCGGTCGGGCCGCCGACCAGCATGATATCCGGCTTGAGCGCGTCCAGCTCGCGTAAATAAGCCATGCCCTCGGGACCAAGACGCTCTTCATCGCCGGTGAAGGTAAAGACGATTTCGCCCTGCTTGGGCCCGCCGGCACGCATGATTTCCTCACCGAGCCAGATGTGCAGCGCCGTCGAGGCTTTACAATTATTGGCACCGAGGCCGTAAATCATACCCTCTTCGAGCGTCGCCTGAAATGGATCGGTGCGCCAGTCCGCGCGCTCCCCAACATCGACCGTATCGATATGGCAATTGAGCGCCAATTGCGGCGCGCCGCTGCCGCTGCGCGCCACCACACTGGCGATCCCCTCGGTGCGGCTCAAGGTTTGGCAGTGATAGCCGGCGTCCTTATAGCGTCTAGCGATATAGGCGCAGATTTCCCTGGTATCGCCCGGTGGATAGGTCGAGGGAATGGCGATAAGCTCACTTAATATTGCCGTTAGTTCACGCGCGAGTTCATTTTCGTCTATCATTCTCATTCCGGTCAAAGGGGGGAAGGATCGTGACTGTCACCGTAAAGAGCATAGACGCGATTAACTTAGAGATGCAGGAAATTCCGATCGCGGAAGAGCGCATCGGAGAATTACCGGTCGAGTTGAACCAACTGTTGGGCGCGGCAAAGGCGCTCCGAAGCGCGCATGATTTCGATAGCGACCCGGCGAATTTCCAGCAGGTTCTTCACGCCGTGAGAGATTGAGCCATGACGGCTGAAGCACAACAGCTGGCCGAACTCACTCTGTGTAAGCTCGCCGATGCCATACGCGCCGGCGAATTGACGGCGACGGAAGTGATGGCGGCAACGCTCGCCCGCATCGAGCATCTCGACCCGCATCTTAATGCTTTCATCTGGTGCGACGCCGAACGCGCCATGGAGCGTGCGCGCGAAGCCGATGTGGCGCTCCAGCGCGGCGATGATGTCGGTCCACTGCACGGCGTACCGCTCGCCCATAAGGACATGTTCTACCGCCCCGGGCGGCCGACGACCTGCGGCTCAGTGATCCGCCAGGAATTCGAAGGCCGCGAGACCGCGACCGTGCTGCGCCGCCTCGATCAGGCCGGCGGTATCGAGGTTGGCACGCTGGCCATGGTCGAATTCGCCATGGGGCCGCATGGCTATAACGGCCACTTGCCGCGCTGCCGAAACACGTGGGATTTCGAGCGCATCCCGTGCGGCTCTTCCTCCGGCTCCGGCACGGCGGTGGCGGGCCGCCTGGTTTACGGTGCGCTCGGCTCCGATACCGGCGGCTCGATCCGCTGCCCGGCGGCGGCCAATGGCGTCACCGGCATGAGCCCGACCTATGGCCGCGTCAGCCGTTTTGGCGCCATGCCGATGTCGTTCTCGCTCGATGTCATGGGGCCGCTCGCCCGCACCGCCCAGGATTGCGCCCGCCTGCTCGGCGCCATCGCCGGGCGCGACAGAAAAGACGCGAGCTCGAGCCGCGAGCGTGTGCCGGATTATGAAGGCGAGCTGATGCGCTCGATCGTCGGCCTCCGTATCGGCGTGCCGCAAGGCTATTTCGACGAGGATTTGGACCCCGAAGTGGCGTCGCTGGTCGAAGAAAGCCTCGATGCCCTGAGATCGCGCGGCGCCAGCGTCATCCATATCGACATGCCGCCAGTACTCGACCAGGTGGCTGAAATTCACCCGCTGGTCATGAAGGCGGAAGGCTCAGCCAATCACGGCAATTGGAAACGCGCGCACGGGGATGATTATTCCGATGAAGTCGGCAAACGCCTTGAAGCCGGCTATTTCATTCCGGCGAGCGACTATATCAACGCGCTACAATTCCGTGGCCCCGCCCTGCAGGCCTTCACGGATGCCGTTTTCTCGAAGGTCGATGTGCTGCACACGCCGGTTCTGCCCATGCCAACACCGAGCCTGGAGGCGACCGCCTATTCGAGCGGTCCGGACTATCTCAAGATGGTGGTGGCGCTGACACGCAACACCAAAGTGGTGAACTATCTTGGCTTGCCGGCCTTAAGCGTCACTTGCGGATTTACCCCGGACGGCCTGCCGACCTCTTTTCAGTTGATCGGCCGGCCTTTCTCGGAAGCCCTGCTGCTCCGCCTCGGCCACCAATATCAGCACGAGACCGATTGGCACATAATGATGCCCAAGGCGCTTGCGGCTCTTTAGTTTTCTTCCTCATGCACAATCTGCGTGCTTGCGATGGAGCGTGGATCACGCGCCGTCCAGCGGCCCTGTTCGGCGGTAGAGAAAAATTCCTGCGCCGCGTGGTTGAAAGCATCCGGCTCTTCCAGGTTTGAGGCGTGGCCGGTGCGCGGCAGAATCACCAGGCCGCTCGCCGGCATGGTGCGTTTCAGCCATATCGTCGCATCAAGACAAGGCTCGTCTTCATCGCCATTGATCAAGAGTGTCGGCACGCTGACGGCGGCGAGCTCAGCCTCAAGGTCGTAGAGCGAGGGCCGGCGGCCCTGCACGCCGCGCAAGGTGTTGGCCGAGCCGCGCGGAGAGTGCTCGATGAACTGGGCGCGAAATTCGGCCCAGCCGAGCGGGTCTTTGTTCTGATGCTGCACCCGGAACGGCCCGCCGGCATAGACGGCGGCCGCCTTTTCCGTGCCGTCGCGCTCGAAATGATCGGCGAGCACATCGACTTCAGCCTGAAAAGCCTCCTGCTTGCCTTTCGGCGCGCCGTAACCACAGCCGGCGACCACCAGGGCACTGGCGCGTTCGGCATGTTTCATGCCTATATGCAGCGTCGCAAAGCCGCCCATGCTGAGGCCGACAATATGCGCCTTTTCGATGGCGAAATGATCGAGCACGGCGATGGCGTCGGCCACCGCGATGTCCTGGCTGTAATGGTTCGGATCATCCGGCACATCGGAGGGGTGGTAGCCGCGTGCGGCGTAGCGGATACAGCGATAACGGCGCGAGAAATAGCGCAGCTGCGGTTCCCAGCTACGCTCGTCGCCGGCAAATTCGTGGATGAAAAGGATCGGGTGACCGCTCCCGACCTCCTCACAATGGAGTTTCACACCGTTTGAATTTGCATATGCCATGTCGCCCCTCCGCTATGTATTTCAGAGCTCTATTGAAACCGATGAATTGTCCATGTTCATATCAGGCAGGAAACAAGAAAAGCAAAGGAGAGACCAGCCATGCGTCGCATTCTCTACAATATGGAATTCAGAGGCCGGGGCGAACCGGATCCGGAAGGGGAAAATATCTCGATCACGAAATCCTTCGCCCCTTGCGTGCGCTTCACCACCGAGATCACGGCCGACGGCGTCGATATGCAGACGGAGCAATTGGACGGCCCCAAGGCCGAGTTTGTTTCCAAGGTACAGAATCTTGACCGTAGCGAATTCAGCGCCGGCAAACCGTTCCGCGAATGGGGCACCATTTCCTTCGGCAACGGCAATGTGCTCAATTTCGATACGGTCGGCGCCGGCGAATTCAATCCGGTCGGTGATGACGGCCAGATGCAGGGCGGCATTGTCTGGTGCGTCGAGGGCGGCACCGGCCTGTTCGAGAACGCGACCGGCATCATCACCTCGAATTTCGGCATCGATGCGGCGGGCGACGTGATCGACTATCACACCGGCGTTATTTATCTGCCTTAATTCCGGTTAGGCGGCGGTGTAGCCGCCGTCGATCACCAGCTCCGTACCGGTGACGAACTTCGCTTCATCCGAGGCGAGGTAAAGGACGGCGTTCGCCACCTCCTCGGCCTCGCCCACCCTGCCGAGCGGATGCAGCTTGCCGAGCGCCGAGAGACCCTCATCGAGCGAGCCCCAGGTCACGGCATAGCGCTCCACCATGGGGGTGTGGATATAGGCCGGATGGACGGAATTAACCCGTATGCCCCAACCGGATTCGGCGCATTCGAGCGCCACGCCCTTGGTAAAAAGCCGCACCGCGCCTTTGGTCGCGTTGTAGGCCGCCTGAACCGGCGTGCCGACCAGACCGAGGATCGACGACATATTGACGATCGCCCCGCCACCGCCGCTCTCGCGCATCGCCGGAATGGCCATTTTGCAGCCGAAAAAGACGCTGTCGACATTGACCGCCATGATGCGGCGCCATTGTTCGGTGGTGGTCTCCTCGATACCGGCGGCAAAGGCGAAGCCGGCATTGTTGACCAAAATATCGAGGCCGCCAAACCGCGCCACGGTGGCATCGATCACCCGGCGCCAGTCCGCTTCTTCCGCCACATCGTGGGCAAGGGCGAGCGCCTCGCCGCCGAGGCTGCGGATTTCCGCCGCGCCGTCCTCAGCTCCCGTTTCGTCAATATCGCTAAGACAGACTTTGGCTCCTTCTTCGGCCAAGCGAAACGCCGAGGCGCGACCAATACCGGCGGCAGCACCCGTAACGATGGCGACCTTGCCGGCCACCCTGCCGCTATCTAACTGAGCCATGTCATTCTCCCAATATTCCACTGCTTCTCATTAGCTGCTAGAATAGGCGAGCTTTTACAAAAACACTGAAAAAAATGGCGGTTTTCTCCTCGAATCCGTAATTCCTGTGAGGAAACTAATTTTCGTAAAGGCAATTGCGCGGCGCGCCTGATACAGCTAATCTCACGCCCTCGCGACAACGCCGACAGGGGGACTTATGTGCGGAATTGCGGGCATCATGTTCAAGAATGGTCGTACCGATCATGAGACGGGCGTGGCGCTCATCGATATGCTTGACGGTTGTCAGCACCGGGGTCCGGATTCAACCGGATTTGCGCTCTATGGCGAAGAGCTTGAGAGCGAGTTGAAATTACGTTTCCTGGTCGGTGAGGGCGCCGAGGCGGATCAATCGGTGACGCTGATCAAGAGCGCTTTGGACAATCATAACGCCGAAATTGTCGAAGACGAGCGCGTCGGCAACACGTATCAGGCGCTGGTGACATTTGACGGCGATTTACGCGACTTCGCCTATGCGATGGAGCACGCCGCACCCCTGGCCAAGGTCATTTCGATCGGCCAAAGCTTGGATATTATCAAGGATGTCGGCGGCGCACATGATGTCGATGACCGTTTCGATGTGCATGAATTTAAGGGCAGCCACGGCCTCGGCCATGTCCGTTTGGCGACCGAATCGGATGTCAGGCCCGAATCGGCCCATCCTTTTTGGGCGACGGGCTTTTCCGATGTCGCCATCGTCCATAACGGCCAGATCACCAATTATTGGAAAATGCGTCGCCGGCTGGAGCAGCGCGGCTTCGAGTTCCGCACCGACAATGACAGCGAACTGGTCGCGGTCTATCTCGCCGATAAGATGGCCAATGGCGTGCCGCTGCGCGAGGCGCTGAAAACCTCGATCGAGGATTTGGACGGCACCTTCTCGTTTCTCGTCTCGACCAAGGACGAAATCGGCTACGCCAAGGACAATCTGGCGGCCAAACCCATGGTGATGTACGAAAATGACGATCTCATCGCCATCGCCTCGGAAGAGGTTTCGCTCAACCGCCTGTTTCCGGGCCACGCCCTCGACACAAAAGAGCCGCCACCCGGGAGTTACATGACATGGTCCAAATCGACCTAGCGGAAGTCCCCGTCCGCCAGGCCAACGAACAAATTCGCGAGTTTGCGGCCAAGGGCGAGGACATCGACATTCTCAATCCCGACGCGCGCCATCATATCGGCGTCGGACTGACCGAGCCCGTGACCGTGCGGGTGCACGGCTCCGCCGGCTATTTCTGCGCCGGGCTGACCGATTCCGCCCGCTTCGAGATCGAAAGCAATGTCGGCTGGGGCCTAGGCGACAATATGTATACCGGCTCCGTCGTCGTCGGCGGCAATGCCAGTGCCATTGCCGGCTTGGCGATCCGCGGCGCGGAAGTTGTCATCAAGGGCAATATGGGCTCGCGCGCCGGCCAGGTGATGAAGGCCGGCACGCTCCTTTGCTGCGGCAATGCCAATTTCATGGCCGGCTATATGATGTATGGCGGGCGCATCATCATCCTGGGCGATTCCGGCGAGCGCGTCGGCGAGGATATGGCGGCCGGCGAAATCTATGTCGGCTCCAAGGTGCTCTCCCTCGGCGCCGCCGCCGAGCTCACCGATATCGCGTCAGAGGAAGTCGACAGCATCCGCGAATTCCTCGACCGCTACGAAATCCCCTTCAAGGGCGGCTTTCAAAAGGTCGTCAATGCGGGCACCAATCTGCGCTATACCACCAGCGAGCAGCAGGTGCGCAGCATTCCGTTCTTTTCCTTCTCGGGTAAATCCGATTATTGGAACCCAAAAATTCAAGAAGACATCTATATCAAGTCGCAGATCGGCCGCTATCGCATCCGCGGTTATGGCGGCGCGCGCACCCTGCCGCATTTCTCCGATATCGCCTTCCGCAAGGATCTCAAACTGCCGGGCGCCGGCGTGGACGTGCTCTCCAAGGTCGAGATGGCGACCCAGATCGGCGGCAAGCATGGCGGCAAGCCGCTCGACCTTTCCATGCCGGTGATGATCGCGCCGATGAGCTTCGGCGCCATCTCCCGCTCGACCAAGATGGCCATCGGCAAGGCCTCGACCCTCTCCGGCATCGCCGAGAACACCGGCGAAGGCGGCATGAGCGACGCTCAGCGCGAGGCCGCGACACAACTTATTTTCCAATGCCTCGGCGGCCGATTGGGGTGGAACATTCACGACATGAAGCGCGCCAACGGGGTCGAGATTTATATCAGCCAGGGCGCCAAACCCGGCTTCGGCGGCCAGCTCATGGCCAACAAGGTGACCAAGGAACTGGCCGAGGTGCGCGGCATCCCGCAAGGCATCGATCTGCGCTCGCCGTCGCGCCACCCGGATATCCTCGGCGGCGACGATCTCCTCATCAAGGTCGAGGAGTTCCGCGAGGCGACCGGCTACAAGGTGCCGGTCAGCGTCAAGCTCGGCGCAGGGCGCATCGGCGACGATATCAAGATCGCCTACAAAGACGGCTTCGATTTCGTCGAGCTCGACGGCATGCAGGGCTCGACTGGCGCCGGCGGCGCCGAGGTCATGGAATATGTCG
>CAYSDJ010000015.1:0-70440 GCA_964429775.1 uncultured Rhizobiaceae bacterium
TCGGTGTGATTGCGCGCCTCGCGGCCGAAATCCATCTCGCCCATCGCCTGGGTCCAGGGCATGTGATACCAGGGGCCAATCACCAGCTTCTGCCCGGCGCGCGCTTCTTCCGTCTTGGCGCCCTCACTCAAGCCGAGAAAATTGCGGATATTGCCCTCGACGAAAATATCGTACCAGCCGCCGATATGCAGCGCCGGCACATCGATCTCGCCATACTTATCCGCCGTCTGCCATTTTTTCCAATAGGCATCGTAATTGGGGTGCTTCAGCCACTCATGATAGAAGCTGTTGAATTTTTTCGGCAGGTTGGGGTGCTCGGTAATCGGCAGATAATCGTGGCTGCCGCAAACGGCGCCGAGATTGTCGATAACCCCGCGTACGTCCGCCGGCTTGCCCTTGCGAAATACTTCGTTGATGGCGAGATAGGCCGACCAGCTTTGCACAAAGGCCTGATGCAGGGCGCCGTTCTTATAGGTCCAATCGTCATAAATGCCGTCCGAGGTCAGCGCCGGCACCATGGTGGTAAAACCCTTGGGCCGCTTGGTGGCGGAGAGAAGCTGCGTCTGGCCGGGGTAGGAAAAGCCGTAGGTGCCGACCTTGCCGCTCGATTTCTTCAGCTTGACGCAGGCCTTGATGGTATCGACGCCGTCATTGCACTCATTGTGGAAAGGTTCGAAATCGCCGCCTGAGGCACCGCGCCCGCGGACATCCTGCGAGACGACGATATAGCCGTTGCGGGCATACCATTCGGGATGCAAAAAGGCTTGCGCCTCAGCGGTCGTTTTATCGTAAGGCAGGCGTATCAGGAGAACCGGATATTCGCCGTCCTCCTCCGGCGTATAGACATCGGCCTGCAGCTCGACGCCATCACGCATTTTCATCACAACGCCGGTCTCTAGTCCGACCTTATGCAATTCCTTCTTCGCCATGCCTTCTTCCCCTCAACAATTTGATTTATTTCGCTATTCGCAAATTGGCATTGTGTTGCAACAAAGCCCCGCCAATCGCGCCGCGCGATGAATGTTTTCCCGCACTGGGATTGGCAGAATATATCCGATCACCTTAAAAAACGGAAAATTTCACACGCCGCGCATGCGCTTTGGGCGAAATAACTGCGCAAAAGCCGTCACAGCGATTTATCTGGTATGACCAGATTTTCATGCCCGGCGCATTGTCTGGCCCCACCTTCTGTGATATCGAAACAGCAAAATTAAACTCAGCGAAGCGGCATCATAGGACGGAGATAGCAATATGTGCGGCGTTGGCGGCATTTATTACAAGACGACGGAGCATAGCCAGAAGACGGGCGAGATTGCCTATCGCATTCTCGATGGCATCTACCGGCGCGGCCCCGATTCAACCGGCGTCGCCCTGTGGCACGCCAATGACGGCAATTTGCTCTATGTCGGCGTCAATTGCCATACGCCGGGCGGCGGCGGACGCGTGCTCGAGTTGCTCGATGAATTGGGCACGGTCAAGCAGGCGACCGACGGCGAAGGCTATATCCGCGCCACCATCGATTACTCCGGCAACGAGGCGGATCTTGTGGCCGCTGTTGAAGCGCTCGGCCCGGAGATCAACGTGGCCAGCATCGGGCGCCATTTGGAAGTGATCAAACATATGGGCGGCGTCGCCAATCTCGATGCGCAGTTCGACCTCAAGGCCTATGACGGCCGCCTCGCCATGGGCCTCACGCGTTATGCTACCGAGAGCAATATTGATTTCATCAACGGCCAACCATTGACGGCGCGGGCCTATTCCGACCTCGCCATCATGCATAATGGCCACATCACCAATTACCACCATTTGCGCGCAAGTTACGCCGTCAAAGGCTACAACTTCACAACGCAGAATGATTCGGAAGTGATCCCCATAATGCTGATCGATGAAATGTCGAAGGGTGCTTCGTTTGAGGACGCGCTCAATATATCGATCGAGAAGCTCGACGGCTGCTTCACCTACATCGCCGTCACCGATGATTGCTTCGCCCTGGTCAAGGATAACTATGCCGCCAAACCGGCGGTTGTGGCCGAAACGGATGAGCTCGTTGCCATGTCTTCCGACCCGCAAAGCTTACGCGAAGGGGTGCTGGCCGATATGGAAGTGTGGGAACCGGGCGCAGGCGAGGTGCATGTATGGCAAATGTAGAAACGCTCACGATCGATTGCCAAGACAAGGCAACGCGCGAGATCAACAATATCATCCGCAAAGCGGCGGATGATGGCGTCAAACAGGTCGAAATCCTCAACACCCAGGCGCGTCACAATATCGGCGTCGGCATTCTGAAGCCGATCCACATGATCTACCGTGGCCATGTCGGCTATTACACGGTGGGTCTGTGTGACAATGTCACGGCGGAGATTCACGGCAGCGCCGGTTGGGGCGTCGGCGATAATCTGCTGCACGGCGAAGTCGTTGTCGAAGGCAATGCCGCCTCCTCGGCCGCACCGTCGCTGCGCGGCGGCCGTGTTGTCGTCAAGGGCGATGGCGGGCCACGCTCCGGCGTCTACCTCAAATCCGGCGATGTCATCATCGGCGGCAGTGCCGGCTATATGTCCGGCTTCATGATGCAAAACGGACGCCTGGTCATTTGCGGCAACGCCGCCAAGGGGCTCGGCGATTCGATGTATCAGGGCCAGATATGGCTCGGCGGCGAAGCGGTTGAGATGGGCAGCGGCGTCGAGCAGGTCGACCCCGAGGACGGCGAATTGGATGCGGTTTTGGCGCTTTTGGATCAGCACAAAATGAAGGCGCCGAAAGCCTTCAAAAAACTGCAATCCGATAAATCGCTGTGGAATTTCAACAAGCATGATTTCGCCGCCTGGAAGGACGCGCTATGAGCAGTGAATTTCAAAGACCGCCCGCCTATAGCGGCGTTTGGCACCCGGATGCGATTGAGGAAATCCAGGAGAAGGCCGAGCTCGGGCGCTATAAAATCCGCGGCCAGGCGACCAAGCGCCATAATCTGCCGAGTTTCGACGATCTGGTGTTTACCCCGGCCGGCCTCTCGCGCATGCCGCTCGAAGGCTACCGCGAGCGCTGCGATACCCAGGTGGTGATCGGCGAAGGGCGGGTCTCGCGCCCGCTCGTGCTGGAGCGCCCGATCATGATTGCCGGCATGAGCTTCGGTGCGCTCTCGGTCAACGCCAAGCGCGCGCTTGGCATGGCGGCAACCAATTGCGGCATTTCGACCTGCACCGGCGAAGGCGGCATGCACCCGGAGGAACGCGAGCATTCGACCAAGCTGGTGATGCAATATCTGCCGAGCCGCTACGGCATGAACCCATACGATCTGCAAAAAGCCGACATGATCGAGATCGGCGCCGGCCAGGGCGCCAAACCCGGCACCGGCGGCGTGCTCTTGGGCCTGAAAATGAGCGAGGAAGTGGCCAAGATGCGCGATCTGCCTGCCGGCGTCGATCAGCGCAGCGGCTGCCGTCACCCGGATTGGATGGGCGCCGATGATCTCTATATGAAGCTCGAGCAAATCCGCGAAGTGACCAATTACGAAGTGCCGGTCTCGATCAAGGTCGGCGCGGCGCGTATCGCCAACGATGTGCGTATCGCCTGCAAGGCCGATGTCGACGCTATTGTTTTCGATGGCATGGAAGGCGGCACCGCCGCCTCGCCGGCGATCCAGCTCGATCATGCCGGCATCCCGACCATCGCGGCGGTGGCCGAAGCGGTCGAGGCGCTGCACGATATGGGCAAACAGGACGAGATCAAACTGATCGTCGGCGGCGGCATCAAGAACGGCGCCGATGCGGCCAAATGCTTGGCGCTCGGCGCCGATATCGTCTATCTCGGCACCGCGCCGATGATCGCGCTCAATTGCCACGCGCCGATCTATCTTGAGGATTATGAGCGCCTCGGCACCACGCCTTATGAATGCCAGCACTGCCACACCGGCCTTTGCCCAGTTGGTATCACCACCCAATTGCCGAAATTAATGGCGCGTCTCGATGTTGAAGAGGCGGCAGAGCGGGTGACCAACTATCTCAATGCCATGACCATGGAGATTCAGCTCTTTGCCCGCTCCTGCGGTAAAAACAAGGTCGCCGACCTTGACCCCAACGACATGCGTGCGCTAACTCACGAAGCGGCGATGATGACCGGCATTCCGATGGTTGGTCTCAATGGCCGCAAACCGTGGTGGACCAAATTCTGAGCGCGTAATTTCCAAAGAGGGGCGAGATGGCGAAGGCAAAAGGCAAATCCCGGGACCAAACCGATAAAGCCCTCGCCAAACTGAAGCGCGACGGCATCGAGTATGTGCGCTTCGAGCTGCCCGATATGCATGGCTCGGCGCGCTCCAAGCAGGTGCCGATCGAATTTTTCGAACAATTTGCCCGCAACGGCATCGGCATGTATGGCGGCACGGTTGCCGTCGACAGCGCCTCGCATGTGGTGCCGGACACGCGCTACAACGCCGAGGTCAATTACCGCGACCAGCTGCTTTTCCCCGATTTCGATTCACTGATGAAAGTGCCGTGGCTCGCCAATACCGCGCGCGTGATCTGCAATACCGAGTGGGCGCCGGGCGAGCCGCTGCTTGCCGCGCCGCGCTACGTTATGGGCGAGATGCTGAAGCGCCTCGACGGGCTTGGCCTGAAAGCGGTGATGAGCCACGAATTCGAGTTTTATGTGCTCGACCGCGAGACCCGCCAGCCTTTTTTCGACGGCATCCACATCTTCAACAATCTCAGGAACGAGCAACTGCCGATCATCCGCCAGGTGGTCGATCATTTGCGCACCGCCGGCATCCCGATGCTGACGGCCAACGCCGAATATGCGCCGTCGCAGTATGAGCTTGTCTATAGCCACGCCGAGGGCATGCAAGGGGCCGACAATGGCTACACCTTCAAGAACAGCGTCAAGGAGATCGTTCAGCAAGCCGGCATGATGGCGACCTTTATGTCCAAACCGTTCGCCGGCAGCGCCGGCTCTGGCTGCCATTATCATGTCAGCCTGTTGCGCAAAAAAGGCGGCCAGAACGTCTTTATCGACAACAAGAAACCCGACCAGATGTCGGAGACGATGCGCCATTTCGTGAAGGGCCTGATCGATCATGGCGGCGCCTGCATGGCGCTTTTCAACCCCACACCCAATTGCTATCGGCGCCTGCGCCCGCACACCTTCGCGCCTTCCAATATCAGTTGGGGCGCGGAAGACCGGAGCGCCATGGTGCGTATCAAATCTCCGGGCTCGAAAGCCATGCATGTCGAAATGCGCGCCGCTTCGGCGCTCAGCAACCCTTACCTCACCGCCGCCGGCACCCTCGCCTGCGGCCTTTTGGGCATGCAGGAAAAACGCAAGCTCGGCCGCCAGGGCGAAGGCCCGAGCGAGGAAGATTCATCGCTGCCGCCCTTCCCAAGCTCGCTCGACCAGGCGCTCGATATGCTCGAAGCCGACAAGGCATTGTGCGATATGCTAGGCGAGGAGTTCGTCGATATCTTCGTAAAGATGAAGCGCTACGAGCTCTCCCGCTTCCACGACAGTGTTAGCGAGTGGGAACGCGACGAGTATATGGAACTTTATTAGACCCGATACGACACCCACGATATCTCCGGTTTAGTGCACTTGATTGAGGTCAATGCGCTGATCCCGGTCTCAGCCGAAATTCATCTGGCGCGTTTGGCAATAGTGGGCCGGCAAAATGTGGTCTCGTCACGCTCTTTGGAATTGCCTGCAACAATTCTCGACGCTTGATACGGATAGCGTAGACGAGCGCCGGCACAAGGTGACGCTGGTCATTTTGAGCGGCATCTGCATCGTCGCCAGCATCATTTGGGGCCTGCTCTACTTGATGATTCTCGGTCCGACCCTGACCATGTTCCTTACATTCGGCTTCACCGCAGTGATCGGCGCGGCGTTGATGGCGTTTTTCGCCACCCGCCAAATCCGGATGCTGCTCTATCCCTTTTTCCTGATGATTCTGTGGAACCCGATCGCCGTGCAGTGGAGCCTGGGTGGTTTTTCGGCCTCGGGCGTTGTGATGACATGGTCGATCCTGGCGCCCGTCGGCGCCCTCATGTTCCAGACCGTCCGTATCGCGCTCTGGTGGTTCGCCGCCTATCTTGCACTGATTGCGATCTCGCTGATCTTCGATGGCCAGGTTCAGCAATGGGCTGAACCTATGTCGCAGGATGTGTCCATGCTGTTCTTCGGCATGAACCTGATCGGACCGTCTATCGCCATCATTTTGTCGATGACATATTTCGTTCACGCCTTCCAAAAGGCGCACGAGCGATCCGAGGAACTGTTGTTGAATATCCTGCCGGCGCCGATTGCCGAGCGCTTGAAGGAGGAGAACGAGGAAACCATCGCAGATGATTTCTCCGAGGTGACAATCCTATTCGCCGATATTGTCGATTTCACCAAGCTGTCCGGACGAACCTCACCGCATGCGCTGGTCGATATGTTGAACAAGGTGTTTTCCGCCTTTGATCACCTTACCGAGCGTCATGGCCTGGAGAAAATCAAAACCATCGGCGACGCCTACATGGTGGTCGCCGGGCTGCCCGTGCCGCGCGCCGACCATGCCGAGGCAATTGCCGACATGGCGCTCGACATGCTGGCCGAGATGCCACGACTGAGAGAGGACATTGGCGAACCGCTCGGCCTCAGGATCGGCATGAATTCCGGGCCGGTCGTCGCCGGCGTCATCGGTGATCGCAAGTTCGCATATGATACGTGGGGCGATTCGGTCAACGTCGCGAGCCGGATGGAATCGCAAGGCATGGAAAACCGTATTCAATTGACCGAGAGCAGCTACGCGCATTTGCGCGACGGATATGTTTGCGAGGAACGCGGGATGATCACGGTCAAGGGCAAGGAACCAATGATGGCATATTTTCTGGTTGGCAAGCGCGACGAGCCGCAATCGGTTAGCGAAGCCGTTTGAAAATCATAGCCAGCAATTGCCAATTCACCGCGAGATACCCGCCCGCCTGAATTTCGATAGCCGACGCCAGATGCTGGTGCGCCGCTGGCAGGGCGTGGAACGGCAAGCCGGGATAGGCGTGGTGCTCGGCGTGATAGGGCATGTTCCAGGCGAACCAGCGCACGAACGCATTGCTGCGTGTGGTGCGGGAGTTTTTCAGCATGTCTATGATACGCGGGCAATTGCCGTGCTCGGCATTGAGGAAAAGGCGCAGCGCCGGCTGGCCGAGCAGCGCCGGGGCGAGCCAGTAGAGGGCGATGGCCCAGCTTCCCGCCGCCACTGAAACGGCGAAAGCGGCAGCGTAGAGGAGCAGATAGAGCCTTGCTTCCTGTATTACCGCCGCACGCTTGCGCTCTGCGATGAAGGCTTCTTCCACCCGTCCGCCCGCATGGCGCAGCATCGTGGTGATGCGCTCGCGCCAGTAGGGGATGCCGGCAACCAACCACACATACGCGCCGAGGCTCGCCGGTTTGGCGCGGGCCAGTTCGGGGTCGAGCGCCGGGTCCTGGGTGTGGCGGTGATGGGCGAAATGGAATTCGCGGAAATAGCCGGGCGGCAAAATCAATACCGCGCCGGCAAGATAAGCCGCGCCATCGTTTAACCAGCGCGCGCGGAAGGCGGTACGGTGAATGCATTCATGCAGCGGCGCGAAAAGGAATATCAGCAAACCGCCATAGACGGCCAATGCCGGCACCAGCCACGCGCTGAACGGGATGAGCGAAATCAGTGCCGCCAGTGCGCCGAGTGTGAGCAGATGGCTGCACCAGCGGATCAGACCTTTGGCATCTGAGCGCGCGTTCAGCGATTTGAGTGTCTTCGGGTCGAGCCGGTCGGCGAAGACATCATCCATAAGAGAGCTAGACGAGCGCCTTGCGCAGTCGCGGCATCACATCGTTGGCCATCAAATCCATCGAGGTGAGCATTCGCTCTTTATGTGCCGGGCCCTGCATGTCAGCCGCCGTCATCAAGAGGGTGCCGAACGGGCCGATATCCTGGCGCAGGGCGAGGATTTGCTCGGCCACGCTGTCAGGGCTGCCGGCGATGATGAAGTTTTCGCAGGCATAATCCGCCGTTAGAGCATCGTCCGGCATATCGGGCGATTCCTTCATGATGGCGTGGAATTCGGCCCGTTTGATGAGCTCGACGAGATAGCCGAAATAATGCGCGAACGGGCTATCGGGGCTGCGCACATAATCCTTTGCCTCAGCGTCATCCTCGGCAACGAAAATGGTGCGCGCGACACGCCAATCGGCTGGCTCGGGGATTCGCCCGACTTCCTTGCACGAAGCACTGAAACCCTGCCAATGGGTTTTAATGGTGGATGCCGGCACGAAATTGGCCGAGATCACACCCCATCCCTTGATCGCCGCGGTGTGCACGCTGCCGGAATTGGGGCTCATGGCGGACGCCACCAGCGGCGGATGAGGCTTCTGGTAAGGCTTGATCAGCTCGCCAACGCCGAGATCGGGATAAAAGTGCTCATCGAGGCGGATGTTCCAATATTTGCCGGAGATATCGTAGGGCGGGCTTGAGGCCCAGAGCTTGAGCACCGTATCGATGCATTCGCCGGCCATCTCGCGTCGCACCTGGAGATCGGTGACGCCGAATATCTCAAAATCGCTGACCAGCCCACCGGGCGAAACGCCCATCACCAGACGCCCATCGCTGAGATGATCGAGCATCGCGGCATGGGCGGCGACCTGGGCCGGGTGGCGCTGCGGCAGATTGATCACGCCGGTGCACAGTTTGATTTTCTCGGTGCGCGCAATCAGGTTGGCGAGGAACATCAGCGGGCACGACACCGGCTCCGAAAGGGTGGTGTAATGCTCACCGATCCAGAATTCATCGAACCCAAGACGGTCGCACTCCACGGCCGTCTCGACATCCTCTTTCAGGACCACATGGGTATCGCGCCTGTGGTCGTTGACAGGCATCATGAACATGCCGAGCTTCATAGAATCTCCCTTCACCGGGGAGCCATGGCAGCATAGCCGGGGGTGTGTGGCAAGCGCCGCTATCGGCTGGCCAGCCGCACCTCCAAGACGATAAGCTCAGCCTTCGCTGACACCAGCGATATATGTGATTCAGGAGAACGCCATCACCGCCAAACCCCCACCCTCGGCGCTGACCACACGCCTCGCCCTTGCCGCGCTCGCGATCGGTATTGCCGGTGTCGGCTTCGCGCCTGTGTTCATGCGCCTCTCCGAGCTTGGCCCCAATGCCACGGCGCTCTACCGCGTTGCCTTTGCGCTACCCTTTCTGCTGCTGTGGCTGTCGCTCGAACGCCGCCCCACGGCAAACAGCAATAATGGGGAGCCGCGCCGGGTCGGGCGCAGAGACTGGCTGATATTGGCGCTTTCCGGTGTGTTCTGGTCGGGCGATCTGGTGTTTTGGCACTGGTCGATCACGCTCACCAATGTCGCCAATTCCACTTTCCTCGCCTGTTCCTCGCCGATCTTCGTCATCGTCGGCGCGCGGCTGATCTTCGGCGAACAAATCTCGCGCGGATTTCTCGCCGGCTTTGCTCTCACCCTGATCGGCGGCGCGGCCTTGATGGGCTCGTCGCTGGCGTTTGGCGGCGGCGACCTGTTGGGCGACATGTTCGGCATTGTCACGGCGTTTTTCTTCGGCTCCTACCTGCTCACCATCAAACATCTGCGGGCCAACCTGCCGACCGGCGCGATCATGTTCTGGAGCGGCCTCTTCAGCCTGCCCGGCCTGCTGCTGGCGGCGCTCCTCACCGGTGACGGTTTCGTTTCCGAGAGCCTCTATGGTTGGTCGATGCTGATCGGCCTGGCGCTGCTTGCCCATGTCCTCGGCCAGGGCCTCGCCGCCTATGCCCTGGCCCATCTGCCGGCGTCGTTCGCTTCGGTCGCTTTCCTCGGCGAGCCGGTAGTGGCGGCGATTTTGGGCTGGGTGATTCTTTCGGAAGCGCTCGGGCCCCTGCAGGCCGCCGGCTGCGTTATAATTCTCGCCGGTGTGTGGCTCGCCCAGCGCTATGGTGTGGGACAGCGCAAGCGTGCTTGATCAAGGTCAAGGCAGGGTGCTCAAGAGCGGACAAAATTGCGCATGATCAAGTTCTACGACCTCTTCACCTATGTCACGCCGGCCAAGGAGGAGCTGTCGCCGGAAGATGTGCGGCAAATTCTCGAGGAGCGGTTTCGCCAGGAGCGCCGCACCGACCGCGCGGTTGGCGCGATACGCACGCATGGCGAGGAATTCCTGCGCGCCGATATCATTTCACCGGATGGTGACCTTATTAAGACGGTCGAGGTCAACAAATATACCGGCGCCTGGAGCGCCTCCGTCCAAACCTAATCGTTTTTTATCGGCCCACCGGCGTCGATCCAGGCGGCGATGCCGCCGATCAGGTGGCGGATATTTTTCAGGCCGGCATCTTGCGACGCCTGCACCGCCATGGCCGAGCGCTCGCCATAGGCGCAGTAATAGATCAGCGGCTTGTCTGCTGCGGCGGCCATTTCGCGCAACAGACCGCCTGTCTCGATAAAGGTGTCGAGAGAACCATAAGGCGCATGAATGGAGCCCGGAATTTGGCCATAACTGGCGCGCTCGCTGTCTTCGCGCAAATCGACCAGAGCCACTCCGGTCTGCTCCTGGAGCGCCATCAATTGACCGACCGTGAGCGCCCAATCGGGATGCGCATCATCTTTCTGGCCAAGGCCCATGGCGATATTGGCCGGCACCGCGACGTCCATCTGTTTGGGGTTGGCGAGATTGAGATTGTCCATGATGGCAACATATTCATCGGCGTTTGAAACCTGCAGACGCGGGTTATGCGCCTTCTCCTCGCCGATGGTGCTGACCGTATCGCCCTTATAGTCGTGGCCGGGATAGACCAGAATATTGTCGGGCAGGGTGAGGAGCTTGGTGAAGATGGAATCGTAGGCGGCACGGGAACTGCCGCTCTGAAAATCGGTGCGCCCGGTGCCGCGGATCAGCAGGGTATCGCCGGTGAATACGCGGTCGGCCATTTTGAAACAATAGGAATCGATGGTGTGGCCCGGTGTGTAGAGGGTTTCCAGCTGGATGCCCTCGATCGTCACCATGTCGCCATCCTTGACCCGCATCGAGACCACATCGACCGGCGCCTCCTCGCCCATCACGGTGACGCATTTGGTGCGATCCCTGAGCTCGCCCATGGCGGTGATGTGATCGGCATGAACATGCGTGTCGACGACCTTGACCAGCCTCAGGTCAAGCTCTTCGAGGAGCCGCATGTAATGGTCGGCTCGATCCAGCACCGGATCGATCAGCATCGCCTCGCCGCCGGCCCGGCCGGCCAGGAGATAGGTATAAGTGCCCGTCTCCTGATGAAAAAGCTGGCGAAAAATCATGCCCCTCGCTCCCCGAAAAAATATTCCCCACGCAAGAGGCTATATTGTCTGAGAATTAAATTAACCACAATTAATATATGGCTTAATTTCCGAGGCTGAGCCAATGGGCCAAGAATTTGCGCAGCCAGCCATGCATTGCCGATTCATGGGCATCACGGCCGGCGAACTGCTCGTCCGCGTTTTGCGCGCCGGGATTTGTTATATCCGGCGGCGGCCCGTCTTTGTGCCAGCCGGAAAGTATTTCGTCATTCACTTCGGGATGGAACTGCAGGCCGAAGCCGGCGGCACCAAAGCGGAAGGCCATGTTGGGGAAGCTTTCGCCCGTGGCCAGATGGTGCGCGCCAGCCGGCAGCTCGAATGCCTCGCCGTGGCGCAAACACATATGGCGCGGCTCCTTCAATAGCAAGTCGCCGCCCCCGCCGACCGGCGAAACCGGATAATAGCCGAACTCATAATGCCCTTCCGGATGCGGCGCGACGCGGGCGCCAAGCGCGCGCGCCATGAGCTGGCCGCCGAGGCATAGCCCGAGCAGCGGTTTGTCTGCCGCCATGACGCGGCCCATCCAGGCGATCTCATCGCGGATGAAATCGATATGCGCGTCATTGGCGCTCATCGCGCCGCCGAACGAGGCGAAGCCGGCATAGTTTTCGATATCCTCGGGCAGCGCATCGCCCTTGTTGAGACGCGCCGTCTCAACCGGATAACCCATATCGGCCAGGATGATGGCAATCTGCCCCGCATCCCGGCCGCCCATATGGGTCAGCATCAATACCGGTTTTTTGCGCATGCCGGTTGTCAGTGGCGCGTCCTGCGACCGCAGGTCAGCCACGCCCGGCGATGCAGGAAATTTCGACCAGCAACCCGGCGCCGGCGAGATCGGCGCGCACCGTGGCGCGGGCCGGGAACGGCTCCTTGAAGCGGGCCGAATAGACCTCGTTCATGCCGTTATAATCGTCGAGCGTTTGCAGATAGACGGTGGTCTGCAGCACATCGTCGAGCGTCATGCCGGCCTCGTCGAGGATCTCGACCATTTTATCGATAACGATTTCGGTCTGCGCCTGGACGGTATCGCCAATCACCGAGCCGTCATTGGCCGTGGCGATCTGGCCCGAGAGGAAGGCCATGTTCCCGAGCTGGGTGCCGAGACTGTAGGGGCCAGCCGGAATCCAGCTCTTGGGGACGAGTTTCGTTTTTGCCATTTTCTTGTTCTCCTAATTTGAGTGAATTATTTCTTTGCCACAGAGGTATCGGCCATGGCTTCGAGTACAGTGACGACCGCGCTCGAATCGATATGGCCGTTGCCTTGCGATTTCACCGCGCGCAGCATCTCGCGCGAAGCGCTCACGGTCGGCAGCGAGACGCCGTATTTCTCGCCGAGCCGCATGGCGCCGGTCAGGTCCTTGTCCATATTGTTGGTCGAAAAATGCGGCGGGAAAAAATTCTGCGCGATCATGCGCGGGCCGCGCGTTGCCATGGCGCCGGTTTGCGGGCCGGTGCCGGGCAGCGAGGTGATGTCGATCACGGTCTGCGGATCGATGCCGATTTTGGCGGCGAGAACAAGCGCTTCGGCCGAGGCCTGAATGGTCACGCCCATGACCAGATTGGCGATCAGCTTGAGCGTCGTGCCATTGCCGCTGGCGCCGCAATAGAGCACCATTTTGCCAAGCTCGTTCAAAATCGGCTCGGCCACCTTGAAACCCGCCTCCGGGCCGCCAACCATGATGCCAAGGGCGCCATTCTCGGCCACTTTGGGGCCGCCGGATACCGGCGCATCTAAGAGCACCACGCCTTTTTCTTCAGCTCGCGCGGCATTGGCCTGCGAGGCTTCCGGCGCAATACTGGCCGAATCGATCACCACCAGCCCGTCATGCGCGCCTTCGAGCACGCCGTTTGCGCCGCAGATGACTTCCTCCGATGCGGCGGCATCGGAAGTCATGGTGATAACCACATCCGACGCGGCGGCGACCTCTTTTGGTGAATCCGCCCAGGTGGCGCCTTCGGCGACCAGCTCGTCGCCGCTTTCCTTGGTGCGGTTCCAAACAGTCAGCGGATAACCCGCCGCCATCAGCCGGCGCGACATCACCTTGCCCATGGTGCCAAGACCAATGAATCCGATTTTCGTGCTCATAGTGTGTTTCCTGCTAAAGTAAATTGATGATGTGCAAGATTTCCGCCAACCCAAACTCCCCCCGGCCGGCGGATTGCATTCCCGGATTTATTACAGGCAATGGCGGTGTGACGCAAAGGTTGGGAATCTCATGACAGCCAACACCGGCCTCGGCGCGCCGCCACGCCGCCTGCCGGCGCCACTGCCCGCCATCCATCCGCTGCCGGAATATGCCGCCGAGGGCGAGTTGGCGGCGCGCTACGAGGATATGAAATCGGTGCTGCAAGTGCCGTGGATGGGTGTGGTGACCATGGCCTTCGCCCACTATCCGGGCTTTTTCGGCGAACTGTGGCGCGGCCTCAGGCCGCTTTGCGCGAGCGCATCTTTCGTTACGGCGGTGCGCGAGTTACGCGCTTATTGCGAGGATGAAGTCGAGAGCCTGGAGCCGCCGGCAATCAGCGCGCGGCTCAGCAAAGCCGGCTATGGCGCGCGCGAGGTCGATAATATCCGCGCCATGATCGAGATATTCTCGCACGGCAATTTCCCCTATCTGATGATCGCCACCCTGACCCGCGCACTGTTGCTCGGCGGCAGCTTCGGCCAGGCCGGCGATACGGCGCCAGCGTTTGAGGGCCGCCATGCGCCGGATGTCTTCCAGCCCTTCCTGCTGATGGAGCGCCACCATGCCGATGCGCCGACACGAGCCGTTTATGACGACATCATGGCGACTTTGGGATTACCGTTCGTCAATACCGACTACCGGGCGCTGGCACGCTGGCCGAGTTTTTTTGCCCTCGCCTGGGGCGACCTCAAACCGTCGGCCCAAACCGAGGCACACAAAGCGCTTTCCAATCGGGTTTACGGCCGCGCGCTGGAGTTGGCCAACGGTCTGCCCAATCCGGGTGGCCTCACCGCTGAAGCATTGCACGCCGCGGCAGAGCAGGATGCGCCGCTGGGTGAAATCATCCCGGTCACCGAACTATTCCATTATCTCCTACCTGAATTGGTGGTAAACGTAGCCTTCTTCCGCGCCCAGCTTCTGGGCAGCGGATAACCATATTTGAGAAAACGACCCCCAACATGACCAACTCGCGCGCGCGGCCAGCCTTGCGCGGCCCCGAATTCATCGCCCTTGCGGCCTTCATGATGTCGGTGTTCGCACTTTCGATCGACGTCATGATTCCGGCCCTCGCCCTGATCGGCCGCGATCTCAGCATCGCCAGCGCCAACGAAACGCAATATATCGTCACTGCGCTGGTGCTCGGCATGGCGCTCGGGCAATTATTTTACGGCCCGCTGTCCGATAGCGTCGGGCGCAAGCCAGCGATCTATGCCGGCCTTACTGTGTTTATCGCCGGCAGTATCATCTGCCTGGTCGCAACAGATTTCCCAACCATGCTGGCCGGGCGTTTCCTCCAGGGCCTCGGCGCCGCCGGGCCGCGCATCGTCACCATGGCCCTGGTGCGCGATCAATATGTCGGGCCCGCCATGGCGCGCGTCATGTCGATCATCATTACCGTCTTTATCACCGGACCGATCCTGGCACCTTTTATCGGCCAGGGGATATTGCTGATCGCACCGTGGCGCTTCATTTTTGTCCTGCTGTTGGTGTTGGGCGTTGCCGTCTTGGCCTGGTTCTCCCTACGCCAGCCGGAAACACTGGCCAAGGAAGCGCGCCGGCCCTTTGCGCTCGGCCCGATTGCCGGCGCCATGATCGAGACTTTCACCACGCGCATCGCCATCGGTCATACCGTCGCCAGCGGCTTCGCTTTCGGCGCGATTTTCGGCTACATCAACTCGGCGCGGCAGATTTTCCAGGATGTTTACGCCGTCGGCGATTATTTTCCGTTCTATTTTTCCGGCCTGGCGCTGGCTGTCGGCATCGCCACCATCGCCAATGCCCGCCTCGTCGCGACCATCGATATGCGCACTCTGTGCCGCCTTTCGGCCTTGGCCCAGGCGCTCATGTCTGTTGCTTTCTTTGCCATCTCCTATGCCGATGGCGGTGTGCCGCCGCTTTGGAGCATGATGCTTTATCTCTCCGCCATGTTCTTTTGCCTCGGCATATTATTTGGCAACCTGAATGCCATGGCGATGCAGCCACTCGGCCATATTGCAGGAATCGGCGCCAGCGTCATCGGTTCTGTCAGCCTTTTCGTCGCCGCCATTCTCGGCATGTTGATCGGACAATTTTTCGACGGCACCCTGTTGCCGCTGGTCGCCGGTTTCGCCGCGCTCAGCATATTGACCATCGCCGCATTACGCTGGGCAAGCGCCAAATCACGCCCTTGAATTTGCGCAATTGACCTGAGGCGCGCGAGGAATAAAGTGGCCCCTTACGCACAATCAGCTAGAGCGGGGCACGCGTGTCGAACCTCAGGGTAGCCGTCGATATCGGCGGAACATTTACGGATATTTGCATCATGGACGAGGCCAGCGGCGAGGTCCGCGTGGCCAAGACACCGTCGACCCCGGACGACCCGTTGGAGGGCGCCATGAACGGCCTCGGCGAGGCCAAGGTCGACCTCAAGGATGTCTCGCTCTTTTCGCACGGCACAACGGTGGCCACCAACGCGCTCATTACGCGCCGCCTGCCGCCCGCCGCCATGGTGTGTACGCGCGGCTTCCGCGACGTGATCGAGATCCGCCGCGCCAACAAGGAAGAGCTGTGGGACACCTATAGCGATGTGGCGCCGCCCTATATCCGCCGCCGCGACCGGCTGGTGGTGAGCGAGCGCATCGACCATGCCGGCAAGGTGGTCGAACCGCTCAATGAAGACGATGCGCGCGAAGTGGCGCGGGTGCTCAACAAGCGCGGCGTGGAATCGGTCGCCATCTGCCTGATGAACGCCTTCATGAACCCGGTGCATGAGCAGCGCCTGCGCGAAATCCTGGTCGCTGAAATGCCGGGTGCGGATATCATCACTTCGAGCGACACGTTACCTGAGATTTTCGAGCATGAACGCTTCTCCACGACGGTGGTCAATTCCATTCTAAGCCCGGTGATCGGGCGCTATGTCCAGCGCATGAGCACGCAGTTGAAGGAAGGCGGCTACGCCAGCGACCTGTTGCTGCTCCATTCGGGCGGCGGCGTGATGACGCCGGCCACGGCGGCACGCTTCGCCGGGCGCCTGGCCGGCTCCGGCATCGCCGCCGGCGCCATCGCCAGCCGCCATATCGCCATGCTGTGCGGCTATGAAAACTCCATCGGCCTCGATATGGGCGGCACCAGCTGCGACGTGTCGCTGGTCTATGGCGGGCAATCGCGCGTCACCAAGGATTGGGGCATTGAGTTCGGCCATCCGATCCGCTTTCCGAGCATTGAAGTGCTGACCATCGGCGCCGGCGGCGGCTCGCTCGCCTGGATCGACGATGTTGGTGCGCTCCATAACGGCCCGCAATCGGCCGGCGCCGATCCGGGACCGGCCTGCTATGGCCGCGGCAATGACGTGCCGACCAACACCGACGCGAATGTCGCCTTGGGCCGCCTCGGCACCTCGCTCGCCGGCGGCAATATCACGCTCGATCGGGGCGCCGCCGAAACGGCGGTGAAAACCGGCGTCGCCGAGCCGCTCGGCATGAGCATGGACGATGCCGCCAAATCGATTGTCAGCGTCGCCAACGCCAATATGGCCGATGCGGTGCGCTTGATTTCGATCAGCCGGGGTTACGATCCGCGCGATTTCGCCCTGGTCGCCTTTGGCGGCGCCGGTGCGCTGCACGGCGTGGCGCTGGCCAAGGAATTGGCCATTCCAACCGTCATCGTGCCGCCCAATCCGGGCGTTACCTCGGCGCTGGGCTGCCTACTCGTCGATATCCGTCACGATCTGGCGCAAAGCTATCTCAAATCCGCCAGCGACGCGGATGCCGGCGATATCGAAGCCAAGTTCAGCGAGATGGAATACGAGGCGCGGGCGCGGCTCGAGGCCGAAGGCGTTGCCGCCAAGGATATGTTGCTGCAACGTGCCATCGACATGATGTATGAGGGCCAGTGGCGCTCGCTCACGGTTTCGGTCGGCGCGCCGTTCAACTCGGTGGATGAAGCGATCGAGGCTTTCCACCGCGATCATGAACGCGAATACGCCTTCCGCCGCGACGATGCCGGTGTCGACCTGTTCCGCCTCAACCTGACCGCCATCGGCGTTACGCAAAAAGCCGAGCTGCAAAGCCATGAGAAAAACGGCGGCACGCCAACGGCGAGCAGCACCCGAATGGTCGCTTTCGACGAGCTGGACGCACCGGTCGATACGCCTATTTATCAACATGAAGACATTGGCGCCGGTTCCACCTTCGATGGCCCGGCGATTGTCGAACAGCTCGATTCCACCACCGTCATTCCGCCCGGTGTCAGGGTCGAAGTCGACGAATGGCTCAATATCCGAATTTACGTCTCGGAGGATGCAAAATGAGTGACAGCCGCACAGGACTTACCCTCGATCCCGTCACCTTCGAGGTGCTGAAAAACTCCTTCATCACCACTGTCGACCAGATGGCCGAACAGGTGCTCCGCACCTGCTATTCCTTCGTCATCTATAACCGCGACTTCTCCTCGGCGCTGAACGACGCCAACGGCGATTCCATCGCCCAGGGCAATCAGGATATCGCCGTCCATGTCGGCACCCTGCATTACACCTGCAAGGATGTGATCCGCACCTTCAAGGGCGAGATGAAGCCGGGCGACGTCTACATCATCAACGACCCCTATGCCGGCGGCACCCATTTCAACGATGTACGCCTGATCCGCCCCATCTTCGTCGGTGACGAGATCATCGCCTACAGCCAGTCGAACGGCCATTGGTCGGATGTCGGCGGCAGCGTGCCGGGCTCGTTTGACGTCAATGCGCGCGAAATGTTCCGCGAAGGCATCCGCATCACGCCGGTTAAGATTATCGATCAGGGCGTGCTGCGCGAGGATGTCGCCAACATGATTGCGGCCAATACGCGCGATCCGAAATCTGTCATCGGCGATATGCGCGCCCAAACCGAAGCGACGCGCGTGGCCGAGCGTGAAATCCTCCGCTTGGTCGATAAATACGGCAAGGACACGGTGGTTACCGGCTTCAAGGAAGTGCAGGACTATGTCGAGCAGGCGACGCGCCAGCGCATCGCCGAGTTGCCCGATGGCACGTGGGAGACGGTCGATTATATCGATCGCGACCCGGCGGTTGGTGAAGGCCTAATACCGATCCGGGTGAAGCTCACCATCAAGGGCGACGAGGTGACCTACGACTTCACCGGCAGCCATGGTTGCATCAGCACGCTCTATAATTCAGCCTTCGGCGCCACTTTCTCCGGCGTCGTCGCCGGCATGAAGACCTACTTCCCCGACCTGCCGCTCAATTCCGGCTTCTACCGGCCGATCAATGTGATTGCGCCCAAGGATTCGATTGTCGATGCGCCGTGGCCGGTGGCGGTGACGGGTTTCCTCATGCCGTTCGAGAAGATCATGAATTCGATCTACGAAATCTGGTCGGAAATCATGCCCGAACGCGCCATTGCCTGCGCCTTCAATCTCGAATATCTCCTCACCGGCGGGCGTGATACGCGCCATGACGGCAAGCCGATGTTCATGTTTTACGACTGGCTGCCAGGCGGCTGGGGCGGACGCGCCACCAAGGATGGCTGCAACGTCAC
Organism: uncultured Rhizobiaceae bacterium; assembly: GCA_964429775.1. Lineage (GTDB taxonomy): Bacteria > Pseudomonadota > Alphaproteobacteria > UBA828 > UBA828 > PTKB01. The sequence goes on from CAYSDJ010000015.1 coordinate 19,040, forward strand.
CACGGCGTGCTTCGGCACCGGCCTGCAAACCCAGCCGATCGAAGGCCAGGAGCGGCTGTCGCCGATCCTCGCCAACGAGTTCGAAATTCTCTGCGATTCACCCGGGCCGGGTAAGTTCCGTGGCGGCGCCGGCGTGGTCAAAACCAGCACCCTGCGCGAAGCGGAAGATACCGTGCTCTCCTATATCTGCGACCGCGAGCGCGCCATCGTCTGGGGCATCAAGGGCGGCCTGCCATCTTTGCCGCATGGTCTTTGGGTCAAGCGCGCCGAGAGCGGCGAGAAGGAATGGCTGGGGACGATCTTCTCCGATGTGCCAATCAAATCGGGCGATATGTTCAGCCGCCCTACCGGCGGCGGCGGCGGCCTCGGCGATCCGCTGGAGCGCGATCCGGCGGCGGTGATGCAGGATGTCGAGGATGATTACGTCTCGCTCGAGCGCGCCAAAACCGATTACGGTGTGGTGCTCAAAGTGATCGACCTCGACCTCGCACAATATGAAGTCGACGGCGAGGCCACCAAAGAAGCGCGGCGCGAAATCGCCAAGGCGCGGCGCGGCTGGCTGGCCGAAGATGCGGCCGATGTGGCGGCGCGCTACCAGAAGGGCGAGATCGATAATATGGACATGGTCCGGCGCTACGGCGTGATCGTCGATTGGGGCACCGGCGAGCTAATGCCGAAATCGACCGAGCAGTTCCGTGAATCGGTCAAAATGCGCACCGCCGACCACTGGAACGACAACATCGCCGAGCTCGGCGAAGCGGCGGAGTAGATGGCCGGGGCTTACGGCGCCGGCACCAGCTTCAGCACATTGCCATCACTGTTGGTGATGTAAATCTCACCGGCTGAATCCTCGCCGAACGAGGTGACGTCGCCGATATCGCCGGCAGCCCATTGGTGTGTCTCGATTACCCGGCCGTCGTCATAGACGAGGCTGCGCAGGAAGCCGGCGCAATAATCAGAAAAAAGATAGTGACCGGCGAGGGCCGGAATGTCGGCGCCGCGATAAACGAAGCCACCGGTGATCGAACAGCCCTCGTCATGGTCATATTCATAGGCCGGCAGCGTGAGCCCATCCGAAGTGCAATCATCCTCGTCGAAACAGTGATTGCCTTCCATCAGGTTCCAGCCGTGATTGAGCCCGCCGGCGGCGGCCGGCACGATGGTTACTTCCTCCCACTCATTCTGGCCGACATCGGCGACATAGAGCAGGCCGGCGTCAAAGGCGATGCGCCACGGATTGCGCAAGCCCCAGGCCCAGATTTCATCCCTGGCGTTCGCGTCGCCGATAAAGGGATTGTCTGGCGGGATGGCGTAGGGCACGCCCCGGTTGACGTCGATGCGCAGCAGCGCGCCCAATAGCGTCGCCCGGTTCTGCCCATTGTCTTTCGGGTCGCCGCCCGAGCCGCCATCGCCCATGGCGATATAGAGCATGCCATCGGGGCCGAACAGAATATGGCCACCATTGTGATTGGAATAGGGCTGCTCGACGCGCAGCACCAATCTTGCAGATTCCGGATTGGCACGGTTGGCATCTGTCGACGCCGCGTAGCGCTCGACGATTGTCGCACCGCCGCGCTTTGCGGAATAGTTGACGAAGAAATAGCCGTTCCGCGCATACTGGGGATGGAAGGCGAGGCTGAGCAATCCGCGCTCGCCGCTAAAACGCAAGCGCTCCGAGATATCGAGAAACGGTTCGTCGAGAAGGCGGCCATTCTCGACGATACGCACCCGCCCGCCCTGCTCGACGATAAAGAGCCGCGCATCACCCGGCGGCGCGGTGACGTAAAGCGGCGCCGTCAAATCCTCCGCCACCAATTCGACCGCCAGACCGGAGCGCTCTTCGGCATAGACCGTGCCAGCAGTCAGCAGGAGGAACAAGCCGACAAGAAAATACCTCATGCCTATTTTATATAGTCCGCCGCCCCGCTGCCGGCGAGACGTCCGAACACGGCGCCGGAAGTGAGCCCGGTGCCGCCCGGATAGTTGAAATAGAACAGGCCGCCGACCAGCTCGCCCGCCGCATAGAGGCCGGGGATCGGGTCCGCCGCCACATCGAGCACCCGGCCTTCGCCATCGATGTGCAGGCCGCCGAATGTGAAGGTGATGCCGCAGGTGACGCCATAGCCGTCAAAGGGCGGTGTATCGAGGGCATTGGCCCAGTTGGACTTGGCCACCTCGAGGCCGGACGTGCCGCGGCCATCCTTGACGTTGGGATCGAAGGGGACTTCCGTTTTCACTGCGGCATTAAAAGCGCTCACGGTTTTCTCGAGCGCGCCGGCATCGACGCCCTCCAGCTTGGCGGCTAATTCAGAAATACTCTCCGCCGCGACGCGCGTGACCTCACGGATGCGGTATTCGTCGCGTAACAGGTGCGTCACCTTGGCGTCGAATATCTGCCAGGCGAACTGACCCGGCTGAGCGAGAATTTCGCGGCCATATTTCGCATAGGTGTAGTTGCGAAAATCGGCGCCCTCGTCGAGGAAGCGCAGACCCTGAGCATTGACCATGATGCCGAACGGGTAGCTGTGTTTCTGGAAGCCGTCGCCGACCGCGAGATCGCCATATCCGGGCGCGTTCATGTCCCAGCCGACCGCGTGGCAGCCGGACCAGTTGCCGTAGGGCTCGGCGCCGGCTTCGAGCGCCATCCGGATGCCGTCGCCCATGTTATGGCGCGTGCCGCGCACCTTGGCGAGATCCCAGCCTGGGCCGAGATAGCGGCTGCGCATCTCGGCATTCGCTTCAAAACCGCCGCTCGCCAGCACCACCGCGCCGGCGACGACGTCGAGGGTCTCGCCGCCGCGTAAGCTGGCGCGCACCCCGGCAACGCGCCCGCTATTGAGCGTAAGTTCACGCGCGCGTGCCTCATAGACCACCCGCACGCCGGCCTTCCCGGCGCCGTCGAACAGCGATTGCACCAGGCCCGGGCCGCCGCCCCAGGCCTCGACCGCAAGGCCGCCCCAGAATTTGAAACGCTCGCCGACCTTAAACGCCTGGCGGCCATAGCTCGGCTGAAAGCGCACGCCATGGCCCCGCATCCATTGCAGGGTTTCGAAGCTGCGGCGGATCAGGGTTTCGCTGAGGTCGGGATCGGCGCGGTATTGCGTGACGCGCGCCAAGTCGTCGAAATAATCATCGAAACCATATCGGCCGAAATCCGTGTTCTTGATGTTATCGTCGCTGAGATCGGGTATCAGCTTTTTCAGATCAGCGACGCCGTCATAGATGATGCGCATGGCGCCAGCCGTGTAGGCGGAGTTGCCGCCGCGCTCCGCTTCGGGCGCCGCCTCCAGCACCACCACATCGGCGCCCTTTTCCGCAGCCGCTAGAGCGGCGCAGAGCGCGGCGTTGCCGGCGCCGACAATCGCAACGTCAGCGGAGAGCTTGGCCATTCCCTAGCGGTTGGCCAGCCCGACCAGGCTGGCGGCAAGCACGCGTGCGCCGGCGGCGAGGTCGGACGCGGTCGCATTCTCGGCCTCGTTATGGCTGAGACCTTTTTCGCACGGTACGAAGATCATGCCGGCGGGGCAGAGACCGGCGATATGCATGGCGTCGTGCCCAGCGCCCGAAACCATTTCCATATAGGGAAGGTCGAGCGCTTGCGTGGAAGCGCGCACCAGATCGATGACGCCGGCGTCAAAAATCACCGGCTCGGAATAGATGATGCGCTCGACCGTCACCTCGCAGCCGCGCGCATTGGCTTCGCACACGCCTTTAATGCGCCCGCCGAGCTCGACGAAGGTGGCGAGGTCGGGATGGCGGAAATCGACGGTGAAGAGCACGTGGCCCGGCACCGTGCTGGGCGCACCCGGACCGCATTCGAAACGCCCGACGGTGAAGCGCACCGTATCTGTCTCATCAGCCATTAGTTCTTCCAGCGCCGCGACCATGCTGGTCGCTGCCTTGAGTGCATCCTTGCGGCCCTGCAGCGGCGCCGTGCCGGCATGGGCTTCTTCGCCGAACACTTCAACCCGGTACCAGGTGAGACCCTGCACGCCCGACACCACGCCGATGGTGAGATTGTCATTCTCGAGACGCGGGCCTTGTTCGATATGGGCTTCGACATAGCCCGCCATATCATAAGGCATGTTTCGGCGGGCTATTCCTGGCGTTGAATCGAGCGTCTCCTTGAGCGCATCGGCCAAAACGACCCCATTGGGGTCGATGGCGCTGAGCGCATCTCCGAGCAAAAAATCGCCGGCGAAGATGGCCGAGCCCATGGCGCCGGGTTGAAAGCGCCCGCCTTCCTCATTGCTCCACGCCACCACATCGATCGGCCGGCGCGTTTTGATGCCGGCGCGCTCGATCGCTTCCAATGCCTCGAAGCCACCGACCACGCCATAGGCGCCGTCGAACTTGCCGCCTTTCGGCTGGCTGTCGAGATGGCTGCCGGTCACCGCCGGCGCTTCGTCGGCGGTGCCGGCGCGGCGCACATAGAGATTGCCGATCTCGTCGGTCGATGTGGCAAAGCCGAACTCGCCGGCCCATTCGATCAAGCGCTTGCGCGCGGCGATATCTTCGGGCGAAAAAGCGGCGCGGTTGACGCCGCCCGCCGGTGTCGCGCCGAACTGCGCCATGTCCATCATGCGACGCCACAGGCGCGCTTCATCCACCGCTTCTGAGGCGGCTTTTTGGTCTGCCGTGCTCATCCAATCCTCAGCTCGGCGAAGCGCCAATAATGCGGCCCAAGAGCGGGCTTTGATGCCAGGAGACCATTTTCCAGCTACCGGAATGGTGATACCAGCTGGTGGTGAAACCCATGAAACGCTGGCGGAATCCGGCATCGACCGGCTTGCCGCGGAAGGTCGAGAAGCCGCTAACATGGCCGGTGTTCTTGTGCCAGACCTTGACCTCGGTCTCGCGCGGAATCCATTTGAAATGTTCCCACAGCGCATCCTGCCCCGCGCCGCCGGCGTGGAAGCCTATATGATCGACGAATTCCTCCTTGGTCATACGCCAGGGATAATCCTCATCGAGAATTTCCGCGCGGGCGTCGAAGAATGCGTAAAAGGTTTTGAGATCGCCTGTATTGAGGGCGTTGGCCCAATCGTTGAAGGCGCCATTCAGGCCGGCCTTTGTCGCGCTATACGCCATGTCTCGTGCTCCCCTCTGTTGTGTCGTTAGCCAGAGAGTAGCGGCGCAGGCGCGCCAGGTCCATGTCGGTTGGGCTATTCGCTATAGGGATGGCGGCGGTGCCAATGCTCGGCGATCTCGCGCCGGCGGGCGAACCATACGCCGTCATGCTTGCCGACGTGATCGAGAAAACGCAGTAACGCCAAGGCCCGGCCCGGGCGGCCGATGATGCGGTTGTGCAGGCCAATCGACATCATCTTGGGATGCTCGGCGCCTTCGGCATAGAGTGTGTCGAAACTGTCGCGCAAATAGGCGAAGAAATCGCCGCCGCTATAGACGCCGCCGGTGGCGAAGCGGAGATCGTTATTGTTGCGGCTATAGGGCACCACCAGATGGGGCCGGCCATGGTCGGTGTTCCAATAAGGCAAATCGTCGCTATAGCCGTCTGAATCGTAGAGGAAGCCACCCTCCTCGACCACCAGGGCGCGGGTGTGGATGCTGCGCCGGCCGCTGAACCAGCCGACCGGGCGGGCGCCGGTGGTCGCGGTAATGGCGTCGATGCATTGTTTCAGGTGGGCGCGCTCAACCTCTTCGGAGACGTCGCGGTAATCGATCCAGCGATAGCCATGCCCGGCCACTTCCCAGTCCGCTTCGACCATCGCCGCCGCTGCCTCGGGCGTGCGTTCGAGCGCCATGCCGACGCCATAGACGGTGACCGGCACATGGGCTTCGGAGAAGATGCGCCAGAGGCGCCAGAAACCTGCACGCGCGCCATACTCAAACATCGATTCGACATTGAGATCTCGCCTGCCGACCACCGGCACCGCCTCGATCGGCCCGAGATCGCAAAGATAGCGCTCGGACTGGTCGTCGCCATGGAGGATGCAGCTCTCCGCCCCTTCCTCATGATTGATGACAAATGAGATCGCGATGCGCGCCCCGTTCGGCCAATCAGCCTGCGGCGGTTCCAGCCCGAAGCCAACCATATCGCGCGGATAGTCGCTCATGCGCCTGTCTCCGGCGGATGCGCGGCGATCCAGTGCGCGGCAATATCGCGCCGGCGCGTTATCCAGACATCGTCATGCGCCTGGACATAATCCAAAAAGCGCGCCAGTCCACCGATCCGCCCCGGCCGCCCCACCAGGCGGCAATGCAGGCCGACCGACATCATCTTCGGTGTCACCGCACTCTCGGCGTAGAGCATGTCGAAGGCATCGCGGATATAGTCGAAGAAATCCTCAGCCGTGAAAATCCCGTTGGTGGAAAAGCGCAAATCATTGTTGTCGAGACTGTAGGGCAGGATCAGGTGCGGGCGGCCATGCTCGCTGTTCCAATAGGGCAGATCGTCGGCATAGGAATCCGAATCGTACAAAAAGCCGCCCTCCTCGACCACCAGGCGGCGCGTGTTGGCGCTCACCCGTCCGCAATACCAGCCAACGGGCCGCGCACCGACGGTATTTTCAATCGCCGCGATGGCGCGCCGCATGTGCTCGCGCTCTTCCGCCTCGGGCATGTCGGCATAATTGGTCCAGCGATAGGCGTGACTGGCCACTTCCCAGCCCGCCGCCGCCATCGCCCGCGCCGCTTCAGGGTTGCGCTCCAGCGCCATGCCGACGCCATAGACGGTAAGCGGCACCCGGCGTGATGTCACCAACCGGTGAATACGCCAGAATCCAGCGCGCGAGCCATACTCGAACATCGATTCGGTGTTATACGCCCGCGCCCCCACCAGCGGCTCAATCTGCGCCGGCCCAATATCGGCGAGAAACTGCTCCGACCCCGCATCGCCGTGCAGCACACTGTTCTCGCCGCCCTCCTCATAGTTAAGCACCAACGACAGCGCGAGGCGCGCCCCGCCCGGCCAGTTGGCTTGCGGCGGCCTGCAGCCATAGCCGAGAAGATCGCGTGGGTAGGTCGAAGCCACTCTACGCACCTGTTTGGTGGTTGCGGTGGATGAGTGTCCAAAGGAATGGCAAGAACTTCAAGTGTGGATGGGCTGGATATGGTTGATCGCTCGTTCGCCGCTAAACCTCTCTTCCGCCCCGGGCCTTGAGGTTCGCCATGAACTCGCGCCGATTCTTCGGGCCGAATGTCTGGAAATGGGGGTCTGGGTTTTCGCGGTAGGCTTGGCGTCGCCGGGCAATGGGATCGCTCCGCGCCGTTCGCAGCACCTCGTCCAACTCGATCGCGTACACCCGCGCCGCATTAAGGCCGAATATCCGCGCCCTAAGCTCGGGCGTGATTTTCGCGTAACCGAATTTGTCCTGAAACTCTTCAGATATCTGAAACGTGCGCAAGGCCTGGATTTGGTCCTGTGGTGAGCCGTACCAGATACAGTCGGAGCCGTAGAGGATGTTGCGCTCGCCGATATGCTTGACCAGCTTGCCGATGATGTGGGCGGCACTGTCGGGATCACGCATGTTGAAGCGCCAGGTGCTGCCAAGCTCGGCATAGACGTTGGCGTTTCGCCCGACGCCGTTTTCCTCGACCGAGCGGATCAGTTCGTCGACGCCTTCGCCGCGCGATGGATCGTAAGGGCCTTCCGGCTGGCCCGGAATAAAGCCGGAATGGTAGACGAGGAAGTTCACATCGGGATAGCGCTTGGCGACGATGCCTATATCGCTGGCAATACTATGTTGATAGGAGTTGCGGCTGAACGGCAGGCCCTTGTGGACGCAAATGTTGCGCACGCCCAAGCGTCGCGCCTTTTCGATCAGGCGGATGCCGGTGTCTTCGTCATGCAGGAAAAAGCCGCCGCCATCCGGGCCCCACTGGGTGTAACACTTCCACGCCGCGACGCCCCATGTCTCGGCCAGCTCATCCATGCCGTCGAGATCGCCGTCCTGATTGGGATTGGCGCGGCCATGGATGAGCAGACGGTGCGTGCCGTCGAGCTCTTCAACGATGCGCCGCGTCGCGTCGGCCTCCTGGATGGTGAGCAGTTCCTTCTCGCGCCGCGACGGGATAAAGGAGAGCACCATCATGTCGGTATCTGAATCGAGGAAGATATCCTGGATAAACTGATCGGAATCGCCGAGGCCGGTGCGGCCAATACCGTGCCGTCCGACGAAATGGCCCTGCACGTCGAAGACGAATTCCTTTCCCGCCAGGCTCTCGGCGGCCTCATCGGCATCGAGCGCCGCCACATCGCCGAGCTCGTAATAACCGCCCGAGCGCCCGGCCGCCGCGTTGGCTTTGTTGAAGGCGAGCAAGGCGCTGGCCGCGCCCGAGGCCGAAAGCATGAAGGCGCGCCGGCTGAGGCCGAGGCGCCGCGCGTTTTCGCTCGCCCGCTCTTGCGCCAAATCATTGGCACGCCGGCCCACACCATCGAGCGGGATCGGGCAGAACTCGCCGTTGCTCGTGCTGTCCAGCTTGATCGGCAGGCGCGTGCCCTCGGGATCGTTGATTCGCGTCATGGCCTTAGCCCCCCTGCGGCAAGGCTCGAACGAAAAGCAGATTCAATGTAACAATGGGCGAGAAAATTTCAAAGGCTAGCTTAAGTCAATGACAGCCAAGGGGGAACAAGCCATGCCGCAAGCCGTGCTCGCGCTGGTCCATACCATACCCGCCAATATCGAAGCCTTTGACGCACTGGCCGGGGAACTGGCGCCCGAAATTCCGATCCGCCACGCCATGCATGACGAGCTGCTGAAAGAAGCACTCGAAGCCGGCGAACTCACGGCCGACATCCGGAAGCGTACGGCGGCGGCGGTCGCCGCGGAGGCGGAAAAGGGCGCCGCCGTGGTGCTCTGCACCTGCTCGACCGTCGGCCCTGGCGCCGACGACGCAGCGGCGATGACGGCGGCCAAAATTATGCGCATCGACCGGCCAATGGCAGAGACCGCGGTGCGCACGGGCAACCGTATCGGCGTCGCCGCGACCGTTCAGACGACGCTGGACCCAACGCTGGCGCTCCTTTCCGAAGCAGCCACCGAGGCCGGCGCGGATGTGGAGTTGCGGCCCGTCGTCTATGACGGCGCGCGCGAAAAGCTGATGGCGGGTGATACGGAAAATTATGTCCGCATCGTCGCCGAGGGCCTGCGCCGCACCGCCCTCGAATGCGATGTGATCGTTCTCGCCCAGGCGTCGATGGCGCCGGCGCTGGAAGCGTGCGGCGATATCGAAGTGCCGATCCTGACCAGCCCGCGCTCCGGCCTGGAAGCGGCGATAAAAGCCTACAGGGAAATCGGCATCGCATAGCGCTCGGCGGGCTAAACGGCTTCGATACTTTCCTCCGTGCACAGGCGGTTGATCTCCCGGCGCATGTTCTGCGCCGCTTCCAGCGTGATCGATTTGAAACGGTAAATGTCGTTGGGTTTCGATTGGGCGAGCTTCCAGAACACCGCCGAGGGTACGGTGTAGGGATTGATGAACCCGCCGGTGCTCGGCGCGTCATTGACCAGGATGATCGGCGTCTGGCCGCAGAGATTGATGGTGCCCACCGGATAGCCGTGATCGAGAATATTGGAGGGATGCTCGCCATGCTCCGGCCCCTTGTCGGTGGCACGCGCGGCGAACGTCCAGTCGGGACCGGTGAGGCGGAAGCCGGTACGGTTGCTGCGCGCCTGGAGCAGCCAATCGCTCGAAAGAAAGCGCGCTTGGCCGGCGTCATCGATCCAATCGTCATTGGGGCCAGGCACAACTTCGATTTGCCAATTTTTCTCGCCCGTGAGCGGCGGGCGGCGTGCGGGGATGACCTGCCGCCCGGCTCTGTCCCCGGCGCCATCGGCGCTCTCGGCGACCGGCACCACCTGACCCTCCATCAGCGCGTGCCCTTCCATGCCGCCGATGCCGGCCTGGTGGAAGGTGGCGCGCGAACCCAGCACCGGCGGCGTATTGATGCCGCCGGCGATGGCCAAATAGGCGCGTGCGCCGAGCCGGGCGAATCCCAGCGTCAGCGTTTGCCCGGCGCGGACGGAGAAGCTCTGCCACATCGGCGCCGACGCGCCGTCGAGCTCGGGCGTCATGTCGGCGCCGGTCACCGCGACCACGGCATCACGCTGAAATCGCAAGGTGGGCCCGCTGAATTGGCATTCGAGGCCGGCGGCGCCGGCAGCGTTGCCGACGAGCAGATTGGCGAGCTGAAAGGACCAGAAATCCATCGGTCCGGAGAACGGGAAGCCCTGCTCCCAATAGCCGATGCGTCCGGGCAGATCCTGCACGCTGGTTTCCAGGCCGGGTTTGATGACCTCGAGCACGGCGCCGCCCCTAAAAGCGCACCGACTCGTCGATGGTGGCGAGCCAGGCGTGATAGTTGCGGATCGAGAAGCGCTGATATTCGGCGACATTGTGCAGGTAATCGCCGGCCTCGACCTTCAGCGCGACATAATCATATTCGTCGCGCGTGGCCGGGATAAATCGCACCCGGTCGCCGGGACGGAACAGCGCCAGGCTCTCCTTGAAGGCCGCCAGCCGCTGCGCCGGATCCCAGATCGGCACCGGGGTGCGGGCGATCATCTGATAGCCGCCCGGCGTTTCGTCGGGATAGATCGAGCACAGCGCGCCGCCGACGCCGATGGTGCCCTTGTGCGTCCAGGTGCGTGGCGGATTGTATTTGGGCGCGGTCAGGCGGCAGCGCGGATCGAGCGGCATGAGCGAGACCAGCCCGGGATAGAAACCGAGCGCCGCCACCCAATAATCGGTGCCGGAATGGACCTGCGCCAATTGATCGAGGCCGGAAAGGCCATTGAGGCGCACCAGCACTTCCGGGTCATACTCTTTTTCGGCAATCTTGGCGCAATAATCGTCGTAACAGCCGCGCGTCCATTCATCGAAATAATGGATCGGCAGATAGAAGATGCGGCTGTCGAGTTCGACATCCTCGAGCGAACCGAGGGCGTGAAAGAGTGCCGTCATCTCATTCACCACATCGCCATAGCCGATCTGCTCGAAATCGTAACTGATCATGATCGAAGTGAGCTCGGGCACGATCTCGATGATGCCCTTCGTGCCGCTCTCGCGGATCAGGCCCGAGACGCTATGAACGAGAAAATTGAGATCGAAGCTCATCTCGTCGCCCAGTTCCATTTCGATGAACCGGTCCCCGCCAGGATTGAATTTCGGTTCTTCAAAAATCACGCCGCTGCCTCCCGCGCGGCCCCGGCATGGGCGCCGCAGGCCGAGTGTCCGGATGGCGGGGGGATTTTCAAGTGGTGTTGTCGGAAGGGCCCAGAAATCAAGCGCTTTCGCGCTCCAATACGTAACAATGGACGAGGGAACGTGTGCCCTTGTTTTCAAACAGCGCCGTGCTGCCGTCCTCTCCGAGAATGTCAAAATTGAAGTCGAAGCGCTCCGCGATCAACTCAAGCGCCCGGTGCATTTGGCCGACCAGGAACCAGCGCCTCGCCTCGGCGTCGAAGTGGAACATTTCGAACGACATGAAGCAGCGTCCGCCGGGCTTGAGGATGCGCAGAATTTCATCGCAGTGGCGCTCCACCTGGCGCGTCAAGAGCTCGTCGCGCAGAAGCTCCAGACTGGCTTGAAGTTTCTTGTGTTCCTGCGGACGCGGATCGCCGAGCAGGCGCTGCGTCTGGCGCGAAAAATAGGCGTAGGGCTCATGCTCGAACTGCGACATGACCATAGCCGAGGTGGCGAGATCGATACTGCCGGAAGCAATGCCAAGCGGCGCGCTTTGCTTGCGCACCTCGCGCGCCAGGGTGCGCGCCTGGGCAAGCGCCTGGCGCCAGGATTGCGCCTGGGGCAGGATATCGCCAAGGCGGGCGGCGAAGCTGCTGGCATAGCCGGCGGTGATATCCTCGCCGTGGAGGTTTGGCTCGTCACCGCGGACAAATGTGGCGCAGCGCTCGGCATCTTCCGGCGCCGGTTGAAAGCCGGCGCAGCGCCGCTTCTCGGCATCGCGCGGCAGTTTGAAGTTGCGGCAATAGGCGCCGGCGGCACGGTCCTCAAGGGCGCAGTAGAGGCAGGCGGGCGGGCCATCGGGCTCGGCGCGGCTGATCGTATGCGCGACGCCGGCTTCCATTGCCTCGGCCTGCCAATCAGCCAAATGAATTTTTACCCCGTCCCGCACCAGCATACGATACGGCACATCGTTGAGGGCGCCGGCGCCGAGGCAGGCAATGCTCGCCGGATTTGTCGCTTGGATAACCCGGCGCAGAATTTCGCGCTGAGCGGCAAAGGCGCGTAAGTTTTGGTGCCGGTTTTTGCTGTATCTCGCAGCCGTGCCTGGCGGCGAAATATAATCGAGCCACGCCATCAGCGGCGTTTCAGCCGCTCTATCGGACGATGTATCAACCCTGATATCCATGTCGCCCTGCCCCGCGCGCTACCCCGGCCTGGGCCAGATCGCGCCCAGGCGGTTTAATCGTAAATAATTTATGGTGAATGAATGGTTAACGCCGGGCGGCTCAGAGCATAGGGCGTGCGCCCGTATTATTATAAAGCGGCGGCTGCGCCACTTCGAATGCGGCGGCAGCGCGGAAGACGCTGAGATCGTCGAACGTGCGCCCGACAATTTGCAGGCCGATTGGCACACCGGTCTCCGGGCTAAATCCGTTCGGCACGCAGATTACCGGGCATTGGCTGACCATGTTGAAGGGGTAGCACATATTCCAGCCGAGATAGGCTTCCGTGCGCTTGCCATTGATCTCGAAATCCGGGTCGGCGAGATCATGTTCGGCCTTGACCGCCGGCACCGAGAGCGCCGGGCAGATCATCACGTCATATGTCTCAAGAATTGGCGCCAACGCCTGATACATCCGGCCGCGCACCAGATTGCATTGATATTGCGTCGCCGCCGTGTGGCCGGCGCCATTCTCTATTATGCCGGCCATGTAGGGGTCCATGTGCGCGCGCCATTCCGGCAGATATTGCGCCAGCGTGGTGGCCGCCATGCCTTCCCAATATTGCAAATAGGGATCGTGGATATCGTAGCTCCAATCGAGCGCCACTTCCTCCACTTCGCAGCCGAGCGCGCGGAACATCTCGGCCGCGGCCAGGGTTTTCTCGCGCACCTCGGGCGCGACCTCGAAAAAGCCGAGATCCATCGAAAGGGCGATCTTCCAGCCTTTCACGCCATCAAGCCGCTCGGGGATCACCATGTCCTCGCGCAGCGAACACATATCTTCCGGGTGCGCGCCAGACATAACGTTTTGCATCAGCGCCGCATCGCTGACGCAGCGCGTCATCGGGCCATAATGGAGCAGGCTTTCGAGCGGGTGGTCGCGGTCGAGCGGATTGCGCCCGAACGGCGCCTTGTAGCCGACGACGCCACTGGCCGAAGCCGGAATGCGCACCGAGCCGCCGGCGTCGGTGCCATCGGCGAGGAAGGTCATGCCGGCGGCAAGCGCCGCCCCGGCGCCGCCCGACGAGCCGCCCGGCGTATAGTCCAAATTCCATGCATTGCGCGTCACGCCCCAGAGCGGCGAGTGGGTCGCCGGCGAATGGGCGAACTCCGGCGTCGTGCTGCGGCAATGCATGATCGCGCCGGCGTCAAGCAGGCGGGCGACAGTCGGCGCGGTATTTTCCGGCCGGTTATGCTCGAAAATCTTGGAACCGAGAGTGGTGATCTCGCCGGCAACGGCGTGAAAATCCTTTATCGCCAGCGGTAATCCTTCCAAGGCGCGCGCTTCGTCTGCCGCGTAACGCTTCTCCGCCGCCCCGGCCTGCTCGAGCGCACGCTCGAAGAAGGTGTAGGTGAAGGCGTTGAGGCGGGGATTGACCGATTCCGAGCGCGCAATGACGGCGCGCATCAATTCGACCGGGGAAAGCGATTTGGCGCGGAATGCGGCCAGCGCCTCGCCGGCGCTCATATAGCATAGATCGAGATCATTCATGCCACCGTCCCCCGGAACCTCTCTATTCATCCGACATGATATATGCGCTAGCTTTTACGTCCACGGCAAGGGGAGCAGAAAAATGGCGGTCGACAAGGATGTGAGAGCAGCGCTCGATACGATATTCGCCGCCGATTCGGATCTCTACCAGAAACGCGGCTGGAATCAGCGCAGCGGCTTCGGCGAGCGGCCGGCGATCCTCAATATAGATCTCGCCAATGCCTGGACCCGGCCTGGCTACCGCTTTTCCTGCAACGACATGGACGAGCAGATCATTCCCGGCGTGCAACGCCTCAATCAAGCGGCGCGGGCCAAGCGGGTGCCGATCATCTATACCAGCACCGCATTCTGCAGCCGCTTCGACATGGGCGCCTTCCCGCTTAAAACGCCGTTCGAGGATCTCATGCTGGGCACGCCGGCGACGGAGATCGATTCGCGCATCGCGCCCGAGGAAGGTGTCGATACGCTGATCATCAAGAAACGCCCGAGCGCCTTCGCCGGCACGCACTTGGCGGGAATTCTGCGCGCCGGACGCATCGATACGCTGATCTGTACCGGCGTCACCATGGCCGGCTGCGTGCGACACACGGTCGAGGACGCGCTCGGCGAAGGTTTCCGCAGCGTGGTGGTAAAAGAGTGTATCGGCGACCGGGTGCCCGCGGCCATCGAATGGAATCTTTTCGACCTGGACATGAAATACTGCGATGTCGAGCCTCTGGAACATGTGCTCGGCTATCTCAATTCATTGCAGCCGTTTGCGAATCTGTGAATTGTGATTCCGGAACGTCAAGCAATTTATCTTCATCTAAATCAAAAAAACCGTGAACACGTTCTGGATATTTTGTTTCTAATGATACAGGATAGCGCCATTGAGGTGCTGGCCATCGGCCTGCATGGCGCGTTTGCGCCATGCGCGACAGCTCATGCCTCGAAACACCACCGCCGGACCTTCGGAGAGGGCGGGATGAGTGCAACCGACCAACGGGAGGTTCCGTATGCAATGGTACAACAGTAAGAAGCAGACTAAAAAACAGAAATTTGACGAGGAGATGAAAGGCACAGGCGGCCTGGATATCCTTAACCCGACACGTCGTGGCTTCATGTCCACAGCGGGCTCCGTCGCTATCGGCGCCCTCGGTGTTGCTGGCGCCAATACGCTGGTCGCGCTCAACAATGGCGCCAGAGCTGATGGCGAGCCGATTCCTGTCGGCGCGATGCTGCCGTTCACCGGCTGGGGCGCGGATGACGCGCGTAACTTCCAGTATGGTATCGAACTGGCTGTTGAAGAGATCAACGAATATGGCGGCGTGCTCGGCCGTCCGATCGAAGTTCACTTCGAAGACACCAAGGAAATCACTGCCGAAACCGTGACGTCGGCCGCGCGCCGCCTGATCGACCGGCACAATGTGCACGCCATCATCAACGGCTACAATTCTCTGTCCGTGCGGGCCGAGTATGACACCGTCGCCGATGCGGGCATTCCTTACCTGCATGACAACACACAGTATGGCCATCAGTTCGCGGTTCGCGACAATCCTGATCGCTACTACTGCATCTTCCAGGATGATCCGTCCGAGTATTATTACGGCCCGGGCCTGATCTACTTCCTGGACGAGCTTGAGCGCACCGGTAAATGGAAACGGCCGAACAACAAGATCGCGTTGTTCTCCGGCTCGATCGACTATGCCATCACCATCGCCGCCGGTATCCGCGATACGGCGCCGCAGTTCGGTTGGGAACTGACGATCGACGATATCGTCACCCAGCCGGTTGATGACTGGGGCCCCTCACTGGTGAAGTCGCGTGCGGAAGCGCCGGCCCTCATCGCCGCAACGCACGGCCTGCCGTCGGATCAGACCGGTCTGGTAACGGGCTTCGCCGAAAATCCGACGCAAAGCCTGGTCTATGTGCAGTATGCACTCCAGCTCCGCGCTTTCCTCGACATCGTCAAGGAAACCGGTCACGGCGTGTTCTGCTCGACCACGATTGGTACGTTGCAGGATGAGATCGGTCTCGCTTTCT
Organism: uncultured Rhizobiaceae bacterium; assembly: GCA_964429775.1. Lineage (GTDB taxonomy): Bacteria > Pseudomonadota > Alphaproteobacteria > UBA828 > UBA828 > PTKB01. The sequence goes on from CAYSDJ010000015.1 coordinate 34,924, forward strand.
ACAAGAAGACGCGTGACCGCTACGGTGCAGACGCTTCGCCGTCCGCTGCCGGTCAGGTTTACGACTCCTACTTCACGTGGGCCATCGCGGCCGCACGTGCGGGTGGCAGTGGCGATCCGTATGACGGCATTGAGCAGAACAAGAAGGTCTGCCACTTCCTGCGCGAGCAGATCTATCGTGGCGTCGTTGGCACCATCAAATATATGTGGGGCCAGGCCGCGCAACCGTATCCGGCGGAAACCAAGGATACCTCGCTCGGCATGCCGACACTGATCATGCAGTGCCAGGATTGGACCAAAGACGTTGTCTTCGTGGCGCCGGAGCCATACGACAGCGCCGAATGGATGAACCCGCCCTGGCTGTCATAGGCTAGGACCGGGGACGAATGAGAAGTCAGCGAATATTAAACTGACCGATGTCTAACGAAGAAACTCAACCGCTGTTGGCCTGCCGAAATGTTTTTAAATATTTCGGCGGGCTGGCGGCGGTTAATGATTTTGACCTGGAAGTTTTCCCAGGCGACGTAATTGGTATTGGCGGCCCCAACGGCGCCGGCAAAACGACCTTTCTCGATGTGATTTCGGGTATCAGCCCGGCCACAAGTGGCGACATTGCCCTTAACGGCACCCCGATCGCAACGAAGAAACCCGATGCAATCTGCCATCTCGGCATCTCCCGCACCTTCCAACTCAATGCGGGCTTTGAAACGATGTCGATTGAGGAAAATACGCTTGTTGGCGCCTCCTTTGGGCTTGGCGACAAGGGCTGGTTTCCGCGCATGACCTATAGCCGCGAAATGCGCGAGCGGGTGGAACGCGCGCTCGTCCTTTGTCAACTTCAGGACAAAGCCGATCTCATTGTGCGCGACCTGCCGGTGCTTGATCGTAAACTGTTGATGATGGCCGGTGCGCTCGCCACAGAACCGAAACTCCTCCTAATCGACGAACCGGTGGGCGGCCTCAATCCGCACGAGGTCGACGATGTCATGGAGATCGTCCAGGGACTGATCAAGGAAGGCGTCACCATCATTCTGATCGAGCATGTGATGCGTTTCCTGTTGCAGCTCTCCAAGCGCGTGGTGATCATGCATCATGGCGAGAAAATTTATGAAGGCGATAGCCAGGGGCTTCTCAATGACCGCAAGGTGGTGGAAGTTTATCTCGGCGAAGGAACGGCTGACCGCCTTCAGCATATGATGGCCGAAAGGGCGCAAAATGGCTGAAGCGCTCCTCCGTGTCGAAGGCCTGCATGCGGGCTATGAAGGGCAGAACGTCCTCAACGATATTACTTTCGACGTGCCGAAGGGTCAGTTGATCACCCTGTTGGGGCCGAACGGCCACGGCAAGACGACACTGCTGCGCTGCATTTCCGGTCTCGTGAAGCCGACCAAGGGGGCGATCACTTTCGACGGACAGCGCATTGATGGCTTGGAAGCGGAAAAAATCGTCTCGCGCGGCGTGGTGATGATTCCGCAAGGCGATATGCTGTTTCCCGAGATGTCGGTATACGACAATTTGCGCATGGGCGCTTATCTCAAGCAAGCGAACGCAAAATTTGAGCAGAATGTCGAGGAAATCTACACCCTGCTGCCACGCCTCAAGGAACGCACGACGCAGATGGCACGTACGCTTTCAGGCGGCGAGCGGCGCATGCTTGCGATCGGTCGCGGCTTGCTCGCGGGTGGCGAAATTTTAATGCTGGATGAGCCCTCCCTTGGCCTTGCGCCGATCGTTATCGATCAGATTTACGATATCATCAGAGACCTCAAGAAGCAGGGGCGGACGCTCCTGCTGGTCGAGGAGAATGCCAGCCGGATCATTGATCTGGCGGAGCAAATTCATCTTGTCGATACCGGCACTATTGTCTGGCACGGTGGCGGCAAGGAGTTGGAGTCAAACCCGCAAGTGCTTGAAACCTATCTTGGTGGATAATGATGAACGCGCGCTTCAAATTTGAGACAGAGGGTAGCTGAAGACATGGATTTCTTCGTCCAGATCATCGTAAGCGGCCTCACCTTCAGCGCCATGTATGCGCTGGCGGCGGTCGGCCTTGTGCTGGTGTGGGGCGCCTTCAACATGCTCAATATGGCGCATGGCATCATCATGACGCTGGGCGCCTACTTCGTCCTCATGTGGGCTGAACTGGCCGGCCTGCCGCTGATCCTGGCGGCGCCTGTCGCCATGATTTGCGGCGGCTTGATGGGCGCGTTTGTTTATTTCGCTTCTGCCCATTGGATGATCAAACAGCGCGATTTTGAAACCACTATCATCATCGCCACATTTGGCCTCGGCATGGCTATGGAAGCAGGCCTCCTGAAGCTCCTGGCTGAACTCTTTCATTCCTCGCCCTACGCGCAGCCGCTCTCGATGGGCGCCGATTCATTCCTCGTCGCCGGTGTGCCGGTAAGCTATCAGCGCATTATTATCTGGGGCGCTGCTTTGATCCTTATCTTGATCCTCGCGGCATTTCTCAAACGCACCAGTTTTGGCCGCGCCATCCGCGCCGTGGCGCAAAACAGCGATGCGGCACGCCTGATGGGCGTGCGCGTACGCAACGTCTATATTGCTGTTCTCGCATTGGCGAGTGCATTGGCCGGCGTCTCCGGCATCATGCTGAGCTCGTTCAAGGAAGTTCACCCGCTGATGGGCGGCGCCTTGATGCTGAAGGCGTTTATCGTCATCGTGCTGGCCGGCCTCGGCAATCTCACCGGCGCGCTCTATGCCGCACTGCTGATCGGCATGGTCGAAGCAACCGTAAAAGTTCTTATCGCTGATCAATACGGGTTCACCGCGATATTGATATTGGTGATCCTCGCCCTGATCTGGAAACCCGCCGGCATCTTCGGGCGCTCAACGGTGGCGAGACAGTAATGACGGCAACACTTTGGAAATACCGCGATTTTGTCATCTTTGCGATTTTGCTGGGGATTGCGCTCGCCTTTCCCTTTATGGGCATACCGCGCTTTATCCTGGCCGCCGTGCTGATCATGTATTGCTTTGCCACCGTCGTCAGCCAGTGGAATCTGGTGTTTGGCCTGGCCGGAATTTTTTCGCTGGCGCAAGTCGCCATCTTCGCCTTCGGCGCCTATTCCACGGCGCTGCTCGGGCGTTACCTCGAGATGAATTTGTGGTACACGTTCCCGATCGCCGGGCTCGGCGGCATTCTGTTCTCGATGCTGGTCGGCCTTGCCTGCCTGAGATTGCGCGGCATCTACGTCGCTCTCTTAACGCTCGCCGTTTCGCAGATGATGTTTGTCCTGATCCAGACCGACGCCGCCTGCAGCGCCCTCAACAAGGCCATAAACCCAATGAGCTGCGTGTCCTTCACTGGCGGATCGCAAGGGTTAGGTGACTTCGGCTCTTTCGGTTGGCGCGCCGTGTTGGGCGGACGAAATTGGATGACAGGCGATTACTACACCATGTTGGGCCTGCTGGTGATTGGCCTGTCTGTTACCTACTTGTTGACGCAAAGCCGGATGGGACTGGCCTTCCGCGCGCTCAGAGACAATGAGGAACTGGCCCGATCGCGCGGTATCAGCCAGTATAAATATCAGCTTCTGGTGTTCGGCCTCTCGGCTTTCCTGACCGCCGCCGCGGGCGGTTTCTACGCCGCACATTTCGGCGCTGTCGGCATTAATCTGTTCGGCTTCCCGCTGTTGCTGTTCCTCATCTCGATGCTGGTTGTTGGCGGTATCGGCCGCTTGTGGGGGCCGCTCCTCGGCGCTGCATTGCTGATGTCCGCCGACGAAGTCTTCAAGGAGTTCTCGGATTGGCGCAATGTCGGCCTCGGCATCGTGGTGCTGCTATTCATGATCTTCCTGCCGACCGGATTGGCGGGCGGCATTGAAAAGCTGCAAAAATTGGCGGTCCGCGTCTTTACGGGGTCTCGCACCGCCTGACGGGACGAGACGCCGCGCACGCCTCCAATATAGCTGCCAAATGTCGCATCCCCTTTTCTAACAGGGGGGAATGCGGCATCATGGAGCTTATAAACCGCTGAACAGGCTGGAGAGAAACATGGCAGCCATGAGCGCTTGCCTGCGCCGCCTCTTATTCGTTGTTTTTGCTGGTGTTTTTGCATTTTCGCTGGCACCGCTAGAGCGTGCGGCGGCAACCGACCTCAATTTCACCCCGGCCCAGCCGCGCTTCGAAAATGTCGCTCTGGAGGCCGGCGTCGAACATGTCTATGGCGGCTCTTGGGAGCATTTTACCGGCGGCGGCATGGCGGCGTTTGACTGTGACGGCGACAATGATCCGGATTTATTCTTCGCCGGCGGCGGCAATCCGGCGCAATTATTCCGCAATGACAGCCGGCGTGGCGAGGGCCTGTCCTTTACCCGCCTGAGCGACGGTGCGCCCAGCGACCGCGCCGTGACCGGCGCCTATCCGCTCGACGTTGATGGCGATGGCCATATGGACCTGATCGTCTTGCGTATCGGTGATAATAAGCTCTATCGCGGCCTTGGCGATTGCCGCTTCGAAACCGCCAATGACCGTTTCAATCTCGACGGCGGAAGCGAATGGACCTCCGCCTTCAGCGCCACCTGGGAAAAGGCCAACCACCTGCCGACGATGGCCTTCGGCAGTTATGTCAACCGGTCGGTTTGGGCCGCGATCCACACCGCCTTCGGCGTCGACAATTCGAACCGCAATAGCGCTCTCAACACCTGCCTTGACAATTATCTCGTCCGTCCGGCCAGCGCTTCGGCGAACCGTTTCGCCGCGCCGACAACGCTCACGCCCGGCTACTGTGCACTATCGATCCTCTTTTCCGATTGGGACCGCTCGGGCAAACGCGATCTCCGCATCAGCAACGACCAATATTATTATCTGCCGCCGGGCGAAGAGCAGCTCTGGCGTCTGGCGGGCGAGCCGCAACTCTACAGCCCGGAAGATGGCTGGCAATCGGTCAATATCTGGGGCATGGGTATCGCCACCCATGACGTCACCGGCGATGGCTATCCGGAATATTTTCTGACCAACATGATGGCCAACAAATTGGCCACCCTCGGCAACGGCGCCGCGGCCGGCCCGCGCTTCGTCAATATGGCCGGCGCGGCCGGTGTCGTCGCGCCCCGGCCCTATGCCGGCAGTGACCAGGACAAGGTCTCGACCGCCTGGCACGCCCAGTTTGCCGATCTCAACAATGACGGCCTGGTGGATTTATTTATCGCCAAGGGCAATGTCGACGAGATGGAGGAAGGCGCGATCGAAGACCCCAACAATCTCCTCCTGCGCCAAAAAGATGGCGGCTTCGAGGAAGTCGGCCTCAGCGCCGGCGTCGGTAACATGGATCGCAGCCGGGGCGCCGCCCTGGTTGATCTCGATCTCGATGGGCGGCTCGACATCGTCGTCGTCAACCGCCGCGCCAATGCCGAAATCCTGCACAATCAAAGCGATGAATCGGGCCACTGGTTGCAGGTCGCGCTGCACCAGGGCGGCGGCAATGTGAACGCCATCGGCGCCTGGATCGAAGTGCGCGCCGAGGATGAAATTTGGCGCCACGAAGTGGTGATCGGCGGCGGCCATGCCAGCGGCCAATCGGGCTGGCACCATTTCGGCCTCGGCGCAGAGGACGAAGCGGAAATCCGCGTGCAATGGCCGGACGGCATGTGGAGCGCCTGGCAACCCGCCGGCAGCGACCGCTTCATTACCTTGACGCGCGACGGCTATACGGTCTCGGCGACGTTCGGACTGGACGGCGCATCTTAAAAGATTCGCACTCAACCATCTGAGACAGAACGGTTATTTTCACTTTCCCCGAATTATCCACGCACCGTCAGGCTTTTCCACCTAATGATCATTTGTTAGGTTAGGGCGGAACAATCGGAACTGCCGCCGGGACGGGACATATGGAGGCCAAGGGGAAACGCCGCAAGGACAATCGGCGCGAGCAGATTTTGGATGCCGCGGCGAACTGCTTCAGCCGCGCTGGCTATGAAGGCACCTCGGTGCGCGATATCTCGACCGCCGCCGGAATCCTGCCGGGCTCAATGTATTATCACTTCGCGTCGAAGGAAGAGTTGCTCGGCGCCGTCCATGATGAGGGCTTGCGCAGGATAAAATCCAAAGTGACGGATGCGATCGCGCGCGAAAGCGACCCATGGTCGCGCCTTGAGGCTGCGTGCACGGCCCATCTTGAGGCGCTGCACGCGGCCAAGGAATATGGCAGCGTGATCGCCACCGAATTCCCCCACCGTCATTCCAAAAAACTGCGCGAGCGCATGATTGCCGAGCGCAACGGCTACGAAGATATCTTCCGTGAACTGATCGATGCCCTGCCGCTCAGACCGGGCGTCAGCCGCAAATATTTACGCCTCGCCATGATCGGCGCCATGGCCTGGTCGCTGGTCTGGTACAGCCCCGGCAAGGATGGCGTCGATGAGATCGCCAAACAAATCGTCAACCTGTTCCGCGCCGCCAAGGACGGCTGACTCGGGGCCTTTTTTTAGCCCCTCAAACGCCGGGCGGGGGCGTCCGCCCCACCTGACTCCTTGGCGGCTACCTCGTATTAACTCGGGCGCGCAGTCGCGCTTGCCGGAACGCATAATGCATTCCGAAGGGAGGCGCCGTCTGAGAGTGTTTGTTTCTTCAAGCGCCGGCCCGCCACCCATAGACGCGTTGTTCGGTCGCCTCAGGGATCCATCAGCCCCACTTTGTCGGCGGCGATTTTGACGATCACGCGCTGCTCGCCTTCCTGGCGGAAGGGATAGCTGTCGACACCCATATATTTCTTCGCCATTGCATCGATATGTTCGTCGGCGCCCTCATGCACCAATTCGGTGACATGGCCCTGGATCATCGCCTGCTGATAGGGGTTTTCCATATTGTGAACGGCGATCGCGACGCGCGCATCACGCCGCATATTGTTGGGTTTGATGCGGCCCTCAGCGGTATTGAAGACGATGGTGTCGCCCTCAACGTCAATCCAGATGACGCTGGCCTGCGGCGCACCGCTCGGCATCAAGGTGGCGATGGTGGCAAAATTCTTACCCGCCAGTAACGTCTTGGCTAATTCCGGCAATTCCATTGTTGCTCTCCCATGAATGGACGGCAGACCTCCCGCCGTTCAGCCAAGGCTAGCATCACAATAACAGAGCGGTCCAACCGAACTTGGTTTAGAGCACGTTGAGAGCTTCTGACAAACGCTGAAATACGCCTTCCCAATCGCCGGGCTGGCTCTGGCGGAAAAGCCGCATGGTGGGATACCACGGACTGTCATCGCGTTCGAGCTGCCAGCGCCATTCCGGCGCATGCGGCAGCAGCAGCCACACCGGACGGCCGAGCGCACCGGCCAGATGGGCAAGCGCGGTATCCACCGTAATAACTAAATCAAGCCACGAGACGGCAAATGCGGTGGCGCAAAAATCATCAAGATAGGGCGCCAGATCCACCACCTGCGGCAGCTGCTCGAGCGCGCCCGGGCCTGCGTCCTTTTGCAGGCTGTAGAGCGCGATATCATCCCGTTCAGCCAGCGGCGCAAAACAGCCGGCGTCGCAGGAACGATTGTGATCATTTTCATGTTCGGGATTGCCGGCCCAGACGAAGCCGATTTTTTTGCCCTCGGACGCGGCGGATTCGAGCACTGCCTTAAGCTCGACCGGCGCCGATTCGCGCGCGTTCAGGTAGGGAATATCGGCCGGAATGTTATCACCCCGTGTATCCAACAGCCCGGGCAGGCTCATCAGCGGCGCGTGCAGACTGAACTGGGGCAACGGTGCGCCCCGGGCCACGACCTGGGACACGCCGGCGCAACCTTTCAACAGGCCAACCAGCGGCGCCGGGCATTCGACCACCACCTTGGCGCCTTTGGCCGCCACCAGCGGCGCATAGCGGACAAATTGCAGACAATCGCCAAGACCCTGCTCGGCATGCAGCAGAATTGTGCGCCATTCCGGCGGCCCGCCATCCCATAGCGGTTGTTCGAAATTGCGCGCTGTCATGTCGGTTGCCTGCCAGCGCCATTCATAGGCCGGCCAGCCGCGTTTGAAATCGCCCGCCAGGAGAAGTGCCAGGGCCCGGTTCCAGTGCGCGTCGGCATATTCCGCATTTATCGCTATGGCGGCATCGAAAGCATCAATGGCCGCATCGATACGGCCGAGATCACGCAACGTTACGCCGAGATTGGTGCGCGCGCGGAGATGCGCCGAATCGAGCGCAACGGAACGGCCGAGCGATTCCACCGCAGCTTCCAACTCGCCGGTTTCACGCAAGGTATTGCCGAGATTGAAATGCACTTCGGCAGCGCCCGGGTTAACCGCCAACGCCCGGCGGAAGCGAATGAGGGCGTCCTCGGGCCGGCCCAAATCCTTGAGCGCCAGACCCTGATTGGAATGGGCGGCGATATCGCCAGGCGCCAGCACACCGGCCAGTTCATAGGCTTCCAGAGCGGCATCCGCCTCGCCGGCGGCGCGCAGCACATTACCGAGATTGATATGCGCCGGCGCCGACGCTGGCTGCAACGCGATCGCCTGCTCCAGCGCACGGCGTGCTTCAACCAGTCGTCCGAGCGATTTCAACGCGGCCGCCACATTGATGTGCAACTCAGCCATATCCGGGCGCAACGCAAGCGCTTGGCGGCCCGCCTCGACAGCCTCTTCGGCGCGACCCAGCGCCAGATAGGCAACACATAAATTACCCCACGCATCAACATGGGTGGGCATATCGGCGACGGTGCGGCGATAGCCGGCGATGGCGTTGTCCAGCGCACCCTGGCGGTGTGCCCCTAAAGCCGCCTGGAAGCCGTCGTCCGAATAGCGCGCAGGCGCCGTATTTCGAGCTGTATTTTGAGCCATGATTCCAGCGCCCATATTACGCAAGTAGGGTTAACAAACCCTCAGCGCCGTTCCGAGTTGGTTACATGAGACCCCTTATTTTGCTGCGCTATTGGTTGACGCGGCTCGTCAAGGTCCGGATACTCGGCTTTAATGCAGATTTAGATTAGTGAGGGGGAGTAGGCTCAATGAAGGCATCCGATCTTTTTGTAAAATGTCTTGAGAAAGAAGGCGTCACACACATCTTCGGTATTCCGGGTGAGGAAAATGCCGATGTGATGATTTCGCTCATGGACAGCAAGATCAAATTCGTCCTGTGCCGCCACGAACAGGCGGCGGCCTTTATGGCCGATGCCTATGGCCGCCTGACCGGCAAGGCCGGCGTGTGTTTAGGAACACTCGGGCCGGGCGCGACCAACCTGGTGACCGGCGTCGCCGATGCCAACATGGACCGCGCGCCCTTGATTTGCCTGATCGGCCAGGCCGATACTGAGCGCCTCCATAAGGAGAGCCACCAGAACATGGATTCGGTATCGATGTTCAAGCCGATCACCAAATGGGCCCAATCGGTGCACCACCAGGACAATATTCCCGAGATCATCCGCAAGGCTTTCAAAGTCGCGGAAACCGAGAAGCCGGGTGCTGTCCTGATCGAATTGCCGGAAGATCTGGCCGAGGCGCAAACCAAGATCAAACCGATTAAGCCGGAAAAATCGCGCCGCCCGGGCGCTGACCACAAAGCCGTTAGCCAAGCCGTCGACATCATCATGAAGGCCAAGAAGCCGCTCATCCTCGCCGGCAACGGTGCGGTTAGAAAGCGCGCTTCCGAGCAACTCAAGCGCATGGCGAAAAATACCGGCATCGGCGTCGTCAACACTTTCATGGGCAAGGGCGCCATTCCGCGCAGCGACGAACATTGCCTCTATACCGTCGGCCTGCAGGGCAAAGACCATATCCTCGTCGCCATGCGCGACGCCGATGTCATCATTTCGGTGGGTTATGATTTGGTCGAGTATGCGCCGTCTTTCTGGAACAACGGGCGGGCGAAGAAAATCGTCCATGTCGATTTTTGGCCGGCCGAGATCGACAAGGATTATGAGGCCGCCGTGGATGTTGTCGGCGATGTTGCCGACGCTCTCTGGCAAATCAATGAAGAAATCATCAAACGCCGGCGCAAAGCCAAAAAGAAGCTACCGCTCAACAAGATTTCCAAGCGCGCCACGCTGCGCCGCACAATCCTGAACGATTTGGAGAAGGAGAAGAAAAGCAAGACTTTCCCGATGAAGCCGCAAAAGGTTCTCTATGATGTGCGCCAGGCGCTCGGGCCGGACGATATCCTGCTCTCCGATGTGGGTGCGCATAAGATGTGGGTTTCGCGCTATTACCAGTGCGATTCGCCCAATACCTGCCTGATTTCGAACGGCTTTTGCACCATGGGCTTTGCCTTCCCCGGCTCGATCGGCGCCAAGATCGCAATGCCCAAGGCCAAGGTGCTATCGATTAATGGCGATGCCGGCTTCCACATGAACTCCCAGGATATCGAGACAGCAGTGCGCTACAAGCTCAATGTGGTCGCCTTGGTATGGATGGACGGCGAGTACGGCCTGATCAAATGGAAACAGCAGAATTCGTTTAATGGCAAGCATTGCGAGCTTGGCTTCGGCAACCCGGATATCGAAATGTGGGCAAAATCCTTCGGCGCCTGGGGCAAAACGCTGACGAGCGCCGGCGAATTGCCTGGTGCTTTGGACGAAGCCTTCAAGCAAAAAGGCCCGGCTGTGATCGGCGTTCCAATCGATTATTCGGAGAATATGAAGATGTCGCGGCGTCTTGGCAAAATCGAATTTCCGATTTAGCGATCGGCGTCCGCAGCTTCGCCTATATGAGTGTGACCGTAATCACATAATCATCGCAATGGATTACGCCATAAAAAAGCCGTAGGTTGGTGCTAACCATTTTCGATTCGGTGCCCTTTTTTGTTAAGGGGCATCGAATCGGGAATTGGTGGACGGAACTCGGATGATGCGTCGTTGAAGGTTGGTCGCCCATGATGGAAGCGCCGAGAGGTTCAGCTGAATGAGTTTCAAGCTCAAATTTTGGGGAGTGCGCGGCAGTATCGCCTGCCCGTCGCCGGACCATATTGCTTTCGGCGGCAATACAAGCTGCCTGGAAGTGAATGCCGGCGGCGAGCAAATCATCTTTGACGCCGGAACCGGCATCCGCAATCTCGGCCACTGGAATTTCCGCAAGGGCATTACCAAAGCCACTTTGATGTTCTCCCATACTCATTGGGACCACATTACCGGCTTTCCCTTCTTTGCCCCCGCCTTCCACCCCGAGCATTCGTTCACGTTGATGGCCGGGCATTTGAAACATCAGGGCGGTCTCTACAAAGTGATTTCCGGGCAAATGGCCAATCCCATGTTTCCGGTGCCAATCGAGGCGCTGAAATCGAAATTGTCGTTCGTCGACTTCGATGCCGGCGAAACCTTTCAGCTCAGCGAAAAAATTCGCGTGCGCACCGCGATGCTCAACCACCCGGACGGTGCGACGGGCTACCGCATTGAATTCAAGGGAAAGTCAATTTGTTACGTCACCGATACCGAGCATATACCCGGCGAGCCGGATGAGAATATTCTCGACCTGATCGATGGCGCGGATCTGGTCGTCTATGATGCGACCTATACGGAAGAGGAATTTCCGGCCAAGGTCGGCTGGGGTCACTCGACCTGGGAGGAAGGCGTGCGCTTGGCGCAAATGGCCAATGTCAAATCGCTCGCTATCTTTCATCACGATCCGGATCACGAAGACAGCTTCATGGAAGCGCTTGAGATCGAAGCCAGGAAACGTTGGCGCGGCGCCTTTGTGGCGCGCGAAAACATGCGAATTAACCTAATCTAGCAAATGTTTAGCCGCTTTAACGGCGCATACTCGCCACTCAATCCGCAGCCTAAACAAATATTAGCAAATAATGTTATAGAACCGCCTGAGAGGGTTACCGCGTGAATTCCGCAATTTCTCATTAGAGGGTTGTTTTGCTTCGATGAATCACGCATCATATTCGTTCCACGGGGAGTGCAGAACATGGGGATTGGGCCAATGCGGCTTTTCACGATTAGTCTAATAGCATCCTTCGCAATTGCGGCGGCAATGTTCAGTTTCGCGCAGAAATCCAGCGCCGAAGCCTTTAACCAGGGGCCCAAAGTGTGCGCTGAATGCCACCGCGGCGAATCCGAAATTTGGCAGGGCACTAAACACGCCACGTCGTTCAAAACGGTGCACAAAGACAAAAAGGGCAAGGAAATCGCCAAGGCGACCGGCGAGAAGAGCATGAAACGCAACGCGACCTGCGTTCAGTGCCATTACACCGAGGTATCCACGAAAGCCGGCGCCAAGGCCAAACCGAAGGCTGGCCCGTCTTGCGAAAGCTGCCACGGCGCCTCGTCGGACTGGTTCGCCATACATAATGATTATGGCGGCCCAAGCGTGAAGGCGGATCAAGAGACCGGTGAGCACAAGACCGAACGGCTCGCGGCAGCTGCGGCAGCAGGCATGCGCTGGCCCTCGGACAAATACGGCGTGGCCGAAAACTGCATGGAATGTCACGGTCTGGCCAACCCCAATGTCGATGCCGACAAGCTCGCAATCATGCTCGATTCGGGCCACCCCACCGTCGCCGACTGGGAATTGGTGCGTTACAGCCAAGGCAGTGTACGCCATCGCTTCTACCCGCCCGATATGACGGTAAACGCGGAAATGTCGGCAGCCGAGGCGGCCGAGCTCTTTGTTATCGGCCAGGCCGCGAAGCTGGTGTCGGCGGTGTCGGCGGCAGGGCGCTCCGATTCGGCTAAGTTCAAGGAATTCCAGGAAGCACGAGCGGCGGCTGCGCGCGACGCGCTGGGCAAGGTCGGCGCGGCGTCGGCCCTGTTGGCCAACCCGACCGCAGACGAGGCGCGCGCCTTGGTCGCAGCCATCCAGGGACAGGATCTTTCCGGTGAGGTCGGCGGCATGTTGCCGGCGAAAGACAGCTACAAATAGGCTTCCGGGCGGGACCGCGCCCGGAACGCCGACGTTAAGAAGAGGCCACCGTGCGCAGTTCGCGCGGTTGGAGAGAAAAAGATAAACGACGCGCGGAAGGGCATGGGACCGTCCTTCTTGCGCAGATAATCGGTTGGCGGGGAATAGGGAATTGGCCAGCGTTGCAATGATTGCCAGGCCCCAGCGGTGGGACGCACCGTTTGGGCCGGAAATGTCGGATGCCGATGTCGAGCGTCTCTTGGCGCTGCCTGAGTTCGCCTCGATCGATGCCGATGATTTCCCCAAGCACACGCCGTTAGAAGGCATTCTCCGGAACGATACGCGAATCGTGCGCTACCGCGCCGGCGATATCATCGTGCGCGAGGGCGATTACGGCAATTCGGCTTTTCTCGTTGTCAGCGGAAATTTACGCGTCGTTATTGCACCGGCGCTGCCGCGTAATCTGATCGGCCGCCAACTCAGCAAGAAGAAAAACTTTATCGAGGCGCTTGGCCAGTTGTGGAGCAACCGCACCATGCCGGAAGTGCGCGACACGTCGCGCTATGGCGGCCAGTCGGTGCGCGAGGGCGGCTCGCAAACCCAGACCGACGCGCGCGTCTTCCTGCAGGATATTCCCGCCGTCCTGGACCAGCACAATACCGCACAGCTCGGGCCAAGCACGCTGTTCGGCGAACTGGCGGCGCTCGGGCGCGTTCCCCGCACGGCAACCATTTTTGCCGAAGAAGAAGCCGAGCTGCTCGAAATCCGCTGGCAGGGCCTGCGCGAATTGCGCAAATATGATCCGACCTGGCGCGCCACGATAGACGCGCGCTACCGCGAAAACGCACTGAAGGTGCATCTTAAGAGCTCGCCCTATTTTGATGGCCTGAGCGATGAAGAACTCGATGAAGTCGCCGACGCCACCTTGTTCGAGAGCCATGGTAGCTTCGAGTGGCATGTTTCCTATAAGCGCATGCGCGATCAGGGCAAGGCCGACAAAGAGCCGATCATCGGCCGCCAGGGCGAATATCCCGACGGCCTCTTGATGATTCGCGCCGGCTTCGCGCGGGTGTCGATCAAGATGGGCAATGGCGAGCGAACCCTGACCTATCTCGGCGCTGGCGACAGCTATGGCTATGACGAACTGTGGGCCTCCCACCTCGGCAATGATGTCTCGCTGCAAACTTCGCTCAAAGCGGTCGGCTATGTCGATTTGCTGCGCGTGCCGGCGCCTATTTTGGAGAAATATGTCTTCAACAAGGTCGGCCATCACGTCTCAAGCCCGCTGCACCATCTGGCGACCCGCACCGTGGCTCAGGACGCGCCGCTCGAATGGGCGGTCGAGCAGCGCTTCGTCAACGGCACCATGGCGATGCTGATCGATCTCAACCGCTGTGTGCGCTGCGACGATTGCGTGCGCGCCTGTTCGTCAACGCATGGCGGCAATCCGCGTTTTATCCGCCACGGCCGTACCTTTGATCATTGGATGGTCGCCAATGCCTGCATGCATTGCGCCGACCCGGTATGCATGATCGGTTGCCCAACCGGCGCCGTGCACCGCTCGCTCGAAACCGGCGCCGTGGTGATCAACGACGATACCTGCATCGGCTGCGGCACCTGCGCCAATTCGTGCCCCTACAACAATATCCGCCTCGTCGATATCCGCGATATCAACGGCAAGATGGTGCGCGACCCGGACAGCCAGAAGCCGATCATGAAGGCGACGAAATGCGATCTCTGCGAAACCAATCCGGGCGGGCCGTCCTGCGTGCGCGCCTGCCCGCATGACGCCCTCAAGCGGGTCAATTTCCAGGGCGACGAAACATTCGGGGCGGCCATCACATGAACCCGATCGCCATCCGCTACACGATCATCTGGGGCGCCGCCCTGACGGGTTTGACCATTCTTGGCGTTTATACCCACCTCGCCGAGCTCGCGCTGGAACGTTCGGAGTTTATTACCGGATATACCCTGTTCGCCGTGATGCTGGCGCTGGCGCTGTTCAATGCGCGCAAGAAGCTCGCCATGGTACCGCTGGTGCGCTCGGCCTATTGGCTCGCCATCCATGTTGTCGGCGGCATCTCGGCGGTGGTGCTGTTTTTTATTCACACCGGCTCGATTTGGCCGTCCGGCGGCTATGAGCAGGCGCTTGCCGTGGTCTTCTATTTGGTCTCGCTCAGCGGCATTTTCGGCTACGCGGTGCAACGCATCAATCCGCGCCGGCTGGTGCAGACGGACCTTGAAATCATCTTTGAGCGAATTCCCGCCGAGCTTGCGGAAATAAGGGAAAACGCGGAAGCGGAAATTCGCGCCTGCACTGAAGAGACCGGCAGCGACACCTTAGCGCGTCACTATATGGAAACGCTGAGTTGGTATTTCCGCCGGCCGCGCTTTTTCGTCAACAACGCGTTTGGCGGCGATGCCGGTCAGCATTGGCTGCGCAACCAGTACCGCACCGTAAACCGCTATCTGAACGATGCCGAACGTGCCTATCTCGACCGCGTCAATGAATTGGCGCAAACGAAGGCCAAGATCGATGTTCACTATGCCTGCCAGAGCACCATGAAAAACTGGCTACTGGTGCATTTGCCGCTTGCGGCGGCGCTGCTCGGGCTGATGTTCTGGCATGTCATTGTCGTCAATGTGTACGCGCTATGATGGATCCGGAAAAGTTTAAGCACGATTCCAGCCGCTACGAGCGGCCGACGCGGAAATTTACCTGCGGACGCGCCGCGTCGTGGGGCAAGCCGTGCGAGTTCGGCCCGCATGTATCAGGCCGTTGCGGCGGCACCAGCGAATGCCTCCCGGCCAAGGTCGGCGACCGTTGGGAATGCCGCCGCTCGGCCATGACCGGCGGACCATGCAAGGACGGCCCCGGCCCCGACGGCGCCTGCAGTTGCACCCACCCGCCCTGTCTGCCGAAGCGTTCCCTGAGAAGCCTGCGCGGCATTCTGGCGGCGAGCGCCTTTGCCTTGGTGCTCGCGGTCATTGCGCTGATGCTGTCACTTGGCGGCGGCGGTAGCGGCTCGGCCCGCGACGCCATCATTGAGGCCGGCGACCTGACCGGCGGGCATGCCAATTTTACCTCCGCGCTCGGCTGTAAATCCTGCCACAGCGCACATGACGAAGATGCCGGCGATTGGTTTCTCGCCGCCTTCAAAGAAGAAGACATGACCGGGCAATGTCTTGATTGCCATACCTTTGGCGGCGACCCCCGGCACGGGCACAACGCCAAGTTCGCGGCCAAGGCGCAGGCCACCGAATGCGTCATGTGCCACACCGAGCACAAGGGCGAGGACGCCGATATCAAGCTCATGTCGGACAGCCAGTGCAGCAATTGCCATGAGACCAAGATCGATAGCTTCTCGGCGAACCACCCGCAATTTTCCGACAAATTCCCGCATGAACGGCGCACCTCGGTGCAGTTCAATCATGTTTCTCATCTCTCCAAGCATTTTGCCGATCAGCGCTTTGCCGAGCGCGCGCCGGCGGATTGCACGTCTTGTCACGCGGTCGATACGGCGGCGCGCGCGGTCGAGCCGGCAGGCTTCGATACGACCTGCGCCCAATGCCATACCAGCGCCATCAAGGAACGTGAGCTGTTGGTCCTGCGCCTGCCCGAATTCGAAGAGAATTTGATCGACGGCGAAGCCGTGCTGGAAGCCTGTGGACCGACCCTGGAGACCTGGGAGATGGTGCAGGAGAGCATGACCGAAATGACCGACGCCATCGAGGCCGGCGACGACGTCGAGCTGCCGGAGTTCGAGGAAGAAGACTATGAGGCGGTTTCGCTCGAGGAGGGCGATCCGATTAGCGCCTTCCTGCTTGGCATGGTCGCCGACGACCCGGAGAGCTACGGCGAACCGATGCAGGAATTCATCATGCGCCTGGTCGAGGAAGGGCCGGCGCCGTTGGCCGAATTGGTCGATGAGCATGCCGGCGAGGAAGTATCGCCTGTTCTGCTGTCCGGCCTGAACGCGGAACTGGTCAAGCGTGTGGCGTGCGCCTGGGCCGCCAACCTCGAATATGAAGCGCCGGCGGAGAATGCGCTCGGCGGCTGGCACGGCGAGGCGCTGGAATTGCGCTATGCGCCGGTCCGTCACGCCGATCCCGTGGCCCAGGGCTGGGTCGCGTTCGCGCTCGGCAGCAATGCCGACGAAGATGACGACAATGCGGACGCTACCGAGGCGATGCATGAAGCGATCCTGAACCCCAAGGAAGGCGTCGGCGCCTGCACCAAATGCCATGCGATATCCGAGGCCGAAGACGGCACCGTAGAGGCCGAATGGCATTATCGGCCGAGCGATGCCAGACCCTATACGACCTATTCGCACGGTGCGCATATCACCTTGTTGGACCCTGAGGGTGTAAATTTGATGGACCCGGAGAATGGTTGCCGCACCTGCCACAAGGTCAATGAAGCGGCGCCCTATCAGGAGGCGTTTGGCCAGCGTGACCCGCATCACTTCGAAAGTAACTTTTTTGCTATAAACCAGGAAACCTGCGCGCAGTGTCACAGTGAAGGGCAGGTCCAGCAGGACTGCCAGCTTTGCCACGTCTATCACGCGGACCCTGGATTCGACTTACGGATGGTGGAACATGATGAAGCATCTATTGAAGAATAAATGGCGCCGCCACTCAGGCATCGCCACTCTGGCCGCCCTTGGCATTCTGGCGATGCTCGCTTGGCACGCGCCGGCAAACGCGGATGAGCATTCAGGCACTGACGACATGCACGTCGCGACGCTCGATGAAAATCTCTTCCCGAGCGCATCGAAGTGTAAATCCTGTCATGAGGATATCTACCGCGAATGGGCCTCGTCGAATCACGCCTACTCGTCGATCTCGCCGATGTTCCATAAATTCGAGAACGCCATCAACTCGCTGGCGCCGACGATCGGCGCTTTTTGTGTGCGTTGCCATATCAGCGCAGGGACGGCGATGGGCGAGCCGCGCGAAATGCCGATTTGGGACCGCAGCCAGGTCGCCAAAGAAGGCGTTACCTGTATCACCTGCCACCGGGTGAACGAGGCCTATGGCCGCGCCAATGGCGAGCGGCGCATTGTTGAAGGCACGATCTTCCAGCCGGTGTTCGGCAATATCGGCGGCGACGGCGTTGCCGAAGTCGTGTCCGATGCGGGCGCTTGGAAAGTGGCCACAAACGAAGAAGAGCGCGGCAATCAAATCCACACCGAAGGCATCAAATTTCCGCAATTGTCGGAATCCGAATTTTGCGCCTCCTGCCATCAGGTGGCGGTCAATCTCGGCATCAAGCTCGAAGTGGTGTGGGAGCAATACCGCGATTCGCCGTCCCACAAGGAAGGCGTGACCTGCCAGCAATGTCATATGAGCTACACGCCGGGCATCCCGGGCAATTACAAGACGGGTCCCGTCGCCGTGGTCGACGGCCGGCCGGTCAATCCCGACCGCCAACGTCACGACCATTCATTCGCCGGGCCGGGCTATCCGATCGCCCATCCCGGCATCTTCCCGCACAATCCGGACGCCGAGAACTGGACCATGCGCGAGTGGCTCGAGTTCAACTGGCGCCAGCCCTGGGGCGACCCGGATTGGGAAGACGAATATGAAGAAGCCGTGGACGAAGGGACGCGCGAGGAAATCGAATTCCCCGAAGTGTGGGAAGACCGGTTCGACCGCGAGGAAGCGCGCGCCGTGGTCGAATATAATCTCGAGCTGATCGAGGAAAAACGCGATCTGCGCAAAAAGGTGATGGAGAACGGCTCGCATATCGACGGCCCGTTCTTCAGCAGCAATCTCAGCGTCGGCAACGATCTCGATTTCCATTATGTCGTCACCAACACCAACCCCGGCCACAATCTGCCGTCCGGCTCGCTCGGCGCGCAGCCCGAACTGTGGCTCAACGTGGCGCTGATCGATCCGAGCGGCAACAATATTTGGGAATCGGGTTATGTCGACAGCAATGGCGACATGGCCGACAACCACAGTCTCGACGTGCTCGCCGGCACGGTTCCGCATGACGATCAATTGTTCAATTTGCAGACCAAATTCTTGACCACCAACGTCAAGGGCACGGACCGCGAGATGTATTTGCCGGTTAATTTCGATGTCGATCAATTGCCCTTCCTGCGCCCCGCGCAGCAGCCGACAACGGTCATCAACCATCCGCCTTTCGTGCGCATGGAAGGCCGCTCGATTCCGCCGCTCGGGAACCGGAAAGCGAAATATTCGGTGCCGGGCGAACTGTTGACGGAACCGGGCACCTATAAACTGGCGATCCGTATGCGCAGCCGGGCCGAGCCGATTTATTTCATGCGCTTCGTCGGCGCCACGACGGAAATGGAGCGCACCATGAACGAATGGATGTTGGACATCGATGCATCCATGGTCGAATTTGAGGTAGGGAGCTAGCCGTGAGCAAGAAAATACAAGACCAAACCTCCCCCCGCCTGCGGCCCGCCCTCGGGCTAACGCTTGTGGCCGCCGGGGCCTTAATTCTGGCGAGCGCCGGATCGGCGTTCGCGGACGATGTCAAAACCGATCCCCAGGCCAGCCCGGTGGAATATGACGATAGCGTGTTCCGCCCCGATCCGGACTATGAGGATGCGGGCTATGACAGCGAGGCACAGCTACAGATCTATGGCGGCAAATCCGCTTTTCCGACGCCGCGCCCGCTGATCGAAGCCGGGCGGGAACTGTACGCATCCGGGCCGTTTACCGAAGCCGGTAGCTTCCTGGGAACGCGCAACCCCACCTACAACCAATTCCTCGTCTATGGCGATTGGCGCTCGGCGGTGGCGTTCAACGACAATGGCGCGGTCGAAGTGGGCCAGGTGGCAACCCGCCTCAACCTCGATTTCGACTACCGCTTCACGTCGACGGAACGGGTTCATTGGTTCATGGGGCCGCTCGACGGTCAGGGCGAATTCACGCGCTGCGAATTTTTCGGCGATGACGCGCCCAACAACGATCCCGACCGCGATTGCGACCTGCAGCTCGATGGCAATCTCGACGCCTTGTTCTTCGAGGGCGATGGCGGTGCGATCTATAGCGGTTTGAGCGGCAATAATTCCTCTATTGATGTGCCGTTCTCGTTCGGCCTGATGCCACTGCTGTTCCAGAACGGTGTCTGGATCGAAGACGCCTTCACCGGTGCGGCGATGGCCATTCCAGCGCTCAACAGCCCGGCGCTCGATATCTCCAATATGGATTTCAGCTTCTTCGTCGGTGTCGACAAGGTGACCAATCCGGGCATCGTCGACAATGATGGCGTGGCGGCGGATCACAATGTCAATCTTTACGGCGCCGCCGCTTTTGTCGAAACCATGGAAGGCTATTGGGAAGCGGGTATTGCCCATCTCGACGGCCAGTCGGGGCTGGATGACCAGAGCTTCACCAATGCCACCATATCCTTCGCCAAACGCTATGGCGGCTGGCTCTCGAACAGCTCGCGCGTGATCTATTCGTTCGGCCAGAACCGCGACAACAACGCGCAACAAACGGCCGATGGCGCCATTTTCCTGATCGAAAATTCGATCATCACCAACAAGCCGTCAACCTGGGTGCCCTATATTAACCTGTTTGCCGGTTTCGACCGGCCGCAATCGGCGGCGCGCGCCGGCGGCGCCGGCGGTATTCTCAAGAATACCGGCATCAATTTCGAAACCGACGGCCTGACCGGCTTCCCCAAGCTTGACGATAGCGGCCAAAACACTGCCGGTGGTGCGATGGGCATGGAATATTTGTTCAGCCTCAACCGCCAGCTTGTTGTCGAGGCGGCGGCGTTCCAGGTGTTGGAAGGTGAGAATGAGGTCGGCCGGGCTGCCCGGGGCGATGAATATGCGCTCGGCATGCGCTATCAATTCCCGCTCAACGAAGCCTGGATCTTCCGCTCCGATGCGATGCATGGCTGGCGCATGGAAGATGAAAATCTGGCGGGGCTGCGCTTTGAAATCAGGCGCAAATTTTAGTCTGCGGTTACGGGGAGGGCCAAGGGGATGGAAATTGCCATTAATGTCGTTGCGTTGGTTTTTTTGGCGGCGCTTTCGATTTACCTGCTCATGGCGATCACCAATGGCGTCAGGCGCACTGCCTATGCCGGCAGCAGTGCCGACATACAGGAGCAAAGGCTGCGCGCCGAGATCGACCGCATCATGGATCAGCGCCGCATTGAGCGCGAATCCAACGAACTGTCGTGGAACGGCTTCCGCAAATTCAATATCAGCCGCAAGGTGCCGGAAGGCGGCGGCATCTGTTCGTTTTATTTTTCACCGCATGACGGCAAGCCGCTGCCGCCTTTCAAGCCGGGCCAGTACCTGACGTTCGGCCTCGATATTCCGGGCCAGAAAAAGCAGGTCATCCGCTGCTATTCGCTGTCGGACAGCCCGCATCACCCGGACTATTACCGCTGCTCGATCAAGGCGGTGCCGCCGCCCCGAGATCAACCCGATGTACCGCCGGGCCTGTCGTCCAACCATTTCCATAATTCGGTGAATGAGGGCGATATCCTCGACATCAAAGCGCCGGGCGGCCATTTTTTCATGGATACATCGAAACAGACTCCGGTGGTGTTGATTGGTGGCGGTATCGGCCTGACGCCGGTCTTGAGCATGCTCAACCAGATCGTCGAGAGCGGCTCCAAGCGCGAGACATGGTTCTTCTACGGCGTGCGCGACAGCAACGAACAGGTGATGAAGGAGCATCTCGAACAGGTCGCGCGGGAAAATGAAAACGTTCATATGTGCGTCTGCTATTCACGGCCCCAGGACACGGATGTCGAGGGCAAGGACTACCAATATGCCGAGCGCGTGAGCGTTGATTTGTTCAAGCGCATCCTGCCATCCAACAATTACGATTATTATATGTGCGGCCCGCCACCGATGATGAACACCATCGTTCCCGATCTGGAAGCATGGAACGTGCCCGAAAAGCATATCCATTTCGAGGCGTTCGGCCCGGCAACGGTGAAAAAGACCAAAACCGAAGCTAACAAGGAAGCGACCGAGGCCTCGTCGGCCAGTGCGGGGGTTCAAATCACCTTTGCCAAATCGGGCAAAACGCTTGATTGGGACCCGGAAATTGGCTCGATTCTGGATTTCGCCGAGGAAAACGAAGTCGACATCGATTTTGGCTGCCGCGCCGGCAATTGCGGCACCTGCATCACCGCCATTAAGGAAGGCGAAGTCGATTATCTCAATGAACCCGGCGCCGAGCCCGAGGCGGGCTCCTGCCTGGCCTGCATTTCCGTACCAAAGGGAAATTTATCGATCGATGCCTAGGCCTTCTGCAAAGGAGATCGAATTTTCGGTAATAGTCGCAATTCGGTTGATTAATTAACAAAGCAACGGACTGAGATAACTTGCAGAATCATTAACTTGTGATACTGTGAATCGAATCTGGGGAGATTGCCGCCGGAAGAATTCGGCGGTGTCTAGAAACGATAATGTCGGATCGTTGACATAACGGGGCGGGCTGTTCACCATGAAAAAGCGGCTATGCGTTGTAGCGTTTAGCGCAGCGCTACTCGGCACCACATCACTGTTCGCAATCCAAGGACCGGCGGGGGCGCAATCGCTGCAGGAAGAAGCAGCACAATTGCTCACCAGCCATCCGCAAATTCGCTCGGCGCGGCAATCCGTTGCCTCCAGCGAGGAAGGCATCAATGCCGCCTTCGCCGAATATCTGCCGACGGTCAGCGCCTTTGGCGATTTCGGCTATGAACGCATCGACAGCCCGGGCCGGACCACTGCGACACCGGATCAAGGCCCCTTTACCACCGGCCAGGCGCGCCAGGCCAGCGTCACCATCACACAAACCGTGTTTAACGGCTTTCTCAACGATGCCGACAATGAAAATGCCAATTTGGCCAAGCAATCGGCCGAAATTAGCCTCGAGGAAGCGACCCAGAATATTCTTTTTGAAGGCATCTCGATCTACCTGGAAGTGCTGCGCAATCTGCGCCTGATCCAGTTGGCCGGTGACAATGAAGCGACAATCCAGCGCCAGTTTGAGCTTGAGGATGAGCGCGTGCGGCGTGGCTCCGGCATTACCTTGGACGTGTTGGAATCGAAGAAGCGCTTGCAGGTGGCAAAAGAACGCCGGGTGGCCTTCGACGGCGCCTTGCGCGATTCGCTCAGCCGCTTCAACCAGGTCTACGGCCATGTACCGGTCATCGATGACATGATCATGCCGACGCCGCCGCTCGGTCTGGTGCCCGAAAATGTCGACACAGCCGTGGCCGCCGCCGTGGAGGCGCATCCTGCCATTCGCAACAGCATGACGCGGATCGACATCGCCCAGGAGCAGCGCACCATCGCCAAAGCCGCTTTTTATCCAAGCGTCGATTTGGTGGCGGAATGGTCGTACGAAGATGATCTCGCCGCCGTCCGCGGCAGCCGGCGCGACTATACCGCCAAGGTGCAGGCGAACTGGGATTTGTTCAACGGTTTCGCCACCCGCGCCGGCGTGGCGCGCGCGTCGCACGATTATCTCTCAAGTATCGATCAGAGTAATTTCGTCAAACGCAAAATCTCCGAAGAAACCCGTCTCGCCTGGTCGGGCCTCGACACGTCGCGCCAGCGCGTGATCTTGCTGCAGAATGCCGTAAATATTGCCGCCGAAGTGTTCAGCGGCCGGCGCAAACTGCGCGAAGCGGGCAAGGAAACGGTGATCAACGTGCTCGACGCCGAAAGCCAGATGTTCGATGCGCGTATCCAATTGGTCGCGGCGCAGCATGACGCGCGCATCGCGGTTTACCTCCTGTTGGCCGCCATGGGGCAGCTCAATCTCGATACCATTTCACGCCTGGCGTCTCTGCCGGCAAGCCATAAGGTGACAGCGGCGGCGTTGGCCAAAGAAGATGCGGCGATGGAGAAAATCGAGGAGATCGTTACCTCGCCCGACAAAGGGGCAATGAATAAATCCGAGGCGCCCGCCGCCGAGGTAAAGATGGCCGCTGTCGAGAAAACAGAAGAACCGGTAACCGAGGCCCCGGTCGCCACGCCGGTGGCGGAGAAAGCCGCGAATATCGAGCTGCCGACTGAGCCCGCACCACGCCCTGTCGAACAGGTAGAGAAGAAAACTTCGGAAGCCACTACGGAAGCCACTACGGAAGCCAATGTGGCGGCGTTTAGCGAGGCAAAGAAGGAAGCAAAGATTACGCGCTCGGAGAATGCCTCTCAGAAATCGGAGAAAATCAGCGCCAAGGCGAAACCGGCGAAGGCCATTGCCAAGGCTGATACGGTAAAAGCAGCAGTGACGCCGGCAAAGAAATCCGCCAGCATGCAGGACGCCGAATTACAGTCGCTTACGTCCGTCTCGGCATTGCCGCTGCGCAAAGCCAACTATCCGGTCGACGGCGACCCCAACTTCATTCGCGCCTGGCCCTACGAGTAAGCAGCGCATAAGCGTCGCATAGGCGGCACGCCGCCGATCCTGGAACTTCAAGATTGCGCTTAAACGCGCCCTGAATTTGCGGCCCTATTTGCTCGTCGCCACGAACACACCATCCCAATCTTCACCCGGTGGGTTGGCAATATATTCGTCGCGCCGTTCTTCGTAGAGGTCATAGAGAATGTCGAGTTTGTAGTCTTTGCCCATCTCACGGCATTCATCCATGATCCGCGTCTGGGCCGCCCAATCCTGCGCCTTATAGGCATTCAACATTTCGCCGTGACGTTTGCGGAGGGCCTGGAATTCAGGCTTCTCATTTTCCGTCTCATCGCCGAGCACGCAGTAAATATCGACCGGTACCGTCTTGCCCTTGACCTGGATGCGGTCGAGCTGAATAACGGCGAAATTCTCGACATAGGCATAAGTGTTCTCACCGATCACGATATCGACGCCATAGGTTTTGGACTGCCCTTCAAGCCGGGCGCCGAGATTGACGTCGTCACCCAGCACAGAATAATCGAAGCGCATGTCGGAGCCCATATTGCCGACGCAGATGACGCCGGTATTCACGCCCGAACCGATACGGAGCGGAATATAGGGCCTATTTTCCTCCTCCGCCTCGCGCTTCAGCTCGACATTCATCTTGTCCGATTCGACGAACATCGCCAGCGCCGAGCGCACACCGTTTATCGCATGGTCCGGATCGTCGAGCGGTGCATTCCAGAAGGCCATGATGCAATCGCCCATATATTTATCGATTGTGCCCTTACGCTCGAGGATCACATTGGTCATCGGCGTGAGATAGCGGTTGATAAATTTGGTCAGACCTTCGGCGTCAAACTGCTCGGAGATGGTGGTGAAGCCGCGGATATCGGCAAACAGCACTGACATCTCGCGCATCTCGCCACCGAGTGTGAGACGGCTTGGGTCTTCGGCCAACTGGGCCACAAGGTCGGGTGACATATAACGGCTAAACGCCCCCCTCACCTGGCGCCGCTCGCGCTCCTCACGCATATAATTTAGATAAGTGAGCACCACCGTGACGATGAAAATGGCGATGGCCGGAAACACCATGTCGACCAGCAGGCCATGAGCGTCATAGAACCACCACGAGAAACCGAGCAATACGGCAATCGTCACCAAGGCGAGAACCAGCGTCCACACGGCACCGAGGAAAGGCACCATGGCGATGGTCAAGAGGCCGACCAATATAATGGCGACGATCTCAGCGCCTTCCGCCCACCAGGGCCGGGCCAAATAATTTTTGTCGAGGATATTTTGCAGCAGTTGGGCATGCACCTCGACACCCGGAATCGCCGCATCGAGCGGCGTTGCTTTAATATCGAGAAGGCCGATGGCGGAGGTGCCGAAAAACGCCAGTTTGCCAGCCAAGCGTTGCGGATCCACCGTACCGTTCAGCACATCCTTGGCCGAAACGTACAAACTGCGGTCATGCTTGCCGAACTTCATCCAAATCTGGCCGTTGCGGTCAGTTGGCACGTTGAGGCCTTTCAGCTTCACCCCGGTGATGCCGCCCGGGCCATAATCGACCGCCATCGTCGATTGCCGAGTTGCAACACGGTAAAGCTCGAGCGCCAATGTGGGGTACATTCTATCCCCAACACGCACCACCAGCGGCACCTGCCGGACGATACCGTCCACCGATGGCCGGAAGGTAAACACGCCGATGCCCTGAGCATTGTCTTCGAGCACCTTGATATTGCGGACAATGCTGGGGAAGGCATAGAGAAACCCCTCAGGCTGCAGCCCTTTGACACGACTTCTGTTTCTCTTGGCCCATTGGGTTTTCAATGATTTTCGCTGTTCACCCTCGAGCTCCCGCTGCTGCGTCGATTGCCCAAGCACGACCTGATATCCCTTGATAATACGCGCCAGGGTCTCGTCATTGCTCGGCAGTTTAAGCAGCTTTTCCTTTGTTTTCTTATCGAGCCCACGCACGCTAGTGGCCAGCACGCCGGGATTCGTGCGGTCCGGTTCGGCGAATACGATATCGTATGCGACACTGGCCACACCGGCTTTCTTCAGCTTCAACATCAGCTTGGCAACCTGCGTGCGCGGCCATGGCCATTGACCGACTTCTGCCAGGCTTTCGTCGTCGAGGTCGATAATGACGATGGGTTGCTTACTATCCTCGCGGGGAGTTATTTGCTGGTAGCCATCAAATACCTTGAAGCGCAGAAGTTGGATGGGCTGTGAATCCGTAGCGCGCAAAACGACAAACGCCGCCAGCACACCGAGCGCAATCAGATGCGCCCAGCTATAATGCTTGATAAATCGCTTGAGATATCTCATGCCGCACCCCCGCCGAATGAACGGTGCAGTATAGCAGAATTAACCTTAACGGCACGTCTACAGCGGCGCGCCGCCAAGGCGTTATTTATCCGGTAAAATCAATGGTGTACGTGCCAAGGCAGCTTCGAGCACCGCCTCGCGTTCAGTGTCGTCGAGTGGAATGAGGCCCTTGTCGGTCAAATAGCCGTAGGTGCCGCTCGCCTCCTCGTCCATAAAGGCGGCGATGAATTCCTCGATTCCCGGAATGACGCCGGTATGGGCGCTTTTGACGTAGAAATACATTGAGCGCGACACCGGATATGCGCCGCCCGAAATACTGTCGAATTCCGGCATAACCCCATCAATCATGCTGCCCTGGATGCGGTCGCGGTTCTGTTCGAGGAAACTGAAGCCGAATATGCCGAGCGCTTTCGGGTTGGCCACCAATTTCTGCACGATCAGATTGTCGTTCTCGCCTGCCTCAACATAGGCGCCGTCTTCGCGAACAGCATGACACACGGCTTTATAGGCCGCCTTGTCACTCTTCTTCAGCGCCTTGACCTCGGCAAAAGTTTTGCAGCCGCCTTCCATCGCCAGCTCAACAAAGGCATCGCGCGTGCCCGAGGTTGGCGGCGGGCCCAGGACCTCAATGCGCGCGTCCGGCAGATTCGCATCGATATCGGCCCAGCTCAAATAGGGATTGTCGACCATCTGCCCATCCAGCGGCACCTGCTTGGCCAGCGCCAGCCAGACCTGGCGCAATGTCAATTGCGCCACCGGCGACGCTTTGGAATTGGCGAGGACAATGCCGTCAAAGCCGATCTTGACCTCGATGATTTCAAGCACGCCATTTTTAGCGCAATTTCTTACCTCGGAAGCTTTGATGCGGCGGGACGCATTGGCGATGTCCGGATGATTGACGCCAATACCGGCGCAAAAAAGCTTGAGCCCGCCACCGCTGCCGGTGCTCTCGATGACCGGCGTCTTGTATTCGGTCATCTGGCCAAATTCCTCCGCCACCGCGGTAGCGAACGGAAACACTGTCGAAGAGCCGACCACGCGAATTTCGTCGCGCGCCTCAGCCGCTTTCGATGCGCCTAGCCAGAGAGCGAGCGATATCGCCACAACAAAAGTTGTCATGAATATCGTCGATTTTTTTGCCACCTCGTTCTCCCGTTAGGACCGTGCCGATCTGCGCAAACTAAGGGCCGCACGCGTCGGATTGGATACATTTTTATGACGGTTTGATGACAACTGCCCCTACCGGGAAGAGTCTCCCTTGACAAACGCCCAGCCAGGCCTATATTTAACCATATGGTTAAATATAGTAATGAAGCGCTCGACAATGTCTTTTCGGCCCTCGCCGACCCGACGCGGCGCGCCATATTGGCGCGACTCGCGCTCGGCGAGTCTTCGGTCAACGAGTTGGCCGAACCGTTCGATATCTCGCTGCCCGCCATCTCGCGGCATTTGCGCGTGCTCAGAAATGCCGGCCTGATTTTACGTCACAAGGACGGGCGCGTGCGGCGATGTGCGTTGGAAGCGTCGCCCCTCAAGGCGGCGTCGGAATGGATCGAGACCTATCGGCGCTTTTGGGAGGATCAATTCGATTCGCTCGCCGAATATCTCGAACGGACTCAAGAAACATCAGAAAGTGAAACGCAGGAAAACACCAAGGAGGAAGAATGATGGCAGATGTGCAGGCAGTCGAAAATCTGACACTCGAACTCAGCCGGGTCTTTCAGGCCAAGCGGGAGAATGTCTTCCGTGCCTGGATCGATCCGGACGAGCTAAAACACTGGTGGGGGCCGAAAGGGTTCAATACCGAGATCGACACCTTCAATGCCACCCCCGGCGGCGCCTACCGCGTATGCATGCGCGCACCCGATGGCAGCGAACATTGGCTGCACGGAGAGTTCAAAGAGGTGTCGCCGCATGACTTTCTCTCCATGAGCTGGATCTGGGAGGCCGGCGACATGGCCGGCCATGAAATGCTGGTGACGATCACTTTCACCGCCGTCGGCGACGCGACGGAAATCAAACTGGTCCACAGCAATCTGCCGAGCGAAGGCGCCGTGACAGCGCATAGCGAGGGCTGGACCAGCTCGTTCGAATGTTGCGACGAAACCTTGGCAGGGAGTGCATAAAATGAGCGACATCATCATCCACGGATTTCCCGCCAGCACCTATACGCGCACGGCGCGTCTGGCAGCTGAGGAAAAGGGCCTTAGCTACCGAATGGCGGACCCGGAAATGGGCACGGACGCATATTTGCAATTGCATCCGTTCGGCAAGATGCCGGCGATGACCCATGGCAAAGTACATCTCTTCGAAACCTTCGCCATCACGCGTTATTTCGACGAGGCTTTCGACGGCCCGGCATTGCAGCCGGCCGATCCGGCGGATCGGGCGCGTATGAGCCAATGGGTCAGCGCCTATGTCGATTATATGTACACGACCATCGTACGCGGCCTGATCATCCCCCGCCTGCTCTACCCGCAGCGCGGCATAGAGGTGGACGAGGCCGCGCTGAAAGAGAATCTGCCGGCCATCGACAACCAATTGGCCCTCGCCGAAGAGGTGCTGGGCAACACGTCCTATCTCGCCGGGGCGGAAGTAAGTATCGCGGATTTCTTTGTCACGCCCATGGTCGCCTACCTGCCGGCCATGCCGGAAGGCCAAGCGGCGCTCGCCAAATGCCCCAATATTCAGGCCTGGCAGGAACGCATGGCAGAGCGTGGCAGCTTTGCAGAAACGCAACCGCAACTCGCGGCCTAAGCGGCGGAGCGGCTACTTCGTCTCGACCTCAATGAATATGACGTCATCGGTCGTGCTCTGATTGATGACGTCATGTTCGACCCCTTCCTCGCGGAAATAGGGCTGGCCGAGTACCAGTTCGATGGTGCGCTCGCCATCCGGTTCCTTCAAATGGAGATGCCCGTTGGTGACCGGCACGACGACGTAATCCATTTCGTGGCGGTGCCAGCCGGTATGCGAATCCGGCGGGAATTTCCATTCGGTGACACGCACGCGTTCATTGTCGATCAATACAGTCGGCACCGCGTCGTTCATGTTCCGCTCTCCCATATATTCAGTTTTTCTTCGCCAAGGGTCTCAGTTTCACTTTACCCGGTCAATCGCGATGTGGCGGCTCCGCCAAGCCGAGGCTGTGGCGGTCGATGGCGACACTTTTGACCAGCGCATATATCTCCTTGCCCGGCGCCAGTCCGAGCTCATGCGCCGAGCGCGCGGTAATACGCGCCCACAGCTTGACGCCAACATCGAGCTGCAAATCCATCGCCGCCGGGCCGCTCGGTATCATCTCTTTGACGCGCCCGTTGAAGACATTGAGGATACTGAGATCCTGGGGCGGGGCCGTGGCGATGGCGACATCGCGCGCGCGGATGCGGGCGCGCACTGCCGTCCCCGCCGCCAGGTCGAGGCCGGAGACGCGCAAAACGCCGCCCGGAAAGGCAAGTGACGTCAAGCCAAAGCCATCATGCCCTTCCACCCGGGTCTCGATCAGCGCGCCGGCCTCGTGCCGCCCGGTGTGCGGGCTGAGATCGGGCCGGCTCATGATATCGACCGCCGAGCCGGTGGCAATCACGCCGCCATCGGCGAGCACGACCATGTGATCGGCGAGGCGGGCGACTTCGTCGAGCGAATGGCTGACATAGACGATCGGCACGCCGACTTCATCACGCAGGCGCTCGATATGGCGCATGATCTCGCTCTTGCGCCCCGCATCGAGCGCCGCCAGCGGCTCGTCCATGAGCAACAGACGCGGCTCGGAGAGGAGCGCCCGGCCAATCGCGACACGCTGCTTCTCGCCGCCCGAGAGCGTCGCCGGGCGGCGCGCGAGCAGCGCATCAAGGCCCAGCAGATCGATAATTTGCCCGGGCTCGACATAGCGCTCGCCCTTGGGCGCGAAGCGGCGGCCATAATGGAGGTTGGCCTTGACGCTGAGATGGGGAAAGAGGCGGCCTTCCTGAAAAACATAACCGACGCGGCGATGCTCCGGCTTGACGTTCACGCCGGCTTCGGAATCGAACAGGGTCTGGCCGGCGATACTGAGCACACCGCTATCGGGGCGCAACAGACCGGCCATCATATTCACCAGTGTCGTCTTGCCGGTGCCGGAGCGGCCAAACAGGGCGGTGATGCCGCCGGGCGGCATGTCAAAGGCGACATCGAGGCTAAAATCGCCGAGCCGCTTCTGCAGGTTGACTTGCATCGCCCTACCCCGCCACGCGGGCACGCACCCGGCGCGCCAGGACTTCAGAGGCAAACAAGGCCAGCATGGCAATAATCACCGAGAGAATGAGCAGGCGCAACGCGCCGCTCTCGCCGCCCGGCACCTGGGTCAGGCTGTAGAGCGCGATCGGCAGCGTGCGTGTTTCGCCCGGAATGTTCGAGACGAAGGTGATGGTGGCGCCAAACTCGCCAAAGCCGCGCGCAAACGCCAGCATCGCGCCGGTCAGGATGCCCGGCAGCATGAGCGGCAGGCTGACCGTGGCAAACACCCAGAGCGGCGGCGCGCCGAGGGTACGCGCGGCTGATTCGAGGCGGATATCGACATTTTCCAGCGACAGGCGGATGGCGCGCACCATCAGCGGAAAAGCCATCACCGCCGAGGCCACGGCGGCGCCGCGCCAGGTGAAGGCAACGGTGATGCCGAACCAATCATAGAGCCAGGCGCCCATGGCGCCGTTGCGCCCCAAGAGCAGCAGCAACAGATAACCGACGACGACCGGCGGCATGACCAGCGGCAGATGCACCAAGCCATTGACCAGGGCATGGCCGTAAAAGCTTTTGCGCGCCAGCAGCCAGGCGACGGCGATGGCGACCGGCAGGCTGATCAGCATCGACCAGAAGGCGACCCGGAGGCTGAGCAGGATGGCTTCGCTTTCAAGCGGCGTCAGGGCAAACATCTGAACCTCACGGCAGGGCGAAGCCATGGCGGCGAAAGAGCGCCGCCATCTCGGGCGTGGCGAGAAAATCGAGGAAGCGCCGCGCCGTCGGATTGGCGCCACCGGCGACCAGCGCAACGGGATAACGGATCGGATCGTGGCCCGCCTCGGGGATCATACCCGCCACCCGCACGCCGGGGAATGCGACGGCATCGCTGGCATAGACGATACCGAGCGGCGCCTCGCCGCGCGCCACCATGCGCAGCGCCATGCGCACATCATTGGTGCGGATCAGGCGGTCCTTCAATGCCGGCCAGAGACCGTTCGCCTCAAGCGCCTGACGGGCATAGATGCCGGCGGGGACATGGTCGGGATCGCCCATGGCGAGACGCCCGTCGCCCAACCCGGCCACGATATCCATGTCGGCCCCGATGCCATCAAAACCGGCGCCGTCACCCGGCGCGATCACGACCAGGCTGTTGGCCAACAGATCGCGGCGCGACGCCTTGTCGATGCGGCCGCGCTGGCCGAGATAATCCATCCAGGCGGAACTGGCCGAGAGATAGATATCGGCCGGCGCGCCATTGTCGATCTGCTTGGCCAAGAGCGACGAGCCGGCGAAAACGCCGCGCACCCGGTCCTCGCCACTGCCGGAAAATTGCGCCGCCGCCGCCTCAAGCGCCTCGGTCGTGCTGGCGGCGGCAAAGACCAGCACATCGCCGGCCAAGAGCGGGCGCGCCATAAATAGGGCAAGGGCGACAACCAGGGCAGCAGTTACAGCTGTAACCTTCCTGGCAATATGCGCGGATATCACGGCGTCTGGCTCTCCTCGGCAAGGCTGCCCAGGCACTGGCAGGCCTTTTTATTTTCATGCTCCGAAACCGGCGGATGCGCCACCGCGCCCCGCCTCCGGTTGAGGGATTCCGCCGCTAAGAGCCGGTCCGATCCGCCGTTCGGCCGGCCACGCAGGTATTAAATCCGCGCGCACGGAACAATAAATAACCTAGCCGGAACGCTTGGGCGTTGCAACGCGGCGCATTGACTGCCATATGCGGGTCCATGAATTTGAGAAACATCGCAATTATTGCCCATGTCGACCACGGCAAGACGACCCTGGTCGACTCCCTGCTGTTCCAGAGCGGCACGCTGCGCGCCAATCAGCGCGTTGCCGAGCGCGCGCTCGATTCCGGCGATCTCGAGCGTGAGCGCGGCATTACCATCATGTCGAAATGCACCTCCGTCGCCTGGAACGATCTCCGTATCAATATCGTCGACACCCCGGGCCACGCCGATTTCGGCGCCGAGGTCGAGCGTATCCTGTCGATGGTCGATGGCGTGCTGGTGCTGGTCGATGCCGCCGAAGGCCCGATGCCGCAGACCAAATTCGTCGTCGCCAAGGCGCTCGGTCTGGGCCTGCGCCCGATCGTCGTCATCAACAAGGTCGACCGCAGCGACGCCCGCCCCTGGGAAGCGCATGAGGAGGTGTTCGATCTTTTCTCCGCTCTCGATGCCGACGAGGCGCAGCTCGATTTCCCCGTGCTGTTCGGCTCCGCCCGCGATGGCTGGATCGCCCTCGACCCGGACGGGCCCAAGGAGGATTTGACGCCGCTGTTTGAAATCATCGCCAAGCATGTGCCGCCGCCGGTGGCCGAGCCGGATGCGCCCTTCTCGATGCTGGTGACGACCCTTGAAGCCGACCCCTTTCTCGGCCGTGTGCTGACCGGGCGCATTCATTCCGGCGCGATCCGCCCCAACGAAAAAATCCGCGCCCTCAACAGCGCCGGCGAGGTCATCGAGGAAACCCGAATTACCAAGCTGCTCGCCTTCCGCGGCCTCAAACGCAGCGCCATCGAGCAAGCCGAGGCCGGCGATATCGTCGCCGTTGCCGGCTTCGCCGAGGCCAGCGTGGCCGATACCCTGGCCGATCCCTCCGTCACCGAGGCAATGGCGGCCCAGCCGGTCGACCCGCCGACGCTCGCCGTCAGTTTCTCGGCCAATGATTCGCCTCTCGCCGGCCATGAAGGCAACCGCCTGACCTCGCGCGAAATCCGCACGCGTCTCCTGCGCGAGGCCGAGAGCAACATCTCGATCCGGGTGAGCGAGCAGCCGGGCGCCGATTATTTCGATGTCGCCGGGCGCGGCGAGCTGCAGCTCGGCGTGCTGATCGAGACCATGCGGCGCGAGGGCTTCGAGCTTTGCATCGGCCGGCCGCGCGTGCTGCAGCGCACCGACCCCGACAGCGGCCAGCTGATGGAGCCAATCGAGGAGGTGCAGATCGACGTTGACGAGGAGCATGTCGGCTCGGTCGTCGAAGGCATCAGCGAGCGGCGCGGCGAGCTGATGGACATGCGCCCCTCGGGCGGCGGCCGCACGCGCCTGCTGTTCCACGCGCCCTCGCGCGGGCTTATCGGCTATAACGGCGAGCTCCTGACGGCGACGCGCGGCAGCGCGGTGATGAACCGCATCTACCATTCCTACGCGCCGCACAAGGGCGACATCGCCGGCCGGCGCACCGGTGTGCTGATCTCCAATGGCCAGGGCAAATCGGTCGCCTTTGCGCTGTGGAATCTGGAGGAACGCGGGCCGATGTTCATCGGCTCCGGCGAGCCGGTCTATGAAGGCATGGTGATCGGCCAGCACACGCGCGGCAACGACCTCATCGTCAACCCCCTCAAGGCCAAACAGCTCACCAATGTGCGCGCCTCGGGCACCGACGAAGCGGTGCGCCTGACAACGCCGCGCCACATGTCGCTCGAAGAGGCGATTGCCTATATCGATACCGATGAACTGGTCGAGGTCACGCCGAAGTCGATCCGCATCCGCAAGCGGCTGCTCGACCCGCATGCGCGTAAGAAGGCGGAGCGTGCGAGTGCGGCGGCGGATTAAAAGAGCGCAGAATACTAGCGCTTATTATATATTTTTATAACTTTAGCGCCAAAATGGTATTGTTTTGTAATCCGGGGGCTGCACCACATGTTGTGGCTCGCGACGCGCTTCCGTTTAGAAGCCGGCGCGCCGCACTATAGCATGCGCCGGCGGCGGCACGAAATTTTGCCGCGCGGTACCCCGCGTCGGAACAACTCTCTTCGTGAATGACCGGTCTTGTGGGGCAGGTCAGTATCATTCGAGTCTGACCCACTGCTATCCCCGCTGATTGCGGAAGGGCGGGAAGCGACTCAGCGGCGCTTATTTGGGGCAGTCTTCTCAGAGTGCTACAATAAAGAATATGAGCGCCGATTCGCCCCAACAAACCTTTGGCATCGATAATTGCCGAAGCCTTTGTGCGAAACTTGACCGCGAGCTTGGGCGTCTTAAGGCCGCCACGGATCGGGAGGACATGGCCGACCATGCCATTAATTTTGCCATTTCCGCTTGGCATTTGATCGACTGGACTTGGAAAGGCCGACAGACCGAGCGACTTATCTTTCGCGGCGAGGCTGCTGACAACGCCCCGAATCGATCGTGTACCCTGGGTGCGTTTCGAACTTTCATCATTGAGCGAGAGCCCCGGCTGCGCTACAGCGGCTTAATTGCAAATTCGGCAAAGCATCTTGTTCTTGAGGATGAACGCTGGCGCGAAGAAGGCACAACCGAAACGTATTTCAGCGCCATCGAAACGGGCATCAAAGGCGAGGGCCAAGTTACTTCTGATATCTTCAAACGAAGCGGTGGATGGGTGCCTAAGATAATTGTTGACGATCAGCGCTTGGACGCAATGACAGAGTTCGCCGCCATACTCGATTTCTGGTCTGGCTTCGTCCACGGAGAGACCATTGAGGATACTTTAGAGATTGTGGAGGGAAGCCAGAAATGAACAGCTACCCCACCAAAGCACTTCAGGTTTTTTTGCAGCGGGCTAGCGTATTGCGTAGCACAATGAGGAGTCGATAGATGAGCGAGGAGGCAACAAAAACCTTCTCAATAAAGGACACTCCGGAATCACTGCGCCGCAGCTGTAGCGAATCCCTCTGGCGCCATACGATTGGTTTTGTTCGTTTGGAACGGTCGGAGCAAACCGAGGATGCTAATCTGCTCGGCTCTGGTGTCTTGGTGAAGGCTGGGAAAAATCTCGCAATATTGACAGCAGATCATGTTCTAGATGTGTAAAGCCCCCGTCTTATGTACCACTTCCAGATAGAGTTTCGGGCACCGGTG
>CAYSDJ010000016.1:0-66712 GCA_964429775.1 uncultured Rhizobiaceae bacterium
GCCCGGCTCCTTGACCAGCACATGCTCGTGAAAAAACTGCGCCGTGGGAGACTGCATCACCGCCGCTGCAATGGCGGCGGCGGGCGAGTCATAGGCGAAAGCGCGATATTCGGGAATGCGCTCCCAGTTACAATAATCGTCGAAAAACTTGCCCTCTCCGTCGCCATGCTCGCCGGCCCAGGGGCCGGGCTCGGCAAGGTTTTTCTCAACGCCGGCGCGCAATGCCTCCAGCCATTCACCGGCAAACTCGCCGCGCAGAACGCAGACGCCATCACGTGCGTAATCGGCGATATGCTGCCCGGTTAGGCGATCCGATCCGACCATTCCGCTATCTTCTCGCCAAGTTCATGCGGGAAATCCTCGGCCACATAGTGACCGCTTTGGCCGAGGAACACGTCTTCTAGATTGGGAAACTCGCGCTTGCACATCTCCACCGTCTCGGGCGGGACAATTGCGCCGGGCTGCACATGGAAAAGGAGTTTCGGCATCTCCGACTCTTTCAGCCTCTCGACATAGCGGCTGATAATCCGGTGCGGACCGCTTGGCTGGCCGGCGATCGGCAGCTCCTGCGGCCAGACCCAGAGCGGTGTGCGGTCGACGACGTTTTTGAACGGTTCGAGATAGGCGTTCATCTCCTCATCCGACAAAGTGCGATGAATGCCGTAGGGCAGGATTTGCTCCATGAAAACATTCTGCTCGACGATCAATTGCCAGCTAACGCCTGGGGTGCGGAATTGCTTGAAGCCCTCGACCAAATCCTTGGGCCAATCATCCCAACTGTCGAAGGTGCGGACGAAGGTTTCCATGAAGGCGATGCCGCGCACATTGTCCGGCTTGTTCATGGCGTAGTTGAGACCAATGCCGCCGCCCCAATCATGCAGCACAAGAATAATATCCTTCAGGTCGAGCGCTTTGATAAAAGCGTCGATGTAAGCGTAATGCTCGGAATATTCATAATTGATATCGGGCTTGTCGGACTTGCCGAAACCGATCAAATCGGGCGCGACGCAGCGTCCCTTGCCCTCTAAATGCGGGATCACATTGCGCCACATATAGGACCAGGTGGAATTGCCGTGCAGGAATAAAAATACCGGCCCCTCGCCGACATCGACATAGTGCATGTTTGAGCCATTGACCTCGATAAAATTCGGCTCAAACGGGTATTCAGCCGAAAACGGCCCGCGACCTGTCATTTTATTCTCCTTGGATTTCCTACTGCGCACGCGACGTGGATGCGGCGCGCATGGTATCAGATAATCGCGGCAAGAAAATCAGGATGAAATAATGACCGATCACAATAGCGCGAACGAGCTCTGCACCCTAAGCGCGGCGGATGCTGTCTCCCTACTCCACAAAGGTGAGGTCTCACCGCTTGAGTTGGTCGAGGCCTCGGCGGTGCGCATTGCCGAAACGGACCCGGCGCTCAACGCCCTGCCGACACTTTGCCTCGACCGCGCCCGCGCCCACGCCGAGCGTATTATGAAAGATGGCCAAAAACGCGGCGATCCGGCCTGGCTCGGCGGCTTGCCGATCTCGGTCAAGGATCTGGTGGCGGTCGAGGGCGTGCGCACCACCTGGGGCTCGCCGGTGTTCGCCGATCATGTGCCGGCGCGCTCCGACATTATGGTTGAGCGGCTGGAGGCCAACGGCGCTATCGTCATGGGCAAGAGCAACACGCCGGAATTCGGCGCCGGCGCCAGCACCTTCAACGAGGTCTTCGGCAAGACGCGCAATCCATGGAACACCGATAAGAGCTGCGGCGGCTCATCGGGCGGCGCAGCCGTATCGCTTGCCGCCGGGCAGGTATGGATGGCGACCGGCTCCGATCTCGGCGGCAGCCTGCGCATCCCGGCAAGCTATTGTTCGGTCACGGGCCTCCGCCCGAGCCCCGGCCGGGTAGCGCATGGCCCGGCAGATCTCGCCTATGATCTGCTCGCCGTCGACGGTCCGATGGCGCGCGATGCGCTCGATACGGCGCTCTTCTTGGATGCCATGTGCGGCACCCATGTCGAAGACCCGATCTCGCTTGCCGCTCCCGCTCAGCCCTTCGCCCAGGCGGTGCGCGAGAAGGAAAAACACGCGCCGCTGCGTGTTGCCTACAGCCCGGATTTGGGGCAGTTCCCGGTCGACAGCGAAGTGGCCGAAATCTGCGTCGCCACCGCCCAGCGTTTCCAGGCGATTGGTGCCAAGGTCGAGGATGGCGGCCCGAGCTTCAAGGGCGCGGTCGACATTTTCCAGACGCTCCGCGCGGCGCTATTTTCGGCGATGAAGGCCGACCTTCTGCGCAGCCGGCGCGACGACCTGAAGCCGGAATTGATCTGGAACATCGAGAAGGGCATGGCGCTCAGTTCTGAAGAAATCGGCAGCGCCGAGACCGCGCGCACCCGGCTCTATAAGCGCATTGCGAAGTTTTTCGGCGAGTTCGACTTGCTGCTTTGCCCGACCGTGATTGTGCCGCCCTTCGATGTCGATATCCGCTATATCGAGGAAGTGAACGGCCACAAGTTCGATAATTATGTCGATTGGCTCGGCATAACATTCGTTATTTCTCTCACCGGCTGCGCCGCCGTATCAACACCGGCGGGCTTCACCAAGGATGGCCTGCCGGTCGGCCTGCAAATCATCGGTCCGCCGCAAGCCGAAGCACGCGTGCTTGCCGCCGCCGCGCTAATGGAAGAAGAGCTTGGTCTCGCCAAGCTGGTGCCGATTTCGCCGAAAACGCCGAAAAGTTAAGCGGCGGAGGCGGCTTCCATACGATTGCGCACCAGATACCAAACGATCAATGCGCCAACCATTTTACTCGCCGTCATCGCCAATACGCCGGGCGCGGAGAGCCAGCCCATGATGCCAAGGAATACAATGGAATCGATTGGCGTGCCCACGGCGCTCGACAACAGAATACGTTGTGCAAAAGGCCGTTTTGTAAAGCTGTAGACAAACCAATCGGCCAGCTCACTTATCGCAAAGGCAGCGACCGAGGCATAGGCAACGAAGGGATCGGCGAGAAAATAAGACAGAATCGCCGCGATCAGCATGGCGACCAGCACCCAATGGCCGATAACGCGCTGGGCGAAATCGCGCGCAATGAAAATCAGGCCGACGATCAAGGCGACCGGCGGCCACATTTCGCCGCCGCCCATATCGACCGGCTGCACCACGGTGAACAGCCAGTTCACCAGCACGATCAAGCCAATATAGAGGGCGCTCCAAAATAACGCGGCGGGGCGCAAAATATTCACATCGTTTGTCACTTAAATTCCTCTCAACCTCTGCCGCGATAGGGCGCAACGCCCTGATCCGGCAGCCATAAATTTTTAGGCACCGGGCCTGATTGGTAAAAAATATCGATCGGTATGCCGCCGCGCGGGAACCAATAGCCGCCAATCCTGAGCCAGCGCGGTTTCAGCACATCTTCCAGCCGTTTGGCAATGGCGACGGTGCAATCCTCATGGAACGCGCCATGATTGCGGAACGAGCCGAGGAACAATTTCAGCGATTTGCTTTCGACCAGGCTCGCCTCGGGCACATAATCGATCACCAAATGAGCGAAATCCGGCTGGCCGGTAATCGGACAGATCGAGGTAAATTCCGGGCTGGTGAAGCGCACGACATAGTCCGTATCCGGATGCGGGTTGGGCACGGTTTCGATCACCGCCGCATCGGGCGATTCCGGCAGTTCGGCCTTCTGCCCGAGTTGGCTCAAATTCTTTGTCTCTTCATTGCTCATCGACATCACCTGCCCTTGAAGTTTGCCGGGCGCTTTTCACGGAAGGCGGTAGTGCCCTCCCTGATATCCTCTGTTTGGCCAAGACCGTAGAAGGAGCGCGATTCAAGCTTGAGCGCATCATTCATCGCCATGTCGGGAGCGCGCCGCATAACTTCCTTGGCATTGCGTTGCGCCAACGGCGCACGGCCGGCGAGCACTTCGGCGAACTCAAGACTTTTGACAACCAGCTCCGCCTGCGGATAAACGCGATTGACCAAGCCGATCCTGAGCGCATGCTCGGCATTAATACGCTCGCCCGAGAGTATCATTTCCATCGCATTGCCGAGGCCGACGATCTGCGGCAGGCGCACGCAGCCGCCATCGCACGGATGAAAGCCCCAGTTAACATCCTGATGGGCGAATTCCGCGTTGGGCGAGCAGAATCGGATATCGCATGCCTCGGCCAATTCCAAGCCGCCCGAGATGGCATAGCCATTGATCGCGGCCACTATCGGCTTGTCGATATCGAGACCCCGCGTGATACCGCCAAAGCCGGTGCCGTCGGTATATTTCTCGCGGAATTCGGCTGCCGGGCGGGTGGCGTAATCGATGGTGTAGGTCTTTAAGTCGGCGCCGGCGCAAAAGGCTTTCTCTCCGGCGCCGGTAATGACGGCGGCGCGCGCCGCATCGTCGCCAGCGAATTCACGCCAAATCTCGGTCA
Source organism: uncultured Rhizobiaceae bacterium (assembly GCA_964429775.1). Lineage (GTDB taxonomy): Bacteria > Pseudomonadota > Alphaproteobacteria > UBA828 > UBA828 > PTKB01. Next base: position 4,428 of record CAYSDJ010000016.1, read on the forward strand.
AGCGGTCGTTGGCGGCGAAGTCGAGTGAATTCATCTGACCGGCACGGTCGATGGTGATCAGACGCACCGGCCCGTGCCGCTCATAAAGAATATCGCCTGCCACGCGCGCCGCCTCCTACCAGGCGGCCCAGCCGCCATCGATGAGCAGATTGGCGCCATGCATTTGATCCGCATCCGCCGAGGCCAGAAACACGGCGGCGCCGGTGAGATCGTCCGGGTCGATATGATCGAGGCCGGACGGCGTGAGAGACGCCTGATGCTCGTTATAGCCGGGCTTGGCGCGGTTCTCGGCGTTCATATCGGTGACGATGTTTCCCGGCGCAAGGGAATTCACATTGATGCCAAAGCTCGCCAGTTCGAGGCACAATGCCTTGACCATATTGAGTTGCCCGCCTTTCGATGCGCAATAGGCGCTGCAATTGGGAAAACCGCCCATGCCGGCGATGGAGGTGACATTGATAATTTTCCCGCCGCCCTTGGCTTTCATGGTCGGCACGACCGCCTTGGCCATGAAAAAACTGCCCTTCTGATTAAGGTCGACCTGACTGTCCCAAATTTCCTCCGTGGTGTCCTCGATGGGGACGGGCGTGGAAATGCCGGCATTGTTGACCAGGATATCCACCGTCCCGAATGCCGTAATCACTTCGTTCGCCAGGCGGTCGCATTCCGATACCTGGGCGATATCGGCCTGAAACGCTTTTGCGTCGCCGCCGGCGGCGATAATCTCCTCAGCCACGGCCTCGGCTTTTTCCAGTTTGGTATGCGCAACCACCGCCACGCGCGCGCCTTCCTTGCCATAACGGCGCGCAATGCAGGCACCGATACCACGCGAACTGCCGGTAACAATGGCGACCTTGCCTTCGAGTCTCATGCCTTGATCTCCTAGCGAATAATCTTTGCGCGAGCTTAGCCGGACGCGCCCGGCAGTCAACAATCCCGCTCAGGCGACATTCAACGCCTGCCAATCGCTATCCTCGGCCTGGCTCAGCGCGGCGCCGATATCGCGCAGCCGGTTGAGGCTGTGCACGGCGCGAAAATCATCAACATGGGGCATGATCGCTTTCACACCACGCGCCTCGGGGCGGAAACCGTCGAAACGCAGCAGCGGATTGAGCCAAATCAGACGGCGGCAGGATTTGTGCAGGCGCACGATCTCGGTTTCGAGGCCGCTGATATCGCCCCGATCCAGACCATCGGTGATCAGCAACACCACCGCGCCCTGGCCCAACACCCGGCGCGACCACAGGCGGTTGAAATCATGCAGGCTCTCGCCAATGCGCGTGCCGCCCGACCAGTCGAGCGCCGCCTGGGCGACCCGGTCGAGCGCCACATCGACGTCGCGGTTTTGCAGCTGGCGGGTAATATTTGTCAGGCGGGTGCCGAAAATAAAGGAGTGCACGCGGTCGCGGTCATTGGTGATGGCGTGCACGAAATGCAGAAACATGCGCGAATAACGGCTCATCGAGCCGGAAATATCGCACAGCACCACGAGCGGCGGATGGCGTGTGACCTGGCGGCGGTACTTAAGCGGCAGCATGCCGCCCGAGGAACGGAGACCAGCGCGCAAAGTCGCCCGCATATCGATGCGCGCGCCGCGAGGGTCGGTGGCAAAACGCCGGGTCGGCACTTGCATGATCGGCAGGCGCATCTCAGCGATCACTTGCTTGGCCTCCTCAACCTCCTCCGCCGACATGCTCTCGAAATCCATTTCCTGCAAAATTTCCATGGCGGAATATGTCTGGCTGGTGTCGAGCTCAATCTCGACTTCCTGCTCATCCTGAGGATTCACCTCATTGTCGGGCGAAAGCGCATCGGCGACCCGGCGGCTGACCCTTTCCTGATCCTCTTTAGGCGCCGCGCACGGTGCGGTGAGCGCCATCATGCGGCGCAGTTCCGCCGGGTTACGCCAAAAAAGGCGGAATGCCTGATCGAATACATCGCGCTGGGCGGCACGCTCGACAAAGACGGCATGCATGGCCCAGTAAAAATCATGGCGCGGCCCAAGCCCAACCAACGCCGCGGCCTGCACCGCTTCCAGGGTCTTGCCGGGGCCGACTGGCATGCCGGCGGCGCGAAGTGCGCGGGCGAAATGCATGACATTCAGCGCCAGCTTGCCGCCGCCTGAAATATCGACGGGTGTGAGACGGCTCATTCCGGTGCACTCCCGAGCGCATCCGCCACGGCGTTTACATCGCCCTCCTGATGCCGTTTGAGGACTTGCGCAATGCCGGCGCTGGTCTCCTTCGGATCCATCTCTTCGCGGTCGAGCTCAATCAACGTGGCGGCCCATTCGATGGCCGCCTTGACGCTGGCGCCACCGCGAAACTCTGCCTGGCGCAATTCCTGCACCAGCTCATCTAGGCTCTCGGTCAACTGCCGCGCGATGGCGGGCGCGCGCAATTCAAGTATTTCCGCCTCCTCGGCCACGTCGGGATAATCGAGCCAGTGATAGATACAGCGCCGCTTGAGGGCATCGTGAATTTCCCGCGTGCGGTTGGAGGTGAGCACGACGATGGGCCGCTCGGCAGCGCGGATGGTGCCCAATTCCGGCACACTGATCTGAAAATCGGAGAGGATTTCCAGCAGATAGGCCTCGAAGCCTTCATCCGCCCGGTCGATTTCATCGATCAAGAGAACCGGCGCCGGGCCGCCTGTCTCTTCGAGCGCCTGAAGAAGCGGGCGTTTGATAAGAAAGCGCTCGGAGAAGAGCTCTCCGGCGAGACCGTCCTTGTCGCCGCTCCGGTCCTGTTCGGCGAGGCGAATCTCAATCATCTGCGCGGCGTAATTCCATTCATAGACCGCTGCCGAGGCATCGAGCCCCTCATAGCATTGCAAACGCAGGAGCGGGCGCTCCAGCTCGCGCGCCAGGACCATGCCAAGCTCACTCTTGCCAACGCCGCTGCGGCCCTCGAGCAACAGCGGCCGGCCGAGCTTCAGGCTGAGAAACAGCATGGTCGCCAAATCTTGGTCGGACATGAATTTTCCCCGTTTCAACAGGGCGCGTGTGCTCTCGACCGAATCCGGCATCATTTCAGTGTTCATTTCCGGCGCTCAATTTTGCTGTCGTTTGGGCAAACTATCTGTTCCTCTGCCTGCGTCAAAGGCTTAACATTCATTGCCGGGGCATGACAGCGCCGCACCATAGATTTTTCCGCGCAACAATAATGAAAAAATAATAATGTCCCTGCTTCCTCTGGTTCTCGCCGTCGTCGTGAACTTCTCCATGGGCTCCTTTTATGGCTGGAGCGTGCTGGTGGCGCCACTGGAGGAGAGCATTGGCGCAACGCGCTCCGAAATTAGCCTGAGTTATTCGATCGCCTTCGTTTTCATGACTGTCGGCATGTTCGTCACCCACAGTCTGCTGCGTATTGCGTCCCTGCCCTATCTGCTGTTTGTCGTTTTTACCATCGGCGGGCTGGGTGTCGCGATCGCCGGATATTTCGAGGCATTGTGGAGCCTTGTGGTCGGCTATGGCGTTTTGTTCGGTTTCGCCCTGGGTGTTTCCTATTTTCTTGCCATGACGGCGGCCAGCCTGGACCTGCCGATCCGACGCAGTATTGCCATCAGTCTCGGTGTATCATCCTTTGCCGGTGGCGGGCTGGTCTGGCCGCCAGTTTTCGTTGCTATCATTGAGTGGCAAGGGCCGCACGCCGTCTTTCTGCTGTTCGCCGCTTATCTGATCATTGTCGGCGCCGTCTGCGGTATCCTGATGCGCGCGGCGCGCCCGCCGGCCCATGCCGGCGCGCAGCACGGTGGCGGCGTCTTCAGCGATATCCTCACCGGCAACCCACGTATTTTCATTCTGCTCTGGTTCGGCTTCATCTTTATCGCCTTCGCGGCGCTGATGTCGATCGGCCACGCCGCCGGTATCGTGATATTCTATGGCATACCTGAGGATCAGGCCTATTGGGGGCCGATGATAAACAATTTGGTTTATATCGGCTGTGGCCTCAGCGCCGGCATCCTGTGCGACTGGATCACCGGCCGGCGCGTGCTGATCGGCATTGCCGCGATGATGGCGATACCCCTGCTGATCCTCTACTTCATGCCATCGGCCGGCATGAGTCTGGTCGCGCTTGCCCTGGTGGGCGGCGCCTTTGGCGCCAGCGCCTCGGCCTATCCGGTGACCGTCACCAGCTATTACGGCGTCGCCGCGCTGCCGCGAATATACGGCCGCTTGTCGTCGTCCTACGGCCTGGCCGGCCTGCTCGGCCCATTCGCCGCCGGTGTGCTCTATGATTGGGAGGGTGGATACACCTATGCCATCCTGATCGCCGGCATCCTGGCAGCGATCGGCGTGATTACCGTCTGGGCGCTGCCGAAAATGAAAAAACAGGCGGCGGCGGGATAAGGGATCAGCCGGCGCCCGCGCCGATGATGGCATCGGCATCGATTTCCACCAGGAAGGCCGGATCGACAAGGGTCGAGACGCCGACCAGGGTCGAACAGGGGAAATCGCCCTTGAAGAATTCGCGCCTGGCGGCGAGAACCGCCGGGCGGTGGCGCATATCGGTAACATAGATACGCATGCGCACCACATCGCTCATCTTGCCGCCCGCCGCTTCGACATAATGCTGGATCATGCGGAAGATGACGCGCGCCTGTTCGCCCGGATCGTTGATGCCAAGAACCTCGCCATCATCGGCGAGCGGCACGAGGCCGGATATATAGACTTGATCGCCGCAGCGCTTGCAGTTGGACCACAGGCCGGGCTCCGGCTCGCTGACGTTATCGGTTAAAATCCGCTCAAGTTTCGCCATGATGTTCTCCCTTTTTGTTCGGCTTTTCTTTTAGCTTAATCAGTCACGGCTAGGCAGCAACTTCTGAAATAAATTCTTCGAACTTTCCGCCCGATGTCTTTGTCAGCTCGTCGAAATAGTGGAACGAGAGTTCGAACGGGTGGCCGAGCGCGTTCTGGATCACGGCGCGGAGTTTTTCTTCCTCCTCCGGCGTGAGCGGGCGGTCGACGACATAGCGCACCTCGATCCGCTCAAGGCTCTTTTGCACCAGCTGATATTGGCGGATCGGTGCGATATCGCGGAAATCGTGAAACCCGGTGAGCGGGCAGTGGCTCGCCGGAATATTGCGGCTCAACAGATCGGCGGCGTTATCCTGAATATCAGCGCGCCGGAGGATCGGTATTTTCCGCCAAGTCTCGAGCGTCAAACCAAACAGCGGGTCAAACAGATCGTGGCTGATTTTTCGCTGATAGTAAGGCACACTGGCCTGGGCATGGGACAGCAACGAATGAAGCTGTTGCAATTGGGGGCATGTTCACCTTGACAAAGCAAGTATGGAAATTAAATGTCTGATCGACAGGCCGGCGCTGAAGCGAATTTATTAGGACCTGGGATTAAGAAATCCCATACTGAGTCCGAGATTGCCGAGCATGAGTTGAATGTTGGTGAGGCGATTGAGAAGGTCATCAAGGTCGTCGATGGACCACAGTTCAGAGCGAGAGACTTCTTGGCGTTCCCACTTGAACGTTCGGACAAAGGCGGCGGAAGGGTCGTCGGAGCTGGTCCAGGTGCCGTGGATAATGGTGTTACGCTCCGCCCTTGCGTCATCGACCTCGGAAAGCAGATCGAGGATAACCTTCGCCGACGCCACGTCTTTCACCTGAATCTCTGTGAGCGTTCGTAGCCATCCCGTTACTGTCGCGGCTGAGACATTTTGAGTAATGACATACATCGCGCCGTGGTCGGCGCGGCAAAAGTGCGCTAGCATTTCCGCAAGCAGATGCTCAACCCACGCCCACTCAGAGGCGACCTTACCGATTCTCTGGTGGATTTCTGGGCTGGGTTCCTTTGCATCAAGGATTTTATTTGGCATGGCAAAGCCTCCTAAAAAAACAAAGCCGGAAGAAATCGAAACCGAGCCCGGTGGGTGGGAGCGCTTTGAGCACGCTGTAGGCGCGGCGGTGAGGAGCGGCCCAAAGCATCGAACATCACATAAGCCAAAGGATGATAAACTATCTCCTAGCAAACGGGGAGGTAGTAATGGCAAAGAGGGAAATCACCCTTGAGGATTTCAAGGGGATAGAAGTTGATCCAGAGACGCATCAATTGTTCTGGGATGGGGAGGCGGTCGTAACCGCGCTCACCTTCCAACTCAACACAGCGGCAGATTGGGTTGTGGTTTGTGCCATTGTAATAACGGCTGCTGCAAGCAGCGGCATGGCGATAATGCGCGCTATTGAGTTTCGCCAAAAACGCCGCGAAGCAAAACGCGGAATTGGGCGCGAGTCAGGCGCGGCTTAGAGGTTCGCCCCGATATCAGGCCGCCGATAGGTTAAACGCTTGCCCTGAATGCCTTTGGTGGCAAGTGCGGCGCGTTCTAAATCGGTTATGTCGCGCGTGTTGTACCTGAAATCGAATTCGCCCAAATAGCGCTTTAAATGTTTGGCTGAAACCCACTGATAATTGCCGGTGATACCGCGTTTAAAGATGCTGAAATAGCCTTCGACGGTGTTGGTGTGCCAGAACTTACCGCGCACATATTCCTTAATGGAGTGGTTGACGGTACCGTGTCCCCCATACTCTTTACCGACGCCCTTATAGACAGGCGCTTGGTCGGTCATGAGGTACGAGGCGCGGTCAATCTCACGGGTGAGTATAGGGCGTAGGCTGTCGCGGCTGACGGCCTCGACGTGGAATGAACGCACCTTGCCGTCACGCTCCACAAGGGCAACAACGGGCTCTTTCTTGGGCGGATCGCCGAAGGCTTTGTTCTTAGCTTTGCCACCAACATAGGTTTCGTCGACCTCGACAACCTTGTTGCCGCCGCCCAAAGCGCCTGTGTCGCTCTTATCGCGCATGGACTCGCGAATGCGGTGCATCATGAACCAAGAGGATTTGACGGAAACGCCGAGCATACGGCTCAACTGGCGGGTGCTCATACCCTTCTTGGAAGCGGATAGGAGATAGGTCGCCATGAGCCACTTGCTCAACGGTATTTTGGAGCGCTCGTAAAGAGTGCCAACCGTAACCGTGAACTGCTGACGACAATCATTGCACTGGCGAACGCCAGGGCGGTGTGCCTTACCCTTTAACGCGGTGACATTATCCGATCCGCAGTGAGGGCAAAACGGGCCATCGGGCCAAACTTGGCTTTCGAGCCACGCGCGGGCCTTGGCCTCATCATGAAATATAGGGTTCTGTAAATCTGACATGGCAAATCTCCTTACCACTCAACATGGTAACTGCCGCTTGCTTTGTCAAGGTGAACATGCCCAAAGTTTGAGTAGCTATTTATTGACCTACCCCCGGCCGCCTGTTTCGGCTAAAACCCTGCTGCGTTACACCAATCGGCGAAGGCCAAAGCGGCAAGACGAAGAGCATGGGGTGGAATTATGGCAGATGGTTACAGTAAGGGTTTTCCGGTTTCATGGGACCAGTTGCACCGTGACGGCAGGGCGCTGGCGTGGCGTTTGGCGGAAATCGGGCCGTTCGAGGGAATCGCATCGATTACGCGTGGCGGCCTGGTGCCGGCGACGATTGTCGCGCGCGAATTGGATATTCGCCTGGTCGATACGATCTGCGTCGTCTCCTACGATCACATGGACCAATCGGAGGTTAAGGTTATCAAAGGGCTGAATGTCGCTGGCGATGGCGACGGCTGGCTGATCATCGATGATTTGGTCGATACCGGCAAAACCGCGCGCGTCGTGCGCAAAATGCTGCCCAAGGCCCATTTTGCCTGCGTCTATGCCAAACCGCTCGGCAAGCCCCTGGTCGATAGCTACATCACCGAGGTCAGCCAGGATACCTGGATCTTTTTCCCGTGGGACACGGACCTGCAATTCGTCCCACCGATCGCCGGCGAGGAAGGCCGCGCAAATAATTCATAATTCAGTCAAAGGAGATTAGGGTGAGCCGCATTCCACTGCCTCGCGAAGACCAACTCGACGACCAACAGCGCCAAGTCTATGACGATATTAAATCGGGCCGGCGCGGCGCCGTGCTCGACCTCTTCATGATGCTCATGCACAACCCCAAACTGGCCGACCGGGCACAGCGTCTTGGCGTTTTGCTGCGCTACGAAACCAGCCTGGAAACACGCCTGAGCGAGCTTGCCGTGCTGACCACGGCCCAGCATTGGAGCTCGTCCTACGAGTGGCACTTCCATGAGAAAGAAGCGCTCGCCGGCGGCCTGGCGCCGGACATCATCGAGGCGGTGCGCAGCGGCAGCACGCCAAAATTCGAAAATGACGACGAGGCGGCTGTCTACGCTTATGCGCGCGAGGTTCTCACCAATCGCCATGCCAGCGACGAAACCTACAATGTGGCGCTGGCTCATTTCGGCAATGCCGGCATGGTCGAGCTGACCTGCCTGATCGGCTATTACTGCATGATTGCCTTGACCCTGAACGAGCATGGCGTGCCGCTTCCCGAAGGCGCCGAGCCGGCCCTGCCACCTCCCGGCCAGTAGATATCCCGGCCAATAGATCACCCACTCAAACAAAAAACGCCCCGCTGTCTCCAGCGGGGCGTTTCGTTTGTCTGGATAGGGTTAATTAGCGCGCGATATACTCATAACGCTTGCCAAACAACACATCCATCGGCACGGGCTCTGAAATCGTCCAGCTCTCAACCACAGCCGGCTGGCCGTTTGTGGTCTCGACGATCAGGTAAGGCGCCTGGGCCTGATGGTGCAAGGTTTTGGTGAATGTCCGCGTACCGACGAGCACGGGCTCGTTGCGGAAATTCTCCAGCGCCTCGACGACGGCGTCCGAATCAAACGTGCCCGCCTTCTCCACGGCTTTGGCCCACATCTCGAAGACCACATAGCCCGGATAGGTGTATTGGCTGTTCGGATAATCGCCATATTTGGCTTTGAATTTTTCGTTGAAATCCAAAACGTCCTGGCGCGGATCGTCACCATAGATCGAAGCCTGCTCAGGCACGAAATGACCGCTCAGATTGGGCACGGCATCGAGCCAATAGGTGCCGCTCATGGAGCTGCCATTGCCGATCGGCGTATCGATGCCAGCTGCACGAATCTGTTTGATCGCGCTGGCGCCACCGGCTCCATAAGTGCACATCTGGATGAAGTCAGGCGCGGCTGCCAAAGCCTTGAGACGGTCGATTTGCGGCTGAATGGTCGGGTCTTCGTTCTGGAACACGTCATGACCAAGAACTTCGCCACCAAGCACTTCACGCCACATCCAATCGAAACCGTAGCAGATGCCCTTGTTATACTCGATCACGTCGTCGAGCAGGATATAGCCGGTGCGCCAGCCTCTTTTCTGCCAGCCCCATTCGGCCAATGCCGCACCTTGCACCGCCGCCAGGACCGAGCTCGAGAAGGCGTATTTGCCGATACCCTGAACGCCGGCGAGAACGGACTCAGCGCACAAGAAGATGGAAATTTTCTTTTGGTTCTGCGCTGCGAGTGCCGCCGGGGCGCCGAAATCATAGTCACAGTCCACCGCAATGGCCTGGGCACCCTGGTTGAGCGCGGAAATACCCGCTTTCTTACTCTCAACGCGGTCCGTTTTGGCGTCCGCGAAAACCGGCACGATCGTCTTGCCGAGCAAACCGCCCCTGGCATTCCAATCATCAATGGCGATCAGCGCAGCGTCGGTCGACGGCCCACTATAGGCTTTCATCCACCCCGAAGAGGAGGCGGCAAAGCCGAACTTAATCTCATGATCGTCCGCCTGGGCGGGCGATGCGGCGGCAAAACCAAGAGCCAAAGCTCCCGCTGCCACCAGTGACACAATTTTTCTCATGTTTGTCTCTCCCGAGTTAAAATTCCCTGAATTCTTGTGCGCTTGCCTTAAAGCGCCCCCGGCATTGTCGTTGATTACTCCGCTTTTGCAAGACGCTTTGAAATCGACACGAATCGTTCAAGCATTTTCCAGTTGATTCATCCTGCTACATTCCTTTAGGTAGCTAGCACCAAATGCATCAACCGGCGCCGCGGCGCGCCGGGTCGAAGATCGCGGGCATTTCAAGCCCGTCGGGAGGAGCGAGAGTGGCGAAATCGGCCAACGGCAATGGGCTTACCCTTGAGGCGCGGCAGGTATCGGTGCGTTTCGAAGGATTAACGGCCGTCGATAGTGTCGATGAAACTTTGCACCAGGGCGAAATATTGGGTTTGATCGGACCAAACGGTGCCGGCAAAACCACCCTGGTCAATGCCATGACCGGATTTCAACTGCCTGCCTCGGGCGAGGTTTTGCTCGGCGACAAGGTTATTTCAAGCCTGACCCCCCATTGGATCCGGCGCCACGGTATCGCGCGCACCTTTCAGGCCGGCCGCCTGTTCCGCGAAATGCCGGTGAGCGAAAATGTCGAAGTCGCCGCCGTCAGCATGGGCCTCAGCCGTAAGAAAGCTCACGCCCACGCCATGGAACTGCTCGACTGGCTCGGCCTCACCGAGCAGGCGGAAATGCCGGCCGGTATCCTGCCCTATACGGATGAGCGGCGCGTCGGCATCGCCCGCGCGCTGGCACTGAGCCCGCAATTCGTGCTGCTTGATGAACCGGCAGCCGGCATGTCGGACCTGGAATGCGACGATATCATGCAGGTCGTACGCGAAATTCCCGATCGCTTCGGCTGCGGCGTGCTGCTGATCGAACATAATATGCGGGTCATCATGGGTGTTTGCGCCCGTATTCATGTGCTCGATAGCGGCAAAACACTGGCGCGCGGCACCCCGGCGGAAGTGCAGAACAACCCGACCGTCATCAACGCTTATCTCGGGCATTCCTGAAACATGCTGCTCAGTGTCGAGAATATTACCGTTCACTACAGCCGCCTGCCGGCACTGCGCGAAGTTTCGGTATCCGTCGATGAAGGCGAAATCGTCTGTATCGTTGGCCCGAACGGCGCTGGAAAATCCACCACACTGCTGTCGATATCGGGCGTTCTCAACCCGACCAGCGGCACCATCACGTTTGACGGCAAGAAGATAAACGGCATGAACGCGGAGGCGGTGGCGCGCGCCGGCATCTCGCAGGTGCCTGAAGGCCGGCATGTCTTCACCACACTCAATGTCGAGGAAAATCTGCGCATCGGCACCAGCATCCGCAAGGACAGAAGCGAAATCGAAAAAGATTTCAAACGCGTCCTGGAAATTTTCCCTGTCCTGGCCGAGCGCCGCAAGCAAGCCGCCGGCAAGCTCTCCGGCGGCGAGCAGCAAATGCTGGTAATCGGCCGGGCGCTGCTGACAAATCCGCGCATCATGACCATTGATGAGCCTTCGCTCGGCCTTGCGCCCAATCTTGTCGACCGGGTCTATGAAACCCTGCTCGACTTGCGCAATGACCGGGGTTTGACATTGCTCATCGTTGAGCAAAGTTCAGAACGCGCGCTCGCGGCGGCGGATCGGCTCTATGTGCTGCGCAGCGGCCAGATGCAGCTTGAAGGCAGCGCCGCCGAGCTACAGGACGGCGAAAAAGTGCGCCAGGCCTATTTCGGCTTCGAGGAAGGCACCACGCATGAGGGCGAGGTGGCGTTCTAGTGGATTATATTATCCAGACCATCATCAGCGCCCTTAGCGTCGGGAGCTTTTATGCGCTGGGCGCGCTTGGCATCGGCCTCCTGTTCAGCGTCCTCCGGCTGATCAACTTTGCCCATGGCGACTTCATCACCGTTGGCGGCTTTGCCTTGATTGTCCCCAGTTCCGCCGTCGTGGCGACCGCTTTCATTGGCGGATTTCACCCGGTGTTAATTGTGGTCTGCATTGTTGCTATCGTCATTCTGATAGCCTTGCTGTCCTATTATCTTGTATTTCAGCATTCCCAGAACTCTTCGCCGGCAACGATGATGATCGTTTCGTTCGCCCTGGGCTATACGCTGCAAAATGTCATTGTCATGATATATGGTGGCAGGCCCAAGGCGATCAGCCTGTTCATCGATTTAACCGGTCAGGTGCAGCTCTCGGACGGTGTGAGCGTTCAAATTCTGCAGCTTGTTATCATTGCCGTAACCTGGATATTGCTGATCGCGCTCGTCTTGTTTCTAAAAAGAACCAGAGTCGGCATCCAGATGCGCGCGGCGGCGGAGGATTTCCGCATGGCGCGCATGTTGGGCGTCAACGGCAAAAATGTGATTGCGCTGGCCTTTATTTTAAGCGGCGGATTGGCCGGCATCATGTCGCTGCTGTTTGTCACGCAAACCGGTGTGCTGACCTTCCGCATGGGCGTGCCAATCATGCTGTTCTTCTTCATTGCCACCGTGATCGGCGGCATGGGCAGCCTGGTCGGCGCGGTGGTCGGCGGTTATGCGGTCGGTATTGTCAGCGTTGTGCTTTCGGCCATATTGCCGGAGGAATTGCGCGGCTTCCGTGATGCCTGCGTCTTTATTCTTGTCATCGTTATCTTGCTCGCGCGACCGCAGGGCATCGTGCTCACCAAGGCGGCAAAGGAACGCGTCTGATGATCGAGGCCAACACCCCTCTTCTCCGTTTGGTGCGCGGGTTTTGGCCGTTGGCCATGCTCAGCCTCGGCCTCCTGATTATCGTCGCCATCATAGATTCCACCGGCGATGTCATTCTTGCCCAGACGCTGGTCGAAGGTCTGGTGCGGATCGTCATTGTCTCGGCGCTTTATATGTTTATCGGCAATTCGGGCATTATCTCATTCGGCCATATCGGCTTTGTTATGGTCGGCGCCTACGCCACGGCGTGGCAGACCTGCTGCCCCTACACGCGCGATATGTTCATGCCCGGTCTGCCGACCTACCTGCTCAACAACACCCACCACTTCATCCCGGCCATACTTTTGGGCGGCGTGTTGGCGGCGCTGGTCGCCCTGGTGGCCGGTTTCGCCATCATGCGCATGTCCGGCATCGCCGCGTCGATCGGCACCTTTGCCTTTATGATGGTGCTTTATTCCGCCTATCTGCGTTGGAGCACCTGGACATCGGGCGCCAGTTCCGTCATCGGCCTGCCGACGACGACGACGCCCTGGGTCGGTTATATCTATGCCGTCATCGCGCTTGCCGCCGCGTTCTTCTATTCGAAATCGAAATGGGGCTTGGCGCTGCGCTCTTCGCGCGACGATGAAGTTGCGGCCAAGGCGGCAGGCGTCAATGTCTTCGGCCAACGGCTGCTGGCCTTTGTCATCAGCGCCTTTTTCTGCGGCATGGCGGGCGGCCTGTTCGGCCACTTCCTCGGCATGCTGACGGTCGACAGCTTCTATCTCGGCATGACCTTTATCACCCTTTCGATGCTTGTCGTCGGCGGCATGCAAAGCCTGACAGGTGCGGTGGTCGGCGTCATCATCCTCACCGTCGTGATTGACGTTCTGCGCCGCCTCGAAACGGGCATCGGCAGTGTCAGCATCCCGGGCAGTTCGGCCGAGGTCGGGGTTGGCCTGATCCTGCTGATCATCCTTATCTTCCGCCGCACCGGCGTCACCGGCAACGCCGAGATTTATTGGCCGTTCAAGGGCGACATCAGCACTTCCGGCGCGATGAAGCGTCAGTCCTAAGCCGTCTCTCCGCGGCGTTATCGAGACGCCTGGAATTGTGAACGGCGCACATCTAACATAGCGAACTTGGCGGCCCGAATTATATGGCGGACCACCGGAACGCGGTTTTGATGACAAGCATTTTTGACATCTTCAAAATTGGCATAGGCCCGTCGAGCTCGCATACCGTCGGGCCCATGGTCGCGGCAGGACGTTTTCTTGCCTGGCTCGACCAACAAGAGCGAACCGCTGAGACCACCCGCATCGCCTGCCAATTGTACGGATCGCTCGCCCATACGGGAAAGGGGCACAGAACAGATCTGGCTGTGGTGTTGGGCCTGGCCGGCGAAACACCGGTAAAAGTCGATCCGGACCTGGCATCACAACTTCTCGACACTGTCGCAAAGCAAAAATCACTTCTGCTTGCCGGGCGCCTTACAGTCGCGTTCGATCCCGCCACAGACATTGTCTTCGACCGAGACACCCCGTCGCCCGGCCACCCAAATGCCATACGCCTGCTCGCCTACTCTCAATCCGGCAAGGTGATCGGGGACAGGCTCTATTACTCCACCGGCGGCGGGTCGGTACAGTCCGAGGAAGAATATATTGCCGGAGTGACCGGCAGTGCTTCACCCGATATCAGTGCACCGCATGTCTTTTCTACAGCAGATGAACTGCTCGCATTGTGCGCGAGCAAGAACAAGTCGATCGCCGATTTGGTTCTTGCCAACGAGGCAGCGCTGGGACCGGTGCATCGCATCGAAACGGAAATCGACATTATTCATTCAGCCATGATGGACTGCATAGACAAGGGCCTCTCGAGCGAAGGCATGCTGCCCGGCCGCCTTGGCGTCCGGCGCCGGGCCAAGGGCCTTATTCGCGCCGCGACACCCAAGCCAAATCAAAACTTCCGCTACCCGCATCAATTCATGGACCGGGTCAGCGCCTACGCCATAGCCGTCAACGAACAGAATGCCAGCGGCGGGCGGATTGTGACCGCGCCAACCAACGGCGCTGCCGGCGTCATTCCGGCGGTCGTGCGCTATTTCGCCGAGTCCTGTTCCGATGCCAGTCAAATCGGGATACGCGAATTTCTTCTCACCGCCACGGCGTTCGGCGCGATCATCAAATCCAACGCATCGCTTTCAGGCGCCGAGGTCGGATGCCAGGGCGAGGTCGGGTCGGCCAGTGCCATGGCGGCGGCGGGACTTTGTGCCGCCCTCGGCGGAACCCCCATGCAAATTGAAAACGCCGCCGAAATTGCGCTTGAGCATCATCTCGGAATGACCTGCGACCCGATTGGCGGCCTCGTCCAGGTACCCTGCATAGAGCGCAATTCAATGGGCGCGCTGAAGGCCATTAACGCCGCATCGCTTGCGCTTGCCGGCGACGGACAGCACATCGTGTCATTTGACGCGGTTGTCGAAACAATGCGCCAGACCGGGCTCGACCTTCAGACCAAATACAAGGAAACGAGCCAGGGTGGCTTGGCAGTTACCGTTGTCGAGTGCTGAGAGGCGCAGGCTGCCGCGATCAGGTCTGTTCCACCCAGCCGTCCATATAGGGGGCGAAGAATTTAAGGTCGAGCTTGAGGTGTTTGTTGAGCCAGACGCCGTCCTGCTTGACATAATCATCGTCATATTCCGCCGCCAGCCAACGAGCCTCTTTCTTGCCTTCCATATTGGTCGTGCACGGCATGATCAGCCACCACTTGCCGTTGGCGGTATCGCCATCGACGGTAATGATCGGATTGAGCACGAGATGCCCGGCAAAAACGATATCGCTTGAGATGCCGCGAAAGAATTCCTTGATCGCCTCGCGGCCCTCATAGCGGCCAAAATCGGCGCCGTCCCAGATACCGTCCTCGGTGAACAGATTGCCGAGCCCTTCCGGGTCGTAGCCATTGTCGCAATAATGGCAATATTGCGCCTTCATCTGCTTGATATCCTCAATCGCGGTCAAGCGCGCGACCTGTTGTTCCAGTGTGGCTTCACCCATGGCGTCCTCATCTTTTTCTCAGGTTAAATTTGGTACCGAAAGAGTGTGACAGGGCGCCCAGGCGGTCAAAGAAATTCTTTTCTCCCGGACCAATGAAGACGTGTCGCTCGGGGACGGATTGGCCTATCATTGGTCAGGAAAATTAGCGTGCGACAAAAACCAAGGGGCGGATCATGGAGAAATTTGGCATTGGGCAGTCGGTCAAGCGTAAGGAAGACAATGAACTGTTGCTCGGCGAAGGCACCTTTCAAGAAGACCTCAATTTGCCCGGGCAGACACACGCCTTCTTTTTGCGCTCGCCGCATGCCCACGCCGATATTGAAAAGATCGACAGTTCAGCCGCGCTCGCAATGCCCGGCGTGGTGGCCATCTATACCGGCGCCGACGTCGAAGCGGACGGCCTCGGAACCGTGCCCTGTGTGATGGATGCCTTCGTGCCGCTAACCCTTGCCGACGGCAGCCCGCGCTTCTATCCGCCCAATTACCTTCTCCCGGCCGCGCGCGTACGCCATGTCGGCGAGGCGGTGGCAATGGTGATCGCCGAGACGCCCGCGCAGGCGCGGGACGCGGCGGAGGCCATTGACATCAGCTACAGCGAGTTGCCCTGTGTGGTCGAGACCGGCGGCGCCCAAGCACCGGGCGCACCGGCAGTATGGCCGGAGGCACCGGACAATCTGTCGTTTTTCTGGGAGCATGGCGACCGCGCCGCGACCGACGCGGCGTTCGAAAATGCCGAGCGTGTTGTCTCCCTCGACTTGGTCAATAGCCGCGTCATCGTCAATACCATAGAGACGCGTGGCGCGCTCGGCAGCTATGACGAAACGAGCGGGCGCTACACCCTTCAGACCAATACCCATCATCCCTTCGAGGCGCGCGCGATCATCGCCGAAATTCTGCACTGCGAAGAGAAAGACCTGCGCATCCTGGCGCCGGCTATCGGCGGCGGCTTTGGCATGAAGCATATGGTTCACCCGGAGCAGCCGCTCATCGCCTGGGCGGCGCGCAAAACGGCGCGGCCGGTAAAGTGGATGAGCGAGCGCGGCGAAGGCTTTGTCAGCGACACCCAGGCGCGCGATCACGTGACCCACGCCGAACTGGCGCTCGACAATGAGGCCAATTTCCTCGGACTTCGCGTCCGCACAACGGCCAATCTCGGCGCCTATGTATCGAATTTGGGGCCGGTCAGCCCGAGCCTTCTCTATACCCGCATGCTGGCCTGCGCCTACCGCACCCCGGCGATTCATGCCGAAACCCGTGGCGTGCTGACCAACACCGTCTTCACTGACGCCTATCGCGGCGCCGGCATTCCGGAAGCCACCTATGTCGTCGAACGCTTGGTCGACAAAGCGGGCAGCGAGACCGGCCTCGGGCCGGTCGAAATCCGCCGCCGTAATGTCATTTCGGCCGATCAAATGCCCTATACCAGCCCGATGGATATCGTCTACGATTCGGGAGATTTCGAAAAGAATCTGGAAGATTGCCTCGGCAATGCCGATTGGTTCGGCTTTAACCAGCGCCGCGCGCTGGCGCATGACCGCGGCAAACTGCGCGGCATCGGCATGGCACTCTATGTTGAATCGACCGTCGGCGATACCAACGAGAGCATTTCCATCCGCTTCAACGATGACGATAGCGTTACCTTGACCGGCGGCACCAAATCCTCCGGCCAGGGCCATGAAACCGTCTTCGCCCAATTCCTGCATGAAACGCTTGGCGTTCCGTTCGACAAAATCAAATATGAGGAAGGCGACACCGATAGTTTGCCGCAGGGCGGCGGATCGGGCGGCTCGCGCTCGTCTTATATGATTGCCGAGGCGGTCAAAATCGGCGCCGATAAAATAATCGAAAAGGGCAAACAGCTCGCTGCGCATCTGCTGGAGACTTCCGTCGCGGATATCCGCTTTAACGACGGCACCTTCAGCGTCGCCGGGACCGACCGCTCGATCGACGTCATGGCCCTGGCGGCGGCCGCGCGCGATACCGCCAATCTGCCCGAAGGCATGGAGCCCGGCCTCGACGAAGACGCGCAATCGGAGATCGAGGATCCGACAATCCCCAATGGCTGTCACATTTGCGAGGTCGAGATCGATCCCGATACCGGCGCGCTCAAGCTCGAGACCTACACCGCCGTCAATGATTTCGGCCGCGTCATTAATCCGCAATTGCTCGAAGGCCAAATTCACGGCGGCCTCACCCAGGGCTTCGGCCAGGCCGTGTTCGAAAACTGCAAGTATGATTCAAAGAGCGGCCAATTGCTGAGCGGCTCGTTCATGGATTATTGCCTGCCGCGCGCCGACAACATGCCGGAATTCTTTCTCTCTACCAACGAACATCTCACCAAGCAAAACAGCTTCGGCATCAAAGGCTGCGGCGAAGCCGGCTGCATTCCGTCCGTGCCGGCGGTGGTCAACGCGGTGTTGGATGCGCTTTCCGTGCGCGGCGTCGAAACTATCGATATGCCGCTCACGCCCGAACGCATATGGCGCGCCGCCCAGGCCAGCTGACAAAAGGAGCCATAAAAAATGGCCAATCCCGATCCGGTAAAGATGGACTTGCCCAACAGTTTCATTTCCGAGACGCGCCAGATATGCATCGTCACGCGCGATCTCGACGCCATGGTGCGGCGCTATGCCGACGAGCTTGGCATCGGCCCGTGGTGGGTCAATGAATATAAGGCGCCCGATCTGTTCGACACGACCTACCGCGGCAAGGCCCAGCCCTACAGCATGCGTCTGGCGCTGGCCTGGACCGGCGCGCTTAATTGGGAAATCATCCAGCCGCTCGACGGCCAGAGCATCTACCACGATTATCTCGAACGCAATCAAGAGGGCGTGCAGCATGTCGGCGTCATGCTCGGCGATCTCGGCATGAGCTGGGACGAATGCCATGCGAGCTTCAAGGCGCGCGGCTTCGAGAGAATTCAGGAGGGCAGTTGGAAGCGCGTCAAATTCTGCTATTACGACACGCTGGCTTCCAGCGGCACCATCGTCGAAGTGATCGACCGTCCGGCCGATTTCGCGCGCCCCGAGCCGCTCTACTGGTATCCTGAACCTGCCTAAGGGCCGCCCGCGTCCTGCACTTCTAAGATGGCAACAAGGCTAACCGCGCTTTGGAAGTTTTGGGATGGACCTTTTCTACATACTCCTCATTCTCCTTGTCGCCACCCGCGCCTTCGGTGAAGTGGCGGAGCGCCTGGGGCAACCCGCCCTCGTCGGCGAGCTGACCGCCGGCGTCGCGATTGGTGCCATCGTCGCCAGCTTTCCCGGCACATTTCCAACGCTTTCCGGGCTCGGCGACAATGAGGTCTTCATTACCATCACCGATCTCGGCATGTTCTTTCTGATGCTGTTTGCCGGTTTGGAAATGCAGCCGCGCAAAATATTCGAGCGCTCGGCCTCATCCCTCGCGGTCGCGTTCGGCGGCATGGTGGTGCCGCTCGCGCTTGGCGTCGGGCTTGGCTGGGTCTTCCTGCCCGATTCGCCGCTCCGCGTCGCGCAGTGCCTGTTCCTCGGCACGGCGCTCGCGATTACCGCTGTCCCCGCGACCGTGCGCATCCTGGCTGATCTTAATTTACTCGACACCCGCATCGGCCAAACCATCGTCTCGGCGGCGGTGATCGACGATGTTTTTAGTTTGATGCTGCTGGCCTGGTTCACCGGCATGATCGGGGCGGAGGAAGCGTCCGGCCTCCTCGAGTTGGCCATTCTATCGGGTAAAGTCGTCCTCTTCTTCATCGTGACGGCGCTGATCGGCTTGTTCGTATTTCCCTGGGGCGGCCGCTTCATCCACCATTTGCGGGTGCACGAGCTGGAAATCAGCTCCATGCTGGTCGCGGCCTTCGCCTTTGCTGTGTTGGCCGAAGTCCTCGGACTCCACTTTATTGTCGGCGCCTTCATCGCCGGGCTCTATTTCGGCCGCAAGACAATAGATGGGAAAAGCTATGAGCGGGTGCGAAACACCGTCTCCGGCATGACATTCGGATTTCTCGCGCCGATCTTTTTCGCCTCGATCGGCTTTGAGCTCAACTTTACCTCCGTCGTTGAAATTCCGGGCTTTCTCGCACTCCTCATTGCCTGCGCCTTTCTCGGCAAAATTGGCGGCGCCGGCCTGATGGCGCGCGCCTTCGGATTCTCGCGCAATGAGTCACTGATGATCGGCGTCGGCATGAGCCCGCGCGGCGCGGTCGAACTGGTGATCGCCGGAATCGTGCTCAAAGCCGGTCTCCTTGTCGGCGATTCCGAAATTGTGAGAAATCTGTTTTCGGCGGTTGTGATCATGTCGGTGGTGACGACCGTGCTCAGCCCGATCATCCTCGCCCGCGTGTTCGCCGCCAAGGGGAGCTAGCGCCCCGTCCACTTCGGTTCGCGCTTGTCGAGAAAGGCGGAAATGCCCTCTTTGGCGTCTTCCGACTGAATGGCGCGGACGATTACTTCGTCGACATATTCATAGGCCTCGTCGAGCGGCATGGTGAGCTGGCGGTAGAAGGAGCGTTTGCCCATGGCGAGGGAATGGGGCGATTTGCTGGCGATTTCCAGGGCCAACTCGGTGACCCGCGCATCGAGCGCATCGGGCGCCACCGCCTCGTTAATGAGGCCAAAGCGGAGCGCCGTATCGGCACCCTGGAGCTTACCGGTGAGCAGCATTTGCATGGCGTGTTTGGGTGCGATGGTGCGGCTGATCGCGACCTGCGGCGAAAGGCACCAGAGGCCGATATTGACGCCGGGCGTGGCGAAGCGCGCTTCCGTCGAAGCGACAGCCAAATCGCAGGTCGCCATGAGCTGACAGCCGGCAGCGGTCGCCACGCCATGCACCTTGGCGATGATCGGCTTGGAGAGCATCAGCATGCTCTGCATCATTTTCGAGCATTGGCGGTTGGCGGTAAGCTTCTCCGGCGGGTTTTCCATCGCGGCGATCGATTCATTGAGATCGTGGCCGGTGCAAAACAGGCGGCCCGAAGCGGCGAGCACGACGACACGGACTGACTTATCCCGGTCGATTTCATCCCACGCCGCTTGCAGCGCGCCCACCAATTCATGCGACAGGCTGTTGCCTGATTTAGGCCGGTTCAGAGTCAGCGTTGCGATGCCGTCTTTGTCCTCGCGTAAGAGAACTTCCATGGTTCAATTCCTCTAGGCTTCGTCCGTGAGTTCCATCATGAGATCCTTGGTCTCCACCGTCACGCCCGCCTGGGTCACGATACGCCGGATGGTGCCGCCGCGCTCGGCGTGGACGGCGGTCTCCATCTTCATCGCCTCAATGGCGAACAGCACATCGCCGCGCGCCACTTTTTCGCCCTCGGCGTGGAACACCTTGACCACCATGCCCGGCATCGGCGCCGCCACATGGTCCGGGTTGCCCTCCTCGGCCTTGGGCAAGGCCTCATGCGTGACGCCGGCGCTCAGATCTTCGACCACAACGTTACGCGGCTGGCCATTGAGCTCGAAAAACACCGTGCGCCGGCCTTTGTCATCGCTCTCGCTCAGCGCCAGAAAACGGATGATGAATTGCCGGCCGCGCGCGATGTCGAGCGTCACCTCATCGCCCGGCGCCATGCCGTAAAAGAATGTCTGGGTCGGCAGCACGCTGATATCGCCATAGCGCCGCCGTGCGGTGGCATAATCGGCGAACACCTTGGGATACATCAGATAGGAGGCAAACTCCGCATCGCGGATATGGCGGCCAACCTTATGTTCCGCTTCGGCGCGCAGCGCTTCCATGTCGGCCGCCGGCAGCACCGAACCCGGCCGCACGGTGAGCGGCTCGCGGCCCTTCAATATTTTCATTTGCAGCGCCTCGGGAAAGCCGCCATAGGGCTGACCCAACTCGCCGGCGAAAAACGACACCACCGAATCCGGAAAAGCGATTTCGCGCTCCGGGTCGAGCACATCATCAGGAGTGAGGCCGCTGGTGATCATCATCAGCGCCATGTCGCCGACCACCTTGGAGGTCGGCGTCACCTTAACGATATCGCCAAACATTTCATTGACCTGGGCGAAGGCTTCGGCGACCTCGGGCCAGCGCTCGTCCTCAATGCCGAGGCCGCGCGCCTGCTCGCGCAGGTTGGTATATTGCCCGCCCGGCATGGCGTGGATGTAGACGTCCGAGGTGCCGGCGCGAATATCGCTTTCAAAGGCGTAATAACCGCGCCGCGCCTGCTCCCAATAATGCGAGAGGGTGCGCACCGCCTCCTGGTCGAGGCCGCTGTCGCGCGGCGTGTTTTTGAGCGCCGCGTTGATCGAACCGAAGCTCGGCTGCGAGGTCAGCCCCGAGAGAGAATCCATCGCCAGATCGACCGCATCGACACCCGCCTCGACCGCCGCGATCACACTGGCCGCCGCGATGCCGCTGGTGTCGTGGGTGTGAAAATGGATCGGCAGGCCGGTTTCCTGTTTCAAGGCCTTGATCAGCGTACCGGCCGCCGCCGGTTTGCACAGGCCGGCCATATCCTTGACCGCGATAATATGCGCGCCCGCCGCCTCAAGCTCGCGCGCCATGCGGAGATAATAGTTGAGATCGTATTTCGAGCGCGCCGGATCGGAGATATCGCCGGTGTAACAGATCGCCGCCTCGCATAATTTACCGGATTCGATTACGGCATCCATGGCGACACGCATATTTTCAACCCAGTTGAGCGAATCAAACACGCGGAACAGGTCGACGCCGTTCTCGGCCGACTGCTCGACAAAATAGCGCACCACATTGTCGGGATAATTGGTGTAGCCGACGCCGTTCGAGGCGCGCAGCAGCATTTGCAACAGCAGATTGGGCATCGCCTCGCGGAAATCCCGGAGTCGCTGCCACGGATCCTCTTTGAGAAAGCGCATCGCCACGTCGAAGGTCGCACCGCCCCAGCATTCGACCGAAAGCAGTTGCGGCAACAGATGGGCATAGGCGGGTGCGGCGGCGAGCAGATCGTGGCTGCGCATGCGCGTCGCCAGCAGCGACTGGTGCGCATCGCGGAAACTTGTATCGGTAATCAGAACCTGGTTTTGTTCGCGCATCCAAGCGGCAAAGCCGGCCGCACCCAATTCCTCCAGGCGCTGGCGCGAACCCGGCGGCGCGTCACCATTGGCAGGCACCGGCTTGACAGGGAAATGCACCGGCGGCCCGACCGGGCGGCCTTCAACTTCAGGATTGCCGTTGACGATGACCTCGCCCATGAAGCGCAACAGGCGGGTGGCGCGGTCGCGCCGCTTACCGAAATGAAACAGCGACGGCGTTTCATCGATAAAGCGGGTGGTGTATTCGCCGCTCAGGAATTTGGGATGATCCAAGAGGGTTTCAAGAAAGACCAGATTGGTGCGCACGCCGCGAATGCGAAATTCTCGCAGCGCCCGATCCATACGGGCGATTGCCTCGTCCGGTGTCGGCGCCCAGGCGGTAACTTTCTCCAGCAGGGAATCATAGAACGGCGTAATCACCGCGCCCGAATAGGCCGTGCCGCCGTCGAGGCGGATGCCGAAACCGGTGGCGCCGCGATAGGCCATCAGGCGGCCGTAATCGGGGATAAAGTTATTCTCCGGGTCTTCCGTCGTTACCCGGCATTGAAGGGCATTGCCGCTCACTTTGATATCGTCTTGCGGCGGCACGCCACTTTCATCCGTGCCAATCCTCGCGCCCTGGACAATGCGTATTTGCGCCTTGACCAGATCGATACCGGTGACCATTTCCGTCACCGTATGCTCAACCTGGATACGCGGATTGACCTCGATGAAATAAAACTCGCCGCTCTCGACATCCATCAGGAATTCGACCGTACCGGCATTGCTGTATTCGGCGGCACGGCCGATCCGCACGGCAGCGCTGTGTAATTTTTTGCGCTGATCATCGTTCAGATAGGGCGCCGGGGCGCGCTCGACGACCTTCTGGTTGCGCCGCTGCATGGTGCAATCGCGCTCATGCAGATGGACGATATTGCCGTGCCTATCGCCCAATATCTGAACCTCGACATGACGCGCGCGGCGCACCAGTTTTTCGAGATAGACCTCATCATTGCCGAACGCCGCCTCGGCCTCGCGCCGCGCCGCGTCGAGCTCAGCCGCCAGCGCCGCATCGTCCTCGATCACCCGCATGCCACGCCCGCCGCCGCCCCAGCTCGCTTTCAGCATCAGCGGATAACCGACCTCGCGCGCCTGTTTCTGGGCGCCCGCCACATCGCGCGGCAGCGGCGCCGTCGCCGGCATTACCGGCGCGCCGGCGCGTTCGGCCAAATCACGCGCCGAGACCTTGTTGCCGAGTGCCCGCATGGCCGCGGGCGCCGGCCCGACGAACAGGATACCCGCCGCCGCGCAGGCCTCGGCGAAATCCGGGTTTTCCGACAAGAGGCCATAGCCGGGGTGGATGGCATCGACCTTGGCATCGCGCGCGATGCGCAACACATCATCGATGCTCAAATAGGCCTCGACTGGCCCCCGCCCCTCGCCGACCAGATAGCTCTCATCCGCTTTGAAGCGATGCAGGGCGAAGCGGTCCTCCTGCGAATAAATCGCGACGGTACGGATACCAAGCTCGGACGCCGCACGCATGACACGGATGGCGATTTCGCTGCGGTTGGCAACGAGGATTTTGGATATTTTGCGTGGCAATCGGCTCGGCATAGAATCCTTTCTCAATCCGGCGGACGGCGCTTGTGCCAGTCGGTTGCCTGCTGAAAGGCGTGGCCGACCTTCAAGATACCCGCTTCATCGAACGGCCGTCCGGCAATTTGCAGGCTCATCGGCATGCCGTCCGTGGCGATGCCGCACGGCATGACAAGCGCCGGCAGACCGGTCAAATCAAACGGCTCGGTATTGCGTAAAATGGCGCCGAAGACCGATTCGGACTGGCCGCGGATATCGATCATTTCCTGACCGATCGGCTGCGCCGTGAGCGGCAGGGCCGGCATCGCCATGACATCGACCTCGGCCAACACGTCGGCCATGGCATGGCCCAAGAGCGTGCGGTAACGCTCGGCGTGGAGATAGTCCTTGGCCAGGATATAATTGCCAAGCTCGAGGAAGAGCCGCACCTGATCGGTATAAAGTTCGCCGATGGTGGCAATATGATCGTCGTGATAGGCCGTGCCTTCGGCGAGATAATGCACCATCGCCGCTGCCGCCGCATAATCGATATGAGCGATATCAACTTCGTGTATCTCGGCGCCGAGGCCCTCCAGCACGGCGATCGCCTCACGCGCTGCGGTTTCGATCTCGGGCAAAACGCGGTCGAAGAAATAATGCGTCGGCAGGCCGATCTTGAGGCCTTTGATATCACCGCCAAGAGCGGCGCCATAATCCGGCACGGGGCGGTCGGCGACCGCCGCATCGCGCCCGTCTGGCCCCGGCAGCGGCTGAAACATCAGCGCCGCGTCTTCGGCCGAGCGGGTCAGTGGCCCGGCATGATCCATGGTCCAACAGAGCGGATAAATGCCGGCCCGGCTGGAGCGGCCATAGGTCGGTTTCAGGCCGGTGATGCCGCAACACGCCGCCGGCATGCGGATCGAGCCGCCGGTGTCCGAGCCGGTCGCGCCGGCGCACAACCGGAGCGCCACCGCCGCGCCCGAGCCGCCGCTCGAGCCGCCGCTGAAGCGTGAATTGTCCCACGGATTGCGGCACGGGCCGAACATCGAGGAATCATTGGTCGGGCCATAGGCGAATTCATGCGTGTTGAGTTTGCCGAGCATCACCGCGCCGGCCTCTTTAAGGCGGGCCACGGCGGTCGCGTCCTGGTCGGGGATATGGTTTTCCAGCACGCGCGAGCCGGCCGTACTACGCACCCCTGCAGTTTGATATAGATCCTTGTGGCCAATCGGGATGCCGTGCATCGGGCCGCGCCAGTTGCCGCCGGCAATCTCCGCCTCGGCCTCTTTTGCCTCGGCCAAGGCCTCGTCGGTGCGCACCGTCACGAACGCGTTGACCTTGTCATTGAGGCTGGATATCCGCGCCAGATAGGCCTCGGTGGCGGCAACGGGAGAGAGCGATTTGTCGCGGAATCCAGCTGAGAGTTCGGCAATCGTGAGTTCGGTAATGTCACTCACGGCGAATCCTCCCCGTCGCGCTCGACCGGACGGAAGATCACGGCAGGCTCGACATCCTTGATCGGCAACTCACGCAAGGATTCGATCATCTGCATGATATTTTCGAACATCTCGGCATGGGCCGCCGCCTTCTCGCTGCTGATCGGCTGGCCGGCAAGTTCAGCCGAGACGGATTTCAGAGTTTCAGACTTAATCGGGCTTCGTGCGTTCATGTCCCACCTCTTATTGATGTTTGGCGCGCCCGCTAATGTAGCCCAACGCCGGCGGCATGTCTCAGCCGCGTTTGCCGTCCGGCCGCGCGCGCCACAGCATCGGCGCATAGACAATCAAAAAGAGGACGAAGGCCGCCGACCACAGGCCGCCGGAAAGGTGAACATCGCCGTTATAAAGGTGGTCGGGCAGAAACGGCGCGATGAGGCGCAGGATCAGAGCGGCGAGGAGGATGAAATAGGCGGTGACGATTGAGGGGCGAAGTTTCAGCGTGCGCCCGGTATGGCCGAGAATGACGCGCGTCATGACGCCATAGGTCATCAGCCCGACGGCGCCGATGGTCAACATATGGAGACCGACATCGAGCGGCAGCGCTTCAGTAAGCGCGGAAACCCCTTTCATCGCGAGACCGACGGCAAGGGTGAGATAGGCGGCATGCAGGATCCACAGCAGCGGGTCGTCCAATATACGCCGCCATCCCCAGCCGGAAACCCGTATCAAGCCGGCCAGCGCCGCCAACAGGGACAAAGCCGCGCCAACCAGGGACAGAGGCACAACGGCGTCGGCCACAATCATCGCGGCGAGCGAGCCAATGGCGAAAAAATTAAGCGGGGCATAATTGCGTAAAGCCGGCGTCTCGCCGCGCGCGCGCAATACATTTGCGGTAAAGGACGGAATGATCCGCCCGCCCATGACCGTGATAAAAAGTACCAATAAGCCGGTTGCGACAATAAATGCATCGCGCGGCAAAACGTCGATTTCTCCGGCAACGCTAAAATGGAGCGCCAGGTTGGCCAGCGTCAACGCGCCGAGGGGAACGACGAATATGACATTGCGCCATTTCCTGTGGGCAATGAGCGGCGGCAGCAGCAGCACCATCACAGCCGGCAGGAACGCGACATCGACAATCGTCACCAGAAGGGTTGGCAAATAGCCGGCCAGCGCCACCGCCGCCCGCCCGGCGAGCCACAGCACTACCAGTGCCGCCAGGGGAAAGCGCCGCACCGGCGGCACGCCGATCCAATTGGGCACGGCGGTAAGAAGGAAACCGGCCAACACCGCCGGCGCATAGCCGAACAGCATCTCATGGCCATGCCAGGTGGCGCCCGGCCAATGACCCGGCGAACTCAAACTATCGACCTGAATGGCCAACCACAGAAGAATCGCCACCAAGCCATGGACACCGGCCAAAAAGAAAAATGGCCGGAATCCGTAAGCGAGAATTGGAAGTTTTCCAGCTTCCCTGGAATTGCCGTTGTCGCTCATACTTTGTCCGTTTTAGGAATAAAATTTGCGTGAGAGTTAAAAAAGGGGATGCCACAAACCCGGATGCGTGAAAAGATTGCTTTTGGATATAACCTACGCCGACAGTTTACCCCTTGATCATGATCAAGGGCTTGGTTTTCTACCCTTTCCGCAATTGGAAAGATGTTGCCTAAGAAATAACGGGAGCAATAAGGAGGATAACATGTCGAAAAACCCTAGCAGTACGTTCAAGATTAGCCGCCGCAGCGTTCTCAAAGGTTCCGCCGTTGCCGCTGGCGCCGCCATGGCGCCGGGCGCGCTCACACTCGGCCAGGCAGAAGCGCAGGACCGCTCGAACACCATGGTGGTTGCAGCACCTGCAACGCCGCAAAGCCTCGATTCCGAATATGACGTCAGCCTCGGCACCTTCGAAGCCGTGGCCTGCCTCTATGATTCGCTGGTCGAGTTCGAAAAGAAACCCGATGCCGGCGTGCCGACCGCATCGCGCGAAGACATCACTGATTATCCCGACAAGCCGGGGCGCGTGAACATGGTCGGCAAATTGGCCGAAAGCTGGGAAATCGATCCCGGCGGCACCTGGGCGCGCTTCCACCTGCGCAAGGGTGTGAAGAGCAATTGGGGCAATGAATTGACCGCCGAGGACGTGGTCTGGACCTGGCACCGCAAATTGGCGCTCGGCGCCATCGGCGGCTTTTTCGCCAATACCATCAGCCTCAAGCGGCCCGAGCAAATCACCGCAGAAGGCAGCCATACGGTGACCTTCAAGCTCGATCATCCCAATCCGTTGCTGCTCAAATTGCAGCCCAACCTCTACAATCCGATCTACGATTCCAAGAAGATCAAGGAAGTCGCCACCGATGACGACCCCTGGGGCAAGGGCTTCCTGGAAAACAATTCGGCCGGGCACGGGCCCTATGAACTGGCCTCTCTCGTACGCGGCCAGCAGGCGGTCTATAAAGGCCGGGCCGATTATTACCGCGGCAAGCCGGCGATGGAGAATGTCATCTTCAAGGAAGTGCCGACCTCGGCCAACCGGGTGCAGCTGCTGCAGGGCGGCGCCGTCGATATCGCGCAATATCTCCAGCCGCTCGAGATCATTCAGCTCAAGAGCGCGCCGAATGTGGCAGTCGAGACGATACCGGCGACCTTCATGATCTGGATCGAGCTCAATGCCAAAATCGAGCCGTTCGGCAGCATCGACGTGCGCAGGGCGATGAATTTCGCCTTCCCGCAGGAGCAGGTCATTCAGACCGTGTTCCAGAACCTCGCCAGCCCGCTCACCGCCTGCATGCCGGATATCTATCCCGGTTATAACGGCGATTATTGGGAGTTCGGCAAACAGGATCTCGAACAGGCACGCGAATTGATAAAAGGCGCGGGTCACGGCGACGGCTTTACCACCACGCTCGCCTATAATGCCGGCGATCCGGTGCAGGAGCCGACCGCCATTCTCTATCAGAGCGCCTTGAAGGAGATCGGCGTCAATCTCGAGCTTAAGAAGGTTCCGGCGGCGACATTCTACAACAATGTCACCGAGCGCAAGCAGCCGATGATCTTCTATGTCGATTCACCCTGGTGCCCGGATCCCGGCTACTCGATGAATCTCTACTTCCACTCCAAATCCTTCATCAATTACAGCAATTACGAGAATGCCCGGGTTGATGAGCTGATTGACGGCGCGGCACAAACCGCCGATCAGACGGCCCGTCTCGAGATGATGGATGAGGTGCAGAAGCATGTTATGCGCGAGGCGCCCTGGGTGTTTGGCGTGTTCCCCAACTACACCATGGCGCGTTCAAAAGACCTCATGGGGTGGACCTATTACACCTCGAACAATATGCGCTTCCAGGACTTCTACCGCGCGAGCTAGGTAAGCCGCCGGAGATATGCCGGGTCACCCCCGTGGTGGCCCGGCAGCCTGGCGCATTCTGCATATGAGCAATATTTCGGCGGGACATCACCCGCGCACGGTGAGTGAGCGCGTACAGGCCTTTTTGCGGGGCTTACGCTATCTTTTGGATGTTCTCCGCGCCCGCCCGCTATTCGCGGTCGGCTACGGCATCGTTGTGGGGGTTGTCATCCTGGCGGTCTTCGCGCCCCTGATCGCGCCCTATCCGCCGGAGACGGCAAACCCGGTCGATTTTCTTCAGCCGCCCAGTTGGCGCCACCTGCTCGGCACCGACGCGACCGGCATGGATATATTCAGCCGTGTCATCTACGCGCCCAGAATCGACCTCACCATCGCCATCGCCGGCACGGCAATTTCCGCCGTCGTCGGCTCGCTGATTGGTGCTGCGGTCGGTTACTATCAAGAGGTCGGCGGCGTGCCGAGCTTCTTTTCCGGTTTCGTCATGCGCTCGGCCGATGTGCTGCAGGCCTTTCCGGTGTTCGTCTTCGCCATCGCCCTGGTGGCGATATTCGGCCAGAGCCTGCAAAGCATCATCGCCGCCATCGCCTTTTTGAATATCCCGATCTATCTCCGCCTGATGCGCTCCCAGGTGATGTCGATCCGGCGCATGCGCTTTGTCGAAGCGTCCTATGTTGCCGGCACGCCGGACCGCTACATCATCCTGCGCCACGTCATTCCCAATTCGATGGCGCCGGTGCTGGCCCAGCTTTCAGTCAATATAGGCTGGTCGGTGCTGCTCACGGCGGGCCTCAGCTTCGTCGGCGCCGGTGTCGTCGCGCCAACGCCCGAATGGGGCAGCATGATTGCCATGGGCTTCCAAAACATCATCACCGGCCAGTGGTGGCCGTCGGTGTTCCCCGGCATCGCGCTTGCCGTCACCGTGTTCGGCTTCGCCCTGGTCGGCGCCAGCATCGAAGTGCTGGCCGATCCGGCGCGCCGGCGCGCCATGGCCGGCACCATGCGCGAGCGCCGCGCCAAGGAAGCCTGACATGCGGGTAATGCGATATATCGGCAAGCGCATGCTGTTCATCGGGCCGCAGCTGTTCGGCATCACCCTGGTGAGCTTCTTCCTCGTGAAACTCATCCCGGGCGACCCGGCGGTGATGATGCTCGGGCCGCTCGCGACCGAGGCAACGCTTGAGGAATTGCGCAACGAAATGGGCCTCAACCTGTCGCTGCCGGAGCAATTCTTTATCTATATCAAGAATTTGGTGCTGCATGGCGATCTCGGCACCTCGTGGCAGACCACCCGGCCGGTGACCGAGGACCTTTTCCTGCGCATGCCGGCAACGCTCGAGCTGATTACCCTCGGGCTATTCTTGGGCCTGTTGATCGGCGTGCCGCTTGGCGTCGGTGCGGCTTATCTGAAGCGCGGCGTGCTGGCTAAATTTTCCGATTATTACGGCCTGCTTGCCGGCGCTCTGCCGGATTTCTGGCTTGCCCTGGTGTTGATCTTTTTCTTCTACACGATTCTCGGCTGGGTGCCGCCGCCGCTCGGCCGGCTTGACTTCTTCACCATCGCACCGCCGACGGTCACCGGCGCGCTCTTGATCGACAGCCTGCTGGACGGCAATTGGGCGGCGCTCGGCTCCGCCGCCGGGCATCTAATTCTGCCGGTGGTGACGCTTGGCCTGATCAGCGGCGGACCAATCCTCAAAATGACCCAATCGACCATGGATCGCATGCTCGAATCCGATTACAGCCGCTATGAGGAAATGTGCGGCCTGCCCAAATCGATCATCATCCGCCACGCCCTACGCAATTCGCTGCCCTCGGTGGTGACCATCGTCAGTGTGCTGTATGGCTTTCTCATTGGCGGCGCGGTGCTGGTCGAAATCGTCTTCAGTTGGGGCGGTGCCGGACAATATGCCGTGCAAGGCGTGCTCAATGCCGATATCAACCCGGTGCTCGGCTTTGTCTTCTTCGCCGCCGTGCTCTCGCTCATCATCTATCTCATCGTCGATCTGATTTATTTTGCCATCGACCCAAGAGTAAGAGGTTGAGCGTGGCAGAAAATTCAGATACCGGCACGATCCTTAATATCGAGGGTCTGAACGTCTCCTACCCGGTGTATGAGACCGACCCGGTGCGTGCTTTGCGCGGTATCGATCTCAAGGTGCGCGAAGGCGAAATCATTGGCCTGGTCGGCGAATCAGGTTCCGGCAAAACCACCCTGGCCCGTTCGATCATGCAGTTGATTTCGCGCCCGGGCCGCGTTGACAGCGGGCGCATTGAATATGACGGGCGCGATTTGGCGGCGCTGAACGAGGAAGAACTGCGCGCCCTTAGAGGCAACGATATCGCCATGGTCATTCCCAACCCACGCACCGAGCTTAATCCGCTGGTTACCGTCGGCATGCAGATCGCCAATGTTGCGCGCTATCACCTCTCGCTGCCGCGCAAGGAAGCCAAGAAGATGGCGCTCGCCATGCTGGAAGCGGTGCAGATCCCCGATCCAACACGGCGCTTCGGCGCCTATCCGCACGAGCTGAGCGGCGGCATGGCGCAGCGCGTTGTTATGGCGATTGCGCTGATCTGCTCGCCGCGCTTTATCATCTCCGATGACGCCACCAGCGGCCTCGACGTCACAGTGCAAACCCAGGTGCTGGAGCTGTTGCAGGATTTGGTGCATCAGCAAGGCGCCTCAATGCTGTTCATCACCCGCGATATCGGCATCACGGCGCATTATTGCCATCAGGTCGCGATTATTTACGCCGGCGAGATCGTCGAGCTTGCCCCGACGCAAAATTTTTTCGACAACCCGCAGCATCCCTACAGCGTGATGCTGCTGTCGGCGTTCTCGCACAATCCGAAACTGCGCGGCTTGTGGACCAAAGTAGCTGATGCGCTGCCCGAGAGCGCGGCGCAGAGCGGCTGCTATTTCGCCGCACGCTGCGTGCGCGCCAGCGACAAATGCCGCTCCGAACATCCAGATATGCGCGGAACAGGCTCCGGACACGGCGTCCGTTGCCACCACCCGGTGGAGCGTTAAGCCATGTCCGAAGTTCTCTCGGTGCAGAACCTGGTCCAGCACTTTCCCATCGCCGGCTCGCGCTCCGTCGTTCAGGCGGTCAACAATGTGAGCTTCACCGTGGCGCGCGGCGAGACTCTGTCCCTGGTCGGCGAATCCGGTTCCGGCAAAACCACGGTCGGGCGTTGCATTCTCGGCCTGATCGACCCGACCGGCGGTGACATATCCTTCCACGGCGAGAAAATCGGCAAGCGGCACAATGTGCGCAGCCGCACGCTGCGCGGCAGAATACAGCTTGTCTTCCAGGAACCGGCGGAATCGCTCGATCCGCGTATTCGTATCGGTGTCACCATCGGCGAGCCGTTGCGCTCGCTCGGCGAGAAGCGCGAGGACCGCGACAAGCGGGTACGTGAAATCGCCGAGCGCGTTGGTCTCAGCGAGGATGCCCTCTACCAATATCCGGCCGAGCTTAGCGCCGGGCAACAGCAACGCGTCGGCATTGCGCGCGCCATCATCACCGACCCGGAATTGATCGTGCTCGACGAGCCGACCTCGGCGCTCGACCCGACGGCGCGGGCGGAAATCATCGATCTCTTGATTCGCCTGCAGAAGGAGCTCAACACCGCCTATCTGTTCATCTCGCACGACCTCAGTACGGTGCGTTACCTGAGCCACCGCGTCGCGGTGATGTATTTGGGCATGATCGTTGAACAGGGCTCGGCGCAGGATATATTCAGCCGCCCGCGCCATCCCTACAGCATCGGCCTGTTATCCTCCGTTCTGCTGCCCAACCCGAATTTGGAGCGGCGCTCGGAAGTCAGCCTGCAAGGCGAGATCCCAAGCCCGATTGACCTGCCCGAGGGTTGCTATCTCGCCAGCCGCTGCCCGTTCGTCGAGGCCGAGTGCAATGCGCGCATGCCCGATGCGGACGATATCGGCGGCGGCCATCTGGTACACTGCTTCAAACACCGCAATGTTATTGATGAAGAAAAGGCCACGCTCGATTATTTTGAACGCTTCCAGGAGGAAGCCGAGAAACTGCTGGTATCCGGCCACTAGAGTCGCCTAGGGAGAATTCGCGATGGGAAAACTACAAGACAAAACGGCCCTGATCACCGGCGCCAGCAGCGGCATCGGCGCCCGGGTGGCGCAATTATTCGCCGACGAAGGGGCGGATGTGGCGGTGAATTATCCCAACGATTCTCAATTGGACAATGCGAGAGCCGTGGTGGCGGAGGTCGAGAAACGGGGCCGCAAGGCCGTTGCCATGCGGGCCGATGTCTCCCAGGCCGATGAAACCGACGCCATGGTCGATCAATTCCTCAGCGAATTCGGCCATATCGATATTCTCGTCAACAATGCCGGCATCGGCATTACGTCCACGGTCGATGAGATGAGCGTCGAAATGTGGGATCAGATGATCGCCGTCAATCTGCGCAGCGTTTTTCTTATGACGCACAAGGTTCTGCCGCACATGTATGCCCAGGGCCATGGCAAAATCATCAACACCGCGTCGCAGCTCGCCTATAAGGGCGCGCCCGGCCTCGCCCACTACACCGCCAGCAAAGCGGCGATTGTCTCTTTCACGCGTTCGCTCTCGCTCGAAATCGGCGATCGCGGGGTCAATGTGAATTGCGTGGCGCCGGGTGCGACGACGACGCCGATTTTGGATGGCATGGACCCGGATATTCTTGAAGCGATCCGCCAGACAATCCCGCGCGGACGCTTCGCCGTGGTGGATGAAATTGCGCCGACTTATGTATTTTTGGCATCAGACGCAGGCGACCATTTTGTCGGCCAATGTCTGAGCCCGAACGGCGGAGATATATTTCTCTAGCTTTTGTCCTCGTTACCGCCCGACATCAGCTTGCCGAACATGCGCCCGGCTTCGCGCACCGGGTCTTTCTCGGCGGCGAATTCGACCACCTTGTCCGCCGTGTCGTTCATCTTCTTGTCGACGACCTTGGCCGTCTGAACCGCCTTTTGCTGTACTCTTGGGTCTGAAGCCGCGCGCCGGAACGCGCCCCACAGCAATTGCCGCACGATAGACATCGCCACAGCTCCTTAATTTAATTTCGCCCTACGGTGCGCCGAACAGCGCCGATATTCAAGCGAATTGGCGCGCTGGGTAAATCAGATGCTCTCGTCGGCCTCGATTTTTCCGGCAACGATCACCGCTTCGGTACGGTTGGTGACGTTGAGCGCCTTGAAAATAGCGGAAACATGCACCTTGACCGTGCCCTCGGCCAGTTCCAGCTCCTGCGCAATCGCCTTGTTGGAGCGGCCAAGCGCCAGCAAGCGCATGACATCGCGCTGGCGCCGGGTCAAATTGCGCGCCACCTGGTCGGAGAGGCGCGGTTGGCTGAGACTGGATTCCATTGAGCCGGCACCGTTGCCGCCTTCCTGCTGCCCTAGCAGCACCGGCGGCAAATACATGCCGCCCGACAACACCAGACGGATGGCATTCATCATCACGTCGGAAGACGAGGATTTCGGCAAATAACCCATCGCGCCATGCCCGAGCGACGCCTGAACATCGGCCGGGTTTTCGCGCGCCGAGACGACAATGATAGGCGCCGCATGGGCTTTGTCCCGCAAGCTCGAAACGCCGTTAAAGCCGTCGATACCGGGCATCAGCAAATCGACCAAAATCAGGTCGAGATCGGGTTCCCGTTCGGCGATTTCCAACGCTTCGGCGTAATCGTTCGCTTCCGATATCTTGGCTTCCGGGTCAAGTTTCTGCAGTAAATAGACGAGGCCAACACGGAACACGGCATGATCATCTGCGACTAGGAATTTCATACTTCTCTCGATTTCTCACAAGGTCTGATTGTGCTAACATGGTTAAACAAGATTCGGGTAAACCTGTCCGCAGCGGAGTTGTTATTCCCTGGATATGAATACCCATAACTAAGTTAACTTATATTATTATACCTTTACATTAAAAGGAACTAAACAATAATCTTTAATCCATGCCAAATATATATATAGGCGTGGCAAGCGTCTAAGCTGTTATATTAAAATAAATTTTTGCCGTGACAGCGACAATAACCAATCCTGGCCGCATGAAATATTTGCATTTTCATCCGCCCGTGCAGGCCGCAATAGCTGCGAATCGGGCTGTTGTCGCGTTTGAAACATCGCTGATTTCGCACGGCCTGCCATGGCCGAAGAACTTTGAGACCGGGCAGAAAATGGAAGCGGCGGCCGAAGCTCACGGGGCGACGCCCGCCACCATCGCCATCCACCAGGGAAAAATTTGCATCGGCTGCGATGCGGCCATGCTCGAACATTTTGCCCGCGCCGAAGACGTGCTCAAGGTCGGCCGCAAGGATCTTTCCGCCGCCATTGCCGAAGGCCGGGATGGCGGTACGACCGTCTCGGCCACGATCCACTGCGCCGCCGCTGCCGGGATCAACATATTTGCCACCGGCGGCATTGGCGGCGTTCACCGTGGCGGCGAAAAATCGTTCGATATTTCAGCCGATTTGTCTGCCCTGGGGCGGACCGCGATCACCACCGTATGCAGCGGCGCCAAATCGATCCTGGATCTGGCGAAAACGCTGGAGGTGCTGGAGAGCCACAATGTTCTTGTCATCGGCTTCGGCACCGGCAGCTTCCCGGCCTTTTATGCCCGGGAAAGCGGCCTCAAACTCGAGCATCGCGTCGATACGCCGGAGCAGGCGGCTGAGATTTTGCGCGCACAACATGCGCTGGCAATGGAGAGCGCCGTGTTGATCGTCAACCCGATCGACGAGGAATTCGCCATTGATTGGCACGATCTGCAAAATTGGACAGAGCAGGCGGAGATGGAGGCGGCGACCGAAGGCGTAAGCGGAAAGGCGCTAACACCTTATCTCTTGTCGCGCATTGGCGAGTTAAGCGAGGGGCGTACCTTGGCGGCAAACCAGGCGCTCGCCGTCGGCAATGCCGAACTGGCAGCACAAATCGCCGTGGCGCTGGCTGCGGCCGGCTCGGAACAATAATCCAACAAAGGGCACGGAAATGGCGCCGCATACCAACCTAGCGCTCACCCGCATCAGCGAGGGCGAAACAAAACCCCTAGAAGCCGTGATCGAGCACGCCGTCATCGCCGGCTGGACCGGGCGCGATGTGGCGAAAATGGAAGAGCATATTCAGGAGTTGGAAAAACTCGGCGTCACCCGCCCGGCAGCAACCCCGCTTTTTTACCGCGTCGCAGCCTCTCGCCTTACCTTGGCGGATGCCATCGAGGCGAGCGGCGCTGAATCGAGCGGTGAGGTCGAGTTCTTGCTGCTGCAAAATGATAACGGCCTTCATGTCGGCGTCGGTTCCGATCACACCGACCGCGAGGTCGAAACCTACGGCGTCACCGTCTCCAAGCAAATGTGCGATAAGCCCTTGTCATGCGACATATGGCCTTACGCGGAGGTCGCCGGCCATTGGGACAAGCTGATGCTGCGCTCCTGGGCGGTTAAGGATGGCGCGCGCCGCCTCTATCAGGAAGGCAGCGTCGCCGCCATGCGCGCACCGGAGGATCTGATCGCGCGCTACAACGATGGCGGCGCGGCACTGGCGCCCGGCACCTTGATGTTCGGCGGCACGCTTCCCGCCATCGGCGGCGTGGCGCCGGCGGAGCGCTTCGAATTCGAGCTTGAGGATCCGGTGCTCGGGCGCCGTCTCGCGCACGCCTACGATATCGTCGTTTTGCCGATCGCTGGCTGAACGCTATTCCGCTGCCGCCGCCGCACCGCCGGCGCGCTCGATACGGCCAATCATCTGATCGACCGGGATGACGTTGGCAAAGGCGAGACCGATTGTGGTGTGCACCGCGCGCTTGATCTCCTCGACCGTGAGGCCGCCGGCCGGGAAGGTTTCGGTGCCGTCCTCCATAAAGAAGACATGATAATCGCGCATGCCGGCCTCGCGCGCCGTTGTCTCGCAGCAGATATTGGTGCAGATGCCGCTGACGATAATGGTGTCGATGCCGCCCGCGCGCAGCACATTGTCGAGGTCGGTGCCGCTAAAGGCGCCGTAGCGCGGCTTCTCGAGGACGATATCACCCTCTTTTACATCGAGCCCGGGATGCAGCTTGGCGGTCTCCGAGCCATCCATGATATAGCCGTCGCGCACCGCATCGATGAGTTCGCCCATGGTGCCGAGATTGCTGCCGTCGGGGCGCGTCACATGACGGGTGTGGATGACCATCATGCCGGCCTGGCGGCAGGCTTCGGCCAAGCGGTTAACAACGGGGAGCAATGCCACGCCGTCCGGCGCCGAAAGCGGCGTGCCTTCCACGAAGGCAATCTGCATATCTACGTTAACAAGCGCCATACGCGCCGGGTTTACCGAATATTCTGTCATTGCTCTCACCCTCCCCGTCTAATGTGAATTGGCAATTCCACCCTCTAAAAGATTATACTCTATGTGGGGAATTCAAACAGATTGTTTGATCAATGGGAGTAGTGGTTATGGCCCAGACAATGTTCGAACGTTATGGCGGCTTTGCCAGCGTCAGCAAGGTGGTAGGCGAATTTTACGAACGCGCGACGGAATCGCCCATTATTGGCCATTATTTTGCCGGTAAGGAGATGCGTACGCTGATCGACCACCAGACCAAATTCATCTCATCGATCATGGGCGGCCCGGCAAGTTTCACTGACGACCAACTCAAAGTGGCCCATGCCAATCTGAAAATCGATGGCCAGGCTTTCAACGAAATGGCGACAATCCTTTCAGAGACGCTGGAAGATTACGATTTCGCGGCGGAAGACATTGCCATTCTGGTTCGCGGCATTCAGGACCGCATGCACATTATCGTCACCCAGTAGGCCAATCAGATTCATTTTCAGCATTAGGTTCCCACTCCATGGATGATCCGGAAACTCTGAAACAGCTTGTTCAGTCGATGTCGGTTGGCGTGGCCGTGATCGAACCTGATGACTGGTCGATCCTGTTTGAAAACGCCAAATTCTTTCAGTGGTTTCCGCCCTCCGAAGAGGGCCCGGACAGTTTGCAGGCGCGCCTTAAGGGCGTCGATTTGGAGCGCGCCGCCGGGCGCCTCGATAAAGGCCGGCCCTTCCGCGTTGAACATGACTGCGAAGCAACAAGCCCGGCCACCCCGCTCAGCGTCGAAATGCGAACCCTCAAGGATTTAGAGCCGCCGCGCATCGTTGTCGAATGCCGCGATCTCTCGAAGCAGAAACAGGTCGAATACATGCTCGAATCCTATTCGAACATGGCCGAGAAAAATGCCCGCGAATTGCAGAAGGAAAAAGACCGGGTCGAGAAATTGCTGCTCAATATCATGCCGAAATCGGTCTATGAGGAAATGAAGGATTACGGCAGCACCACGCCGCAGCGCTTCGAGACAGCCTCGGTGATGATGCTCGATTTCGTCGACTTCACCGAAATGGCGGTGTCACGCGACCCGACCGCGCTGATCGCCGAGCTCAACGATATCTTCTCGGCTTTCGACCGCATCGTCGAACTGTTCGGCTGTGAACGTATCAAAACCATCGGTGACGCCTATATGGCGGTCTCGGGCATGCCGGAGGAAACCGCCGACCACGCGCAAAACATCGCCAAGGTGGCGCTGCGCGTGAAGCGCTATCTGGAAAAACGCAATGCCGCCAACCCACAGGATTGGCGCTGCCGCATCGGCATCAATACCGGTCCGATTATCGGCTCAATCGTCGGCGTGCAGAAATATGTTTACGATATTTTCGGCCCCGGCGTGAATTTGGCGGCGCGTATGGAATCGATGGCCGAGCCGATGCAAATCATGCTGTGCGATACGACCTACCAATTGCTGAAAAACGATTTCCTGCTGACCGATTGCGGCGAGGTCGACATTAAGGGCTTCGATACCCACACGGTCTATAGCCTCGATGGCGAACTGCGCGGGCGCAGCTAGATCATTTCACGTTCGCATGCGCTCACTTGAAATGATCTATCTCTTTGTTGTTGAAGCAAATGCGTCGTCGCAGGTAATTCCACCTGCTCGGGATTTGCTGTAGCCGCCGCGCTCACGCCGGATCGTAATAGTGAATTTCGAACATCACGCAACCGCCCTCTGATTTGAACGGGCCGTGATCGGTGTGCGGCGGGCGGCAGGCATAGGTCGGCGGCTTGAAGTTCTCGCCGCCCTCGCCATCGCCATCATTGCCAACCGTCAAATCACCCGACAGCAAATAGACCTCTTCCCAATAGTCATGGCGGAACGGCACCGTGGTATAGACGCCGGCCTGGATGCGCAGCAGGCGCGACCGCCCACCGCTTTTATTTTCTTCGTCAAGATTGCCGGCCAAGATTTTTTGCTCGATGCCGGGCGGATAGCCGGGCGGCGTCTCCCACCCGCTTTCCATATCGAGCGTGTGGAATTCGAGATGTTGCTTGTCAATCGCCATTCTTGTTGTCTCCCAATTTAGCCAGCGTGCCTTCGAGGCTGTAGCTGTCCATCATGCGGCTCACCAGTTCAGCCGCGCCGTCCCAGTCATAGGTGCGATAGGAATTTCCCTGGGTGATAAAGCTGGCGCCGGCGTAGAACATTTCATATTGCACATGGCGCGAGGCGAACTCGCTGCCGACCGCATCCCAGGCGAGCTTGAAAAACTTCACCCGGTCCTCCGGGCTGTAGAGCGGCGAGCCTTGTGAACGGCGGATATATTCGGCCAATTCCGGATTGGCGAAATCCTCGACCGAAGAGGGCAGCATGATCATGCCGCCGCCGGCCAGCTCGCGCATCGTCGTGATCACCCGGGGATAGAGCCTTTGCGTCTGCACCTGGGCGGCGTAAAGCATATGGCGGTCGGGCACGAAATAGCGTCCGACATGCCGGCCCTTGACCTCCATCGCCGTCACCAGAGCCTCAACCAAAGCCGCATCCGCGGCCAATGTGCCAAGCGTTTCACGCACGGAGGGGAAATCGATAACGCCGTTGGTCTCGGCAATCTTGTGCGCCAGGCCAAGCAAAAACCGCATCTTCACGTTAAGGCGAATCTGGCATTGGTAATTCTGATGAACATGCGACGGCGTGCCGTGAAATTGCTGCGCGCACATGGCCACATCGCCGGCGATAAACACGCGCTCCCACGGCACTTTGACATCGTCGAAATAGATCACCGCGTCATTTTCGTCGAAGCGGCAGGACAGCGGATTGTCGAACTCGGAGACCGCCGCTTCCTCATAGGATTTGCGCGATAGAATCTTGAGGCCCTTCTGGTTCATTGGAATGGCAAAACTGAGCGCGTAGGGCGCTTCATTTTCCTTCAACGGCTGGATCGTCGTGACCCAGATCTCGTTCGACATGATGCAGCTCGTGCCCAGCATCTTGGCGCCGCGCACGGTAATGCCCTCGGCATCCTCATCGACCAGGCGGGCGGTGAGGAAGGGGTCGTCCTGATCGCCGGCGCTCTTGGAACGGTCCGCTTGTGGATTAATAATGACATAGCTGAGATAGAGATCGTTATCGCGCGCATAGCGGAAATAGTCCCGGAGCGCGCCGGCCCGCGCCATGTCCCATTTGTCGAATATCTCCGCCCCCATCATCATGCCGGCCAAGCCCGAAGCGACATGATCGGGCGAGCGCCCGAGAAAACCGTAATGGCACTCTGCCCATAATTCCAAGCCGTGCCGCCGGGCGCGCAATTGATCGTAGCTCTCCGGCAATTGCCAGCAGCGATTGACGCGCTCGCCGCCATCGGGCGAGACGAAGGTCAGCGCCTCGATATTCTCTGGCGCCGCCTGAAAGTCATAAAGCAGGGCCGAGGTTTTGACCGAATTGCAGTAGGCAGGATGGCGCGTAACGTCGTCGACCTTATCGCCTTTGAGAAACACCTCACGGCCATCGCGCAAAGCCTTCAAGTGCATCTCGCCATTTTTCGTCATGGCTTGTTTCCCTGCTCGTTAACACGCGTCATGACAAGATTGCCGAAGCCGTCGACCTCGCCGATCAACCCCGCATCGACGAAAACCGTGCCGTCCGGCTGCTCCAAAATCGCCGGCCCTGTCAGCTTGGCACCAACCGGTAGCTCAAGGCGATCATAAATTACCGTCTCGCACCAGCCTTCTTCTGACCAGACCTGGCGCGATCCTACCCGCGCCCGTTCCAGGCTGGCATCCGAAGGCGGCGCAAGAACGGTAAAGTCGAACGCGTCACGGTGGGATACCACCGTCACACGCAGATTCAAGAGGCGGATCGGAATATTATCGAGCAGGCGGCCGTAAACTTCCTGATAGCGCGCTTCAAAAGCGGCACGCAGCTGCGCCGCGTCAATATTCAGGCCACGCGCCAAATCAACCGCCACCGTGTGACTCTGGCCCTGATAGGACATATCCGCTTCAAACGATTGCGCGGCGCTTTGCCCAATCAAGGCGCCGGTCTTATCAGCCAAGGCGGCCATGCGGGTACGGAATTCCGCCATATCGATCTCGTCCAATGTGCGGTTTACCGTTGCCACGGAATCATGCCTGAGATCGGCGATGGCGCAGCCGAGTGCGCTGATGACGCCGGGATAGCGCGGCACCAGCGCCTTGGCGAGGCCGACCTCGCGCATCAGCGCCCCGGCATGCAAGGCGCCGCCGCCACCGAACGGCATAATGACGAACTTGCGCGGATCGTGGCCGCGCTCGATTGAAACCAGGCGAATGGCGCCGGCCATCAAACCATTGGCGACTCGGATAATGGCGGCGGCGGCAGCGGTGAGATCAAGGCCAAGCGGCTCACCGACATGCTGCATGATCGCCGCTTCGGCGGCGGCAACATCGAGACGATCCAGCTTGCCGCCGATTGGGCGTTCGGCATTGATGCGGCCCAACACCACATTGGCGTCGGTCACGGTCGGGCGGCTGTTTCCAAGGCCGTAACAGGCCGGGCCCGGGTCGGAGCCGGCCGATTCCGGCCCGACGCGCAACAGGCCGCCGCGATCCACTGCGGCAATCGAACCGCCGCCGGCGCCGATGGTGGTGATCTCCACCATCGGCGTGCGGATAACCAGGCCGAAATCGATTGAGGTTTGCGGGCTGATGGCATGCGCGCCGCCGGCAACGACGGAAACATCAAAACTGGTGCCGCCCATATCGCAGGTGATGACATTTTCAAAACCGGCGGCCTGGGCGATGTGGCCAGCTGCGACAACACCAGCCGCTGGCCCCGAAAGCGCGGTTCGCACCGGCAGGCGGCGCGCCGTCCCAACCTGCATGACGCCGCCATTCGATTGATGGATGAGCACTTCACCGGCAAAACCATCCGCCTCCAACGCCGTTTCCAGACGCTCTATATAATGGCCGAGCACCGGTTGCAGATAGGCGTTGAGCGCGGCGGTCGAGGCGCGCTCGAACTCGCGGATCTCGGGCAGGATTTCGCTCGACGCCATGACGAATTCGTTCGGCCAGACCTCGCGCGCTGCCGCCAGCGCGGCCTGCTCGTTGGCGTTATTGGCATAGGAATTGACGAAGAAAATCACCAGCGCCTCGGCGCCCATGCCAGCCAGGCGCTTGGCCGCCGCCTGCACTTCGTCACCCCCGACCGGATCGCGCACGCTGCCGCCAGCGAGGGTGCGCTCATTTATCTCAATGCTGAAATCACGCGATACCACCGGCTCATACTGACCCCACAGGCCCCAGGTCTTGGGCCGGTCACGGCGGCGCATTTCAAGCACGTCGCGGAACCCCGATGTGACGATCATGCCAACGCGGGCGCCGCGCCGTTGCAGGAGAGCATTGGTGCCGACCGTGGTGCCGTGCACGATGGTATCGAGCTGCGCCGCTGCGCCGGCGCCTTGCTCTACGCCGCGGGCAAAGCCCTCCGCCTGGTTGTCCGGCGTCGTCGGCACCTTGGCGATGGAGGCACGCCCAGAGTTGCGGTCGATGGCGAAGACATCGGTAAAAGTACCGCCAACATCGACGCCGACAATGACCGTCCCGCTCATGGCGCTGCCGCCTGGCGCAGCTTTTTGGTCGCCGGCGCATCGACAGCGCCTTCGCCGTCCAGCACCACACCATAATCGCGCTCCGCCGCATCGCGGCTGACATAGCCGAGGCGGACATCCTCCGCCACGAGCTCGGGCGGCCGCTCGAAAGCCGCGCCGTAGCCACCGCCTCCCGGGCTTTGCAAGCGTAGGCGCTGGCCGCGCGCCATTCTGAGCCCGGTCATTTTGGAGGTGAGCGGCGGCGTGCCTTTGCCGTCTTCACTGTCATATTCGAAAATATTGCACTCGCCCGGCCCGCCGCCGGCGACACCCTGCGGCGCATAGCGGCCACGCTCGCCGAACAGGAAAACGTCCGCCGACTGTTCCAACAATTCGAGTTCGTAGAGACCGCCGAGGCCGCCGCGCTGGCGGCCCGGCCCGCCGCTGTCCGGGCGCAACGCCCATTGGCTGAACATCACCGGATAGGCGGCTTCCAAAATCTCGACCGGTGGAATGGTCGCGGTCGAGATCGGCGCGTTGCCGTGATTGAGGCCATCGCCCTCCGGGTGGCCGCCATGACCGCCGCCGAAGAAGGAAAACATCACCCAGCGCCGGCCATCTTCGCGGTGCCCGGCGAGCGAGAGCGCATTGATGGTGCCATAGGCGCAGCCATTGGACCGCTCGGGCGCCGCCCTGGCCAAGGCACCGAAGGTGACGTCGATCAGTCGCAGAATGGTTTCGGTATAGCCGCCGACCGGCCGGGGGCGCGTTGCATGCAGGATCGAACCTTCCGGGATAACGAATTCAATCGGCTCGAGCACGCCGGCATTGGCCGGCACGTCGTGGAAGATATGCTTGAGCGCGACATAGCAGGCGGCGATGGTGGTGGCGCGCGAAATATTGACCGGCCCGGCGCAGGCGGCGGCGGAGCGCGAGAAATCCAATACCAGACGCTCGCCAGAAATTTTCATATCGAGCGCGATGGCGAGCGGCTCGTCGTTGATGCCATCATTGTCGAGCCAATCGTCGCAGGC
Source organism: uncultured Rhizobiaceae bacterium (assembly GCA_964429775.1). Taxonomy (GTDB): domain Bacteria; phylum Pseudomonadota; class Alphaproteobacteria; order UBA828; family UBA828; genus PTKB01. Next base: position 48,140 of record CAYSDJ010000016.1, read on the forward strand.
ATAGTTGCCGTCGGGCAGCTCAGCGATATTCGCGCGCATCAGCCGCGCCGCGCGCGCGCAAAGCTCGTCGAACGCCTCGGCCACCACCCCATCGCCATATTCATCGAGCAATTCATCGAAACGCCCGACGCCGAGATCAAGGGCGTTGATCTGGCCGTTGAGATCGCCATAGAGACTCAGCGGCTGGCGCGAATTGGCGCTGAGAATTTCGATAATATCCGCGTTCAGCACGCCGTCATCGATCAGCTTGACCGGTGGGATCAGCATGCCTTCCTGGAAACTCTCCGTCGCCGCCGGATTGTAATTGCCGGGCACATTGCCGCCGACATCGTGCCAATGTCCGACCGAGGCCATATAGCAATAGAGCTCGCCCTGGCGGAACACCGGGCGCACCAGCTTGAAATCGGAAAGATGGGTGCCGCCCTCGTAGGGGTCGTTGAAAATATAGACGTCGCCGTCCTTGAGACCGCCCGCCTCGGCCACCTTGTCGATCACCATTTTCACGGCAAACGACATGGCGCCGACAAATATCGGCAGGCCGGACTTGCCTTGCGCCAGGGTGGCGCCGCTCAGGCGGTCGTAAATGCCGTGCGAGGCATCGTGCGCCTCGGCAATGATCGGATTGAAGGCGCTCCTAAACAGCGTCGCGTCCATCTCATCCACCACCTGCTCGAGGCGGCCTTGCAGAACGGCAAGGGTGACCGGATCGATGGTCATAGGGTGCATTTATGTAAAGCGCCGTCTTTCATGATCACTGAAAGATGCGCACCCTGATCTTGCAGAAGATTAATATCCTGGAGCGGATCGCCATCGACCAACAGGAGATCGGCTATCGCGCCCTCGGCAACCGCGCCAAGCTCGCCTTCGCGCATGAGAAGGGCGGCATTGGTGCGTGTCGCTGCATGCAGCGCATCGTAGGGTGAGGTTATTTCGGCGCGCAGCACCAGCTCCATCGATTGATATTCATGCAGCGGCCCGATCAGATCGCTGCCGAGGCCGAGCTTCACCCCGGCATCCTGGCAAATCGCCACGGCGCGCTGCGCGTCCTCGAACAGCGTCCCCAGCTTATCGGCGAATATTTTCTGCAAGCCCAGCGCCGGGCCCTTTTCCTTCATCATGTGAATGGTCGAGAGCGTCGGCACGACATAGGCGTCGCTCTGCGCGATATATTCCGCCGTCTCGCTGTCGATCAGCGTGCCGTGTTCGATCGAACGCACGCCGAAATCGACACAGCGCCGGGCCGCGCTGGCTGTATGGGAATGTGCCATGACATAGGTGCGTCGCGTCGCCGCCTCTTCCACCGCGGCACGAATTTCGGCTTCGGAATATTGGTCCATCCACACCGGATCGGAAGGCGAGAGCACGCCGCCCGAAACCATCAGCTTGATTTGCGCAGCGCCTTTGCGCAGCTCCTCGCGCACGGCTTTTCGCACCTCATCGACACCGTCGGCGACGGCGCAGATCGGCCCGTGATAGGCGGCGCAGGCGCAGGGCTCGAAATGGGTGGCGGGGCGCATATCGCCATGCCCGCCGGTCTGGCTCAGCGCCTTGCCGGCATGGAAGATGCGCGGCCCCTGGATCAAGCCTTCCTCGACCGCGCGCACCAAGCCGATATCGGCGCCGCCGGCATCGCGCACGCTGGTGAAGCCGCGCTCCAGCGCCGCGCGCAAATTGGCATGCGCATGCTGGTGCAACAGTGAGGGCGGCATGATATCAAGATTGGCGACATTCAGATCAGCCAGCAGCGCGTGATAATGCGCATCGATCAGGCCCGGCATCAGCACCCGCCCGCCCGCATCGATAACGCGCGCGCCCGGGGCTGCGATGGGACGGTCGGAAATCTCCTTGATCCGCCCATCCTCGACGAGCACAGCCATATCCTCGGCCAGCGCCGCTTGTGCGCCATCGAAGATTCTACAGTTGCTTATGAGAATACCGGCCATCCGAACACCCTGCCTGCCCTGACAATTCAGGAAAGACGGTATAGGGCGCCGTAATGGCATGCAATCGAGAAACCTGCTACACCTCGCGCTCCGCACCGGGATGAACAATGCGCCACGCGAAAGAGTGCTCATGCCCAAGCTGTTGACGGCTGAAGAGGTCGCCGCTTTTCACGAAAACGGTTATCACGCACCGGTTCGAGTCATGAGCGAAGCGCAGGCGCTGCATTATCGCCGCTGCCTCGAAGGTTTCATGCAGCGCTATCCGGACGACGCCAACAAGCTCGACCAGGGCGCCTCGCTGCTCTGCCCGTGGATCGACGAATTCATCCGCCTGCCCGACCTGCTCGACGTGATGGAGGATTTGATCGGCCCCAATATCCTGTGCTGGGGCGTGACGCTGCGCTTGAAGAAGCCCGACGGCAAATCCTTCGCCGGCTGGCACCAAGACACGGCCTATTCCGATATCAAGCCGATTGTCGTCATCGCCGCGCTCGCCCTTTCGGACGCATCGATGCGAAGCGGTGGGTTGCGCGTCATTCCCGGCACGCACACAGGCGGTCTGTTGCCGCACAAGGAAAATTTCGGCACCGCGAACATATTGAGCCGGGAACAAACCATCGAAGCCAAATTGGATACCGCCAATGCCGTTGATATGCCGCTCCGGGCGGGCGAGGCGGCGCTATTCAATAACGCAATCTGTCACGCCTCCGGCCCCAACATGTCGGACGATCAGCGCATTCTGTTCATCATCGAAATGATCCCGACCCACGCCTATCAGCAAGAGCCGAGAGAATCCGCCATGCTGATGCGCGGCTTTGACGAACACGGCAATTTCGACCAAGACCCCAGACCCGACGCCGAAATGAGCCCGGCGTCGCTGGCGGCCTGGCGGCGCAAAGTCGCTGTTCAGGCATCGGTGCTCTATCGCGGCGCGGCGCATGAAACGCGCGCCTTTAAGCGCGGCGAATATTCGGAATAAGCGATGACTTACTCCTCAACCTCCACGCCATAATCGCGCGAGGCACCTTCGGGCGTTACGAAGCCGTTCTCGATATCGGCCAGCACCTTGTCACGCGGGCGCTCCTTGGCCAGACCGAAGCCGCCGCCGCCGGGCTCGTGCAACGTCACCCGGTCGCCCGGCGCCAATATTTGTTGGCCCTTGGGGTGGATCACCTCACCATTGACACGGTGCTCGCGCAACGGGCCGTTCTCGCCGCCCAGCAATCCCAGCGGCGGAAACTCGCTGCGGTTGGCCATCGAGAATATGGTCATCGGGTGGCCGCTATCGTTGCGGATCACGATCTCCTGACCGAGCCCGCCGCGCGCCTTGCCGGCACCGCCCGAATCCGCCAGTAGCTCACGCTTCTCCACGAGGGTGCTGGTCACGCCCTCCCATACTTCGGTCGGCACCACGGCCATGTTGGACGGGCCCGGCAGCGTCGGCGGGCCGTCATGATCGGCAGACGCGCCAAAGCCGCCGGCGGCGAAATAGATGGTCGAGACGCCGCGCCCATTCTTGTGCGTGCCGACAAAATTCATCAGATCAATCATGCCGGTATCAGCCTGCACGATCTCGGGTGCCGCCTCGGCAAGGGCGCCGAAGATCAGCGGCGAGACGAAATGGCCGATGATATGCCGCCCGCCGGTCGGCGACGGCGGCTGGGCATTGAGGATTGAGCCCTTTGGCGCGGCCACGCTGATCGGCTTGGTCGAGCCTTCATTGTTGGGCAGCGACGGCACGGTCAGGCATTTCATCGAATAGAGCGACATGGCGTTGGTGTAGCAATAAGGCACATTGATGCCGCGCCGCACCGCCGGGTCGGTGCCGTCCATGTCGATGCGCACGCTATCGCCCTCGACATCGACCCGGCAGGCGAGCGTGATCGGCGCGTCGATACCTTCGATACGGATACTGTTGCGGTAGGTGCCGTCCTTGATATTGACGATGGCTTCGCGCGTCATGCGCTCCGACTGGCCGCGAATGGCAGCGGAAAGTTCGCTGAGATCGTCAAGGCCATATTCGTCCATGAATTCGAGCACCTGGCGCCCGCCGACTTCGTTGCACGCCACATTGGCCATGACATCGCCGAGCACCTGTTCCGGCACACGCACATTGGCGGCGATCAGCTCAATCAGATACTCATCGACCTCGCCCTCGCGCAGCAGTTTGCACAGCGGCAGGCGTAGCCCCTCGTGAAAAATCTCCGTCGCCGTGGTGCCAAAGCCGGCGCCGCCGATATCCGGCAGATGGGTGATGCTCATGGTGTAGCCGACCAGCTTTACGCCCCGGAAAACCGGGCGCATCACCGTGATGTCATACATATGGCCGGTGCCCATCCAGGGATCGTTGGTCGCCAGCACGTCGCCGGGTCTAAGCGATTCGGGTGGGAACTTGGCCATGGTGTGGGCCATGGTGAGCGGCGCGGTGCCGATAAAGGGCGGCGCGCTCCAGCGGCCCTGGGCCAGCAAATGGCCTTCGGCGTCGGTCACCACGGCGGTCAAATCATAGGCCTCGCGCACAATGGTCGAGAAAGAGGTGCGCACCAGGGTGGAGACGATCTCGTCGGTGATCGAGATCATGCGGTCCCACATAATGCCGAGGCTGATGGCATCCATTATGTCGCTCCCAATTCGGCGATCAGATTGCGCCTGGCATCGACACGCACCACATCGCCCGGGCCGATGACGCAGGTTGATTCGCGTTCCTCGATCAGCGCCGGGCCGCTCACTTCCATGCCGGGTGCGAGCAGGCCGCGCTCATAAACCGGGCAGTCATGGTAGACATCGGTGAAATAGGCCTGACGGCTGCCTTTCAGCGCTTCGCCTGAATCTGCCGTGCCTTCGAGCCTAAAGCCGTCGGAAAGGCTCGCCTCCGGCCCAAGAGCTTCAACCTTCCAGGTGACGATTTCGAGCGGCTCGTCGAGGGTGCTGGAGGAAAATGTCGCGGCGTAGGTTTGCCGGAACAGCTCGGGCAGGCCGGCAAACACATCCGCCATCGCTGCGCCCTCCGGCAGGGCGACCTCGATTTCATAGCCCTGGCCCTGATAGCGCATGTCGAGGCGGCGGCGCATGCGGATATCCGCCGCCGCGACGCCGGCATCTAAGAGCAGCGCCGACGCCTCTTCCTCCATCGCCCGGAAACCGGCGGCGAACTGTTCGCCGTCGAGCGCCGTAACGGAACAGGGCTCGGAACGTGACAGCTCGAAAGCGAGCGGGCTCACCAGCAGGCCGAAAGCCGACATCACGCCAGCCCCGGCGGGAAAGATAACGCGCGGTATCTTCAGCTTGCGCGCCACCGCCATGGCGTGCACCGGGCCCGAGCCGCCGAACGCCACCATCGAGGCGCCGCGATAATCGAAACCGCGCTCGGAGGCATGAATGCGGAAGGCGCGCGCCACATCCTCATTGATGATTTCATGCATGCCCCAGGCGGCGCGCTCGACCGTGACATCAAGCCGGTCGGCGACGCTGGTTTCAATAGCGCCGCGCGCCGCCGCTATGTCGAGCTTCATATCGCCGCCGAGAAAGAAATCCGCATCGAGATAGCCGAGCACCAGATTGGCATCGGTCAAGGCCGCCGCTGTGCCGCCCTTGCCATAGCAGGCCGGGCCGGGGTCGGCGCCGGCGCTCCTCGGCCCGACGCGTATCAGGCCGCGCTCATCGACCTCGGCCAAGCTGCCGCCGCCCGAGCCGATCTCGACCATGTCGATCACCGGCACCTTGACCGGGAGACCGCTGCCGCGTTTGAAATCATGTAGCCGGGCGATCTCCATGTCATATTGCTTGATCGGTTGGTAATCATTGACCAGCGCGCCCTTGGCCGTGGTCCCGCCCATGTCGAAGGAGAGCAGGTCGGGCACCTCCAGGGCACGGCCATGGAAGGCCGACATCAAGGCGCCGGCCGCCGGGCCGGATTCGAGCGCGCGCACCGGATAGCGCCGCGCCGCCTCGGGCGCCAACATGCCGCCGGATGAGGTCATGACCAGCAGCTGGCCTTGAAAGCCGTCCGCCGCTAGGCCGTCGGCCAGGCGTTGTAAATAGCGGTCGAACAGCGGCTGGGTATAGGCATTGACGGTTGCCGTGGTCCAGCGCTCGAACTCGCGCATGTTGGAGAAGATATCGGCCGAGGTGGAAATATAGAGACCGGGAAACTCGCGCTCGGCCATCTCGCGCGCCGCACGCTCATGCGCCGGATTGGCATAGGAATGGAGAAAGCAAATCGCCAGCGCCTCGATGCCTTCATCCACCAATTCAGCGATGGCCGCCCGCGCGGCGTCAAAGTCAAGCGCGCGCTCGACCGAGCCATTGAACTTCACCCGCTCGGCCACCTCGCGGCGCAATTTACGCGGCACCAGCGGTTCGGGAAATTTGAGGCGGAGATCGAACAAGTCGTAGCGCGTCTCGCGCGCCATATCGAGTACGTCGCGGAAGCCTTCGCTCACCAGCATTCCGGTGCTAGCACCACGCCGCTCGATCACCGCATTGGTGACAAGCGTTGTGCCGTGCGCAATGGATTCGAGCTCGGCCATGGCAACGCCCTTGCGCGTCAACAGGCGCGTTGCACCTTCCAGCACGGCGCGCGACGGATCGTCCGGCGTGGTCAACTGCTTGTGGATGAACATTTCGTTCCGCGCCTGATCGAACAAGGCAAAGTCGGTGAAGGTGCCACCGATATCCACTCCCAGGCGATAGCTCATAGGTTCACTTGGTACGCCAATCGCCGAGCTTCTCGACCGCATCGGCGGCCTGCAAGACTTTGAGGTCGTCGAAATGGCGGCCGATGATTTGCATGCCGACCGGCAGGCCATCGACCATGCCGCACGGCACGCTGATCGCCGGATGGCCGGTGGTACTGAATTGCGGGCAATTGTTGAGCATGTTGAGGGCGCGGAACATATATCCTGCAAACGGCGCATCGGGCGGCGGGATGGGGCCGGGAAGTTGCGGGATCGTCGGCATGACGAGCACGTCATTCTCTTGCAATGCCGCATCATAGGCACGCTTTAATGCGCCGCGCTGGTTCTGCGCCTTGGCGTAATAGCGGCCATGGTAATGACGCCGCAGATACTCGCCCATCAACAAGACATTGACGACGGTCATCGGAATATCGTTGGCGCGCGCGCGCAAACTCCGCGCCACATGGTCGAGCATCGGCGTGTCGTAATAGCCCTGCCAATTGCTGCCCAAACCGGAGCCGTGATACATCAGCTCGACCGCGCCTTCCGCCACCAGGGCGAACCAAATACGCAGGCCGTCGAAATGCATCGGCACGGAAACTTTGTTCACCTTGGCGCCGTTCTTCTTTAAACCGCGCAGCGCCGCGCGTACTTTTGCATCGATGCGCCGGTCGCTCGGCAAGAGCTGAAGGTCGGGCCAAGTATCGGCTTTGTGGCCAAAGCCTTCCTCGACCACACCGATACGCAATCCCTCGCAGCCCTGGCCGATGGCCGGCATGTAATCCTCAACATAATCTTCCGGGATCACGCCGCGTTGGCGCGGATCGTAGGGGTCCGGTCCGGCCAAGACCGACAGCATGCGCGCAACATTCTCGACGCTATTGGCCATCGGCCCGACGATATCGTGCGACAGTTCGATCCCCATACAGCCGGTATAGGGCACCAAGCCGTAGGTCGGCTTATGGCCGACCACGCCGCACCAGCAAGCCGGGATGCGGATCGAGCCGCCCTGATCGCCGCCGAGCGCCATTTCGATATCGCCCGCCGCCAGCGCTGCGGCGCTGCCCTTGGACGAGCCGCCCGGCGCATGGCTGGGTTTATGCGGATTGCGCACCGGCCCGTAGGCGCTGGTATGGCCGCCGGAGGAAAAGGAAAAATCGGACGAGGCGGTTTTGCCGGCGATCACCGCGCCGGCATCCAGCAGGCGAGTGATAACGGTGGCGTCGATCTGTGGCACATAGCCCTCGAGCACGCGCGAGCCGTTCATCATCGGCACGCCGGCGACGGATACCACATCCTTGATGCCGATGCGCATCCCCTTGAGCGGGCCGCTCTTGGCGCCCTTGATATCGGTCAGCCAATACCAGGCATTGTAGGGATTTTCTTCCGGCTTCGGGCGGCGGCCCGGCGTGCGCGGATATTTAACCTCGGGACGTTCCTCGACCATGTCGTCGATGCGCCGGAGCGCGCGGATGCCGCCCGCCATGGCGTCACGATATTCGCCCGCCCGCTCGGCAGTCATGTCGAGGCCGAAATCATCGGCGATGTCGAGCAACTGGGCGACGCTGGGAAGCTCTGGGCCTCGGGACATGCTTTTCCTCTTTCAGAATCCGCTGCGCAAGCCTATCGCGGCGCTATCGGCTTTGCCACCAGTGCTTTCCCACCAGAGGGTCCGCTGCCCATGATTACATCAACTCGCGTGCCAACCGTTTGCGCTTCATCGGCGAGATAGGCAACCACCCGCGCGCCGCAATCGAGTTTTATTGTCGCCACATATAAGGGCAGGTGCGGGCGGAGTTCCGCCGACAGGCTGTGATGCAACACGCAGGATGTCAGCACGTTTCCGCTGCCCTGCGCCTGCCGCCAGACGATGGTATCGCCGAGGCAATGGGGGCAAATCTCGCGCGGCGGCCAATGCGGACGGTGGCATGCCTCACAGTGCGGCAGCTCAAGGGCGGCTTTCGTCATTTATCACCCGCGCACAAAATAACCGCCGAGGCACAGAGGCCGCGGTCGAAATTCACCGTACCGTAGCCGGAGACCAAACCCATTTCGGCATCCGCCACCTGAAGACCGAGCGCCCGGCCGGTTACCTGGCGGATTCCCTCGGTGAGGCCGACAAAGCCGCCCGCCGCACCGGCCTGGCCGAGCGACAATTGCCCGCCGCCGGTATTGAGCGGCAAGCCGCCGCCATCTGCGGTGAGTGCCGTCTCGCGCACAAAGGCCGGTGCTTCTCCCGGCGCGCAAAAGCCGAGACCTTCGAGCTGAAACATCACGATCACGGGATAATCGTCATAGGCCTGCAGGAAAGCCATGTCGCCGGGGCCGCGCCCGGCGGCGCCATAAAGCGCATCGCGGTCGAGCGGCCAACCACCCGAGCTTTGCACGTCGTCCAGGCTGTAACTGTTGTGCCGCTCCATCGCGGCGGCAATACGCGCATAGGGCAGGCCCTGCGCCTTGGCCCGTTCCTCGCTCATCACCAGAAAAGCCTCGGCGCCGCTGCACGGCATGACGCAATCGAACAGGTGCAACGGCTCGGCGACCGGGCGCGCGGCGAGATATTCATCCATACGGAGCGGCTTTTTAAACAGTGCATGCGGCTGGGCCGCGCCATTGTGCCGTTGGGCAAGGCAGATCTGCCCCATGTCCTCACGCGTGGCGCCGGTGCGCTCCATATAATGTTGCGTGATGAGAGCGAAGGGCAGATTGGGACCGGCCTCGCCATAGGGCATCATGCCGTCGCGCGAGAAGCTGCTGTAATTGTCCATCAATGAAGTGAACGCCGCTCCGCCGAGCACATCGCCGGCCAGGCACGCCACCATTTCGGCATCGCCCGCCTGCACGGCGCGCGCGGCACGGCGCAGCGCAATCGGGCCTGTCGCGCCGCCCATATGCACATCGTCAAGCCAGCGTAGCGAGAGGCCGAAATATTCCGACATGGTGACTGCGTTGTCGGGGCGCAGCGTATAGCTGGCGATAATCAGGCCGTCGATCTCGTCCTTGGCAATACCGGATTCCTGAACCAGCGCCGCGAGCGCCTTGCCGAGCCACCATTGCACACCATGCCCGGATTCGCGCACGGACGGAATCGTGACCGGCACCGCGACCGCCACACCGGCATAATCCTGTGGCGCTCCCGCCGTCATGCGCGCTTCGTCTTTCGCATATCGAAACAATTTTCCAATGCCGCAGGGTCGCTTGCCAATGTCTGCAATTCCGCCTTTTTTACTTTCTGTGTTGTCGTCACTGGCAGCGCATCGCAAAACGCCACCCAGCCCGGCGCCTTATAATAGCTGAGATTTTCCAGGCACCAGTCGCATAAGTGCTGGGCGGAAGCCGCATTCCGGGGCGCGCCATTGCGCACCACCACGCAGGCCATGACCTCTTCGCCGCGCAACTCGTCGGGCGCCGCGATAACCGCCACCTGGGCCACCCAATCCAATTCCAAAATTACCCCTTCGACTTCGAGCGCGGCAATATTCTCGCCGCTACGGCGGATCACATTCTTGCGCCGGTCGACAAAGTGGAGGCTGCCATCCGCCCCCCGGCGCACCACGTCGCCGGTGTGAAACCAGCCGCCCTGCCACGCCGCTTCGCTCGCCGCCGCGTCGCCATGATAGCCGGAAAAGAAGCCCGCACGCGGTTCCCCGGCGCTGTGGCGCACAAGCAACTCGCCTTCCTCGCCGTCAATTTTCACCTCGCAACTTTCGGGCCGGCCGAAACAACGCGTGCCGACATGGCGCGGCTCCCGGTTAGCGGCGATGCAGGCGCCGGCGCCGGTTTCCGTCATCGCCCAGGCCTCGACCAGGGGAAAGCCGAAGCGCGCCTCGAACGCCGCGTGATGGGCCGGGTCGACATTGGCGCCAAAGCCGAAACGCACTTTGTGACTAGTCTCCGCCGCACAAGGATCGAGGCCGAGCAATATGGCCGGCATGATGCCGAGATAGTGGATGATCGTCGCGCCGCTACTCGCCACGTCATCCCACCAGGTGCTCGGATGAAAGCGGTCAAGCTGTATCAGGCAGCCGCCGCTCATCACCATGGCCATGAACGAACAGGCCATGGCGTTCATGTGATAAAGCGGCAATGGCGTGAGGAGGCGTTCGCCAGCCATCTCAATGCTGCAGAGACCGCCTTGCGACAGGTACCACTGCCCCATACGGAGAAAATAATCGTTGCTGAGCAAACACCCCTTCGGCTCGCCCGTGGTGCCGGAAGTATAGAGCAGGCCGCACAGGCTATCGCTTGTAGGCGCATCCGCCCGGGGTGGCGAGTTCGCCGCCGGCGGCGGGGCCTCTGTTTCAACAACGACCGGGACGCCCTCAGCCGCCGCGCCGACCTCTTCCACGCGCTCTTCCAAAACCACGGCCAGGTTCGCACCGCTATGGCGCATAAGATGGGCCAATTCGCGCTTGCGGTGATAGGGATTAACCGGAACGGCGGCAATGCCGAGCGAATTCAGCGCCAGCCAGTGCAGCAGGAAGGCCGGGCGGTTTTCCAGCAATAGTGCGATGCGGTGGCCATGGCCGTATCCGGCGTCGCTGTATCGGCGTGCCAAAGTTTCGACTTCGCTCAGCGCATCGCCGTAGCTGAGCGAAAAGCCCGAAGGTGGAACGGCAAGAAACTCAGCCGCGCCGGCGCGCGCCGCCGTCTCCTTGAAAGCGGCGAAGACGGTATCAGCCATATCGTGCTCGGCGGCTAGAGCCCCATCTCGTCCAAGAGGGCCGGCCATTTGTCGGCCCAGGGCCGCGCTTTCTCGAAATTGGCGCAAGCACGGATCACCGCCGGATCGTCGAGGTGGCGGCCGACGATTTGCAGGCCGACCGGTAAGCCGCCCTTGGTGAAGCCGGCCGGCACCGATGCCGCCGGCTGGCCGGTCATGTTGAACGGGAAGGTAAAGCTTAGCCACTGGAAGGGGTGTACGATCTGACCATCGATTTTTTCCACGCCCTGGATAAGCACGGGGAAGGCCGGCACGGTTAGCGTCGGGGTCAGCAGCAAATCATAGTTGGCCATGAATTCGGCCGATTTGTTGGCCACCCCCTTGCGCGCCATGTTGGCACTGGTCAAATCCTCCGCCGTAAACGGCGTTCGCAGAAAATCGACCAGATGCGGCGTCATGTGGTGGGCGTGCTCATCGACCAGCTTGCGCATACCGGCCAAATCGGTCTCGGCCGCAACGATGCCCCAGAAGGCGCCGAAGGGATCGTCCCAGCCGGGATCGGCTTCTTCGACCGTGCAGCCAAGCTCGCTCTCAAACACCTTTACGGCATCACCCACGATCTGGCGCACTTCGGGATCGACCGCCGTATAGCCCCAGTCCGCACTGTAGGCGACGCGAAGCCCCTTGAGGTCGCCGTCGAGGCATTCCATCCAATCGAATTCGGCTTCTGGCAGCGTGCGCCGGTCGCGCATATCCGGGCCGGAAATGACGGACAGCATCAGCGCGCTGTCGGCCACGGTGCGGCTTATCGGGCCGATACATTCGAGGCTCTCCCAGCTTGAGACGCCCGGCATGGTTTCGTCCTTGGTGCCGGGCCAGAGCGGCACCCGGCCCATCGATGCCTTAATGCCAACCAGGCCGCTGAACGAAGCCGGGATGCGCACCGAGCCGCCGCCGTCGCTGCCGACCGCGAACGGACCCATGCCGGCAGCCACGGCTGCGCCCGCGCCGGCGCTCGAGCCGCCCGGCGTGCACTCCAGATCCCACGGGTTGCGTGTCGTCTCGAACACTGGGTTATGGCCGACGCCCGAATAGCCAAATTCCGGCACGTTGGTCTTGCCGGTGACAATGGCGCCGGCGGCGCGCAGGCGCTCGACCACGACATCGTCAACGCCGCCGTTGAAATCCTTGTAGATGTGCGAGCCGGATACGGTCGGCAAATCCTTGGTGCAGATCAGATCCTTGATGCCGATCGGCACGCCGGCGAGCGGCCCCGGGTCCTTGCCGGCCATGATATCCGCTTCGAGTTGCTTGGCCGCGGCGCGCGCCTGATCGGGGCCGGGGGTGCAAAAGGCGTGCAGCACGGGCTCAAGCTTATCCATGCGCTCAAGGCTGGCGTCGATCACCTCGACCGGCGACAGCTCCTTGGCGCGCACCTTGCCGGCCAGCGTAACCGCATCCATGCGGCAGATTTCATTGCCATTTGTCATTGCACTGATCCCCCTGTTTTTCGTTCTGGTCGCTTGCTCGGCGCATTGTGGCGGCGAACAGGCAAACAGCCAAGGAAAACCGGCTCAGCGCATCAACAGGCCGCCATTGATGTCGAGGGTGTGCCCGGTGATCGTCGCGGCAGACTCAGAAGCGAGGAAGGCCACCGACATGGCGATCTCTTCCGCATCGGTCATGCGGCCGATCGGCATGGCGCTGGTCACGCTGTCGATCGCATCCTCGGTCATGCTGCCAGAGACCATGCGCGTATCGACGAGCGCCGGGGCGATGGCGTTGACGGTGATATTGTCCGGCCCGAGCAAGCGGGCGTAATTCTTGGTCAGGCTGACGACGCCACCTTTCGAAACCGCATAAACGCTGGTACCGTAAAAGCCGCCGGTATGCGCCGCCTGGCTGGTGAAATTGACGATCCGGCCCCAATGCGCCTTTTTCATCGGCTCCGATGCGGCGCGGCACAGGAAGAACTGGCTTTTGACGTTGACGTCCATGGTGCGCGCCCAGGCCGCCTCATCCACCTCATTCAATTCGATGCGCTCGATGATGCCGGCGACATTGACCAATATGTCGAGACGGCCACGGCGCTCCAGGGTTTGCGCCACCAAGCTTTCACAGTTTTCCGGCTGCGACAGGTCGAAGGCGAGGGCGAGATGCCCGTCCCCTTCAAATCCTGAGACGGTTTTCTCCAGTTCATCGCCATCGATATCGCAAGCGACGACATGGGCGCCGAAACGGGCGAACAGCTCGGCCGTCGCGGCGCCGAGGCCGCGCGCCGCCCCCGTGATGATCGCAACCCGTCCCGGAAGTCCGAAATCAGTGCTCAAGTGATGTAGCCTTCGAGCTCTTTTTTCAGCTTGAGCGTCTCGGTGATAACGTCGATATCGTAGCAGCCGCGATAATTCACGCAGACATATTCGAGCGCCACATTGCCCTCATAGCCATATTTCTTGAGCGCGCCGACGATATGGTCGAAATCGAGAATGCCGTCTTCCATGCGGCATTGCAGGCGCTCGCGGTTGGCCTGACGGGCATGGACATGGCCGGCGCGCGGAATGAGCACATCGACATCCGATTCCGAGTGGCCCTGCGGCATGAAGTGGGAGTAATCGAGGCTGACCATCAGGCCGGGCACGTCCTCCAGCATCTGCTTGCACTTCTCCAGCGTCCCCATCGCCGATTCACTGTGCGGCTCCGGCCGGAGCTCGACATCATACTCGCCGCCATAATCGACCATGCGGCGCATCTCGTCGCGCGAGATCTCATAGGCCTGCTCGGGAGTCTGGCCTTCATCCTTGTAGGTGATGCCGGAGGAGATGGTGATGCCGGGGCAACCCACCGCCTGGCAAAACTGGACAAAGGATTTGTACATTTCGAAATTGTCGTCGCGCATGCGCTTGTCGGGCACGGTGACGGTGCATTTCAGCTCGTTGACGAGCTCGTCCAAATACTTGTTTTTGAACCAGATAAAGCTGTCGTCGATATCGAGGCCAAGCGGCTCCATGATGCGCCGCACGCGGTCCGCTTCCTTGATCGGATCGGCCCGTAGCGCTGGCCAATCGATATGCGCCCAGCCGACGGCCGTGTGACTGAAACCGAGCGCGCGGACGATCTGCGCCGCCCCTTCAAGCGGCAGATGCCCTTTCAGATGTTGAATGCCGAAACTCCAGCACGGCACGCCGAGACCAATTGCCATATTTGACTTCCCCCCTGTGTTCAATATGGATGCGAGTGGCTAAACTAGCCACCCAGCGCCGGAAAAAGCAACGCTGCCGCGCAAAATAAAATAAACTCGAAAAGTGACCTCAAAAACCATGAAAACACTCGTCATCGGTAGCGGCGCAATGGCGCCAAGCCTCGCCTTATGCTTGACTTTGGCCGGCCACCACACGGTATTGGTGGCACGCCGGAACGACGCTCTAACCCAAGCTGAATCGGCTGCAAATACGGCTTACCGCGAACTCGAAGAAGCCGATCTATTGCCGGCAATGAGTTCCGGTTGGCGTGACCGTCTGAACTTCAGCACCGATTTGGCAGGTGCCGCGACCGGCATCGATTTCGCTTTCGAAGCCATTGCCGAGGATGCCGACATCAAGCAGCCGATATTTGCCGCCCTGCAGCAAGCCGCGCCGCCTGAAGCCATTCTGACCAGCACCACATCGGGCATGGCGGTCGATATCATTGCCGAAAAATGCAGCGACAAAAGCCGCGTCGCGGTGGCCCATTTCGCCAATCCGCCGCATCTCATGCCGGCGGTCGAAATCGTGCCCGGCAGTGCCACCGATGATGGCGTTATGGACCGCCTGTGCGATTTCATCGCCGGCCTCGGCAAGGAGCCGATCCGCCTCAAGCGCGATCTTCCCGGCCATCTCTTTAACCGCCTGCAATTCGCCCTGATGCGCGAGGCCTTCGCCCTGGTGCGCACCGGCGCGGCAAGCCCTGAGGAAATCGACAAGGTGGTAAAAAATGGCTACGCGCTCCGTCTCGCCGCCGAGGGGCCGCTCGAGAAAGCCGATTTGGCCGGCCTGCCCCTGGTCGCCAGCGTCGCCGAATATCTCTATCCCGATCTCGACACCAGCCAGGCGCCGGAGGATTTGCAGGAAATGATAGCGGCGGGAAATATCGGCGCCAAAGGCGGACAGGGCTTTTTCGAATGGACACCGGAGCGCGGCGCCGGCGTCATTGCCGAGCGCAACCAGGAAGTCATCCGCCACCTCAAGCGCATGCGCGCCAAGAAAGACAAGTAGATGGAACCCACCCTGCGCCGCAGCCTGCTCTTTACCCCCGGCCTCCGCACCGACCGCTTTGCCAAGGCGCTCTCCGGCGGCGCCGATATGGTGTGCATCGATTTGGAAGACGGCGTCGCGCCCGACTTCAAGAGCGAGGCACGCGACAAAGCCATTCCGGCCCTGTTCGATAGCTCGATTGGCGGAAATGCGGCGCGCGCCATGCGCATCAACCCGATTAAGACCCAGCTCGGCATGCGCGACATGCTGGCGCTCGGCGATTACGGCTCAGCGCCCCCTGCCCTGCTGCTGCCCAAAATCGAATCAGCGGAAGATGTGCGCTGGGTGGCGGAACTACTCGACGAAGCAGGCTATCCGGAAACCCGGCTGATGGTGATCATCGAAACCGGCCGCGCGCTCGAAGCGGCGCTCGACATCGCCGGCGCCTCAACGCGCATCGATACGCTGCTGTTCGGCGCCGCCGACTTGTCTGCCGAGCTCGGCTCGTCGCTCGACTGGGAGGCGCTGCATTATGCCCGGGGCCGCGCCGTTCATGCCGCGTCCAGCGCCGGGCTCGACCTGATCGACGTGCCGAGCCTCGATATCAAGGATGAAGACGGCCTCAGGCGCGAAGCGCATCTCGCCCAGCGCATGGGCTTTACCGGCAAGGCAGCGATTCACCCGGTTCAGGTGGCGCCGATCAACGAAGTATTTTCACCCAGCGCCGAGACCATCGATTTTGCCCGGCGCGTGATCGCGGCCTATGAGGCCAGCGACGCCGGCGTGGCGCTGTTGGACGGCAAGGTGGTGGAGATGCCGGTGGTGCGCGCCATGCGCCGCGCCCTTGCCATCGCCGACAAGATCGCCGCCGGCTCGGCACAATGACCCCGCTCGCGGGCATTAAAGTCCTGGCCGTCGAGATCGGCGCGGCGGGGCCGTGGTGCTCACGCCTGCTCGCCGATATGGGGGCGGAAGTGGTCAAGGTCGAACCGCTCGAAGGCGATCTCACGCGCAATTGGGACAGTGTCTGCAACGGCCTTTCCGCCGCCCATGTTTTCCTCAACCGCAACAAGAAATCGCTCGCCATTAATCTGAAATCCAACGAGGGGCGGGAAATCTTCCTTAAGCTCGCGGCTGAAGCCGATGTGGTGTTCGAAAATTTCAAACCCGGCGTCGTTGCCCGCCTCGGCATTGATTACGAATCCGTGCGCGCGGTGAAGGCGGATATCATTTATGGCCATATCTCCGGCTTCGGCCAGGACGGCCCGTACCGTGACGAAAAAGCCTATGACATGATCATTCAGGGCGAGGCCGGCTATATCCTGATGACGGGGACGCCCGAGGCGCCGGCCAAAATTCCCATTTCAGTGTGCGATGAAACGGCGGGTTTCTACGCAGCGCTCGGAATTCTCGGTCTCCTGAACCGGCGCCACCGAAGCGGCGAAGGCGGCGAGTTCGAAGTATCCATGCTCGAATGCGCCGCCACCTTGCTCGGCTATGTGCCGCATTTCCATTGGCACCGCGGCGAGGAGCCCGAGCGCACCGGCATGCGCCATGGCCTGCTCACACCCTACGGCCCCTACAAAGCAGGCGACGATCTGTGGTTTTCCATCGCCGTCCTCAGCGAAGCGGCATGGCGCAAGCTGTGCGAGGAGGTGGTCGAAGCGCCGGAATTCCTCGCCGACGAGCGTTTCAAGAATAATGAATCGCGCATCACCAACCGCGCCGCGCTCGAAGGCCGGCTGGTCGAGCTGTTCATGGGCAAGCCCAAAGCCGAATGGCTCAAGCGGCTGCGTGCCGCCGGCATTCCGTGCGGCGGCGTCAATACGCTCGGCGAAGTGCTCGACCATCCGCAGCTCAAAGCGCGCGGCGCCATCGGCGAATTGACCTCCTCGGTCGGGCCGCTGAAGGAATTCTTGAGCCCGATCCGCGTCAGCGGCGAAGCGCCGGTGTTCGATCATCTGCCCGACCTCGGCGAGCACAGCGAAGAGATTTTGCAAAAACTCGGCTATGACAGCGAGTCTCTGATTCGCCTCAAAGAGCTTGGCGTCATCTGAGGGTAAGGGGAGCAAAAACATGGATTTCGAATTCACCCAGGATCAAAAAGCTCTGCAATCCGGCATCGTCGATTTCCTGCAAAAGCTGCCTTTCGACAATACCTATTGGCGCGACAAGGAAGAGAAAGGCGAATGGCCGATCGAATTCTGCACCGCCATGGCCGAGGGCGGCTGGCTCGGCGCGCTCATTCCGGAAGAATATGGCGGCGCCGGCATGGGGCTCACCGAAGGCTGCATACTCATAGAAGAGATCGGCCGCCATGCCGGCATCAACGCCACCACCGCCGTGCACACCTCGATCTTCGGCCCGTGGCCGCTGATGCTGCATGGTTCGGAGGAACTCAAACAAAGAGTGCTGCCGCGCATCGCCAAGGGCGAGTTCATCGCCTTCGCCATCACCGAGCCCGATATCGGCTTCGACACCACCCGTGTCGCCACCTCGGCCGTGGCCAAGAACGCGGAGACATACGTCATCAACGGCCAGAAAGCGTTCTGCTCGCGCGTCAAGGAATCGCAAATCCTCATGCTGGTGGCGCGCACCACGCCCTACGAGGAAGCGGAAAAACGCACGCAAGGCATCACCCTCTTTTTCACCGACCTCAATTGGGAATCGGGCGCGCTTGAAGCGCATGAGATGCACAAGATGGGCCGCAATGCCGTGCCGACCTATCAATTCTTCATGGATGATTGGCACATTCCCGCCGCCGATATGTGCGGCGAAGCGGGACGCGGTTTCTATTACCTGATCGACACCCTCAACCCGGAGCGCATCGCCGTCGCGGCGCAGGCCGTCGGCCTCGGCCATACCTGCGTTTCCCGCGCTGTCGAATATGCCAAGGAGCGTGTCGTCTTCGGCCGCCCGATCGGCCAGAACCAGGCGATCCAGTTCCCGTTGGCCGAAGCCTATAGCCGCCTCGAAGCGGCGCGCCTGATGACCTACAAGGCGGCCTGGCTGTTCGACCGCGGCGAGCCGTGCGGCGCCGAATCCAACATGGCCAAGGTGCT
>CAYSDJ010000017.1:0-62129 GCA_964429775.1 uncultured Rhizobiaceae bacterium
CACCTGGCGTTCGGGCACAGGCTCGGCGGTAAACGGCGAGAGTGTCGCGACGGCGTGCCCGGCAAAGCGCGATTCGCGTTCCTCGCGGGTGATATGCAGCATCTCGGGCGGCAATGGCTTGTAATCCTCGATCGAAAACTCGGCCAGCGCGCCCGGCCCCTCGGTGCGCGCGCGGTAATAATCGTCGATCGCTTCCCAACGCTCGCCGCACGCCTCTTGCGACAAATGATCCAATAATATCGGCGCGCCCGGCACGTAATCGAGAATGGTCTCAAGCCCGTCATGAAAGAGCGGTAGCCAATGCTCCATGCCGGGATAGCGCCGCCCAGCGCCGACGGCCTCGAACAGGGGATCGGCATCGGTAACGGCGCCGAACTGGGTGCGGTAGCCGGCGCAAAAGCGGGCGATGCTGGCGTCATTCAGCACCACCTCGCTCACCGGCACCAATTGCAGCGCCGTCAAAACACCGTCGCTGCGCTGCGAGACGGGATCGAAGGTCTTGATCGCTTCCAGGGTTTCGCCAAAGAGATCGAGCCGTACCGGCTCGGGCGCGCCGGGCGGGAAGATATCGATAATGCCGCCGCGCACGGCGTAATCGCCCGCCTCCATCACCGTGCCGCCACGGCTAAAGCCGTTGCTTTCGAGATAGGCAAAGAGCGCATCGGTATCCAGCTCGGCGCCTTTCTTCAGGCTGAATGAAGCCCTTGCCAAACTTTCGCGTGGCGGCACGCGCTGCAGCAATGCGTTGACCGTGACCAGCACGACGCGCGCGCCCTTATCGCCGCCAGCGAGCGTTACCAGCGAGGAAATCCGCTCGCTGACCAAATCGTTGCGCGGCGATACGCGGTCATAGGGCAGACAATCCCAGGCCGGAATCGAGATGCATTCCACGTCCGGGGCAAAAAATGCCAGGCACTCGCGCGCATTGGCCAGGCGGGCATCGTCGGGCGCGACGTAAAGCAGCGGCGTCGGCGCCGCCAAGCGGGCGAGGCAGCCCATGATCAGCGCGTCATAGCCCTCTGGCATGCCGCCGAGGGAAACGCTGCCCGGCCTGTCAAGCGCCAGGGCCTGGAGGCTGAGGCTATCGATATTCAAGAGATGCGGCGCTCCCTGACATAAGCCATCAGCCGCCTGATGGTCTCATTATTGAAACGCTCGGGCAGCGCCATGCGGCCGGTAATGTAATCGAGAATTTCCGGGTCGTTGGCGCCATCAAGCAAATCCTCAAGCGCCGCCGCCTGCGCGGCATCGAGTGAATCGCCAAGCGCCGCCACATACCCGCCGAGCAGAATATCGGTCTCGCGCGTGCCGGTGTGATTGGTGCGGTAGCGCAGGCGTTTCCTGCGCGTCTCAAGGCTATGGGTCATGCGGTTTCCGGAGCTGATTCGCGCGGGATCATAGGAGAGCGCTCGCCGGTTGTCAGCATAATGGCGCAAGGGTAGCCTTGGGGCGGCCATGAGACCCGATATCCTAAACCCGCTATTTGCCGAAGTTAAGGTGCTGCCCGGCGTTGGCCCGCGCATCGCCAAGGGCATTGAGCAGTGCGCTGGGCCGCTGGTTGTGGATCTGCTCTGGCACCTGCCGAGCGGGCTGATCGACCGCAGCTTCTCGCCCAGCATCGCCGAGGCGCCGCCCGGCGTGATCGTCACCTTGAAGGTCAAGGTCGAGAAGCACCACAAGCCGGCGGTCAAGCGCCTGCCCTACAAAGTGCGTTGTTCGGATGAGAGCGGCGAGCTCACCCTGGTATTCTTTCACGCCCATGAGAAATACCTGCTCGAGAACCTGCCCATCGGCGAAACCCGTGTGGTAAGCGGGCGCACCGAGCGCTATGGCGACGATATCCAGCTCGTCCACCCCGACCACATCGTGCCGGAAAGCGAGATCGAGGCGGTTCAAGGCATCGAACCGGTCTATCCACTCACCGCCGGTCTCAATCTAAAGCCGCTGACAAAAGCCATACTGGCGGCGCTCGAGCGCGTACCATTGATGCCGGAATGGTGCGACAAGGCCTATCTCAAGCGCCAGGGCTGGCAGTCGTGGAACGACTCACTGCTCGCCGCGCACCGGCCGCAAAGCGAGGCCGACCTCGAGCCGGAGTCTCTCGCCCGCCAGCGCCTCGCCTATGACGAACTGCTCGCCAATCAAATGGCGCTGGCGCTGCTACGCGCTTCGATGCAGCGTGCCACGGGGCGCAACATCAGCGGTGATGGGCGTCTGAGAGATACGGTCCGGGCAGGTCTCCCCTATTCTCTAACGTCCGGTCAAGAAGCGGCGATCAACGAAATCACCGCCGATCTTGCCAAGCCGCACCGCATGCTGCGTCTGCTGCAAGGCGATGTCGGCAGCGGCAAAACCGTGGTCGCCCTGTTCGCCATGCTGGTCGCCGTCGAGGCAGGCGCGCAGGCGGCCCTGATGGCGCCGACCGAACTGCTCGCGCGCCAGCACTTTGCCACCTTGGAGACGCTTCTTGGCGACAGCGGCGTGACGATTGCCCTCCTTGTCGGACGCGGCAAGAAGAGCGAGCGCAACGCAACCTTGCAACGCCTGGCGGCTGGTGAAGTCGATATCGTCATTGGCACCCATGCGCTGTTTCAGGCCGGCATCGAATTCGCTGATCTTGCCGTCGCCGTGGTCGATGAGCAGCACCGCTTCGGCGTCCACCAGCGCATGACGCTTGCCGCCAAGGGCAAAGGCGTCGATGTGCTGGTGATGACGGCAACGCCCATTCCGCGCACCCTGATGTTGACTGCTTACGGCGATTTGCAGAGCTCGCGCCTCACTGAAAAGCCGGCCGGGCGGGCGGCGATCGAAACCCGCGTCTTGCCGATTTCACGTCTTGGCGAAGTTGCCGAAGGCATTGGGCGGGCGGTCGAGAACGGCGCCCGGGTTTATTGGGTTTGTCCGCTGGTCGAGGAATCGGAGGCGGTCGATTTGGCGGCGGTGGAAGAGCGCCACGCGCAGCTGCAGAATATTTTCGGACCCCGTGTCGGCCTCGTGCATGGCCGCATGAAAAGCGACGAGAAAGACACCGCCATGTCGGATTTCGCAGATGGCAAAACGGTCATTCTCGTCGCCACGACGGTGATCGAAGTCGGCATCGACGTGCCAGAAGCCTCGGTCATCGTGATCGAGCATGCCGAGCGCTTTGGCCTGGCGCAATTGCACCAGCTGCGCGGCCGCGTCGGGCGTTCCGACAAAGCCGGCAACTGCTTGTTGCTTTACGCCCCGCCGCTTGGCGAAACCGCGCGCGCGCGGCTCGAGATCATGCGCGAGACCGATGACGGTTTTCGTATTGCCGAGGAGGATTTAAAACTGCGCGGCGCCGGCGAACTGCTCGGCACGCGCCAGAGCGGCCTGCCGGAATTGCGTCTCGCCGATTTGGCGCTGCATGGCGAGTTGCTTGCCACCGCACGCGATGATGCGCGGCTGATACTGGAGCGCGACCCGGAATTGCAATCGGAGCGCAGCCAGGCGCTGCGCATCCTGCTTTATCTGTTTGAGCGCGACGCGGCGGCGCGCTATTTGCGCTCGGCCTGAGGCTCGCCTTCTTCTGGCGCTGCCACACTGGGCGGCGCCTTTTTGTCCGGCGGCGAGACGATGCCGCCTGAGATCACCAGCTTCACCCCCTCCTCGACCGTCATATCGAGCACAATGCAATCCTTGCGCGGCACAAACAGCAAAAAGCCCGATGTCGGGTTCGGCGTTGTCGGCAAAAACACATTGACCATATCGTCCTTTGTAATGCGCTGAACCTCGCCCTCGGTATTGCTGGTGATGAAGCCGATCACCCAGATTCCCTTGCGCGGATACTCGATCAGCACCACATCGCGGAACGCGCCTTCCGACTGCGCCAACACGGCATCGAAGATCTGCTTGATAACGCCATAAATAGTGCGCACCACAGGCACGCGGGCAACCATCCGCTCGCCGAAGCGGACCATGTAGCGGCCGAAAAAATTGGTTACCATAAAGCCGATGAAGGTGACGACAATCAGCACAACGATGACGCCGATACCCGGCACACTGACACCGAGCACATCGGAGGGGTTGTAATCATCGGGAATGAGCGGCACCACCGTGCGGTCGACAAAGGCGATGAACAGCCAGATAAGCCAGATGGTGATGCCGACCGGCGCCGAGACGACGATACCGGTGAGAAAATAGGTGCGCAGGCGCGCAAGTAGACCGCGCTTGGGCGCGGGCTTGATCAGTATTGGGCGATCTTTTCCTGTATTGTCGTGCTGTTGATTGTTTCCCGCCACCACTGGCTCCCCGCCGCCGCGATTCTCTCCGACAGGAAGCTTACAGCCTCTTTGCCAGCTTTATGCAGTAAAAACTTGGCCGATTGTGTTGGGCAGCCGCCTTATATGGAGAGGCCGAAGAGGCAAAAAACCGTTGCCAAGAATCCATCGCGCGCTTGACAGGGTGAAACACGCTTGAATATCCCCCCGACCGTCTGGCTGTTCTCTGCCTCACTCGGCACTTCCAAACGCGAGGCCCAAGACGGGCCCAGGGTGGATAACGCCAGCGCGAAAGTAGCCGATTGCACCGAACGCCTCTTCCCAAACATGACCTTCCTCCATTCACTTCAAAGTTAAATCTGCCTATGAAGTGTTAGATGGGGAGGGTTAGGAAAACGCCAAGTGACAATAATCACAAAGTAAAAAAAAATTTACCGGTCCGGGATCGAGCGTGATCAATGTTTACACTGTTCTAATACTTAAGGCCGTGCGGAAGCCCTCAAGCCATCCGGCCTGATTTCAGCGAAAAAGCGGAAATAGCCCTCATTATTGTCATTAAAGGCGATTGCTGGCCGCGGGCGGAATTCGCGCTCCTCGGGCGAAAGTTCGCGCACATCCGGGAGCGCGACGCCGGTACCATCAAAGCGCTGCAATATCTCAATAAAGCGGATATTGGCGAATTCGGGCGATGGATGGCTCCACGCATTGAAATGAAAGCGATTGCCCTCACACGCGCTCACGGCCCAATAAAAGGAATGGGAATCGAGTATTTTTCCGACCGGCGGACTGGCGAAAAAACCGCTGGCCTCAAGCGAATCGCGCAACATGTTCATTTCCACCGCATTCAACTGCGCCACCGCGCGTTTCCCCGACCACGGCCAAAAAGGGAAATGAACGAGAAAACCATCGTTTAGCTCAGCCGACAGGACCTCGGCATCGATCATGCCACCGCCGCCATCGGGCAGTCCGTTGATATCGTAGGTTCGTACATGCTCGGAATAGATCGCATTGAAAACGAAACGGTAGCGCGGCGGCGCATGATTGCGGCACGATTCTTTAAGGTCTTCCCCGGCGAGAAAACTCAGCCAGGTGAAGCGCCGCTCAAATGCATTGTCCGGCCGGCCGCTATATTCGCAAGCACTGAGAATGACCACGCCACACAGTAGAAGCAGGCTCCCGATCCAGCGATGTATTGACCTAGCCATGCGCCACCTTATGGAAGGATTGCGGCGTTATTTTTTAAGAAGCCTTGGATTGCGCCAAGCGGTAATCCGGGTTGGGCATGACAGCGCACGGCATGGTCACCGCTTTAAGCGAACGGCAGGCCTTTGTTGCGTCACCCTTGTCGAGGCCGAGGAAACGGGCGCGGTATAAAACATCGCCGCGCTTCATCTCCACCGGCGTCAATGCGGCGGATGCTCTATTAAGCAGCACCGGCAGCCGGCGCGATGCCTCGCGCAGCGCGACTTCAGCCGCGACGACGGACCGATAGGCGCCGATCTGGATCGCCCATTGGCCGATATTGGGGCGCGGGCGGGTCGGTAGCGGAATTCCCGAAGCGACTTGCAATTTGACGCCCGGCTTGAACACAGGCGTCGGAATTTTGCGGCTGTTGAGCACGGCGAACTGCCGGTCGCCCCGGTGCACGTCACGCTCCGCCATGCGCGCGAAACCAATATCGAGAAGTTTCACCATATGGCTGTCACGCGATTTTGCGGTGCGCCCGCCGAACACCACCGCGATCACCCGCCTGCCGTCCCGGACGGCGGAGGCGACGAGATTAAATCCGGAGGCACGGATATATCCGGTCTTCATGCCGTCCATGCCGGGATATCTGTTGAGCAGATTGTTGTGCGTGCGGTAGGTCTTGCCCTGATAAGTGAACGTCTCGGCCGAGAAATAATCATAGTAATGCGGGAAGTCCCGGAGAATGGCCATCGCCAGGACGCCCATATCGCGCGCTGACGAAAGCTGTTTCCGGTTCGGAAGACCCGAGGCGTTGCGGAATCTGGTGCGCTTCATGCCAAGGCTGCGCGCCCGCTTGGTCATCGCCGCCGCGAATTCCCACTCGGAGCCGCTAACCGCCTCGGCAATCACCGTGGCGACATCATTGGCCGATTTTGTCGCCAGCGCCATGATCGCCAGGCGCACCGAGATGGTCGCGCCGCGTTTGAGGCCGAGCTTCGAGGCCGGCTGGCCGGCGGCGCGCTTGGAGACGGTAAGTTTCTGGTTCAGCCGCATGCGCCCGCTGTCGATTTCCTCGAACAGCATATAGAGCGTCATCATTTTGGTCAGCGATGCCGGATAATTGCGCGTATCCGCATTGCGCGAGCGCAAGACCTCGCCGGTATCGGCATCGAGCACAATCGAGGCGTAGCCCGCCTGGCTCTCTTTGGTGCCGGACAACAGTATTGCCACGCTCAGCAACAACAGTGCCGAAACGGAGATCGCCAGCCTTAATGCGACGGATCGCGTCTTTGAACGTTTTTGATCCAACTATTCGCTCACAGCAATGGTTTCCGCAAACGCCTCCAAAGAATCGGCAACAGCCTTCTTATGGGGCAGTTTAGATTCGCGCGTCAAGTCTAACACTTCGTTAACCAATAGCATTTTATTTGCGAATTCATGCATAGATTTGTTAATTCCAAAGCAATATTGGCCTATGCGCCGACGAGCTGCGGTGTTTTTCGGTGCTCGGGATGGGCCGTCTCGAAAGCATAAGCGGCACGCAGCACATTTACTTCATCATAATTGCGCCCGACGATTTGCAGGCCCACCGGAAGCCCGCCGGAGGTAAAGCCACAAGGCAGTGTCGCCGCCGGTTGGCCGGTGAGATTGAAGGGATATGTGAACGGGCTCCAATCGTCCCAGATCTCGCCATTCTGGCCAATCGGCGAATCAGACCCGAGTGGAAAGGCCGGCAGCGGCATGGTCGGCGTGAGCAACAAATCATATTTCTGCTGGAATTTCCGCATGGTGACGACCAATTGACTGCGCGCCATGGCGCCTTTCATATAACTGTCCATGGTGATGGCTTGGCCCTTTTCGGCGACAATGCGCAAACCCGGATCGACCAGTTCACGTTGCTCCGGCGTCATGGCGCGCAGGATATGCGCAGCACCTGCATACCAATGGGAGCGGAAGATGGCTTGCGGATTGTCGAAGCCGGGATCGACCTGCTCGACATTTGCGCCAAGTGCTTCAAACGAATTCGCCGCCGCCGCGACCAGCTTGGCCACTTCCGCATCAACCTTGGCATAGCCGAGATCCGGACTGAAGGCGACACGCAGCCCGGCAATGCCGCCTTCCAACGCTGCGCCATAATCGCGAAACTCATAGGGCAAAGAGAATGCATCGCGCGGATCGGGCTCGGCCATGACGGTGAACATCAGCGCGCCATCGGCAACGCTTCGCGTCATCGGGCCAAGATGCGAGAGCGTGCCGAACGGGCTCGCCGGATAAACCGGAACACGGCCGAAATTCGCCTTGAGGCCAAAGATGCCGCTGAACGACGAAGGAATACGCACCGAGCCGCCGCCATCGGTGCCTATATGAAGCGGCCCCATGCCGGTGAGCGCGGCAACGGCGGCGCCGCCACTGCTGCCGCCCGGCGTGTGTTCCCGGTTCCACGGATTGCGCGTGATGCCGGTGAGCGGGCTGTCGGTCACACCCTTCCAGCCGAATTCCGGTGTTGTGGTTTTGCCGAGAATAATCGCGCCATGTTCACGCAGACGCTCCACCGCCGGCGCATCTTCCGGGCTGAGCTGGCTGCGGTCGGATGTGCGCGAGCCGCGCTGGGTCGGCCAATCCTTGGCCAGCACCAAGTCCTTGACCGAAGCCGATACGCCATCGACACGCCCTTGCGGCGCATTCTTCCGCCATCTCTCTTCCGACTGTTTGGCGGCGGCCAGAGCGCCTTCCTCGTCAACCAGACAAAAGGCATTGAAGGCTTCATTGCATTGATTGATCCGCCCGAGAGCCGCCTCTGTGGCCTCGACGGGAGACAGGCTGCCATCTCCATAAGCGGCCAATAACTGGATGGCGGACATTTGGCAAATATCGTCGCTCACGGCTTTCTCCCTCTTTTAAAAATCAGGCGGTTTAATTCCGCTTTCGTTGAGCTGGCCGACCAGTGCCTGTTTCAGGCGTTCCAAGCCAGCCTCATTTTCTGCCTCGCAGCGCGCCACCAGCACCGGCTGGGTGTTCGAGGCGCGCAGCAGCCACCAGCCATCCTCGGTATTCACTCTGACGCCGTCGATCGCATCGACATCGGCGCCGGCTGCGCGCAGACGTTGGCTCACTTCCTTGATGGCGTCGAACTTACGCTCATCGTCGCATTCAAAGCGCAGTTCCGGCGTGTTGATACGCTGCGGCAGTTCGGCGCGCAGCTCGGCCAAGCTCTTGGCCTCGGCCGAAATTACGCCGAGCATGCGGACGGCGGCATAAAGCGCATCGTCATAACCGTAATAGCGGTCGGCGAAAAAGATGTGGCCGCTCATCTCACCGGCGAGCGGTGCGCCGCTCTCCGCCATTTTCGATTTGATCAGCGAGTGGCCGGTCATCCACATCAGCGGCGTGCCGCCGAGGCGGGCCACTTCATCGAACAACACCTGGCTCGCTTTCACATCGGCGATAATCGTCGCACCGGGTTGGGTTCTGAGGACCGGGCGCGACAGCAGAGCCAGGATCTGATCGCCCCACAAAATATCGCCATTGCCATCGACAATGCCGATACGGTCGCCATCGCCGTCAAAAGCAATGCCGAGATCACAGCCATCCGCGCGCACCCGGTCGATCATCTGCAGCAAATTTTCCGGTACTGTCGGATCGGGATGGTGGGCCGGAAAAGTGCCGTCGATTTTCTCGTTGAGGAGAATATGCTTGCCCGGCAATTGTTGGGTCAGCAGCGCCATCGCCTCGCCGGCGGCGCCATTGCCGGCGTCCCAAACGACCTTGAGCGGCCGCAGGCCGGCCCCCTCCTCCGCCACCCGCGCGACATAACGCGCGAGCATCGGAACCTGTTTGGACGTGCCGGCGCCGCTCAGATAATCGCCGGCCGCCGCGACGGCGCCGAGCTGTTGGATGCTCTGGCCGAAAAACGAGCTTTTGCCGAGCATGAATTTGAAGCCGTTATTGTCGGGTGGATTGTGCGAGCCCGTGACCATGATACCGCCATCGGCGCCAAGGCTGTGCACGGCATAGTAGAGCATCGGCGTCGGCCCCAGCCCGACGCGCAACACATCGATACCGGCACCGTTCAGGCCGGCAAGCAGCGCCGCCTCGAAACCCGGCGAGCTGACCCGCCCGTCATAGCCAACCGCAATCGTCTTGCCGCCCTGGCGCGCGGCAATCGAGCCAAAAGCGCGCCCGATCGCTTCGCCGTCCGGCATGTCGAGGGTTTTTCCGACAACGCCGCGAATATCATATTCGCGCAGCACCGTCGGATTGAATTGGTGCGCCTCACTCATGCGCCGGGCGCCCGACACTGAAATAGCGGAAGCCGGCCGCAACCATGGACTGGGGCTCATAAATATTGCGCAGGTCGACGATGACCGGACCGCTGAGCAACTGTTTGACGCGTTCGAGGTCAAGGGCGCGGAACTCGTTCCATTCGGTCAAGATGACCAGAACGTCCGCCCCTTCCATTGCCGCATAGGCGTTTTCGCGCCAATCGATTCCGGGCAGCAGCGGTTTCGCTTCCTCCATCGCCTCCGGATCGTAGGCGCGGACGGTAGCGCCTTTCTCCTGCAACTTGGGAAGAATGGTCAGGCTGGCGCTGTCGCGCACATCATCCGTATTCGGCTTGAACGCCACGCCGAGCACGGCAACGGTCTTGCCATCGACACTGCCGCCGCACGACTGGACGATTTTCTTGGCCATTTTCGCTTTGCGTTTCTCATTGATATCGACCACCGCCTCGACGATATGGCTCGGCGCGCCACACTCGCGCGCGATGCGGACAAAAGCGAGCGTATCCTTGGGAAAACACGAGCCGCCATAGCCCGGCCCGGGATGGAGAAATTTGTTGCCGATGCGGCCATCGAGGCCGATGCCCTTGGCGACATCATGCACATCGGCGCCGATTTCCTCGCAAATATCGGCAATCTCATTGATAAAGGTGATCTTGGTGGCAAGAAAGGTGTTGGCGGCGTATTTGATTAGTTCGGCGGTTTTGACGCTGGTAAAGACCACCGGTGTCTCGATCAGAAACAGGGGCCGGTAGAGCTCCGCCATCAGCGCCTTGGCGCGCTCGGTCTCGACGCCGACAACAACGCGGTCGGGGCGCATGAAATCGCTGATCGCCGCGCCCTCGCGCAGAAATTCCGGATTGGAGACGATATCGAATTCCGCATCGGGGCGGCGTTCGCGGATAATGCGCGAAATTTCGTCGCCGGTGCCGACCGGCACCGTCGATTTCGTCACCACCACGGTGTAGCCGTTCATCGCATCGGCGATCTCTTCCGCCGCGGCATAGACAAAGGACAGGTCGGCATGGCCGTCGCCGCGCCGGCTCGGCGTACCGACCGCCAGCATGACCACATCGGCCTGCGGCACTGCTTCGGATATCTCGGTGGTAAAGCTCAAGCGCCCGGCGCTGACATTGTGCGTGACCAAATCTTCCAGGCCGGGTTCGAAAATCGGAACCTTGCCCGCCTTCAATCCCTCAATTTTTTCAGCGACCTTATCGACGCAGATGACGTCGACGCCGAATTCAGAGAAACAAGCGGCGGAAACGAGGCCGACATAGCCGGTGCCAATCATGGCGACATGCATGGTGATATCCTGTTGTTCTTATTGAAGTTAGATCGAGCCAGACGGGTTTTTCAAGAACTCCGATAGTTCGTCACGAAGATCGTCGCGCTCCAAGGCAAAAGCGATGTTGGCCTGAAGAAAACCGGCCTTGCCACCGCAATCGAAGCGCCGGCCTTCGAAACGCAGGCCATGGAAGGGAATATCGTCACCGATCAGCTTGGCCAGGGAATCGGTTAACTGAATTTCGCCGCCAACGCCGCGCTCCATGCGCCCGAGATAGTCGAAAACCTCGGGCTGCAACACATAGCGGCCGATGATGCAGAGATTTGAAGGCGCTACCGCCGGTTCGGGTTTTTCCACCATGCCCTGGATATCGAT
The DNA here is from genome assembly GCA_964429775.1 of uncultured Rhizobiaceae bacterium. Taxonomy (GTDB): domain Bacteria; phylum Pseudomonadota; class Alphaproteobacteria; order UBA828; family UBA828; genus PTKB01. The sequence goes on from CAYSDJ010000017.1 coordinate 11,373, forward strand.
CACCCGGCCATCATCGGCGGCGACATCGACGATGCCGTATTTATTGGTCTCATTGTCCGGCACTTCGGCGAGTGCGAATATGCAGCCGCCGCGCTGGTTATAGAGATCGACCACCTGGGCCATGCACGGCTTTCGCGACAGCACCAGCTCATCGACGAGAAAGACCGCGAAAGGCTCATCGCCAACGAGGTCGCGCGCGCACCAAACCGCATGGCCGAGACCAAGCGGCTCCTGCTGGCGGGTGTAGGATAGCGCGCCGGCGGGCGGGATCAGGCTTTTCAGCTCTTCCACCGCGGCCGTCTTGCCGCGTGCCGCCATTTCCACCTGCAATTCGTAGGAATGGTCGAAATGATCCTCGATCGCACCCTTGCCACGCCCGGTGACGAAAATGAACTCCTCGATCCCCGCCGCGGCCGCTTCTTCGACCGCATATTGAATGAGCGGCTTGTCGACGATCGGCAGCATTTCCTTCGGCACCGCCTTGGTTGCCGGTAAAAAACGGGTGCCGAGGCCGGCAACCGGAAAAACAGCCTTCTTGACGGGCCTAACCATTCAATTCGCTTTCCTAAAGAATAACGCCGAGCAGCGCCTTGATTGCGCTGTGTGTCTCATTTTTTTGGCCATTCGGCAAGCTGCGCATCGCCTTTGCCAGGACGCTCATTTACCGCCGAGCAATACCTCTTTGGCCTGGTTTATCTTCATCGCCAAATAATCGGAGCCGCCCTGGTCGGGGTGTATTTTGAGCAGTAATTTGCGGTGTGCGTCGCGAATCTCCGCTTCGCTGCTGCCGGGCTCGAGCCCGAGAACCTCATAAGCCTCGTTCCGGCTCATTGAATTAGCGCTCTGGCGTGACGCGCGCCGCCGCGAAGAGTGACTTGAAGAGCTGCTTTCCTCTTCCTCCGCACCTTCGCCGAACCGCCTCTCCATATAGCTTTCAATCAGCCGCGCCGACTGTTCGTCATAGGCTTTGCACTCGTTCAGGAGATCGACCAGTTGCGCCTGGGATAGCTCGTCCAATTCCCGCCCGGCATAATCGCCGCGCAGGACCGTACCCGCCATCTCACCGGTGTCGTGGTCGAGATACATTCTGAGATAGGCGGTTTCGACCTCGGATTGCTTGCCCGGCGAGGGCGTGCCGCCCTGCCGCGCCGCCGCCGCGCCGCGCATGCCTCGAATGAGAAGCGGCAGGAAAGTGAGCGCGAGCGGGATCATCGCCAACTGAATCTTGCCGGTGACGCCGAAATAGATCGCCACCAGGCCGCCAAGGCCGAGAAAACCCCATTTCAGCGCTTTGGCCAGGCGCGATGGATTAGCGCTTTCGAACCAGCGCGCTATGAGGACCACCGCCACCAGCAGGGCGACGCCGAGAATAAGATATTGCACCATGGATTAGCGCGTTCCTCCGGATGGATTGCCGAATCTGGAGTTTACTTGATTTGATGCGAAATCTGTAATGCCGCGCCACCCTCGCGTTTGCCGTAATCGGCCAGCGCCCGCCGCCCGCCCGCCGCGTAGACGGCAACGGCCGAGAGCAGGCTTTTGAGCTGGGCCGCGCTGTTGGCATCGAACTGCAGATAGGCGCCGCCGGAAAGCCGGGCAATCTGGCGGAATGCCAGCGAGGCCTCGCGCTCATGGCCTTCGTGAAACATGAAAGCCGGCACCTTCAACAGGCCCAGCTCGCCCGCCAGCGCGCAGAGATCGTCGACATTCTCTTCCATCGCGTCGCCGACAAAGACAAGCGCGCCCAGGCGCTCCGCCTTGCATTCGCGGATCGCGTGTTTGAGTACTTTGCGGATCTGCGTGTGGCCGCCGAGGCAATAGACGGCGCTCATATGGCGAACCAGGCGCTTCGAGCTACTCAGCCATTTGGTCGCGCGGAACTCGTTGAAGCCGCGGTAATAAACCAACTGAACCGACAGGCCACCAAGGGCCGCGGTCTCGGCAAACATTTCGCCCTGAATTTGGCAGGCCCGGTCCCAGCTGCGCTCGCGGCTGGCGGTCGCATCCATGGCGAACAGCAGACGGCCCCGGCCCTTGCCTGCGGCTGGCGGCGCGGTGGCCGCGACCTTGCGCAGGAAGTTATCGATATCCGATGTATTGCTCTGGCCCGCCGCCGGCAGGCCCTTTTTGCGTTGTGGCATTTCGATTTCTCTTTTCCGTGCCGGAGTCTAGCGGCATTGGGAAAAAAAGAGAACATCTCTGCGGACAACGCAAAAGGCACCGCATAATGCGGCGCCCCAACGAGATTGTATCCAACCAATCCCGGCGATTATCACGCCGAGATTGGCCGCTTATTCGCGGAAAAAGTCGAGCAACGACTTCTTCTTCGGCTTGACCACTCTCTTTTTCGCTGGCCTGGAAGGCGTTGGCGTCGCCACCTTGGGCTCGGTTACCATTGGGCCACCGTTCGCATCAGGCAAGCTGAATACTGTCGTCTCACGATAGAGCTTGGCTGCCTGGTCGAAAGCCTCTTTAACCACCTTTACTGATTTGAAGTGGCGCGAATCAAACAGATCCTTTGCTTCCGCAACAGCTTCATCTTCACTGCGGCAACGCTGCTCGATCATCCAGCGGCCGTCTTTGAGGGTCTGAACTTCAAAGACATTTGGGTTTTCCATGTCACTCGATCCTTCACGCACTCGGCCTTTCCGGGGCCGGGCTGTAGTTAGTTCGCCTTTCCAGCGGCTCGGGAACTAGCGTTCTCCACTCCGCAGGACCCCATAATGCCGCTTAATTGGTTAAGAAAGCGTTTCTTTGGCGAACAACTTCAGAGGGTTAGTTAATTTCGGGTAGGCGCGCCAAACGTTCGTTTAGAAGGTCAAAGAAGCCATCCGAATCGATTGTTTCCACCACATGGGCATTTGCCGGACGCCCGGCACGGTCATGCAGATCGCACACCGTGCGGCCGATTGTGAGCGGGCTGCCGATTTCGATATCGACTCGCATATCCTGGCCGGTGAACAAATCGGGCCGGAGAATATAGGCAATAACGCAAGGATCGTGCAGCGGCGCGCCTTCACCGAAAGTGGCGATATATTGGGCACCGTAAAAATCAAGCATGCCGGCGACCGAATTTGCAGCCGGATTGCCGATCGCCCGGATCGCCTCAAGACGCGCCGGATTGGCGCGCGCCTGGTGGGTCACATCGAGCCCGATCATGGTCAGTTTGAGATCGGCTTCAAAAACGATATGCGCCGCGTGCGGGTCGGAATAAATATTGAACTCAGCCGAAGGTGTAATATTGCCGAGCGACAGCGCGCCACCCATCAACACCAGTTCGCTAATATTTTCGACAATATCCGGCGCCATGACGATCGCCATGGCGACATTGGTGAGCGGCCCCAATGTGGCAAGCGTTATGGGTGTCTCCGCTTGGCGTAAGGTATCGATCAGCCAATCGACGGCATGCGTCTCCTCCACCGGGCGGCTCGGCTGCGGCAGGTTGGCGCCGTCGATGCCGCTTTTGCCATGCACATATTCCGCCGTCTCGAGTACCTTCACCATCGGCCGCGGACAGCCGGCAAAGACAGGTATTTCCGAGCGCCCCGCGACGTCGCGAATGCTCCGCGCATTCGCTTCGGTAAGCACCAGCGGCACATTGCCGGCAACGGCCGACACACCGAGCAAATCCAACTCGCCCGGCGACGCCATGGCCAGCATCAGGGCAATGGCATCATCCTGTCCGGGATCACAATCGATGATCAGGGGAATGGGCTTAACGTTATCGCTCACAGAGTAACCTCTCTCATTAATCTAGGTTGCCCTCGCGCGTTGGGTCATCGTCGAGGGAAAGCAGTTGCAAATTGCCGCCGCTGGCAGCGGTATTTGTCGTCACGGTGCGCTCGGTGGCGAAGCGGTGCAAATAGCGCGGCCCGCCGGCTTTCGGTCCGGTGCCGGAAAGTCCCTCGCCGCCAAACGGCTGAACGCCGACAACGGCGCCGATCATATTGCGGTTCACATATACATTCCCGACGCGCACGCGCGCAACGATCCGCTCGATCGTCGAATCAATGCGGCTTTGAATACCGAGCGTGAGGCCATAGCCGGTTTGATTAATTGCGTCGACCACGGCATCGAGCTGGTCCGAACTGTAACGGACGATATGCAGAATCGGGCCGAATATCTCGCCTTGCAACAAGGAGAGATTACTTATCTCGAAGGCGCGCGGCGCGAAATGAAAACCGAATTCGCGGCTTTCCGGCATTGGCGTGACGCTGTGCAAGGTCGCCTCGCGATCCATCCGCGCCGTGTGCGCCTGCATCACGCCGAGCGCCGCGCCATCGATCAATGGCCCGACATCGGTGGCCAGGAGATTAGGGTCGCCAAGCTCGATTTCCTGCATGGCGCCGCCCAACATGGTGATAAAGGCGGCGGCGATTTCCTCCTGGACGAATACCACGCGCAGGCACGAACAGCGCTGCCCGGCGCTGGAGAAGGCGGAGATCACGGCGTCGCCCACGGCCTGTTCTATTAGCGCGCTGGAATCGACGATCATGACATTCTGCCCGCCCGTCTCGGCGATCAGCGGCGCCAGCGGCCCCGGTTTGGCAGCGAGAGAACCCGCGATCCGCCGCGCGGTTTGCTCCGAGCCGGTAAAGGCAACGCCGGCGATATCTTCATGCCCCGCCAGCACCGCACCGACGCTGGCGCCGGCGCCCGGCAGCAGATGCAGGACATTTTCAGGGATACCGGCCTGGTGCATCAGGCGGACGGCGAAGGCGGCGATCAGCGGCGTCTGCTCGGCCGGTTTGGCGATCACCGCATTGCCGGCAGCAAGCGCCGCCAGCACCTGGCCGCTGAAGATTGCGAGCGGGAAATTCCACGGGCTGATACAGGCAAAGACACCGCGCGCCGCGAGCGAAATATGGTTGTCCTCGCCGGTCGGGCCGGGAAGATGGATCGGCGCGGAAAAATCGGCCCGCGCCCGGGCGGCGTAGTAGCGCGCGAAATCGACCGCTTCGCGCACCTCCGCCAAGGCGTCTGGAATGGTCTTGCCCGCCTCGCGAATGCAAAGCGCCATTGCCTCGGCGCGGCGCAGTTCAAGCAGCTCGGCATATTTCTCCAAAGCGGAGGCGCGCAACTCAGTCGAAGCACCGGACCAGTCCGGAAACGCCGCGCGCGCCGCCGTTACCGCCAGCTGGATCGCGCTCTCGCCTGCTTCGGCCACCGTTCCGGCATGGCGGCGCTGATCGCTTGGGTCGAGCACCGGCAGCGGCGTGCCGTCAAGCTCATCGCCACCGACAATCGGCCGCGCCGTCCATGCCTCGCCGAGCGCATCCTCGATGCCGGCCAACAGCGGCGCGAGACTGGCCTTATCGGAGAGATCAACGCCGGCGGAGTTTTCGCGCTCGGGCGCGAACAGGCGGGCCGGTAGCGGAATGCCGGGATGAGGTTGATACACCTCCGGCCCGAGAATGCTTGCGGGACTGCGAATAACATCGTCGATCGGCGCGGCATCATCGGCCAGGCGGTTGACGAAGGAGGTGTTGGCGCCGTTCTCCAACAGGCGGCGCACCAGATAGGGCAACAGATCCTTGTGGCTGCCGACCGGGGCATAGACCCGGCACGGCGCCGACATTTTTTCCTCTTCACCGAGGGCGGTATAGAGCGCCTTGCCCATGCCGTGCAGGCGTTGAAATTCGAACGCCACCACCTCGGCGCCGGAAAGCTCGGCGACAGTGGCAAGAGTGCGCGCGTTGTGCGTCGCGAATTGCGGATAAAATAATTCGCCCAGATTCAACAGCCGCCGGGCACAGGCAATATAAGAAATATCGGTCGCCGCCTTGCGCGTATAAACCGGATAGCCCGGCAATCCCTGCTCCTGGGCGTGCTTGATTTCGCTATCCCAATAGGCGCCCTTGACCAAGCGGACAGGTATGCGCCGCCCACCCACCCGGGCCAGCTCGGCGAGCCAATCGATAACCGCCGGGGCGCGTTTCAGATAGGCCTGCACGACGAGCCCGAGACCTTCCCAACCAGCCACCGCGGGCGACTCATAGACGGCAGCAAACATATCGAGCGTTGGTTCAAGCCGCTCCGCCTCTTCGGCATCGATGCTGAGGCCAACGCCATATTGGCGCGCCACTTCGGCCAATTCCATCAGGCGCGGCGCCAACTCCGCTTCCAGCCGTGCGCCCTTGGCATATTCAAAGCGCGGATGCAGGGCCGAGAGTTTTACCGAGATGCTGTCCGCCGCGAAGATATCCACTGTATCGCCTGTCGCGGAGCCAATGGCCTCAATCGCGGACCGGTAGGCGGCAAAATATCTATCCGCATCTTCGGCGGTAAGCGCCGCCTCGCCCAACATGTCGAAGGAGTGACGCACGCCGGCCCTTTCGCTCTCATGCGCCCGCGCCATGGCTTCCTCGATATCGCGGCCCATGACGAATTGCCGGCTCATGATGCGCATCGCCTGAGTGACGGCCTGGCGAATCACTGGCTCGCCCGCCCGCGCCACGGCCTTCTGCACCGTTTGCCAGGGCTGGCTGCCGGAAGCTTCGTGCAAGCGCATCACGCGCCCGCCCAGCATCAGCGCCCAGGTCGAGGCATTGACCAGGAGCGATTCACTGCCGCCGAGATGGTCTTCCCAGGCGGCGCCGCCGATCTTGTCGCGGATCAGGAGATTCGCGGTCTCCTCGTCGGGAATGCGCAGGAAGGCTTCGGCGAGGCACATCAGCACCACGCCCTCCTCGGTGTCGAGGCCGAATTCCTGCAAAAAAGCATCGAGGCCGCCGGCTTCCCGTTCATGTTGGCGCACCGCCTCGACCAGCTTGCGGGCACGGGCGCCGGCACGCAGTTCGGCATCGCGCGGCAATTCGGCGCGCGGCAGCATGCGCTTTACGCATTCCGCTTCATCGGCGTAGCAAAGCGCGGCTATGGCGGCGCGCGATTGCGAAATTTTGTCCATCGCCGGTCCTCGGGCCAGGGCAGGCCCCTATTAGGCCATAAGATAGATTCCGGCTGCAATCATCGCGCATCCCGTGATGCGACCGATCCAAGGCCCGTGGGGAAACATTTTCTCCGCCGCGACAAATATGGTGATGACCGCGACCCAAATCAAATTCATCACGCCGCCGACAAAAAGCAGCGCCATCACCGACCAGCAACAACCGAGGCAAAAGGCGCCATGACCCAATCCCATGCGAAGCGCGCCGCGCGTCCCCGGCCGCCAATGGTGCATGATGAATTCGAGCGGCGAGCGGCAATGTTTGAGACAGGCCTGTTTCAACGGCGTCCATTGATAAATGCCGGCGGCAATGAACAGCCCGCCGCCGAGATAAACGCTGGTGCTCACCATGCCCGGCGACAACAGCGCGGCATGTTGCAGCCCCCACTGCGCCGCCGTGGCGAACAGGCTAAACACCGTCCAGACAATGATGTAACCGGCGGCGAAGATAATCGTCGGCACATAGGCATTGCCCTTGTCGCGCTGATTGCTGTTGACCCGGGCGAAGATGAGAATCATCGGCGCCGCACTCGGCAGCATCATGGCCAGCATCATGATCGCCCACATGACGAACATCAGAATACCGTCTTGAAGCGTCCACGGCTTCATCTGCCCAGCCATGGCGCCCATATTGCCCATGTCGCTCATATCGAGCGCCATATTGATCAAATAGGCCCAGGCGAGCGCCGCCACGATGAGCAAGCTGGTCAGAACCACCCATCTGTCGCGCTTCAATATATCGACAAAAATACCGTCCATGTCTTGCCCCGCCGCCCGCTAGCTCACAGGGCCTCGCGGCGTGAGGTGGATATTTGAGAATTGGCCGTAGCTATCGGCGAAATCGAGCTTCACGGCGGCGCTGCTCTTGCTGGTGCCGCTACCGCACTCGGCTTCGGTAAATTCGAAGCCATGCGGCATGGCGATCTGCACCCGGTGCTCGTCTCCCGTTATCGGATTGCGGATCGGCGCGCCGATGGATTCGATCAGCCCCGGCACGATCACCCGCGCCGTCCGGGCGGCGACATCGACTTCAAACTCGATGGCAGCGAAAATCGGCTCGTGGGTGGTGTCGGTAACGCTGGCAAAAACATCGAACACGGTGGCGCCCGGCACACTGTGCCGGCCGCTTTTGATCGCCAGCATGGCGGCGCGCTGCTCTTCGCTGGCGCGGATATCGATGATCGATTGATGTTCGCCGCCGCCTTCATGCACAGCACCCGGCCAGGCGTAAAGGCTCACCCAATTGAGGCCATCGAGCCTGACATCGCCGAAAAAACCCTCCTCGATATGCATCGCCGCCATGCCGCGGCAATCGCCATTTGTCGGCGGCGAATTGAACTGGCAGGGGCAGCCCCAGGCGCAATTGCAACTGCCAAAGTCCGGCCCCTTGATGCTCCACTCGGTATAGCTCACGGCAGGCACTTACGCCGGCGACCAGTCGAACGGCGCGAAATGGCCATTATGCCCGCCCTCGGCATCATCCCAATTGATGCCGAACGCATGCATGTGGCTCTCCGTGCCGACCGCCAGCGCAAGGCGCTTGTTGGCCGGGTGCGCGGTATCGTCGATATGGATCGGCACTTTCGGATCATGCGCGCTGGCGGTTGCCTCGGCGGCATTGGAAAACAGATTGCCGGCCTTGACGCTGAACGACATGTCCTGCTTGTCGATCTCAATCGCGGCACGCTCGATGCCGGCGAAATTGCCGACCAGGGCTTTGCCAAGCTCCATCGGCCCGCCGAAATCGCCCGAGCAAATCTGCCCGACCGCACCGACCTGTTCGTCACTCGCCTTGTCATCGATGATCAAACCCACGGTCCAATTGCCGTTGGCCATCGGGCCATCGACACTGATGCAAATGATAAAGGCAACGCCGGCAAGATCGATATTGTCGAAGGCGCCGTCATTCACCCGCATGGCAATGGCGGCAATACAGGTGTCATGCGTCGGCTGCGCCATCATGTTGGTGTAGATGCACGGGCAAAGATAATCGCAATTACAAGTCTCGAAATAGTCGCCTGTGATGCGCCAGTTATTGTCGGCCATGTGAGTCGCTCCCCCTGTTATATTTGTAATTGAAGACTAGCATGAAACGTGCGGCGCGGAAGATCAGATCAAACCGAGCGCGCGTAAATCCGCCATCATTTCCGGCGGCATATCGGCATATTCCTGCAACGAGGAGCCGAGATCCGGCGGCACGCTGTCGGCCTCGAAATAACGCCAGCCCTGATGCGGGCGGCGCCGCACCGGAATGGTCAGAACCAGCTCCGGATCGAGAATAAAGGCGCACTTTGTGCTGCCGCTCTCATTGTCGGTGACCAGCTTGAGATCAAGAATGCGCTGGCGCACGCGGATGATGTTGCGCACCACCCAATAGAGCGAGCCGCCTTCCAACACCTGCTCGGCGCGGCGCGGCATGAAACGGGTGATATGACGCAAATCACCATTTTCGACGAGGCGGCGCGCCTGCACTTCGCGCAAATGACCGATATTCTCGATGCCAACAGCGAGTTTTAAGAGATGTAACGCCATCAGCGATAACGACCGTGAAAAATTATTGCCACCTTGGTTTCCGCTTCTCCAAAAACGACCCCATGCCCTCTTGCGCCTCATCCGAGACGCGCACGCGGGCGATGCGTTTGGCCAGATCGACGAGCATGTCATTGTCGAGCGGGCGGCCATGCACGGCGGCGATCAATGCCTTGGCTTCGGTCTGTGCGTGCGGCCCGCCTTGCAGAAGCATTTTGACGAACGTTTCGCCGCGCACGGTGAGCGCTTCATCCGGCACCACTTCATGCACCAGGCCGATGCGTTCGGCTTCGGCAGAATGAATACGCTCGCCGGTGAGGAAATAGCGCCGCGCCCGGCTTTCGCCGATGGCGTTGATGACAAACGGACTGATCACCGCAGGTATGAGCCCGAGCCTCACCTCGGTAATGGCAAATCTCGCACTGCGCGCGGCGATGGCAATATCGCAGGCACATGTTAGCCCGACGCCCCCGGCATAGGCCGGCCCCTGAACCAGCGCAAGTGTGGGCTTTGACAAGGTATCCAGCACGAGCAGCAGCTCGGCCAGGGCACTGGCGTCGTGCAGATTTTCCGCCTCGCTAAACTCCGCCGTGCGCTTCATCCATTTGAGATCGGCGCCGGCGCAAAAGGATTCTCCGCGCGCGTTCAACACCACCAGACGGACATCTTCATCATCGCCGAGCGCACGTAATTCGCGCGTCAATATGGCGATGGTGTCTTCGTCAAACGCATTGTGCATCTCGGGACGATTGAGCGTGACGGTGGCCACGCCTTTGGCATCCACGGTAACAAGAACTGTTCCTTCAGCCATGTGCTTACATCCTAAATATGCCAAATTTTGTTTTCACAACCGGCGCATTCGCCGCTGCCGCCAGCCCGCGGGCGAGCACGGCGCGGGTATCCGCCGGGTCGATAACGCCATCATCCCACAATCTGGCGGAAGAATAATAGGGCTGTCCTTGGGTATCATATTGCTCAAGGATCGGCGCCTTGAATTCGGCCTCCTCCTCTTCCGGCCAGTCGCCGCCCTCTTCCTCGATGCGGTCGCGGCGGATGCGCGCCAGCACGCTCGCCGCCTGTTCGCCGCCCATTACCGAAACCCGCGCATTGGGCCACATCCAGAGAAAACGCGGATCATAGGCGCGGCCGCACATGCCGTAATTGCCGGCGCCAAAACTGCCGCCGATCACGACGGTGAATTTCGGCACGTTGGCGCAGGCGACGGCCATCACCAGCTTGGCGCCATCCTTGGCGATGCCGCCCTGCTCATAGCGTTTGCCAACCATGAAGCCGACAATGTTTTGCAGGAATATCAAGGGAATGCCGCGCTGGCAGCACAGTTCGACAAAATGCGTGCCCTTGAGGGCCGATTCAGAGAACAGAATGCCGTTATTGCCCAAGATACCGACCAGGCGACCGTCGATGCGGGCGAAGCCGGTGACCAGGGTTTTGCCGTAACGCGCCTTGAATTCATCGAATTCGCTGCCGTCGACAATGCGCGCGATAACGTCGCGTACATTGAACATACGCCGGAGAGTGGTCGGCACGATGCCGTAAATTTCCTTGGCGTCATAGACCGGCGGCACGGTTTCAATCGTCTCCGCCGCGCCGCTGTCCGTGCCATTCAAGCGGGCGACAATGCCGCGTGTGCGCTCCAGCGCCTCACCGTCATTCTCGGCCATATGATCGGCAACGCCGGATATCCGCGTGTGCACATCGGCGCCGCCAAGGTCCTCGGAGGTGACCTCCTCGCCGGTCGCCGCCTTCACCAGTGGTGGGCCGCCGAGGAAAATCGTGCCCTGCTCCTTGACGATAATGGTCTCGTCCGACATCGCCGGCACATAGGCGCCGCCGGCGGTGCAGGAACCCATGACCACGGCAATTTGCGGAATTCCGGCGGCCGACATGCGCGCCTGATTGAAAAAGATGCGGCCGAAATGATCGCGGTCGGGAAAGACTTCATCCTGATGCGGCAGGTTGGCGCCGCCCGAATCGACAAGATAAATGCACGGTAGCCGATTTACGGCGGCAATTTCCTGGGCGCGCAGATGTTTTTTCACCGTCAGTGGATAATAGGTGCCGCCTTTGACCGTCGCGTCATTGACGATAATCAAGCAGTCGCGCCCCGCAACACGCCCGATGCCGGTGATAATCCCCGCCGCCGGCACTTCGCCGTCATAGAGGCCGTGCGCCGCCAGGGCGGAAAATTCGAGCAATTCCGTGCCCGGATCGATCAGCGCCTGGATGCGCTCGCGCGGCAGCAATTTACCGCGCTCAATATGACGCGCACGCGCCTTGTCGCCGCCGCCATCATGGACGCCGGCGAGAGTAGTGTTGAGGTCATTGACCAGCGACTGCATCACCCCGGCATTTTCGGTGAATTCGTCTGAACCCGTATCGACCTTGCTCGGCAAAAGCGCCATAGAGAGAATCCTTCCTAGCACCTGAGATTACCTCTCCACACACATGAATCAAACATGATCATCACCGGGAATACGGTCTATAGTGCGGCCACCAAAGTGCCGGAGGGAATATGAAACTACCCGATTTGAGCGAACTGCAGGATGCGGCCGCGTTGGTCCACCGGACGATGACCCCGACGGCGCAGATTTGCTGGCCGCTCCTCAGCCAGCGCGCCGGCGCGGAAGTCTGGGTCAAGCATGAGAATCACACGCCGATCGGCGCTTTCAAGGTGCGCGGCGGGCTGGTTTACATGGAGGCGCTCAAACGCCAGGGCGGCACCAAGCGCGTGCTGGCGGCAACGCGCGGCAATCATGGCCAGAGCATCGCCTTTGCCGCCGCCCGCGCCGGGCTCGATTCGACAATCGTCGTGCCCGAAGGCAATTCACCCGGCAAGAATGCCGCCATGCAAGCCTTCGGCGCCGAGCTGGTCGAACATGGCCACGATTTTCAGGAAGCGCTCGAACACACCATGACGCTCGCCGGCGGCGACGGCGTGACCCTTGTCCCGTCGTTCGATATGGAACTGGCCAAGGGCGTCGCCAGCTATGCGCTTGAGCTCTTCACTGCCGCACCTGATCTCGACACCGTTTATGTGCCGATCGGCCTCGGCTCCGGCATCTGCGGCACCATTGCGGCGCGCGATGCGCTCGGCATCAAAACCAAGATCGTCGGCGTGGTCAGCGAAAACGCCGCCGCCTATGCGCTTTCCTTCGAGGCCGGCAAGCCGGTCAGCACCAATAGCGCCGACACGGTGGCCGACGGCATGGCCTGCCGCGTGCCGGTCGCCGAAGCGCTCGATATCATCCGCGCCGGCGCCGAACGCATCGTTACGGTGAGCGACGACGAAATCCTCGACGCCATGGCGCATTATTTAACCGATACGCACAATCTCACCGAAGGCGCCGGCGCCGCACCCTTGGCCGCGCTGTTGCAGGAGAAAACGCAAATGGCCGGCAAGAAGGTTGGCCTGATCCTCTCCGGCGGCAATGCCGACCCGGCGCTGATCGAGCGCGTGTTGCAACACGCCGGCGCTTGATGACCGGCTTTACATCGGAAGGCCGGCCTATTCCGTCTGATCTGATCGGCGAGCTCACCGATTCCAGCGCCCATCTCGGCGACGGCGCGGCGCTGCGTGCCGCACTCGCCGAACATGGCTATCTGTTGCTGCGCGGTGTGGTGCCGCTCGGCACGGCACTCTCCGCCCGCCAGGAGGTTTTGACGCGCCTTGCCGATGTCGGCGAGGTCAACTTGCCGGACGAGACCTTCAGCGGCACCAGCCGGCGTGCCGAGCTTGCCGGCGATGCCGGTGAATTTCTGCGCTCGGTGTGCGATGGGCCACGCCTTCGCGCCGCCACCGGTGACGCTGATTTGGCCGCCGCCATTTCATCCATCTTCGGCGAGCCGGCGCGCGGCCATGATTATATTTATCTCCGCGTCGCCATCCCGGGGCGCGGCACCGCCGTCCATTGCGACTATCCCTTCTTCACCCGCGCCACCGAGCGCGTGCTCACCTGCTGGCTTTGCCTAAGCGATCTCGAATTCGCGCAAGGCGCGCTCTATGTCGTCGAGGGCTCGCACCGCTGGCAGGAGCATATCGACGATATGGAGGGTTTTGATTTGGCGCGGGCAAACGGCCAACGCCAGGCAACGTTGAGCGACGATATCGCCAAATTCGCCCAAGCACATGACACCCGCCTGCTAACGGCAAAAATCAACGCCGGCGACGTCATGCTGTTCGGCATGAACCTCATTCACGGCGCCTTCGACCACCGCGCGCCTGAGTTGCCTGTCAGGGTCTCATGCGACGTGCGCTGGCAGCCCGAAAGCGAACCGTTCGACCCACGCTACATGGCACCCGGCCTTGGCGGCACCTTCGGCGGCGGCTATGGCGAACTCAACGCAGCCAAGCCGCTCACCGAGGACTGGCACAAGCGCTGATTGCTACCAGCCACCGATCTCAAGCCATTTGTCGAGATGGTCCATGCGGTCGCAGCCCCAGAAATGTTCGTCGCCATAGATGAAAAACGGCGCGCCGAACACGCCCTTTTCCAGCGCGCCATCGACTTCGGTGCGCAGGCGCGCCTTGATGGCGTCGTCCTGCAGGGCGGTGGCGACCGCTTCGCCGTCGATGCCGAGTCCGGCGGCGGTTTCAACCACCATTTCGGCGTCGCCGACATTGCGGTTGTCGATGAAATAGCCGCGATAGAGCGCCTGCGCCAATTGTTTGGCGCGCTCGGCGCCTTCTGTATCCTGCACCCAGTAGTAGGCGCGGCAGGCAGCAACGGTATGGACCGGAAAGGGATCGGGGATATTGAAAGTGATGCCGTAGAGCCGGGCCGAGCGCACCAGATCGAGGCGTGAGTACGGTCCCTTGACCGGCTGGGAAATCAACGGGCCGGTGCCGAGTTGCTTGAACACCGCGCCCATCAGATAGGGCCGCCAGTTGACCGCGCAATTATGCTTCTCGGCGATGGCGTCGATGCGCTGTGAGCCGAGATAGCCATAAGGCGAGGAAAAATCGAAATAGAAATCTATCGCCTGCGCCATGTGCTGAACTCCCCTTCCCTACTCCGCCGCGATGGCGCGGCTGATGACGATGCGCTGTACGTCGCTGGTGCCTTCGTAGATTTTGCACACCCGCATGTCGCGCCACAGGCGTTCGACCGGGAAATCATTGAGATAGCCGACGCCGCCAAATGTCTGGATCGCATCCGAACAGACCTGTTCGGCCATTTCGGAAGAGAACAGCTTGGCCATGCAAGCCTCCTTCAGGCACGGCTGGCCGGCATCGCGCAGGCGCGCGGCATTGTGTGTTAACAGCCGCGCCGCTTCGATCTGGGTCGCCATGTCGGCGAGGCGGAAGCTCACTGCCTGGTGCTCGATAATCGGCTTGCCGAAGGTCTCGCGCTCCTTCGCATAAGCAAGCGCCGCCTCATAAGCCGCGCGCGCCGCGCCGAGCGCCTGCGAAGCGACGCCGATGCGCCCGCCTTCCAGGTTGGATAGGGCCACCCGATAACCCTCGCCCGGATCGCCGAGCATCAGATCGGGCGTGAGGCGCATATCCTCGAACACGATCTGGCAGGTGTCGTGCGCCCGCTGGCCAAGTTTTTGTTCATGGCTGGCGACGATATAGCCCTCGGTGTCGGTCGGCACGATGAAGCAGCTGAGGCCCTTCTTGCCGGCCTCCGGGTCGGTCACGGCAAACACCAGCGCCACATCCGCTTTCGAGCCCGAGGTGATGAACTGCTTGGTGCCGTTCATGACGTAGGAATTGCCGTCCATCACGGCGCGGGTCTTGAGCGCCGAGGCATCCGAGCCGGTGTGCGGCTCGGTCAGGCAAAAGGCGCCGAGCATTTCGCCCCGCGCCAGCGGCCTTAAGAAGCGATCCTTCTGCTCTTGCGAGCCGTAGCCGAGAATGCCGGCGCAAACCAGAGAATTATTGACGCTCATGCCGGTCGAGGTGCCGACATCGCCGGCGGCGATCTCCTCCATGGCGAGCGCATAGGCAACGTGATCGGTGCCGCCGCCGCCATATTCCTCCGGCACCATCATGCCCATCAGGCCGAGCGCGCCCATGCGCTTATACATATCCTCGGGAAAGCCGCCATTCCGATCCCACTCGGCGGCATTCGGCGCCAGCTCGTTGGCGGCAAAATCGCGCGCCATGTCACGGATCATGCCTTGTTCTTCGGTCAGGAAAGGGCTTCCGTTGCTGCTCATAGCGGGGCTCCGTATTCAGGGCAATATTTCGAAATGGCAATCCTTGGGCACACAATCAGCACCGTTGATCGGCAGCATATCCTGCGGGCAGCAGGAAAACACCACCACCGCGTCGCATTCGGCGCGCAGCACAACATAGTCGCCGGTCTTGCAAACAGGCGCTTCAAAACTCACCGAGCCATCCTCGGCCACCGGAATATTCATCCACATGTTCCACGGCGCCGGCGTTTCCGGCGGTGCCATGCCCAGCTCACCCAGCGCGGCGGCGAGATTGTCGGTGCAGCTATCGTGATGGCCTTCACAGCCGAGCTGCTCATAGCGGTAACGGTCGCACGCGGCGATCAGCGTGTCATGAACGCCGGGCGAGGTATCTTCGGTAAGCGTCAGGATCGGCGCGCGCCGGTTTGTCACCATGCTGTCGCCGACATGGGGGAAGATGCCGCCAATCGCGGCGCGGCTATGCTCCATCGACATGAACTCACTGAGGTCGGCGGCGTTGAAGGCCCAGGTATCGACCACCTGCGAGCCATATGTATTGACGAGTTTGACGCTCTTGCCGGCGTCCAGCCGCAACGCTTTGCCGAGGCGTGCCGGAACCGTAACCGGCACGGCTTAGCTCACGCGCTCCACGGCAATCGCCGTCGCCTCGCCGCCGCCGATGCAAAGCGCGGCCAGGCCCTTGTCCTCGCCATATTTCTCCATCGCCGCCAGCAGCGTGACGATCACGCGCGCGCCGGATGCGCCAATCGGATGACCGAGGGCGCAGGCGCCGCCATGCACATTGACCTTGTCGTGCGGGATATCGCAATCGCGCATCGCCGCCATGCTGACAACAGCGAACGCCTCGTTGATCTCAAACAGGCCGACCTCGTCCTTGTTCCAGCCAACCTTGTCCAACAGGCCCTTAATCGCCGGGCCGGGTGCGGTGGTGAACCAGGCCGGCTCATGCGCGTGGGTGGCATGGCCGCGAATGATGCCGAGCGGCTTCAGGCCACGCTTGTCGGCTTCGGAGCGGCGCATCATCACCAGCGCCGCGGCGCCGTCGGATATCGAGCTTGAATTGGCCGCCGTGACCGAGCCGTCCTTGGCGAAGGCCGGGCGTAATTTGGGGATCTTGTCGAAATTCGCCTTGGGCGGCTGTTCGTCTTGCGTCACTTCCGTCTCACCCTTGCGGGTTTTAACGGTAAAGGGCGCGATTTCGCTTTCGAACGAGCCGTCTTCGATGGCGGTGCGGGCGCGGGTCAGCGAAGTAATGGCGAACTCATCCTGCTGCTCGCGGGTGAACTGGTATTTCTGCGCCGTCGCCTCGGCAAAGACACCCATCAGCGTGCCTTTATCATAGGCATCCTCAAGGCCATCAAGGAACATATGGTCCTTCACCTCGCCGTGGCCCATGCGGTAGCCCTGGCGCGCGCGGTCGAGGAGATAGGGCGCGTTGCTCATGCTTTCCATGCCGCCCGCGACCATGATGTCGTTCGTGCCGGCGCTGATCATGTCATGCGCGAACATCGCCGCCTTCATGCCCGAGCCGCACATTTTGTTGATGGTGGTGCAGCCGACCGAATCAGGAATGCCGCCGCAGATGGAGGCTTGCCGGGCCGGCGCTTGCCCCTGTCCGGCAGAAAGAATGTTGCCCATCACCACTTCGTCGACATCCTCGCCCGTGAGCCCGGCACGCTCCAACGCGGCGCGGATCGCGGTCGCGCCCAGCTCGGAAGCTGTCGCGGCCTGCAAATCGCCCTGAAATCCGCCCATGGGGGTACGCGCCATGCCAACAATTACAATTGGGTCGTCGCTCATATTCCTGCCCTCGCCGTCAAAGTTTCATCGCTTTCGCGCATTCTATTATGTTGCAGATGCGAAATCTACACGCCAGTTATTTAGCAATTGCAGCATTTATATTTTATAACTTAATAACAATTATTTATGCTGTGTCATTAAACAACTCTCTACCGATTAACATGCGGCGAATTTCGCTCGTTCCGGCACCGATTTCATAGAGTTTGGCATCGCGCAGCAGGCGCCCGGTCGGCGATTCGTTGATGTATCCGGTGCCGCCCAAAGCCTGAATCGCCTCGAGCGCCATCCAGGTCGCCTTCTCGCCGGCATAGAGGATGGCGCCGGCGGCGTCTTTGCGGCTGGTTTCGCCCCGGTCGCAGGCCTGGGCGACGGTGTAAACATAGGAACGCGCCGCATTCATCGTCGTATACATATCGGCGATCTTGCCCTGCATCAGTTGGAACTCGCCGATCGGTTTGCCGAACTGTTTGCGCTCATGCACATAGGGCAGCACGCAGTCCATGCAGGCCTGCATGATGCCGAGCGGCCCGGCGGCAAGCACGGCGCGCTCATAATCGAGCCCGCTCATCAGGACGTTCACGCCCTTGTTGAGTTCACCGAGAATATTTTCCTCCGGCACCTCGCAATCCTCGAACACCAGTTCGCAGGTGTTGGAGCCGCGCATGCCGAGCTTGTCGAGCTTCTGTGCCGTACTAAAGCCGGCCATGCCCTTCTCGACGATAAAGGCGGTGATGCCGCGGCTGCCGGCGTCGGGATCGGTTTTGGCATAAACCACCAGCACTTCGGAATCGGGGCCGTTGGTGATCCACATCTTGCTGCCGTTCAGGACATAGCGGTCGCCCTTCTTTTCCGCCTTTGTGCTCATACCGACTACATCCGAGCCGGCGCCGGGCTCGCTCATGGCGAGCGCGCCGACATGCTCGCCGGAGATCAATTTGGCGAGAAATTTTTGCTTCTGCGCGTCGTTGCCGTTACGGCGCAATTGATTGACGCATAAATTTGAGTGCGCGCCGTAGCTGAGGCCGACCGAGGCCGAGGCGCGGCTGATTTCCTCCATCGCAACGGCATGCTCAAGATAACCGAGGCCGGAGCCGCCCAGTTCTTCCTCCACCGTAATGCCAAGAAGACCCAACTCACCCAGGCGCGGCCAGAGATCGCGCGGAAAATCGTTGCTGCGGTCGATCTCCTCGGCGCGCGGCGCGATTTCCGTCGCCGAGAAGCTCTCGACCGTATCGCGGATCATGTCGGCTGTCTCTCCGAGGCCGAAATTGAGGCCCGGCCACCTATTGGGAATCATACTCGCCATCTGTCGTTACCTCTTATCTCAAAGCAGAAACATGCCAGCCAGGCCAAGAAAAGCAAGGAAGCCGATCACATCGGTGACGGTGGTGAGCAGCACGCCGGCCGCCGTCGCCGGGTCGATACGAAGACGCCACAGAACCACCGGTATGACCAGGCCGAACATGCCGGCCACCAGCATATTGATGATCATCGCCCCGCCGACGACATAACCGAGCGCCGTATCCTCATACCAGGCCGCCGCCACGCCGCCGGTCAGAACGGCGAACACAATACCATTCAACAGGCCGACCATGGTTTCCTTGCCCAGCACCCGATGCGCGTTGCCGAACGAAAGATCCTTGGTGGCAATGGCGCGCACCGCGACGGTGAGCGTCTGGGTGCCGGCATTGCCGCCCATGGAGGCGACAATCGGCATCAGCACGGCAAGCGCCACCATTTGATCGATGGTGCCGGAAAACTGATAAATCACGAACGAGGCGAGAATGGCGGTGGCGAGATTGACCAGCAGCCAGATGAAACGCCCGCCCGCCGTTTGCAGCGCGGCGCGGTAGATATCCGCCTCGTGCACGCCGCTCAGGCGGAAAATATCCTCCTCCGCCTCTTCCTGAACCACATCGAGCACGTCATCGACGGTAATCACACCGATCAGGCGCCCGCTGGCGCCGACCACCGGAGCAGAGATCAGATCATATTGATCAAACACATAGGCGACCTCTTCCTGATCCGTATCGGCGGGAATAACGTGCAATTCCTGCTCCATGATATCGCGCAGGCGGATCGGCCGGCTGGTGCGCAGCAGGCGATTGAGGTGCACCGTGCCGATCGGCTCCTGGCGCGGATTGACGACGAAAATTTCGTAGAAATCGTCCGGCAAATCCTCTTCTTCGCGCATGAAATCGATGGTCTGCCCGACCGTCCAGAATGCCGGCAGGCTGATAACATCGCGTTGCATCAAGCGCCCGGCGCTGTTCTCGGGATAAGTTAGGCTTTCCTCAACGCCAATACGGTCCGCCTGATCCGGCAGGGCCTCGAGGATTTCACGCCGCTGCGGCGGGTCGAGATCTTCCAGCACCGCGACCGCGTCGTCGGTGTCGAGATCCGAGATCGCTTCGGCAACCTTGCTGGTATCGAGCCGGTTGATGATCGCTTCGCGCACATCGTCTTCGATGAAGGCGAGCACTTCGCCGCTCACTGCATCGCCAGCGAGATCAATGAATTGCTCGCGGTCGTCGCCGCGCAGGCGTTCGATCAGGTCTGCGATATCGGCGTCATGCAGGGGCGCGATCAAGACGCGCAAATTATCCGCGTCTCCCCGGTGCAATGCCGCGCTCACGGCCCGCACCAGCGCATTGGTCAGCGCATAAAGGCCTTCTTCACCGCCTGCTTGGGGGAGCACCTCTATTTTGGGCGCTCCATCTGTCATGATCGATCAACCGGCCTGGGCGTCGAGCGCCCTGGCGATATTGTGCTCGATCGAGCGTGTTTGCGCCTCGACAACAGCCACGGCGGTCATGTTCAAGACGCCGCGCACGGTTGCCGAACCATGCAGGACATGGGCCGGCGCCGACAGGCCGAGCAGAAGCGGCCCGACGGAGATGCCGTTCGAGAGCGTCTTGACCAGATTGTAGGCGATGTTGGCCGAGGTCAGGTCGGGCAGGATCAAGGTGTTGGCCTGGCCGCTGAGGCGCGAATTGGGGAACATCTCGTTGCGGATGTCCGGATTGAGCGCCGAATCGCCGTGCATCTCGCCTTCCACCTCAAGCGCCGGTGCGCGCTCGTGCAAAATCTGCAGGGCTTTACGCATTTTTACCGATTGGACGAAATCGTTACTGCCGAAATTGGACGCCGAGAGCAGCGCCATTTTCGGCTCAAGACCGAAGCGCTTGACCTGCTCCGCCGCCAGCACCGCCGATTGGTAGATTTCCTCGGGCGACGGGTCTTCGGTCACATGAGTGTCGGACAGGAAGTAGACGCCTTTATCGAGAACCAGCATCTGCATGGCGGCGGCGGCGATGACGCCGGATTTCAGCCCGATCACATCGAGCACATGCAACAGCTCCGGCCGGTAGAGGCTGACCGGCCCGGCGAGCATGGCGTCGGCATCGCCGAGACGCACCATCATCGCGGCGATCACCGTGATCTGCGAGCGCAGCACCATGCGCGCCGTCTTCGGCGAGGCGCCGGCGCGTCCCATCAAATCGTGATAGGAACGCGCATAGTGATCGTATTTTTCATAATTCGCCGGATCGACGATCGTCACATCCTCGCCGATCTTCAAACGCAGCGACAAATTGTCGATCTTTTCCTGAATACGGAACGGGCGGCCGATCAGGATCGGCCGCGCGATGCCCTCATCGATGGCCTGCTGGGCGGCGCGTAAGACCCGGTCTTCCTCGCCATTGGCGTAAACGACGCGTTTGGCATCGCGCTTGGCCTGTTCGAACACGCTTTTCATCACATAGCCGGAACGATAGATCTGGCCCAAGAGCTGCTGCCCATAGGCGGTCATATCGTCGATCGGGCGCGTCGCAACGCCGCTCTTCATCGCCGCCTCGGCCACCGCCACCGGCACGGTGCTGATCAGGCGCGGATCGAAGGGTTTGGGAATAATGTAATCGCGGCCGAACTTCAGCGAATGATCGCCGTAGGCATTGGCGACGATATCGCTCGATTCCGCCTTGGTGATATCGGCAATGGCGCGCACGCAGGCGAGTTTCATCTCCATGTTAATTTCCGTCGCGCCGCAATCGAGGGCGCCGCGGAAGATAAACGGGAAGCACAGCACATTATTGACCTGGTTGGGATAGTCCGAGCGCCCGGTGGCGATGATCGCATCGGGCCGCACGGCGATGGCGTCTTCCGGCATGATCTCCGGCGTCGGGTTGGCAAGCGCCAGGATGATCGGGTCGCGCGCCATGCCCTTGACCATATCGGCGGTGAGCGTGCCCGGTCCGGACAGGCCGAGAAACACATCCGCCTCCGCCATGACCTCGGCAATATCACGCGCCGGCGTATCAACGGCGAAACGTGTTTTCTCCACATTGAGATCATTGCGTCCGCTGTGAATGACGCCCCTGCTATCGCAAACCCGGATATTCTCGAGCTTCACGCCAAGGCCAATCAGCAGGTCAAGACACGCCATCGCCGAGGCGCCGGCGCCGGAGCACACCAGTTTTATGTCTTCCGGTTCCTTGTCGATGATCCTGAGGCCATTCAGCGTCGCCGCCGCGACGCAAATCGCGGTGCCGTGCTGGTCGTCGTGAAACACCGGAATTTTCAGGCGTTCCTTCAGTTTGCGCTCAATGGCAAAACATTCGGGTGCCTTGATATCTTCCAGGTTTATCGCGCCAAAAGTGGGCTCGAGGCGGACCACCGTATCGACAAACGCATCGATATCGCGCTCATCCAGTTCAATATCGAAGACGTCGATATTGGCGAACTTCTTGAAGAGGACAGCCTTGCCTTCCATCACCGGCTTGGAGGCAAGCGCGCCGATCGAGCCCAGCCCGAGCACGGCGGTGCCATTGCTGATTACCGCCACCAAATTACCGCGCGCGGTATATTTGAAGGCATCCGCCGGATCGTCGGCGATTTCCATGCAGGCATGGGCCACGCCCGGCGAATAGGCGAGCGCCAGATCGCGCTGGTTGGCGAGCGGCTTGGTCGGCTGAATCTCCAGCTTGCCCGGTTTGGGCTGACGGTGGAAAGCCAGCGCCGCCTCTTTTAAGTCCTCCGACATCTCACAATCCTCGAATTAGCTGTCCGGTTGCCCGCAGTATATCCAAGACGGCGGAACTTGCATCCGAGAAGCGCGATATCCGGCAATATCCTTTAAGTGCTCTCCCTCGCCGCCGCACGGACCTTTTTGGCGATTGTCGGCGCCACGGTACGGTCGAGCGGATGGGGCAGGATCATCTCCGCCGTGGGTTCCTCGACATCGCCGGCAAGCGCCGCCGCCGCGGCCACTTTCATTTCGCCATTGATGACCGGAGAATTGGCATCCAAAGCGCCGCGGAAAATGCCCGGAAAGACGAGCACATTGTTCACCTGGTTGGGAAAATCGCTGCGTCCCGTGCCGATCACCGCGGCACCGCCTTTTTGCGCTTCCTCCGGCATGATCTCCGGCGTCGGGTTGGCCATGGCGAGAATAATCGCATCCTTGGCCATGGTCTTCACATCGTCCGCGCCGATGATATTGCCGCGCGATACGCCGATAAAGACATCCGCCCCTTTGAGCACATCCTTGAGCCCGCCGGACTGCTTGTTGCCATTGGTATAATCGAGCATCGCTTGTTTCGACGGGTTGAGATCGTCGCGGTCGGGGCTGATGGCACCCTTGGAATCGCAAATAATCACGTCGCCAACCGGATCGATATCGCTCGGCGGGATACCGACGCCGCGAATGAGCTTGGCGATGGCCGAGCCCGCCGCACCGGCGCCATTGATGATCACCTGCAGCTCGGAGAGTTTCTTGCCGGTGACCTTGGCCGAATTGATCAGCGCCGCCAGCAACACGATGGCGGTGCCGTGCTGATCGTCATGGAAGACCGGAATACCGAGATCCTGCAGCGAGTCTTCGATTTCGAAACAGCGCGGTGCGGAGATATCCTCGAGATTAATGCCGCCAAATACCGGCTCGATCAGCCGGCAGGTCTCGATGATCTTGGCCGGATCCTGGGTGTTGAGGCAGATCGGCCAGGCATCGATCTTGGCGAATTCACGGAACAGCAGCGCCTTGCCTTCCATCACTGGCAGTGCCGCCTTGGGGCCGATATCACCCAGGCCGAGCACGGCCGAGCCGTCGCTCACCACGGCAACCGAATTTCCCTTGATGGTCAATTTCCGCGCCTGATCCGGATCCTCGGCAATGACCTCGCAGGGCCGCGCGACGCCCGGCGTATAGGCGAGCGATAAATCCTCTCGGCTGCCGATCGGCAGCTTGTTGTGGACGCTTACCTTGCCGCGAAGTTGTTCGTGCAAAATCAACGAGCGCTCAAAATAGTCCGCCATGATGAAATCCCCCCTACGGTATCCAAAATAAGATTTGTCGATAGTGCCAGATGGACAGCTGCATTACAGTCCCTATTTATTAAGAAAGTCATTGCCTTGCGCGAGCGAGCAATAAAACCCCATCTCCGGCAACCGAATAGATGGGTCGCTCGCACTGGACACCTCGCACGATCTGGAGAGACGGATTGAACACTTCGGAGTTCCTATACGACGTTTTGATATTTCTGCTGGCCGCCGTTGTCGTGGTGCCGGTCTTCCAGCGCCTGCGGACAAGTCCGGTGCTTGGTTACCTTGCGGCAGGCATCATTGTCGGGCCACACGGGTTGGCGATTATCAGAGATTCTGAGAGCGCCCACGCGCTGGCGGAATTCGGCGTCGTATTTCTTCTCTTTATGATCGGACTTGAGCTATCGATGAAGCGCCTGCGCTCGCTCAGCCGTTATGTATTTGGACTTGGCGCGTTGCAGGTCGCCATCACCGGAATCCTCATCGCCGGTGTCGCCTGGTCTGTCGGCGTATCCACGGAAGCGGCCATCATTATCGGTTGCGGTCTGGCGCTGTCCTCCACCGCGTTCGTTATTCAATTGCTGATCGAAAGGGGCGAACGGACCTCAACATTCGGAAATATTTCCTTCGCTGTATTGCTGTTTCAAGATCTCGCCATCGTGCCCTTCCTGTTGCTGGTGACGCTGCTCGGCGAGGGAGAAGGAACCTTTATTACAGCCATGGGCCTGGCGATACTGGAAGCGGCGGTTGCGCTGATCCTGGTTGTCGGCATAGGGCGGCTGATCATGCGGCCGGTCTACCGATTTATCGCTGAAACAGGTAGTTCCGAGCTTTTTGTCGCAACCACGCTGCTCATTATCCTGGGGACTGGCTGGCTATTGTCATTTGCCGGCATATCGATAGTTTTAGGTGCGTTTCTGGCCGGTCTTCTGTTGTCCGAGACAGAGTACAAGCATCAAGTGGAAGCCGATATTCGGCCATTTCGCGGGATTCTGCTTGGCTTATTTTTCATGACCGTCGGCATGACCATCGATCTCAATTTGATTTTGAACGAAATTGAGAAAATTGCGCTTCTGGTTATTGGCCTGTTGCTCGGCAAAAGCATTATAACAACGGTCCTTTGCCGAATCTTCAGATTGCCACTGGGCATCTCCGTTCGCACCGGATTGATTCTTTCGCAGGGTGGAGAGTTCGGATTTATTCTCTTTATTGCCGCCAGCACCCTCGGCCTTCTCCCTGCCGACACCGCGCAAATTCTTGTTGCGGGTATAACCCTGACAATGGTGGCGACACCGCTCATGGCCTATATGGGCGGCCGATTCTCCGCATACCTGGAGGGGCAAAAGAAAACATCGGTCGCGGGCGTCGACCAAATAATCGAAGACCTGCACGATCACGTTTTGATCGTCGGCTTTGGCCGCGTTGGCCAAACAGTGGCGAAAATTCTCTCAGCCGGTGGCGTTCCCTTTATCGCTCTCGATATGGATGCCGCCCGGATCCAGGCCTGCCGCGCCAAGAGCCTGCCCGTATATTTTGGCGATGCGAGCCGGGGGGAAATTTTGAAAGTTATGGGCGCGAACCAAATGAAATGCGCCGTCATTACGGTTGACCAACTCACAACGGCAGACCGCGTCGTCGCGGCATTGCATGAATTCTTTCCGGATTTGCCGATATTCGTTCGCGCGCGGGGTTTGCTTCATGTTCGCCGCCTGGAATCGGAGGGCGCAACCCAAGCCGTCCCGGAGGCCCTCGAGGCAAGTCTTCAACTTGGCGCCATAACCCTGAACTCAATGGGCGCCAGCTCCGACGAAATTTCTGAAATAATCCAGGAGCTTCGCAAAGACGATTACGCAAATCTGAGCGATACAATTCACGGATAAGACAAATTCCAAGCCGAATATGACTGCGCCGCGCATGACGCCGAATTATTGAAACAGCTATACTGCCGGACCGATCGAGACAGGAAACAACCAAGAGAGTCGCCTTGCCCCGACCAGAGCAAAAATTCGCCGCCTCTGCGGCCATCGAGTGGAAGGCAAGTCCCCGGCCGGTGCCCTATGCGGATGCCGTGAGTGCCATGGAAGTACGCGTTGCCGGAATTCGCGCCGGCACGGCGTCCGAGATGGTGTGGTTTCTTGAGCACCCCTCCCTCTATACGGCCGGCGCCAGCGCCAAGGATAGCGACCTGCTCGATGCCGATGCTTTCCCGGTGCACAAGACCGGGCGCGGCGGGCAATACACCTATCATGGGCCGGGTCAAAGAGTTGTCTATGTGATGCTGGATTTGCAAAAGCGCGGGCCGGATCTGCATCAATTCGTGCGCGACCTCGAACAATGGCTGATCGATAGCCTGGCGCAATTCGACGTCACGGGTGAGCGGCGCAAGGGACGGGTCGGCGTGTGGGTCGATTTGGGTGCCGGGCGCGAGGCCAAGATTGCCGCACTCGGCATTCGCGTGCGGCGCTGGGTCTCCTTTCACGGCATATCGCTCAATGTCGCGCCCGACCTCAGCCATTATAACGGCATCATCGCCTGCGGCGTTCCCGAGCATGGCGTGACGTCGCTCGAAGCGCTCGGCGTGAAGGCAAGCATGGCCGAGGTCGATGCAATATTAAAAGAGAGGTTTGAAGCCCGCTTCGGCGGATAGTTCAGGCCGTCGGGCGTTGCTCAAAGCCGTTGAGATCAGGTATCTCTGCAATCTCCGATTCGATATAGCGCACATTCGCCGCCGGTGGCCCAATGCGGCAGGCGGCGATCATCTCCATGACGGTATAGGCCGGGCCGGCAAACAGCGCCTCGACGCTGCCGTCCTTGCGGTTCCGCACCCAGCCGTTTAACCCGCGCCGGGTCGCTTCCTCGCAGGTCCAGCCGCGATACCAAACGCCTTGCACTTCGCCAAGGATGCGAACCCAGCGCGCCGTTTCCTCGCCATCTTCGGGAACAACCGGCATGGCGTTTACGCAAACTCCATAATGACTTGATCGACGCTTAGGCTGTCACCCTGGGCGACCTTGATTTCCGCCACCACGCCCTGGCGCTCGGCGCGCAGCACATTTTCCATCTTCATCGCATCGACCACGGCGAGCGCCTGCCCGGCCTGCACCTCATCACCCTCATTGACGGCAATCGAGACCACCAGGCCCGGCATCGGCGAGAGCAGAAAGCGCGAGAGATCCATCGGCTCGCGCTTCGGCATGCGCGCCGCGAGCTCAGCCGCGCGCCGGCTGCGCACGCAAAGCGCAACTTCGGCGCCGCGCCACGACATGCGCATGGCTGAACCATCGCGCGCGACCTGTACCGAAATCTCGCTTCCATCCAGGCTGCCCTGAAAGAGCGTCTCGCCCGGCCGCCAATCGCTTTCTAAAAGCTGTTCCCGGCCCTGCCAGGTGACGGTCGCGCCGGTTTTACCTTCAACAAGCGTCACCTCATGGTCAGTGTCGGTGACGGAAACGGTATACTCGCGTTTGGTCGCCGCCCCTGCCCGCCGCGTCGCGTGGCGCGCTTCGATCAGCGCCGCAACCGGGACCAGCACCGCCAGCTCCGCCGCGCCGGCAAGCGGCGCAAAACCATCCGGATATTCCTCTTCGATAAAAGCCGTGCTGAGACTGCCGGCGGCAAAGCGCGGATGGCCGAGGATGGCCGAGAGGAAGGTCAAATTATGCGATATGCCGTGCACCTGATAACTGTCGAGTGCACCCAGCATCGCGTTAATGGCGGCGGCGCGGTCTTTGCCGTGGCTCACCAGCTTGGCAATCATCGGGTCATAAAACATCGATATCTCGCCGCCTTCGAACACGCCGGTATCAACGCGCACGGCGGCGCTTACCGCCGGCTCACGGTAGCGCACCAGCCGGCCAATCGAGGGCATGAAGCCGCGTACCGGATCCTCGGCATAGAGGCGGCATTCCACCGACCAGCCATTTTGTTTGATATCGTCCTGGCCAAGCGAAAGCTTTTCGCCGGCAGCAATCCTGATTTGCTGTTCGACCAGGTCGATGCCGGTGACATATTCGGTCACCGGATGCTCGACCTGAAGGCGGGTGTTCATCTCAAGAAAGTAAAAATTGCGCTTCTGGTCGGCGACGAATTCCACCGTGCCGGCCGAGCTGTAACCCACCTCGCGCGCCAGCGCGCAGGCCTCGGCGCCCATGGCGGCGCGCGTCGCCTCGTCCAATAGGGGGCTCGGTGATTCCTCGATGATTTTCTGGTGGCGGCGCTGGATCGAACATTCGCGCTCGCCGAGATGAACAACATTGTCATGGTTGTCAGCCAATATCTGTATTTCGATATGGCGCGGCTCTTCGATGAATTTCTCGATAAACACACGCCCGTCGCCAAACGCCGTGCTCGCCTCGTGAATGGCTGAAGCGATATTGTCGGCCAGCACCTCCTCGGACGCGGCAACGCGCATGCCCTTGCCGCCGCCGCCCGCCGCCGCCTTGATCATCACCGGATAGCCGATTTCCGCTGCGATGGCGGCGGCCTCGTCCGCATCGCCAATCGCTTCGCCGTGGCCCGGAATGGTATGCACGCCCGCCTTCTCGGCCACCTTCTTGGCCGCGATCTTATCGCCCATCGAAGCGATGGCGGAAGACGGCGGGCCGATGAAGGCGATGTCCTCCGCCGCCAGGCGATCGGCGAACTCCGCATTTTCGGAGAGAAAGCCGTAACCCGGATGCACGGCATCGGCGCCGGTCTCGCGCACGGCGGCAATGATTTTATCGATCTGCAAATAACTTTCCGCAGCGGCCGGCGGGCCAATGCAGATGGCCTCATCCGCCTCGCGCATATGCAGCGCGCCATCGTCTGCCTCGGAATAGACGGCAACGGTGGCAATATTCATGGCGCGCGCCGAGCGCATGACGCGGCACGCAATTTCGCCCCGGTTGGCGATCAGTATTTTTTTGAACATGGGCGAGCGGCCACTTTCCTTATAACGGTATATTTCCGTGCTTCTTCCACGGATTTTCGAGTTTCTTGTTGCGCAGCATGGCGAAAGCGCGGCCTATCCGGCGGCGCGTGTTGTGCGGCATGATCACGTCATCGATATAGCCGCGGTGGGCGGCGATGAACGGATTGGCGAACTTGTCGCGATATTCCTCGGTCTTCTCCTCGACCGCCTTGGGGTCATCGAGCGCGCCCCGGAAGATGATTTCGACCGCCCCTTTCGAACCCATCACGGCAATCTCGGCCGTCGGCCAGGCATAGTTGACGTCGCCCCTAAGATGCTTCGAGCTCATCACGTCATAGGCGCCGCCGTAAGCTTTGCGCGTAATCACCGTGACTTTGGGCACGGTTGCCTCGGCATAGGCGTAGAGCAGTTTCGAGCCATGCGTGATGATGCCGTTATGCTCCTGATCGGTACCCGGCAGAAAGCCCGGCACGTCAACCAGGGTGAGGATCGGAATGTGGAAGCAATCGCAGAAACGGACGAAACGCCCGGCCTTGCGCGATGAGGCGATATCGAGGCAGCCAGCCAATACCATTGGCTGATTGGCGACAATGCCGATGGTATGGCCATCCATGCGGGCGAAGCCGGTGATGATATTTTGCGCGTGGCTTGGTTTGGTCTCGTAGAAATCGCCCTCATCGACAATTTTTCCGATCAGTTCCTTCATGTCGTAAGGCTTCTGCGGGTCGGCAGGAACGAGCGTATCGAGCGACGGTTCGGGACGGTCGAGCGGGTCCTCGGTCGGCCAGGCCGGCGGTTTTTCGCGGTTCGAGGCGGGCAGGAAATCGATAAAGCGGCGCACTTCGGCGAGCGCCTCGACATCATCGCCAAAGGCCCGGTCGGCAACGCCCGATTTCGCCGTATGGGTGATGGCGCCGCCCAGTTCCTCATGGCTGACCTGTTCGTGCGTCACCGTCTTCACCACATCGGGGCCGGTGACGAACATGTAAGAGCTGTTCTCGACCATAAAGATGAAATCGGTCATGGCCGGCGAGTAGACCGCGCCGCCGGCGCACGGCCCCATGACGACCGAGACCTGCGGCACCACGCCGGAGGCCAGCACATTGCGCTGGAATACTTCGGCATAGCCGCCGAGCGAAGCGACGCCCTCATGAATGCGCGCGCCGCCCGAATCATTGATGCCGATCACCGGCGCGCCGACCTTCATCGCCTGATCCATGATTTTGCAGATTTTCTCGGCATGGGCCTCGCTGAGCGAGCCGCCGAAGACGGTGAAGTCCTGGCTGAAGACGAACACCAGCCGGCCATTGACCGTGCCGTGGCCGGTAACGACGCCGTCACCGGGCACTTTGTTGCCGGCCATGCCGAAATCGCTGCAGCGATGCTCGACGAACATGTCATATTCCTCGAACGAGCCGCTATCGAGCAGCAGTTCAAGGCGCTCGCGCGCGGTCAGCTTGCCCTTCTTGTGCTGTGCGGCAATGCGCTTTTCGCCGCCGCCCTGGCGCGCCGCCGCCCGCTTCTCTTCCAATTGCCGGATGATGTCGTGCATGACCGTCCCCTACCGCATCCCTTATGGCGCCGCGAATCACGGCTGTTGGGCGCATTTTATACCGAAAGTGCCGATTCTTGTGAGTTCGCCGTTAGACGCGGGCGAGCGCGATAAAATTCTCCGCTTCCTGAAGCTCCCGGCGCAAGGCCGCGAGCCGGTCCGACAGCTCTTCATCCTCGCCCCAACGCTCCAATTGCCAATGTTCCTCTATATGAGAGATTTGCCACGCCCGTTCGGCATCGATCTCTTTCTCCATCAAAGCCAATCCAACAACCAGCGAGCCGCTGATCGCGGTCGCAATATGAAGGCCGGCCAAAGTGAAATCATTCTCCGCCTCGACGGCCTCGCGCAAGCGCGCCAGCGCATTCGTATCCTGGTCAATCGCCATCACGCCGACCGTCACCGCCAGCGCGGCGTCATAGCGCTCACCTGCCCAATCGAGCAGAGGCTGCCACGCGGCGGATTGCCGTTTCGCCAGTTCGCGCGGCTCCTCGGTGCGGTAGCACAGGAGATCGGTCTCGGCGAACTTGGCTGTTTCGGCGATCACTTCGGCGCGCCCCGGCGTCACCCGATCGAGCACGGTGCAGACATAGCGCGTCATCGGCATGGTTTCATGGCGGATTTCTTCATCCTGCGCGCGCCATTCGTCTGCCACGGCCTCGGCCAAGGCCCGATTGGCGATGATGAGCGGTTGCTTTGCCGGTGTCTTGACGGGTTTGCCATCCAAACCAACGGTAAAGCCGTCAGCGCCACATTCTATATCGACGTTGGTGTAAATCCGCTTCTTTGTCATATCAGTCGAAGATACCCAAGATGTCGTCGACAATATCCTCGACCGCCTCTTCGGGCGTTTCCGGCGGCTGGTTCGCCGGGCGCGCTTCCTCGGCGGGTTGCTCGAGCGCGGTTACGCAAGGATTCTCATCTCCCGTGCCGGCGCTCACCATCGGAATCAGCACGCCGAACGGGCCAAGCAGCGCATAGCCCAGCACACTGCCGGCCAGGCCAAGCAGCGCATCTTCCTTCTTCAGATCGTAACTGAGATCGGTCAACGGCCCGTCGACGACAACAGGTATGGCCAGGCTGAACAGCGCCGGGTCTTTTGGGCGCGGCACAACGGTGAGGTCGGCCACTTCACGGCCAAGATCAATTGTCCCCTTGCCCGCCGTCGTCGTCAGCGCGGTATCGAACAACAGCGCCTCATTGATGGCGATACCGTTCCGAATGGCAAAACGGGCGACAAAACAGTTAAGCCGGGCGCCGTCCGTCTCTTCGCTGCCCGGCACGATAAAGCGCAACAGGTCGGCGGCAATCAGGTCGACATACTCATTGGGAATGGTGCCGGCGCCGATCAGCATATCTACCCGGCCATTCAACGTGGCGGCAATTTCATGCGCCGTGCGGCCCTGGCCGCTAAGCGAGACGCCGAGATCGAGCGGCCCATTGACCACTTCGCTGAGATCGAACAGCGGCTTGATCGCTGCCAAATCAACTTCGGACAGGTTTAAGTTTGTGCGCAGCCGGGGCGGCTGGCTTTGGCTGTGCAATTCCAATGCGCCATCCAAAGAGCCATCGGCAAGTTGCGCCTGCAAGGGGTCGAGTGTCAGGACACCGCCGGCCAATTTCACGCCGAGCACAGCATCGCGCAAAGACAAACCGCCATAGCGCAGGTCGGAAACACTGAGGACGATATCCGCATCGGCCTCGTTGAGCGCCGCCAGATCGAGCTGTTCATCCGGGAAAATGCGCGGTGCTTCGGAATCCTGTTGAGCGGCGGCGGCCTCTCCCCCGCCCCCGGCGTCTCCCGCTTCCGCCGTGGCGGCGGCCTTATTTTCCGCCAGCAACTCATCGAGATCGAGCCGCGACGAGGTAAGGTCCGCTGTCAAGCGCGGCCGTTCGCCCTGGAACAGGGTGAGCGTGCCGGCCAGGTCGCTCTCGGCAATACGGGCATGGAAATTGTCGAGAACAAAGGAATCATCCTCGCCGTCGCTGAGATGGGCCTGCACCGTATAGGGGCCGACCGGCGGGAATGACCCGGCAATCACGTTCAGGTCCGAGAGCCGCTCGCCGGCAATGCGGATATCCAAATTCACATCCTCGAATTCTTCCGGGTCGCCGACCGTGCCGTTGATTTTTGTCTCCGCGCCAAACATCCCGACCGTCAACGCGAGCGGGACATCTTCATCCCCCGCACCAACCGTGCCTGAGGCATCTATCGGGCTGTTGTTCCAAATACCCTCAAGCGTAAAAGCGACGTCCTCGCCTTCCTGCGAACTGCCCTCGGCGCGGCTTATCATGACCATGTGGCGCTCCCCGGTCTGGCCGTCCTGATAGCGCAGCAGGGCATTGTTGATGCGCAAATCCTCGATCACCGGCAGATCGCCGCCGCCGTCAAATTCCTCGTCTTCTTCAGGTTTCTTTCGCTCTTCAAATTGCCAATTGCCGATACCGTCTTCATTGGTCTCGGCCAGCACATCTAGATCTTCGAGAATGAGGCGTTTCACTTTGATGTCACCGACCAGCATAGGGAACAATTCAACTTCGGCCTCGACATGACCGAGCTTCAGCATCTCGTCTTGCGAGCCCCACGCCGCGTTCTCGAAGCTAATGTCATCGGCGGTGATCGACGGGCTGAAGGATATGGAAAGCTCGAAATCACCGGCGATAACCAGCTCGCGGCCGGTCTTCTCGCTTATTTTCTTGGTGATAAATTCCTTCTGCTGATCGACATCCTGGATCGTCAACAGAACCACACCGACGACAATCGCAAGCAGGACAAGGCCGACCAGGCCAAGCGGCAACATCCACCAACGCATGAGCTAGACTCCTTCCTGCGTCCGCGCCAACAGGGGCGGCAATTCGCTGAGGTGATCGAGCACCCGATTGGCGCCGGCGGCATGCAACTCATCGACCTCATGATAGCCCCAGGAAACGCCATAAGCGTGTGCGCCGGCATTCAGCGCCATTTCAATATCGAACACCGTATCGCCGATCAGCACCGTTTCGCCTTTCGCCGCGCCTGTTTCGGCCATGGCGCGCTGGAGCATGCCGGGATGCGGTTTGCCGGGCGCCACATCGGCGGTTTGCAAGGTGACGAAATATTTGCCGAGGCCATGCGTCTCCAGGGTGGCAAGCAGGCCGCGCCGGGTTTTACCGGTCGCCACGCCCAAAATATAGCCGGCGTCCTCGAGCTCGCTCAGCGTCTCTTCGACGTGAGCGAAGAGCGGCTCATGTAAATTCTCGCTGGCGCGCAAATCGAGAAAGGCTTCCTTATAGGCGGCGACCAAACTGTCGATCAAAATCGTATCGCTTTCGCCGTGCAGGCGGCCAATCGCCTCGGGCAGCGACAAGCCGACAATTCGTTTTACCGCCTCAGGCGAGGGCGGTGGCAGGCCACGCATTTTAAACGCCGCCTGCATGGAATCGGTGATGACATATTGACTGTCAACCAAGGTGCCGTCGCAATCGAACATCACAAGGCGCATCATAGCTGCAACTCGGCGAACGGATCGCCGCCCATATCCTGGTCGAAATCCAAATGGCGCCAGCTTTTGATCATGTGTTCAGGTAGCGGCGCAACGATATCGAGCCGGGCGCGGCGCGCACCGCCGCCGCCGGGATGGGGCAGGCTTAAAGAGCGTGCATGAAGGTGCAGTCCTGCGCCGAAGCCGCCCTCCTGCGGTGCGTCCATTTCGGGCAAATATTTGCGGTCGCCCTGGATCGGGCAATTGAGCACATCGGCGCAATGGGCGCGCAGTTGATGGGTTCTGCCGGTGAGCGGCAGAAGCGCCAGCCAGGCGATGCTGTTGCCCGCAGCTTCCAGGGTCGTGTAATAGGTCACGGCCTCGGCGCCATCCGCCACCGCGATCATGCGCTCGCCGCCGCCGCTGACGGGCCGCTTGGCGATGGCGGCATCGATGCGGCCTTTTTCAGGATGTGGAATACCCAGGGTCAGCGCCCAATAAACCTTACGCAGTTTCTTGTCGCGAAACATCTTGGTCAGGCTGCGCGCCGTTGCGGCATTGCGCGCCAGCAGGAGAACGCCACTGGTATCCTTATCCAGCCGGTGCACCAGGCGCGGCCGCTCCGGCGCATCGAATTGCAAACCATCCAGCATGGCATCGAGATGGCGGCGGATACCGGTGCCGCCCTGCACCGCCAAGCCCGGCGGCTTGTTGATGGCGAGCAAGTTTTCGTCGTGGTAAATCACCCAATCCTTGATCGCCGCGAGGTCTTCTTCACGCGCCGGCGGCGCAGCCTTTTTGGAGTGCGCCCGGTCTTCCGATTCCGCGCCAAGCGGCGGCACCCGCACCTGGTTGCCGGCAGCAAGGCGTAAACCCGCCTTGGCGCGCCGGCCATCGACACGGATCTGGCCGGTGCGCAACAGCTTTTCGAGCTTGCCGTGACTGAGGCCGGGATAGCGTTTGCGGAACCAGCGGTCGAGGCGGACATCCGCATCATCGTCGCCAACAGATAGGGTTTCAACGCCGCTCATGTGAGTATCAGACGTAGCAAACGAAGGCCGGCAAAGAAAGCGCCAAGGGAAATGCCGACCGAGGCAAATATGTAAAGCAGCGCACGGCCGATCTCGCCGCGCTCAAACAAGAGGAACAAATCCGATGAAAACGCCGAGAAAGTGGTAAAGGAGCCCAACACGCCAATGAAGAGCAGCGCCCGCAATTCGGCGCTCGGCATAATAGAGACGGCAAAACTCTCAATCAGGGCACCGAGGACAAACGAGCCCAGCACATTGACCGTGACCGTACCGAACGGAAAGCCAACGCCGAGAAAGGAGGCGAACCAGCGCTCGGTAATATCGGCGATATAGTAGCGCCCGACCGAGCCGACCGCGCCGCCGAAGGCTATGGCGAGCAACATCTTCATTCGCCGCCCCCGCCTTTGCGCAGCTTATCCCAATAGTCGAGGCGCTTCTTGACTTCGCGCTCAAAGCCGCGCTCAACCGGGCGATAAAAGGATTGGCGCGCCATTTCGTCGGGAAAATAATTCTGGCCGGAAAAGCCGTCCTCGGTTTCGTGGTCATACACATAGCCGTCGCTATAGCCGAGTTCCTTCATCATTTTTGTCGGCGCGTTCAAGATGTGCTTCGGCGGCATGGCGGAGCCGCTTTCCTTGGCGATGCGCATGGCGCTCTTCATCGCTTTATAGGCGGCGTTCGATTTGGGCGCCGTCGCCAGATAGAGCACTGCCTGGGCCAGGGCCAGCTCGCCTTCCGGCGTGCCAAGCCTCTCATAGGCCTGCCAGGCCGCGATGGTTTGCGGCAGCGCCGCCGGCTCGGCGAGACCAATATCCTCGGAGGCAAAGCGCACCAGACGGCGCGCGATAAAGCGCGGATCCTCACCGCCGGCCAGCATGCGCGCCAGCCAATAGAGCGCGGCATCGGCGTCCGAGCCACGCAGCGATTTATGCAGGGCGCTGATTAGATTGTAATGCCCCTCCTGCGCCTTGTCGTAAAGCGGCGCGCGGCGCTGCACCGCTTCGGCTAGGGATTTGCTGTCCATATGCCCGGACACATCGGAGGCAAACAATTCCTCGATCAGATTAAGAAGAAAACGCCCGTCGCCATCCGCCATGGCGCGCAGCGCAACCCGTGCCGCATCGTCGAGCGGCAGCGATCTGCCTTCGGCATCCTCGGCGCGCTGCATCAGCTCGCCGAGGGCGTCATCGCTCAGACGGTACAGAACCAAAACCTGGCAACGCGACAGCAGTGCGCCATTCAACTCGAAGGATGGATTTTCCGTCGTCGCGCCAACCAGAACCACCGTGCCGTCCTCGACGACGGGCAGAAAGGCATCCTGCTGCGCCCGGTTGAAACGATGAATTTCATCGACAAATAGCAGCGTGCCGTGGCCGCTTTGGCGACGCGCGCGTGCGCCATCGAACACCTTGCGTAAATCCGCCACGCCCGAAAATACGGCACTCAAAGGTTCGAATTCGAGCTCGGTATGGTCCGCCAGAAGGCGCGCAATGGTGGTTTTGCCGCAGCCCGGCGGTCCCCACAAAATATGCGATGCGAGCCGGCCGTTCGCCACCATTCGGCCCAATGCCCCTTCCGGGCCGAGCAAATGATCCTGGCCAACGACTTGGTCCAGCTCCGCCGGGCGCATGCGCTCGGCTAAGGGCCGAGGCGCATCGCTCTCAAACAGGGAAGGAGCGGCTTGTTTTGCCATAGCACTTCACTCTAAGCCAACAAACACAAAAGGGCAGCCCCGTCGGAACTGCCCTCAAAGTGCAAAGCCTATCGCCTGAGTTTGCGATTAGGCTGAAGCCTCTTCCTCGACGGCATCGTCATCCATGAGGATCGGGCCCGAATCCAGACCCTTGGCGTCTTCATCGCGGTCGACCAGTTCGATATAGGCCATCGGCGCGGAATCGCCATAGCGGAAACCGGCCTTGAGAACGCGGGTATAACCGCCGGCGCGATCGTCGTAACGCTCGGCCAAGCCATCGAATAGCTTGCGCACGACCTTCTCGTCCTTGAGATAGCTCAGCGCCTGGCGCCGGGCATGAAGATTGCCGCGCTTGCCGAGCGTGATCATGCGCTCAACCACGGGCCGGAGCTCCTTGGCCTTCGGCAAGGTGGTTTTGATTTGCTCATGCTTCAAGAGCGCCGTCGCCATGTTGCGAAACATCGCCTTGCGGTGGCTCGACGTTCTGTTCAGTTTGCGTCCGCTATTACGGTGCCGCATGTCTCTTTCTCCTTACGCTTAAAGCGCCTTCATTAGTAAGGCTCTTCGAGCCTTTTCGCCATGTCCTCGATATTTTCCGGCGGCCAGCTGGCGATCTCCATGCCGAGATGCAGCCCCATATGGCCGAGCACTTCCTTGATCTCATTAAGAGATTTGCGGCCGAAATTCGGTGTCCGCAACATCTCCGATTCTGAATATTGAACGAGATCGCCGATATAGATGATGTTGTCGTTCTTCAGGCAGTTGGCGGAACGGACGGAAAGCTCCAGCTCGTCGACCTTCTTGAGAAGGTTGGGATTGAATTCCGGCTCGACCGCCTCTTCCTCGCGGTGCGCCTGCTGCGGCTCTTCAAAGTTGATGAAGAGCTGAAGCTGGTCCTGAACGATGCGCGCCGCCAGGGCAATAACATCCTCCGGCGTCACCGTTCCGTTGGTCTCAATCGTCATCGAGAGCTTGTCGTAATCGGTCGCCTGACCGACACGGGTATTCTCGACCTTGTAGGCGACTTTCTTGACCGGGCTATAGAGCGCATCGACCGGAATAAAGCCGATCGGCGCGTCTTCCGGGCGGTTTTGCACCGCCGCGACATAGCCCTTGCCGGCTTGCACAGTCAATTCCATGTTGAGGTCCGCCGCCTCGTCCAAGGTGCAGATCACCAAATCCGGGTCCATCACTTCAACATCATGGCCGGTCTCGATCATGCCGGCGGTAACGGGGCCGGGCTTGCTTGCTTTCAGCGTCAAACGCTTGGGGCCTTCGCCGTGCAGGCGCAGCGCCAGCGATTTGATGTTGAGAACGATGTCGGTGAGATCTTCGCGCACACCCGGAATGGTCGAGAATTCGTGCAGCACACCATCGACCTGAATGGCGGTAACCGCCGCGCCCTGCAGGGAAGACAACAGAATGCGGCGAAGCGCATTGCCGAGCGTAACGCCAAAACCACGCTCGAGAGGCTCGGCAACGATCGTCGCGATGTTGCTGCTTCCGCCGACAGGCGTAATAGCGAGTTTCGACGGCTTGATAAGTTCCTGCCAGTTTTTCTGGATCACGGATACAACCTCTTGGAATAGGTGAGCGAAAGGCAGCTCACGAAAATTGCTTCGTTACTCAATCACCGTCTTTGACGGTGCATCATGGGTGCGTAAACGCACCATATCGTTCGTTAAACGCGGCGGCGCTTGCGCGGCCGGCAGCCATTATGCGGAATCGGTGTGACGTCACGAATAGCGGTGATGACGAAACCCGCGGCCTGTAGCGCCCGAAGTGCCGATTCACGGCCGGACCCCGGCCCCTTCACTTCAACCTCAAGCGACTTCACGCCATGTTCCGCTGCCTTCTTTCCGGCATCTTCGGCGGCCATTTGAGCGGCGTAGGGGGTTGATTTACGCGAACCGCGAAACCCCATCCCGCCCGCCGACGACCAGGAAATTGCATTGCCCTGAACATCGGTGATGGTAATCATGGTGTTGTTGAACGTGGCATTCACATGCGCAATGCCCGATGAAATATTTTTGCGCTCGCGTCTCCGCGTGCCTGCAGGTTTGGCCATTGTTCTGTCCTACTTCTTCTTGCCGGCGATAGCGCGGGCCGGGCCCTTGCGCGTCCGTGCATTGGTGTGCGTCCGTTGACCGCGCACCGGCAAACCGCGGCGATGCCGCAATCCACGATAGACACCCAAATCCATCAGGCGTTTGATATTCATCGCCGTTTCGCGGCGCAAATCGCCTTCGACGAGATAATCCCGATCGATGATTTCGCGCACCTTGGCGACTTCGGCGTCGCTCATTTCCATCACCCGACGTTCGGCCGGAACTTCGGCTTTTTCGAGTATTTCGAGCGCTTTCGTGCGGCCGATGCCGAATATGTAGGTCAGCGAGATGCCGACCTGCTTATTGGTTGGAATATTGACGCCAGAAATTCGGGCCAAAACTAGTACTCCTCACAGAACAAAAGGCGCGCCACGGAGAATTCCCGGGGCGCGTGCCCAAATCGGGCCGGATTATCGACAAAACTTGTCATGAAGTCAATCACCTCTGCCATCTTACAGCAAAGCCAAAATGGCATCGCCGACAGCGCCGATTTCGGCCATTCCATCGACCTCCACCAGGCGGCCATCGGCCGCATAATGGGGCAAAATTGGGGCGGTTTGTTCATGGTATGTCTTTAGGCGTGACTTAACCGTTTCACGGTTGTCATCCTTGCGCCGGGTGAACTCGCTTCCGCCGCACTGATCACAGATGCCCTCGCTTTTCGGCTTTTGGAATGTGTCATGATATCCGGCGCCGCAATTGGCACAGCTAAAGCGCCCGACGATGCGCTCGACCAGCGCTTCCTCATCGACCGTAATCGATATCACCTTGTCCAAATTCAATCCCCGCTCACCGAGCATGGCGTCGAGCGCGGTCGCCTGGGCCGAAGTGCGCGGAAATCCATCAAGGATAAAGCCGTTGGCGCAATCATCCTGGCCGATACGGGCGGAAATCAGCTTGATCATTAAATCGTCAGGCACAAGATTGCCGGCTTCCATGATCGTTTTTGCCTGCTTGCCGAGATCGCTGCCCTCGGCGACGGCGGCACGCAGCATTTCGCCGGTCGACAATTGCGGAATGTCATAACGCGCCATCAGGCGCTGCGCCTGGGTGCCTTTGCCGGCGCCGGGCGGACCCAGCAGAAGAAGATTCATCGCCGCGATCCCCGCAATTTCGACTTCTTAATCAGCCCCTCATATTGATGCGCCAGCAAATGAGATTGAATTTGCCCGACCGTATCCATGGTCACGGTGACGACAATCAACAGGCTGGTGCCGCCGAAATAGAACGGCACCGCATATTGCGAAATCAGGATCTCCGGCAACAGGCTGACGGCGGTGAGGTAAAGCGCACCGACGACAGTCAATCGTGTCAGCACATAATCGAGATAGGCTGCGGTATTCTTGCCCGGGCGGATGCCGGGAACGAAGCCGCCATTCTTCTTCAGATTATCCGCCGTATCGGACGGATTGAAGACGACGGAGGTATAGAAAAAGGTGAAGAAGACAATGGCGGCGGCATAAAGCAGCATATAGGCCGGTTGACCGCGTCCGAGAACGCTCGCTACATCGGAGAGCCACCCCGGCCCCTGCCCCGAATTCATGCTGATCGCCGTGATCGGCAGCAGCAGAATCGAGCTGGCGAAAATCGGCGGAATGACGCCGGCGGTATTCAGCTTGAGCGGCAAATGCGAACTTTCGCCGCCGAACATGCGCCGCCCAACCTGGCGTTTGGGATATTGCACGACGATGCGGCGCTGCGAGCGCTCGATAAAGACGATAAAGGCGATAACCGCCAAGGCCATGACCATCAAGACCGCAATGATGCCGCCCGAGAGCACGCCGGTGCGGCCCAATTCGAGCGTGTTGATCAAAGCGCGCGGCAATTCCGCGACAATACCGGCGAAGATAATCAGCGAAATACCGTTACCGACGCCGCGCGCGGTGATTTGCTCGCCGAGCCACATCAGGAATATGGTGCCGCCGGTGAGTGTGACCACGGTGGTCAGGCGGAAGAACATGCCCGGATCGAGCACGGCGGCGCCGGACTGGCCCTGAAAACTCTCAAGACCAGCGGCAATGCCATAGGCCTGTACCGCGGCCAGGAATACCGTGCCGTAGCGGGTATATTGGTTGATCTTCTTGCGCCCGGCCTCGCCGTCTTTTTTCATCTGCGCCAGGGACGGCACCACGGCGGTCATCAACTGGATGATAATCGCGGCGGAAATATAGGGCATGATATTGAGGGCGAAGATCGTCATGCGCCCGAGCGCACCGCCGGCAAACATATTGAACATGCCGAGGATGCCGTCGGCCTGCTGCTCGAAGACTTCGGCGATGACATTGGTATCGATGCCGGGCAGCGGAATATAAGTGCCCAGCCGATAAATGATCAGGGCGCCAAAAGTGAAAAGCAGGCGCTTTTGAAGTTCTTTCGCCTTCGCAAAAGAGCCGAAATTCAGATTTGCTGCCAGTTGTTCGGCTGCTGAAGCCATGATTTATTCGCCCACAGGCTCCTTAGATTCGGCAGATTTTCCTTTAGAATCACCGCCTTTTTCAGCGTCCTTCTTTTTGGCTTTTTTACCGGCTTTTTTGTCGCCTTTGGATTTGCCCTTGGCTTCAGCCTTGCCGCCGCCGGCTTTCTTCTTGGCGGCCTCGGCTGCTCTCTCGGCCCTCTTGCCGGTCTTCTCGACGACCGGTTTCACGGTAATTTTCCCGCCCGCCTTCTCGATCGCGGCAATCGCCGCCTTCGAGGCGCCGGCGACATCAATCTGAAGCGCCGCTGAAATGTCGCCCTGGGCCAAAATACGCACACCGGCATCGCGCCCACGCGCCAGACCACAGGCCTTCAACGCGGCTTGATCAACCGTGTTCTTACCATCCAATGTGCCGGCATCGACCGCCTTTTGCAGGCTGCCAAGATTAACGACATCATACTCTTTGCGGAAAATATTGGTGAAGCCGCGCTTCGGCAGGCGCCGGTAGAACGGCATCTGGCCGCCCTCAAATCCCTTGATGCTGACACCGGAGCGTGCTTTCTGCCCCTTATCGCCGCGCCCCGACCTTTTTCCCTTGCCCGAGCCGATACCGCGGCCAACCCGCTTTTTAACTTTTTGCGAGCCCGGACTGGCGCTCAGTTCGTTCAATCTCATGATTCGCTTCCTTCGCCGACTTCCTCAAGGCGTACGAGGTGGCTGATCTTTTCCGCCATGCCACGTGTCGCGGGCGTATCTTCAAGCACGCGGCTGCGATGCATTTTGTTGAGACCAAGGCCGACAAGCGTCGCCCGCTGGCTTTTGATGCGCCCGATCGGGCTGCCGATCTGGGTGACGCGAATTTTTCCACTTGCCGAAGCCATGACCTTAGCTCGCCTTTTCAACGGGCTCGTCGCGCCCGAAAATTTCACTGACCTTCTTACCGCGCTTGGCGGCGATGCCGCGCGGCGAGACGCAATGCTCGAGCGCATTGAAGGTCGCCTTGACCATATTATGCGGGTTCGATGTGCCGATCGATTTGGCCACCACATCCTTCATGCCGACCATCTCGAAGACGGCGCGCATCGGGCCGCCGGCGATGATACCGGTACCGGCGGGAGCTGCGCGCAGCACAACATGGCCGGCGCCGAAACGGCCCTCGATATCGTGATGCAGCGTGCGCGCTTCGCGCAAGGGCACGCGAATCAGTTTGCGTTTGGCCTGCTCGGTTGCCTTGCGGATCGCCTCCGGCACCTCGCGCGCCTTGCCGGTGCCGTAACCGACCCGGCCGCGCCGGTCGCCAACAATGACGAGCGCCGAAAAGCCAAAACGGCGGCCACCTTTGACCACCTTGGCAACGCGATTGATGTGTACGAGCTTATCCGCAAATTCTGGATCTTCTCGATCGCCCCGCATACGGGCACCCATGTCCGGACGTGCCATCTTTCTAACTTCCTAAAAGTTCAGCCCGCCTTCGCGGGCGGCTTCAGCCAGGGCTTTGACCCGGCCATGATATCTATAGGCACCACGGTCAAACACCACATCCTTGATGCCCGCCGCGATTGCCCGCTCGGCAATGCTCTTGCCAATCCGGCCCGCCGCTTCCTTGTCGGCGCCGGTCTTCAGTTCGCTGCGCACTTCTTTTTCCAGGCTCGACGCGGCGACAACAATCTTGCCTTCGCCATCGTCAAT
This sequence comes from uncultured Rhizobiaceae bacterium, assembly GCA_964429775.1. Taxonomy (GTDB): domain Bacteria; phylum Pseudomonadota; class Alphaproteobacteria; order UBA828; family UBA828; genus PTKB01. The sequence goes on from CAYSDJ010000017.1 coordinate 54,011, forward strand.
CACCTGCGCATAGATGTGCTTGCCGGAACGGAACACTGAAAGCCGGGGGCGGCCGCTGCCCAAGCGCCGCAACCTCGCGCGCGAGCGCTTTTTGCGGCGATTGAAGAGTTCTTGTTTCATCAACATAATCTGGCCTACTTCTTCTTGCCTTCTTTGCGGCGCACATATTCGCCGGCGTAGCGAATACCTTTGCCCTTATATGGTTCGGGCTTGCGGAACGAACGAATCTCCGCGGCCACCTGACCGACCTTCTGCTTGTCACGCCCGGTAACGGCAATATCCGTCGGCTTCTCGCAGGCGATGGTGATACCCTCCGGGATGTCGTAAAGAACCGGATGGCTAAAGCCGAGATCGAGTTTCAACTGCTTGCCCTGCACGGCGGCGCGGTAGCCAACGCCCTGGATTTCCAATTTCTTGGTAAAGCCCTCGCTCACACCCTGAACCATGTTGCTCACGTTCGAGCGCAACAGGCCCCACATGGCACGCGCGCGCGCCGAATCATCCTGCGGCGCCAGCATGACCTGGTTGTCCTCAAGCGAGATCGACACCTCCGGTGCCTGACTCATTTGCAATTCGCCGAGCTTGCCTTTGACCGTGATGTCCTGATCCGCAATGCGAACCTCAACGCCGGACGGCAGGGCGACAGGGCTTTTACCGATGCGAGACATTTGTTTCTCCTAAACCCCTAGAAGACGCGGCAGAGAATCTCTCCGCCGACATTCTGCTTGCGCGCTTCGATATCCGACAGCACGCCACGCGGCGTCGAGACAATCGAAATGCCAAGACCGTTAAAAATGCGCGGCAAATCTTGCACGCTCGAATAAACCCGCCTGCCAGGGCGGGAGACGCGCTGGATCTCCTCGATCACCGGCTTGCCTTCACTGTATTTCAACTCGACCTCAAAGGTCGCTCTGCCATCCGCGCTTTGGCCCTCGGTATAACCGCGGATAAAGCCTTCCTTCTGCAACACGTCGAGAACGGCGCCGCGCATCTTGGAAGCCGGCGTGCTGACCGAGGATTTGCGCGCGCGCTGTCCGTTGCGGATGCGCGTGATCATATCGGCAATGGGATCGCTCATTGTCATCTGGGCGCCCTCACCAGCTCGACTTGACCATGCCCGGAATATATCCGGACGAGGCAAGCTCACGCAGCGCGATACGGGAGAGCTCGAACTTGCGGTAAACACCACGCGGCCGGCCGCTCAGCGCGCAGCGGTTTCTGACGCGTATCTTGGCGCCGTTTCTCGGCAGGCTCGACAATTTGAGCTGCGCCGTGAAACGCTCCTCTGCAGGCAACGAAAGATCGCGAATTGTCGCTTTCAACGCGGCACGCTTCGCCGCGTCGCGCGCAACCATCCGTTTCCGCTTTTCGTTTTTCTGTATGGCGCTTTTTTTGGCCATTCCACTCTCTCTCAGTGTTGTGCGTACTAAATTACAAGGGGTAACTGAAAGGCGCTCAAAAGCGCGCGCCCTTCGTCATTTGTCTCAGCTGAAGTGCAAATAACGATGTTCATGCCGCGCACCTCGTCGACGGTATCGTAATCGATTTCCGGAAACACGATCTGCTCCTTGAGGCCAAGGGCATAATTGCCGCGGCCGTCGAAGCTCTTCGACGAGAGACCGCGAAAATCGCGTACCCGCGGCAGCGCAATTGTCACCAGGCGATCGAGAAATTCATACATCCGGATGCGCCTGAGCGTGACCATGCAGCCGATATCCATGCCTTCGCGGATTTTATAGGTCGAGATCGATTTCTTGGCTTTCGTCACGACCGGCTTCTGGCCCGAAATCAGCGTCATCTCGCGCACCGCCGCCTCGATTTTCTTCTTGTCGGCGGAACCTTCGCCAACGCCCATATTGAGCACAATCTTCGTAAGACGCGGCGTCTGCATTTGGTTGGTGTAGCCAAATTGCTCGGTCAATGCCGGGCGGATCTCGTTTTCATAAACTTGCTGCAAGCGGGGCGCTTCTCCGTTCTCAGACATCGATCACCTCCCCCGAACGCTTGGCATAGCGAACCTTGCGGCCACCTTCCAACACCCGGTAGCCGACCCGCGTCGCGACATTTTCGCTCGGATCAATTAGCGCCACGTTGGAAATATGGATCGACGCCTCGCGCTCCTGAATACCGCCTTGCGGCTCGGTTTGCGACGGGCGGACATGACGCTTCATCATATTGATGCCATCGACAACAACGCGGTTGTCTTTGGTGTTTATCGATTTAACCGCACCGCGCCTGCCTTTGTCGCGGCCGCTCAGAACGATCACTTCATCGTCCTTTTTGATTTTACGTTTCGCCATCTTTTCCTGCTCTTTCCCGTGCTGCCCAATCAGAGGACTTCGGGTGCCAGAGAAATAATCTTCATATAGTTTTTACCGCGCAGCTCACGCGTTACCGGGCCGAAAATACGCGTGCCAATCGGCTCGCCTTGCGGGCTCAGCAATACGGCGGCATTGCGGTCAAAGCGGATCGCGGTGCCGTCGTCACGCCGGATCTCCTTGGCGGTACGGACAATCACGGCGCGGTGAACCTCGCCCTTTTTGACCTTGCCACGCGGAATCGCTTCCTTCACCGTGACCACGATCATGTCGCCGACGGACGCGTATTTACGCTTCGAGCCGCCCAGCACCTTAATACACTGGACACGCCGCGCACCGGAGTTATCGGCAACATCCAGGTTTGTTTGCATCTGGATCATGGCTTAACAGTTCCTGTCTTCATTCCGTGTCTTCTTTCCACCGTCTCGAAATCAATCGCCGAGGCCGGTGGTTTCATTGATGACTTCCCAACATTTACGCTTGGAAATCGGCCGGCATTCCTGAATGCGTACGACATCGCCAATCTTATGCGCGTTGGTTTCGTCATGTGCCGCATAACGCTTCGAGCGGCGGATAACTTTTTTGTAGAGGCTGTGCATAAAGCGCCGGTCCACCCGGACGACAATCGTCTTGTCCGCTTTATCGCTTACCACTGTACCTTGCATGATACGCTTTGGCATATCTCGTCCCTTTTCGCCTGCGACCGCTTACGACTGTGCGCCGCGGCGTTGATCGCTCATCACCGTTTTAACGCGCGCAATATCGCGCCTGACTTCACGCATGCGCGACGTATTTTCCAATTGGCCGATGGCCTGCTGAAAGCGCAGGTTAAAGGCCTCTTTTTTCAACGACAGCAGCGAATCCTTAAGCTCGTCCTCGGTCATGCTGCGGGTATCTTCAATCTTCATGGTTCACCCCCCCTCGCCGAGACGCGCGACCATCTTGGTGCGCACGCGAAACTTCGCTGATGCCAGACGGAACGCCTCGGCGGCAACATCCGCCGGCACGCCGTCGACTTCATACATAATGCGGCCCGGCTTGACGCGCGCCACCCAAAATTCCGGCGTGCCCTTGCCCTTGCCCATGCGGACTTCCGCCGGCTTGCTCGACACCGGCACATCGGGAAAGACGCGAATCCATACCCGGCCCGCGCGTTTCATATGGCGGGTAATGGCGCGCCGGCCGGCTTCGAGCTCACGCGCCGTAATCCGTCCGGGCGTCAAGGCCTTGAGGCCATAGGAGCCGAAGTTAAGTTGCGTACCGCCCTTGGCCAGACCGTGAATACGGCCCTTGTGCGCTTTACGGTATTTTGTCGATTTCGGTTGCAGCATGGTTCTTACACTCGTTCGCTAGCCTAACGCGGCGTGGCGTGTTCCTGGGCGCGTTTGTCTTGCGCCATCGGGTCGTGGGCGAGAATTTCGCCCTTGAAAATCCAAACTTTAACGCCGCAAATCCCATATGCGGTTTGCGCCGAAGCCCAGCCATAATCCACATCGGCGCGCAAGGTATGCAGCGGCACCCTGCCCTCGCGGTACCATTCGGTGCGGGCAATTTCAGCGCCGCCGAGGCGGCCGCCGCAATTGATGCGGATGCCTTCGGCGCCAAGCCGCATGGCCGACTGAACGGCGCGCTTCATGGCGCGGCGGAAAGCAACGCGGCGCACAAGCTGCTGCGAGATATTCTCGGCAACAAGCTTGGCCTCGATCTCGGGCTTGCGGATTTCGACGATATTGAGATGAACTTCGCTGCCCGTCATCTTGCTGACATCGTTGCGCAACTTGTCGATATCCGCGCCTTTCTTGCCGATGACGACGCCGGGGCGCGCGGTGTGAATGGTAATGCGCGCCTTCTTCGCCGGGCGCTCAATAACGATTCTGCCGATGCCCGCCTGGTTGAGCTTGTCGAACAGGAATTTGCGGATGCTCAAATCTTCAAACAGCAGGCTGCTGTAATCCGCATCCGCATACCAGCGCGAATCCCAGGTACGGTTGATACCGAGGCGAAGCCCGATGGGGTTTACTTTTTGACCCATTATGTCCTCTCCGCGCGTTCGCGCACGACTATCGTCAAATGGCTAAACGGCTTCAAAATTCTACCGGTGCGCCCGCGCGCGCGAGGCCGCCAGCGCTTCATCACAATACCCTTGCCGACATTGGCTTCCGCCACCACAAGCCGGTCGACATCGAGCTCATGATTGTTTTCCGCGTTGGCAATTGCCGACTGCAGGCATTTCTTCACCGGACCGGAAATCCTGCGGCGCGAGAAGGTGAGAGTGCTCAAGGCCGCTTCGGCATCCTGGCCGCGAATGGCCTGGGCCACCAAATTCAGCTTTTGCGGGCTGATGCGAATATTGCGCAGCACAGCGCTGGCTTCGTTATTCGCTAAAGAACGTTTACGTGCTGGCTTACCCATGATTAAGCCCTTTTCACCCGCTTGTCGCCGGAATGGCCAAGGAATGTCCGCGTCGGAGAAAACTCACCGAGCTTATGGCCAACCATGTTTTCATTGATCAGAACCGGCAGAAACTTGCGGCCGTTATAAACGCCGAAAGTCAGGCCGACGAATTGCGGCAGAATGGTCGAACGGCGCGACCAGGTACGAATGATATCCTTGCGCCCGGTCGATCGTGCGGCTTCCGCTTTCTTAAGCAGATAGCCATCGACAAACGGGCCTTTCCAAACGGAGCGTGACATATTCTTTCTCCCCGCTTCCTACGGCCGCCGACGGCGTAGGATGAAGCGGTCGGTTTTTTTGTTCTTACGTGTGCGTTTGCCTTTGGTCGGTTTGCCCCAAGGCGACACGGGATGGCGGCCACCGGAGGTGCGGCCTTCACCGCCGCCATGCGGGTGATCGACCGGGTTCATCGCCACGCCACGCACATGCGGGCGTTTGCCAAGCCAGCGCGAACGGCCGGCCTTGCCGCTGTTTTGATTCTGATGGTCGGGATTGGAAACCGCACCCACCGTCGCCATGCAATCGGAGCGCACCATGCGTTGCTCGCCCGAGCACATCTTGAGGAGCGCATAGCCCTGATCCTTGCCGACGAGCTGGACATAGCTGCCGGCGGCGCGTGCGATCTGGCCGCCCTTGCCTGGCTTCATCTCGATATTGTGGATGATCGTGCCGACCGGAATATTCTTCATCGGCATGGCATTGCCCGGCTTGATATCGACCTGCTCGCCGGAAATGACCTTATCACCCGCGGCCAAACGTTGCGGCGCCAGAATGTAGGAATTGGTGCCGTCCTCATAGCGGATGAGCGCGATGAAGGCGGAGCGGTTGGGATCATATTCGAGCCGCTCGACCGTCGCCGAAACATCGAACTTGGTGCGCTTGAAATCGACCACGCGGTAACGCCGCTTGTGGCCGCCGCCGCGATGGTCGGCCGTGATCCGGCCGGTATTGTTGCGCCCGCCTTTTTTGCTCAAACCCTCGGTGAGCTCTTTGACAGGTTTACCCTTCCACAGCGCCGAGCGGTCGACCAGCACGAGCTGGCGGCGGCTTGGGGTGGTGGGATTGAAGCTTTTAAGCGCCATGCTTAGACCCCCGTCATCATATCGATCGTCTCACCTTCAGCGAGGGAGACAATCGCTTTCTTCCAGTTTACGCGCTGGCCCAAATGGCCTTTGAAGCGCTTGACCTTGCCGTTCATGCGGATCGTGTTGACGCCTTTGACTTTGACCTCAAACAGGCTTTCCACGGCTTTTTTTATTTCCGGCTTGGTGGCATCGGGCGACACGCGGAAGGTCACCTGATTATGCTCACTGCCGCGCGTCGATTTCTCGGTCACCAAAGGTGCCAGAATAATGTCGTAATAACGTTCCTTGGCATCCTTGCTCATGTCAGGCGCGCCTCCAAAAGTTCGATGGCGTTTTTCGTCAGCACAAGCGTATCGCGCCGGAGAATGTCATAGACGTTGGCGCCCTGCGGCGGCAGCACGTCGAAGCCGGGAATATTGCGCGCTGCGCGGGAGAGATTGCCATCGATCTCGGGTCCATCGATCAGGAGCACGGTCGAGGTCAATTTGAGTTTGGCCAGATGTCCGTTCAGCGCCGAAGTTTTGGCATTCTTCAATGCGGCGGTGTCGACAACGATCAGCTTGCCATCCGCCTGCTTGCTCGAGAGCGCCGAACGCAACGCCATGGCGCGCACTTTCTTGGGCAGCTTATGGGCATGGCTGCGCGGCCGCGGCCCGAAAATAACCGAACCGCCACGGAACTGCGGCGAGCGCAGTGAACTCGCGCGGGCGCGGCCAGTGCCTTTCTGCTTCCAGGGTTTGCGCGTCGTTCCTCTGATCTCGCCGACCGTTTTGGTTTTGTGGGTTCCGGCTTGCCGTTTGGCCAATTGCCAACGCACGGTGCGGTGCATCAGATCGGCCCGGACCGGCGCGCCGAAGACGGTCTCCGCCAGCTCGATCTCGCCCGCTGCCTTATTGTCCAGATTTGTGACTTTGACCTTCATGTGGTCAATCCTTCTTCTCTTCCGGCGCGGCACTTTCGTCCGCACCATCTTCTGCTGCAGGTGCTTCCTCGGCTTGCGGCGCCTCAATCGGCGCTTCCTCAGCTTCGGTTGCAGCGGCCTCTACAGGCGCCTCCTCGGCGCTCTCGCCTTCGTCCGATCCCGCGCCACTCAAGGAAGCGGGAAACGGCGCGTCTTTCGGGAAATCTCTCTTGACCGCGTCGGAGACAAAAACGAAACCTGATTCCGGTCCCGGCACGCCACCGCGAATAAGTATCAGGCCGCGTTCGACATCGGTCGAGACGACTTCCAGGTTCTGCGCCGTGCGGCGGACAGCACCCATCTGGCCGGCCATCTTTTTGCCCTTGAAAACCTTACCGGGATCCTGGCACTGACCGGTCGAACCAAGTGCGCGGTGCGAGATGGATACGCCATGGCTGGCACGGAGGCCGCCGAAGTTATGGCGCTTCATACCGCCGGCGAAGCCCTTACCGATCGAGGTGCCGACGACATCGACAAACTGGCCGGTGGCGAAATGGTCGGCTTGAATTTCCTGACCGACATCGATCAGGGCATCTTCGCTCACCCGGAACTCGGCCACCACACGCTTCGGCTCCACCTTCGCCTTGGAAAAGTGGCCGCGCATCGCCGCGTTTACATTTTTAACCTTGGCCTTGCCCGCGCCGAGCTGAACGGCCGAATAGCCATGGCTTTCCGTCGTCCGCTGCGCCGTGACTTGGCAGGATTCCAGTTTGAGCACGGTGACAGGCACATGCTTGCCGTCATCGGCGAACACGCGGGTCATCCCCAGCTTTTCGGCGATGACGCCGGAGCGGCGCTGTGCTGATTGTGAGCCAGTCATTGTCTTGCTTCCTACAGTCTAATCTCAACATCGACACCGGCGGCGAGGTCGAGCTTCATCAAAGCATCGACGGTCTGCGGCGTGGGATCGATGATATCGAGCAAACGCTTGTGGATACGGATTTCAAACTGCTCGCGCGATTTCTTATCAATGTGCGGGGACCGAAGAACGCAATATTTCTCAATGCGCGTCGGCAGGGGAATCGGACCCCTGACCTGCGCGCCGGTGCGCTTCGCCGTATTGACGATTTCTCCCGTCGAACTATCCAAAATACGGTGATCGAAGGCCTTCAAACGTATGCGTATATTTTGGCTATCTATTGCCATATCCTCGGTCCTGTTACGAAACCAAAAACGGCCACCGCTTGGTGACCGTTTGTTGGCATCCTACTCCATAATTTTGGCGACGACACCGGCGCCCACGGTGCGGCCGCCTTCGCGGATGGCGAAACGCAGGCCGTCATCCATGGCGATCGGCGCAA
>CAYSDJ010000018.1:0-61286 GCA_964429775.1 uncultured Rhizobiaceae bacterium
CATATTCTTAGAATATCGAAAAATCCGTGGAACAGTTATAGGGGGGCAGGTCAAAGGCGATTCCCCACTTACCACCAAGTCTAATAATATTCTTGTTAGTAGTCTCCCTAATGAGCGAAATGCGTAGCCGGAACGGCGCTGAAATCGCCGCCATCCTGCCACGTCAACTCGATCGCCCAGCTTCCCCTGCGCTCGAAATAAATGACTTCTATCGGCACCCAGCCCGCCGCGCTTACTTTAACCGGCAGCGGCTCCGAGGTGCGGTCGGGGTGGGGTTTAGGGTCCTCGTGTACGTTCAATCCGCCAATCGCGACGCGCACCCCGTCATTCGAACGAACCTTGAACATGTAGGTTCCAGGCGCCGAAAAATGGATATACCCAGTGATGATTGCGGCAACAAAGTCCTTGTGCCGTTGATTGAGCACAGGCTTGCCCGCACCGCCGCGGCGATCCAAATTAGGCAAGGGTTCACCCTGCGACGATTCCTCGCGCGAGGCATATTCAACCACCTCATCTACATGGCCAAAATCACCATAGTAATAATCGACGGCGAGGCCCGCCTGCATGCCGCCATCACGCATCGGTGCATCCGCCGCAGCGGCACTTCCGGCGCTGAGCGCCAAGCTCACACCAGCTACGGCGCCGATAACCCAATTCCTCCCCTTCATGCCCAATAGTCCTTTCCTGCTGTGTCGTTAAATTTGGAGCCGCTCTATCTTTTCACCGGCCCGCGCCAGGCGCAACGGCTACGCCTATCTCACATAGCGGGTTCGACGATCAAGGCGAGCAATACCAGACCGGCGAGGAAAAGCGTTTCGCCGACCACCAGCGCGATCGGTCGCCAGCCGAGCACGGCCATTTCCTGGAACGAGGACTTCATACCGAGGCCGGCGATGGCGATCACCAGGCACCAGCGTGACACCACAACCATGCCATCCTGGACCGGCGCCGGAATAACGCCGAAGCTGTTGATCGCGACAATCGCCACAAAGGCGACAAGAAACCACGGCAGGCCGGCGCGCGCGCCGCGCGTGCTGCCGACCTGCCCGCGCCCCCAACGGGACACAACGAGCGCGAAAATCAACACCACCGGAGCCAGCATGGCGACGCGCAATAATTTTGTGAAAGTGGCGACGTCGCCGGTTTCGTCGGAGACCATGTAGCCGGCGCCGACAACCTGCGCCACATCGTGGATCGTCGCGCCGATAAAAATACCCTTTTCCGTATTGTCGAAACCTGCCGCCTCAACGATCAGCGGATAGATAATCATCGCCAGGGTGCTGAGCGCGGTGACGGCAATGACGGTAAAGATGGTATCGCGCTCGAGCTTTTCATGCTTGGGCATCACCGCGGATATGGCCAAGGCGGCGGAAGCACCGCAGATCGCCGTCGCCCCGCCCGTTAAGAAGCCCATGGCACGGTCGAGCTTTAACAACCTCGCGACAAGGCGGCCAAACAGGATGGTCAGAATAATCGAACCGATGACGATCAATATCGGCGCGGGGCCCAATTCGATGATCTGCGCCAGGGTGATGCGCGCGCCCAACAGGGCGACGCCGAGACGCAGCACCGTACGCGAGCCGAACTGGATGCCGGCGCTGGTGTTCGGGTTTTTCGAGAGGAAGAAAAACGCCATGCCGAACAGCAGGGCGAAAAGCAGCGTCGGCCCGCCATAATGTTCCGACACGAAAGTCGACGCCAAGGCGATCACGATACAGATCAGCAGGCCGGGTGCGATGCCCCACGCCCAAGCAAGCGGCCGCGACAAATTATCCGCGCCGAAACGGGAGTTCTCGTCGTTCATTCGAAAGCGTGGCCCGATGGATTAATGCAGGCCACGTGCATCAACCGGCCAGATATCGACCAGCGTATCGCCGCGTACACAATGGTAAAAATCGTGCAAATTGATGGTCGGGTCGCAATGCGGAACGATGCATTCCACCGCGTCGCCAAGTGCCAAGCGCTCATTTGCCTGGGCAAACGCAATACGGCCATGCTCATCGCCAAAATAGCTGTAACTCGAGCCGACCGGCGCGCCGCTGGCGAAATCGGGCAACGGCCCATCGGTGGCGAAGCATTTCAGCCCGGCATCAATGGTTGCGTGACCGTCATGATTGGCGCTCACCACCGTGGCGCGGACAAACAGCGCCGGCTCAAACAGCCAGTCCCTGGCGCCGGCGCAGTGAACATCACGATATTCCACATCCATCACAGCATAGGAGCCGGTCTGCATTTCGCTCATCACGCCGAGCTCGGCATCGATATCGTAGGTGCCGGTGCCGGCGCCGGTAACGATGGCGGGGGTCAAATTCAACTCGGCCAACGCCGCGCAGGTGTCATTGAGAGGCTTTGTATCGATGATATTCGTTTTGCGGCGCTCCTCGAAATCCTCGATATGCATAATATGGCCGGCATAGCCCTGCACGCCCGAATAGTTGAGGTGCTCCGCCGCTATGGTGGCTTGCACCAGGGCGACAGCCTCGGCCACGCTGGCCGCACCGGTGCGGTGCAGGCCGACATCGACATCGATGACCACGTTGAGCGATTTTCCGGACTGCCCGGCGGCGCTGTCGAGGCTGCGCAAATTGGCCATATTATCGACCGTTTGCATCAATCCGTCGGCGCTTTGATTAAGCGCTATCAAGGCATCGACCTTGGTATCGGCGATGACCGGAGAGGTCACGAGGACACCGGGAATACCGGCATATCCCATGGTTTCCGCTTCGCCCAGCGTCGCCGCGCCAATGCCGAGCGCGCCGGCTTCCATTTGCAGGCGGGCGATATTGATGCTCTTGTGGGTTTTGCAATGCGGCCTGAGGCCGATATTCTTCTCCGCCGCGAAGCTGCGCATGCGCTCGATATTGCGCTCCATGCCATCGAGATCGAGCACCAGCGACGGTGTCATCAGCCGGGCGCGTGATCCGGGTTGGCCGATCAGCGCTGCATTGGGTCCAAGCTCATTCGTATTTGCCACGCGTCTATCCTCCGTGGTGGGACGGCGCAAATAACAGCGCCGGCCAGTGATTAAGGCGCTACCTATGTTAGATTCCATCAGTGAAATCAAGGCGGGCGAACGCGTTGTCCCGAAAGCGCCGCCTGTTATAAGGTTTGCGCAAGCAAACCAATGCGCCGATCAATGAGGAGTTTACATAAGATGAAAGTGGTTATCACGGGCGGCACCGGATTTTTGGGGCTGAGGCTGGCGCGCGCCATTCTCGCGCGCGGCGAAATATGCGGCGCGTCCGGCGCGCCCGAGCCGATCGATAAAATGATCCTGTTCGATGCCGTCACGCCGCCCGAGCGCCCCGACGGCCTCGACGAACGGGTCGAAATCGTCAGCGGCGATATTGCCGACCGTGATCTGGTTACCGGACTCATCAGCGGCGATTCGCTCTCGGTATTCCATTTTGCGTCCGTCGTCAGCGCCGGCGCCGAACAGGATTTCGACCTCGCCATGAAGGTCAATCTCGACGGCGGCATCAATGTGCTTGAAGCGGCGCGCGCCGCACCCGGCCTGGCGCGCGTGGTCTTCACCAGCAGCTTTGCCGTCTATGGCGGCGCGGCCTTGCCCGATACGGTCAGCGACGACACCAAGATCACGCCGATGACGACTTATGGCATGACCAAAGTGGTCAATGAATTGTTGCTCAATGACTATACCCGTAAAGGTTTTCTCGATGGCCGCGGCGCGCGCTTGCCGACCGTTATCATCCGCCCCGGCAAGCCCAACAAGGCAGCCTCGGGCTTCGCCAGCGGCGTTTTCCGCGAGCCACTCTCGGGCATCGATTTTGATCTGCCGGTTAAAAACGAGACGCGCATGGCGGTGAGCGGCTACCGCACCATCGTCGACGGCATTCTCGCCCTGCACGAAGCCGAGAGCGATGCCATTGGCGATGACCGCTCGGTCAATCTGCCGAGTATTACATTGACGGTGGCGGAAATGATCGAGGGTCTCCAGCGCGTCGCCGGCGACCGCCCGCTCGGCCAGATCAATGCGGTGCCGGACCCGGCCATTCAGGCGATCTGCGATGGCTGGCCAGGCCGAGGCCAATCGCCACGCGCCGACGCCCTTGGCCTGCCCGCCGACAAGGATTTGGATTCCATCATTCGTGCTTATATTGAAGACTATGCGGATGCGTAACGGACGGAAGAAGCAGGGATAGAGGCAGGATTGTGACAGGGGGCAATTTATCGATGCCGGCAGGCGACCCTTTTGCCGGCTTTTGGCGCCGTGCCGGGGCCTGGTTTATCGATGCTTTTCTGATCTATGCCGCCTATCTGATTGTCGCTTTTTTTATCTGGGACGATCTGCTGATCAAACAGGTCGTGGAAGACCCGGAGGGCGGCCCGGCGCTGTCCGCCTATACGCCGTCTCTCCTCGGGCTGCTGGTGATGGGCATTGCGGTCTGGGCCTATTTGGCCCTGCAGGAATGCGGCCGGGCCCAGGCCACGCTTGGCAAACGCCTGTTCGGCATTAAGGTCTGCAATTACAATGGCGACCGTATCAGCCTGTTCACCGCGAGCTATCGCACCTGGCCATTGTGGCTGCCCGGCCTGATTAACTCGGTGGCCATACTCGATCTGCTGATCAGCCTGGTTTCGTTGGCCGCCTGTCTGAGCGTCGCCTTTACCAAACGCAAACAGGGGCTGCACGACATCATGGCCGGCTGCTTGGTGGTCAAGCGCCGGGCCGTGTTTTCGGACCCCGCGCCGGGTATCTAGGATCGGCGCCGGCGAATGCTGCCGATCAAGGACAATAACCCGACCCACATCACGCCCTATGTGACTTACGGGCTGATCGCGGTCAATGCCCTGGTGTTTCTGATTACCCTGGCGCTGCCGGACGCCGGCGAGGCGCAAGTGAAGTTCGCTCTCGGCGCCATTCCCGCCGTAATTTTCCAGGTCAAGGAAATTGCCGCGCAGGATGCGATCCTGCCCTCGAGCATCGATTTCCTCAGCGTCATCACCTCACAATTTCTCCATGCCGGCTGGTGGCACCTGATCGGCAACATGCTTTATCTCTTCGTCTTCGGCAACAATATCGAGGACGCCATGGGGCATGTGCGCTTCCTCATATTCTATCTTCTGTGCGGCACATGTGCGGCGTTAATCAATGCCGGGGTCGAACCCGATTCGATCGTCCCGACGATTGGTGCGAGCGGAGCCGTCTCGGGCGTGCTCGGCGCCTATTTGCTGCTCTATCCGCGCGCCAAGGTACTCGTCTTCGCCTTCTACATGCTGCTGCCACTGCCGGCCTTCTTGGTGCTTGGTCTGTGGATAGTCATGCAGGTCATCAATCTGGGCGGCGGCGGGGAAAGCAATATCGCCTGGTGGGCGCATATTGGCGGTTTTGCCGTCGGCATGGTGCTGGTGTTGCTGTTCAAATACCGCCACGTCAAAATTCTCGGGCGCGGCGATTTAGGCCAGACCGCGCACCCCGGCATGGCCACCGTCGCCGCAGTTGAACCAGAGCCAGAGACAGACCCGGAGCCGGACCAGCCCGGCCCCTGGGGTCCGGAAATTAAGGGGCCGTGGCTGCAAACCCAGCCGCGCCCCAAAGCGCCACCTAAAAGGCGCTCGACAATCCCTGACGCCGGCAACCGGGACAAGGATTAAAACACGTCATGCCATGACGGAAAATCCTATCCATTCAGCCGCAAAGTAATCAATTATATACCATGGATTACCTTCTAGTTCTTAAGGAGGTATGTAGATCAATCTACTATAGATATCGCTATAAAACATTGATTTATATCTATATTTTCCTCGTTTGCGCAGGCCGGATGCACTATCGTTAACAGGACATTAACCTCACTTGATTAGTATGTTATACGGACTCAGGAAGCGATGAGATGGCGAGTTTAATGGTGCCCGATAGCGGTTTGATGCGCCGGACCAAATCTCAACTTGTCGACGAAGTTGGCAAACTTCGCCAGCAATTGGCTGCGCTGAGGAGCGAGACCGGCGGGCGAGACTTTGCCGGTTCAGATTTGCGCGATCGCGGCATCTATTACCGCACGATTTACGAATCGGCGTCGGTCGGCATCGTCACCACGGACACCAGCGGACGCATCACCCAATTCAATCCGGCCTACCAACACATGCTCGGCTATTCAGCGGAAGAATTGTTGGGTTTGGAATTCCGCGACATCACGCCGGCAGAGGATGTGCACACCAACCTCGCCATGTTCGAGCAGTTGATGGCCGACGGGAGCGAACGTGTTGACTTCGAAAAGCGCTATGTTTGCAAAAATGGCGACATCTGTTGGGTGGAGATTAGCACCTCCCTGCTGCGCAACCCTGCCGGCGGTGCTGAAGCCACACTCAGCGTGGTACATGACATAACAGAGCGTAAATTGGCCGAGCATGCCTTGGAGCTATCCGAGCAAAAATACAGGAATTTGTTCAACAACGCGCCTGACGCCATTTTCGTGATCGACCCGGTGAACCACCGCATTCTTGATGCCAACGAAAATGCGGCACACCAGCTTGGTTATACCCGGGACGAATTGTGCCAACTTAATTTGTCCGATTTCAATCTGCCCGAGAACGCCGAGCCCAACCGCAAATTCGTGCAGCAAAATCTCGACAAGGGCGAAATTGATTTCGAGACCGTTCATGTCCGCAAGGACGGCACGCAAATGCCGATCGAGGTCACGTCGCGACGCATCGAGATCGCCGGGCGCACGGTTGTTCAAAGTTTCGTCCGCGATATCAGTGAGCGCAACGTAGCCGCCGCCGCGCTACGCCAAGGCGAACAGAAATTTCGCGCCATATTCGAATCCGCGGCCATCGGTATCAGCATGAACGACCGCGACGGGCGGTTTATTCAATCCAACCCGGCATTTCAAACCATGCTGGGCCTGAGCGAAGAGGAACTGCACAGCAAGACTCATTGGGACATCACCCACCCCGACGATAACGAATTTGAGAAACAAGCTTTCGGCGTATTTATGGCGGGCCGAATTGGGGGTCATCAAATTGAAAAAAGATATTTCCACAGGGATGGCTCGATAATTTGGGTAAATTTGCATGCCAGCGTTATCAAGGATGCGAACGGTGAGGTCGAAGCCACAATCGCCACGGTCGAGGACATCACGGCGCTCAAGCACGCGCAGGAAGCGTTAGCGGAAAGCGAAGCCAGTCTCGCCGAGGCCCAGCAGATCGCTAATATTGGCAGCTGGGTTGTGCATGCCGAAAAGGGGCGGTTGACGAGGAACATATGGTCCGACCAACTGTGCCGCATATTCGAGCTGGATCACGATTCCATCCCGCAGGACTTTGATGCGTTCCTCCACCGCGTCCATCCCGATGACCGACACCTGGTCGTCCGTGGATGGGCCGAAGCAACCGAATCCAATACGCCCTATGACGTGCAGCACCGTATTGTTCGCCCCAACGGAGAGGTCCGATTTATCCACTCAAAATCCCATCAATTTAAAGATGTGTCGCCAAGCGTGCGACGCATGGTCGGCGTGACAGCCGATATCACCAAACGCAAGCTCGCCGAGGATGAGCTGCGTGAAAGCGAGGCCCGCCTCACGGAAGCGCAAGAAATAGCAAATGTCGGCAGCTGGGTTCTAAGTTTTGATTCCGAGCAACAATCGAGAACCATTTGGTCGCCCCAACTGTGCCGCATCTTCGGGCTCGCGCCTGACGACATTCCCACGGATATGGAAAGCTATCTCCGCTGCGTACATGAGGACGACCATCAATTGGTTATGCAAACATGGGCCGACCTGCTGCGTTCCGACGGCATATACGAGTTGGAACAACGCATCATTCGCCCCAACGGAGAGCTGCGCCACATTCATACCAAGGTTCGGTCTTTGACCGATCAAAATCACGGAACCAAACACTGGATTGGCGCTACCGCCGATGTCACGGAGCGCAAGCTGGCCGAGGAAAAACTTCTTCAAGCGCAAAAAATGGAAGCCGTCGGCCAGCTCACCGGCGGCGTCGCGCATGATTTCAACAATCTTCTGGCGGTGATCATGGGCAATCTGGAAATGCTCGGCGACCATGTCGAGGCCGGGAGCGCCGCGCATGATCTCATCGCGCGTGGCATAAATGCCGCCGAGCGCGGCGCCGCTCTCACGCACCGGTTGCTCGCCTTCTCACGCAGACAGACCTTGGTGCCAACCACCATCGATCTCAACATATTGGTCTCGAGCATGACCGAAATGCTGCGCCGTACGCTGGGCGAAGCGATCAACATACACACCATCGGCGCACCAGACCTCTGGCGCTGCCGCGCCGACCGGTCGCAACTTGAAAATGCGCTGTTGAACTTATCGATCAATGCGCGCGACGCCATGGCGGATGGCGGGCGCCTGACCATTGAGACGGCGAATATTTCGTTGCTCGACCAATTGGCCGCTGAGCAGGCCGAGGCCGATCCCGGCTACTATACCCTGCTGAGCGTATCCGATTCGGGGTGCGGTATCGCGGAGGATATGCTCGGCCATGTCTTCGAGCCCTTCTTCACCACCAAGGATGTCGGCAAAGGATCGGGGCTCGGCCTCAGCATGGTGCATGGCTTTGCCAAACAATCCGGCGGATGGGTGACGATCGAAAGCGAGCCCGGTATCGGCACCACGATCAAACTCTATTTGCCGAGCCTTGATGCGCCGGATGCCAAAATCAATCCGTGCCATGCGGCGTTGAATTCGCCGCCGGCTGGCGCGGGGCTTACAGGACCCGCCTAACTTTTGCCAATACCATATTCGCCGGCCCAGCCGAGGCCGGCGCGTGTCTCGCCTTCGGGGCGGTATTCACAACCGATCCAGCCGTTATAACCGAGCCGGTCAAACAAGGCGAAGAGATAGGGATAATTGATCTCGCCCACACTCGGCTCAAAGCGCCCCGGCACACCGGCAATCTGCACATGGCTGATAATATCGAGGTCGCGCTCAAAGCTGTGCGCCAGGTTTCCCTCCATGATCTGCAGATGATAGACGTCATATTGCAGATAGAGATTGTCACTGCCGACCGCTTCGATGATGCGGCGCGCCTGCTTGCTGCCGTTCAGCAGATAGTTGGGCATGTCGAAACTATTGAGCGGCTCGATCAGGGTGCGAATACCGCGTGTGGCAAAATAATCCGCCGCGTATTTGAGGTTGGCGACATACGTTTCTTCATAGGGCGCGGGATCGGCGCCTTCCGGAACGATGCCCGCCATGGCGTGCACCTGGGCGCAGCCAAGCGCCTCGGCATAGTCACCCGCCTGCTGCACGGCACCGCGAAATTCCGCCTCGCGCCCCGGCAAGGCAGCGAGGCCGCGCTCGCCCGCATCCCAATCGCCGGGCGGCAGGTTAAACAGCGCCTGGGTAAGGTTATTTTCCGACAACGCCTGCTTTATTTGTTCCGGCGGATAATCATAGGGAAAAAGATATTCCACCGCCTCGAAGCCGCATGCGGCCGAGGCGGCAAAGCGCTTAAAAAAATCAATGTCCTGGAATAGAAAACTGAGATTGGCGGCAAACTTGGGCATGGCTCTCGCGGTCTTTCTGTTGGATTAATATTTTTGTCTCAACCGCTCGCGGCGAGATTATTGGCAGCGGCAGGGAGCTTGACGGCAAAGTAAAAACGGCAACCCTGTCCCGGCTCCGAATCGCATTTCAATTCGCTGCCCATGATGCCGGCCTTTTTATCGGCAATGGCGAAGCGAAGGCCGGCGATACCTTTGCCGTCCTGGCCCGCCTGCCGGTAAAACGGCTCAAATATATGCGCCAGCGCTTCCGCCGAGAGGCCAGGACCGTCATCGCGGATTTCGAAGGCAAAATCATTCTCACCCTGGTGCAAGACGGAAAATTGAACAGCGCCGTCTTGTTCCGCGTTCGCCGCGTTATCGAGCAGAAATTCGAGGACATCACGCAGCAGCCGGGCATCGCCATTCACCGCGCCAAAAGCTCTCGCCGCGCCATCAACGCTGACACCATGCGCTTCGCTCAGCTCGGCAATCAATTCGCCGAGATCAAAATCAGCCGGTGCAAATTCGACTTCGCCGGCTTCGATTTGTGAAATTTCCAACACGCCGGCAATGATGGTCGATAATCTCTCGCCGTTCAGCAAAATGCTATTCACCGCCTGAAGCTGGCTTTCGCTCAAATCCTGCTTGCTCCTGAGAATGAGGGCATCGCCTAAAATTGCCTTGATTGGCGATTCTATTTCAGCGCTTAAACTTGTCAGGAAGGTCGATTTTGCCTGGCTGGCGAAATCGGCCTGCAGATGGGCGCGCGCGAGTTCCTCATTGGCGGTGTTCAACTCCGCTACTGTGGTGTACATCCGCTTGGCCATAACGCCGAGCTTTTCGGCTCGTTCCGTCAGTGCCCGGTTTTTCGCCCGGGCATCGACGACGATGGCAAAGATAATCAATATGCCGACCGCCGCGATGGCGATGAAGGAATTGGTGCCGAGCGTCGATTCGCCGCCACCGTCACCGAAGATAATGTCCTTGAATATGACCAGGACAAGCGCAACACCGCCGATCAGGGCGATCGCCACACCCAAATAGCGGTATTTCTCTAGTAGATCCCCAAGGGAACCCTTATGTGTATTTTCTTCAGCCATCCCGCCGTACCTATTGTTCGTATTCTGCACCATTCAGGCGCACTTGTGTCGCGAAAAAATTTGCTGGTGGATCGGTATCACACTTGACGCCATTCCGGGGAGCCGTAAATCTGCCGGCCGGGCAGCAACAATGTTTGGAAATGAAATGAGAACGGATCTTGGCGAGTTGGGCGATTTGGATGCGCTTGAAAAAATCGCACCGATTTCCGGCCTGAAGCTCATCGAAGCCGGCTGCGGGCCAGGCGATACGGCGCGCGGTTTGGCCGAGCGCGGCGCCGAAATACTCGCTGTCGAGCCCGATGCGGCCCAGGCTGAGAAGAACCGCGGCGCGCCCGCCACGCCGCATGTCACATTCGTCGAAGCCGGCGCCCAGGCGCTCCCGGCCGAGGATGGCAGCGCCGATGGTGTATTGTTCTTCCGCTCGCTCCATCATATACCGCGCAAGCTGATGGATGCTGCCCTCAGCGAGGCGGCGCGCGTCCTAAAACCCAACGGCTTTCTTTACGTCGCCGAACCCGGCATGGATGGCAGCCATTTCACCATGATGCGGCCCTTCAATGACGAGTATGAGGTGCGCACCCTGGCGCAACAGGCGCTCGAGCGCGCCGCCGCGCCGTTGTTCGATGAGGCGGCGCAATATGTCTATATGATACGCCCCAAGCACGAGAATTTTACCGCCATGCTGAATAAGTTCTCGTCCCTCTCCTACAACCCGATTGCGCGCGAACTGATCGACCAGCCCGAGGTGCGAAAAAATTTCGAGGCCGGTAAAACCGACGACGGCTATGTTTTCGAACAGCCCATGCTGGTCAATTTCTATCGCGGCGTGAAGAATTAGTCGGTTTTAGGCGACCATTCGTGCAGCGGGCCGGCTTCGATGCTGCCATCGGGCATAATCGTGCCGTCGAATGTAGCATCGTCGAAAAACGCCTCTTTCAAATCGGCATCGCGGAAATCGGTCCGGGTTAGGTTGGCCTCGCGGAAACGCACATCGCGCAATACCGCGCCGGTGAAATCCACCCCGATCAGGCTGGCGCCACGCAAACTGGCGCCGGTCAAATCCGCTTCGCGCAGATTGGCGCCGTCGAGCACCGCCTGCTCCATCTTGGCCAGGCCGATTTGCGCCTTGCCCATATTGGCGTCGCTGAGCGTCGCCAAGCGCAGCACCGCGCCCCACAAATTGGCTTCGGTAAAATTGGCGCCGGCGCATTGCGCGCCGGGCAGATCGGCCTGCGCCATATTGGCGCGCGCCAGAAAGGCGCCGGTCAGGCGCGCCACCTTAAGGTTTGCGCCCCAAAGATTGGCCTCGCCCAATTGTGCGCTCGTGAGATTTGCGCCCTGAAAATTCGCCACCCGCGCATTGGCTTCATTGAGATCGGCGCCAGAGAGATTGGCGCCCCAGAAATTCGCCTCGCGCACATCGGCGCCGGCCAAATCGGCGCCCTCGAGATCGGCCTGGCGAAAGTTATGCTCTTTCAATTCCATGCCGCTCAGATCGGCCCCGGCCAGACGGCCGCTCGCGATTTGTTCGGCATCCGGCTTCCATCCCGCCATGCTCTATGCCACCTCTTCAGCCACGCCAATCGAAAAGCTCAATTTTTCGTCCGCTTTTTCATACCAGAAACCAGCGCCTTTCGGCACGCCTCAATCTGCAAACGAAGTGGTCACATTGCCCCTTCTCTTGGAATTTTGCCGCAAAAGCCTTACCTATTAGCCAGCGCTGCTATATCTCGGGAGGATCGGCATGTATTTAAAGGAAATCAACCACCTCGCCTTTATTACGCCTGACATGGAGAAAACCATCCGTTTTTACCGTGACCTGTTGGGCATGGAATTGACGGCAGGCATCGGCCATGACGGTTACCGCCATTATTTTTTCAAGACCGGCAATAATTATATCGCCTTCTTTGCCTATGACGGCGCCCAGCCAATGGAGGCAAAATTCCACGGCTCGCCCAGCACCAAGCCGCTCGGTTTCGACCACGTCTCGATCAGTGTCGCCTCGAAAGAGGATTTATTCGCCCTGAAAGACCGGCTCGAAGCCGCCGGGGTCGAGGTCACGGGCGCGGTCGATCACGGCTTCATCTGGTCGATCTATTTTTTCGACAACAACAACATACCGCTTGAGGCCAGTTGGGATTTTTTGGATATCCAAAAGACTCCCGCCATTGTCGAGGACGATCCGCTGCCTGTCGCCGAGGAAGGTTCCGAGCCGCAACCCGGCATTTGGCCCGAGGTCACCTCGCCCACGCCGCCGGAGAAAATGACCGCGCATCCAGGCAATGGCTACCAAATGCGCGACGAATTTCTGCGCAAGGGCCTGGCCGCGCCCAAGCCCGAATTTGCCACCGAAATTGAAACCGACGCGGCCGATTAGGGCGCGCCTTACTCGGTCAAGAACTTCTTCCGGATACCGGCGGCGACGCTGTATTTGGGATCGACGAAATTGCCGAGACGCACGATGCCGCATTGGCTGAGCATCATATAGGCATCCCACTTGTCGTAACCGTAATCGGCTTCCATCCAGCGGATCAGCTCGCGGTAGGCGATGCGCGTCGCGTCTTCGAGCGGCCGGGCGCTGCCGATGCCGAAGATCTTGTCTTCGGTCTCGAGGCGCGGCCAATCGAGGGTCCAGCCCTTGATTAGATCGACCTTGATGGTGGTGGTCGAGGAATATTCCACCGCCGTGCCGCACAGCTCGCCGTCGCCCTGGCAGGCATGGGCATCGCCGATAAAAAGACGCGCACCAGGCGAGCGCACCGGCAGATAGGTCACGGTGCCGGGGCCCATATCGGGCAAATCCATGTTGCCACCGTGATTGTCGGGTGTGAGTGAATTGATCGAATCGATTTCCGGCGAACAGCTGAGTGTGCCGATATGCGGCTTGTAGGGCAGCGTGATGCGCTTGCTCCAATAAACATTTTCCTCATCAACCGTGATACGCCGCACTTTTTCCGGCAGCGGATCGTTGAGGGTGGCGGTGTAGGTGGTGCCGGTCAGCGCGCCGAATTCGGGGATCATGGCGACCATGCCGTGCGGGTCCTCGCCGCGCGGATACATCGAGGCGATATAGACCGCGAGCGCATCGCCATTCTCCGCGCCCTCGACCATGATCGGCCCGTTCTGCGGATTGACGAACGGCAGGCGCAATATTTCGCTTGGCTTGTCGCTCTCTTTCGTCAGCTTGCCCTCAAAGGCGTCGCGCGTATCGACCACCACCGTATCGCCCGGTTTGATTGTCAGCACCGGATCCGAATAGGGGCCCATGGTGTAATGATAGGTGCCCTGCATTTCTTCTGTTAAATGATGGGTCTCGCCCGCCGCCTCGCGTCCGACGCCGCGCTGCGCCATGATCGAATCGCCGAGCCACGCCGCCAGCGCCTTTTCGTCTATCGCCATGATTCCTCTCCCCTTTATTGCTGTTTCTTGGCGGCAATCATCCCGGAGCGGCCGCTTTCGTTCAAGAGATAAGAATGTCCGCTTGCGCCACGAGGCCGGCCGGTTTGGCCTCGTGGCGCCTTGAGGTGCAGATTATTCGACCACGAGGACCGGCTTGAGGGACACCGCGCGCGAGATATTGTGATAGTTGGGTGAGGTTGCCATCACCGTCTCATGAATTTTGGCAAATTGCTCGCGGCTACCATCGCCCTTGATGCGAACGGTATAGCTGAGACTGTCATAGCCGGGCGAGACATTCGGGTCCAAGCCGAGAAAGCCGCGCAGATCGATTTCCCCTTCCGTTTCGATTTCGAGACTCTCCAGCGTGATGCCTTCAAGCGCACAGAGCGCCGTGTAACCGACGATCATGCAGGCATTGAGCGCCGCGATCAGATATTCCTGCGGATTGGCGTGGGCATTTCCGCCGCCCAGTTCGGACGGCTCATCGATATCGATCGAAAACTCGCGCCGCACTTCCTCGCCGGCCATGTGAAATGATTCGACCGTGGCGCGGCTGTGAGTTTGGCCCTGCCAAGCGCTGGCGACACGCCATTTGGTTTGGCCCTTTGCGCTATCCCCGGCAATACCACCCGCCAATTCCTGAAGGGCATCTATATCGATACCGTTGACGATATGTGGTGCCGGAGCCGTTTCTGCTGATGCTGACATGATAGCAATCCTTTCTTCGGGTTGAGGGTGTGACTTCAGTGCAAAGTGTCGAGTGCGGCCTGGATACGCCCACCTTGTGAATCGGTTGTCATGCCGCCCAAAGCTTCGACAAAGCGGGGATGCTGGGCGCCAGAGTGGATGTATTGCCAGCGATAGGCCTTGAGCGTGCACGCCTCGACGGCCACCCGTTCGATTTCGCTGAAGGGCCGGCCGCACGTGGCGGCGAAGTAATTCGCATCTGCTGCGGCCTGTACCTGAAGAATGCCGTCCACCGCCGCTACCAGTTCAATGAACTCGTCGACCGCACCATCGCGTTCCGTATCGGTTAAATCGCCGTCGATGCGCCGCCATTCCAACTCGTCCAGAATGGCGTGCTGGCTTTCCTCGCGCCAATGGAAGAGGAAAACATCCTTGAACAGCTCCGACAGCTCCGCATCCGGCGCAATGCTTTCGCGGTAATGCAACTGCGTGAAAAGCTCGATGAACATGGTAAGCGCCAGCACAGCCCAACTGCTCTTGCTGAGAACGGCTTCAGCCACATCGTTTGCATCCGCCGTAACCTCGTACCCGGTCGGCAATGTCTCTTCCAGCATATGATCGATGCGGCGAAACAGTTCCTGATGCTTGAGTTCCTCATCGCTGAAGCGAATGAGCGCTTCCAGGGCAGTTTGATCGCCCAGCCAATGATCGCGGGTGACTTCCAAGACTTTGGCGTTGATGAAACGCTCAACCAGGCCAAATATATTGGCGTAGGTGCGCCCCTGAACCTGGCTGAGATAACGCTTCTCCGATTCTGAGAGAAACTCGAATTCCTGGGCGAGCGTGAGTCCATCGGGCAGGAATTTATCTGCGCGGTCAAAATTTCGGCCCCGAATCACATCACCGTCGATATCCCAGCGCACGCGTTTCGAATTGGCGATGCAACGTGAGAATTTTTCGCTTTCGGTCGTTTGCATGTTAAATTCTCCTGTCTCATAGTTCCTTTCCATGCTCTGTATATGAGGATGCGGTAGGCCTCTGTTCCATGACCGGCCCGCCGGGAGATTTGACTGAAACGCCGGAATATGTGGGAGCGGCATGGATCCACTATCTGATGTCTTGCGCGTCGCCCGTTTGAGCGGCGGCGTTTTTCTGAATGCCGAGTTCTCCGCGCCCTGGTGCATGGCAGCCAAGGCCACACCAGGGCTGTGCGCGCCCTATCTCAATGACAGCGATCACATCGTTCTCTATCACTATGTGGTTGAGGGCACGCTTGGTGTGCGCGTCGGCGAAGCGCCGCCGCTATACGCTCATGCGCGCGAGATCATCCTGCTGCCGCACAATGATGTGCATCTATTGGGCGGTGATTTGAACCTGCCGCCGACGCCCGGATGGAAAATAATCACGCCTGCGGTGAATAATGGATTGGCGACTATTCACCATGGCGGCGGTGGTGAGCCGACGCGCCTTGTCTGCGGATTTCTGAGTTGCGAACGCATCGACAACAACCCGATCCTGAGCGCCCTTCCCGCTCTCTTTAAATTCAGTATTGATCAGGGTGGCACGGCCGAGTGGATGCGCACCACCTTTCAATTCGCGGCGGACGAAGTCGCGGATGGCAAGGCGGGTTCCGGTGCCGTGTTGACAAAATTATCGGAGCTTCTGTTCGTCGAGGCCGTTCGGCGCTATGCGGAAACACTTCCCGAAGGGCAAACCGGTTGGCTCGCCGGACTGCGCGATCCGTTCGTATCGCGAGCCCTCACGCTGCTGCATGGTGAACTTGCGCGCGCTTGGACAGTGGATGACCTTGGCCGCGAAGTTGGCCTGTCACGTTCGGCCCTGGCGGAAAGATTTGTTGGCGTGATCGGACAGCCGCCGATGCAATATCTCAAACAGTGGCGTATGCAGGTCGCGGCTCAGGAACTTCGCTCCGGTCATCAGTCTTTGCTCACCATTGCCCGGAACGTCGGCTACGATTCGGAAGCCGCGTTCACCCGGGCCTTCAAAAAACAATATGATGCGCCACCAGCCACCTGGCGGCGTCAATCGCTGGAAACGACGACGGATTGACGGCGACAAAGTCAACGCAAAATCGGCTTGCTCAATTCGCATTTTCGCTATTTCATTCCATCGTCAATGACCGTCATTATGAAACGGAACGGAAAAACATGAGCGAATCAAAGGGTATTGCCTATTGCCAGGGGCGTTATATGCCGGTCGATGAGGCGACGATACCGCTCCTCGACCCGGCCTTCACCAAGAGCGATGTGGTGTTTGACGTGGTCTCCGCCTGGGACGGCGCCTTTTTCAAGCTAGAAGACCATATGGCCCGCTTCCGCCGTTCTTGCGAATACATACGCGTCAAGCCGCCCTGCAGCGAAGATGAAATGCGCCGTATTATGGCGGAGTGCGCGGTGCGTTCGGGCCTTGATAATTGCTGCGTTTACTTCCTGTGCACGCGCGGGCGTTATGCCGGTGGCGCCGCGACAGGAGATCCGCGCGAATCGGAAAATGAATTCATCGCCTATTCCGTACCCTATTATTGGATTGTGCCCAACGACAGGCCCAATGCCGGCGCCCATCTCTGGGTCGCCGAGACCATCCGGCGCGCGCCCAATGAGGCGATCAACCAGCGGGTCAAGAATTTCAACCGCATGGATTTAACGCGCGCCCACTTCGAAGCGCTCGATAACGGCGCCGATGCGCCAGTGTTGCTCTCGATGGATGGCTATATCACCGAGGGGCCCGGCTTTAATGTGTGGATACTCAAAGGCGGCAAGGTGCTGACACCGGGCGAGAACCTGTTGGAAGGCATCACCCGGCAAAGCGTTTTCGAGCTCTGCGCCGATGCCGGCCTGCAAGCCGAAGCCGCGGACCTCACCAAGGCCGATCTGCAGGATGCCGACGAAGTTTTCGTCTCCTCCACCGGCGGCGGCGTCTTGCCGGTGACCCTGATCAACGACAAGCCGATCGGCAATGGCGCTCCCGGCATCACCACCAGCAAGCTCAGCGATAATTACTGGAAAAAACGCTCCGAGGGCTGGGACT
Organism: uncultured Rhizobiaceae bacterium; assembly: GCA_964429775.1. Classification (GTDB taxonomy): domain Bacteria; phylum Pseudomonadota; class Alphaproteobacteria; order UBA828; family UBA828; genus PTKB01. Next base: position 17,707 of record CAYSDJ010000018.1, read on the forward strand.
CGACGCCCTTCAGCGAGTTGATTCGCCCTGAACAGAGCCAGGCGGCGGGCGCCGATTAAGGCCCAATTCGGACAAAACAGAAAAGCCGCCTCCGGGCGGCTTTTTTTAGCCCCTGCTCTTGACAGTATATTATAAATTACTAAATTAGCATTTATGAATATAAACCTCTCCATCATGCAGAGCTCGGCCCGCGAGGCAAGCAGCCTGCTGAAGGCGCTGGCCAATGAGAATCGCCTGATGATTCTCTGCCAACTGATCGGCGGCGAGATGACGGTGGGTGAATTAACCGCACGTATCGGCCTCTCGCAATCGGCGATGTCGCAGCATCTGGCTGTGCTCCGGCGCGATGCGCTGGTCGAGACCCGGCGCGAAGCTCAGACCATCCACTATGCCCTGGCGGATCAACGCGCCGCCCGGGTGATCCAACTTCTCTATGACATTTACTGTTCGGCAAACGCGGACCCCTGCGGTCCACAGGAAGGAACCACATCCCATGAGTAAAAAAGTGCACGACATCACCTGCGATACCCTGGCGGCCTGGCTGAAAAACGGCGAAGCCCTGCTCGTCGATGTGCGCGAAACCGCCGAACATGCCGGTGCACGGATCGAAGGCTCGCACCTCAATCCGCTGAGCAGCTTCGACCCCAACGCCTTCACGCCGGACGAAGGGCAAAAGCTGGTGCTCTATTGCGGCTCCGGCATGCGCTCGCGCAAGGCCGGCAAGAAGCTCATCGCCACAGGCCACAACGAAGCGTTCCATCTCGCCGGCGGACTGATGGATTGGAAAAAATCCGGATTCCCGGTGCAAAGTACCCGATAAAGGATTACCGACGACGCATATCGTGGGCGGTGGTTTGGGGAATCACAAAATGACGATCATCGCACATTATCTGCCCATCCTCGACTGGCTCGGAAACTACCGCAAATCGGACCTCTCCGGCGATTTGATCGCCGGTTTGATCGTCACCATCATGCTGGTACCGCAGGGCATGGCCTACGCCATGCTCGCCGGCCTGCCGCCACAAGTCGGGCTCTACGCCAGCGTCCTGCCGCTCATCCTTTACGCCTTGTTCGGCAGCAGCCGCACCCTGGCGGTCGGGCCGGTCGCCATGGTGTCGCTGATGACCGCGAGCGCGCTCGCGGGCTTGAGCGGCATGGAAAACCAGATGGCCGGCGCCTTGATCCTGGCGCTGGCGAGCGGCCTGATGCTGTTTGTCATGGGTGTCGCGCGCCTCGGTTTTCTCGCCAACTTCCTCAGCCACCCGGTAATTTCCGGCTTCACCAGCGCGGCGGCGCTGGTCATCGGCTTTTCCCAGCTCAAGCATTTGCTCGGCATGGAAATCCCACGCAGCCATCTGCTCACCGATATCATCGGTTTTGTCATCCGCGAGGCGGAAAGTGCGAATGTCACCACGGTTGCCCTCGGCGTCGGGCTGGTGGCGCTGTTGCTGCTGTGGCGCGGACCGTTCGGCCGTCTCTTGCTGCAGGCCGGCATGAGCCCGGCATGGGTCGGCCCGCTCACCAAGACGGGGCCGCTTGCCGTTGTCATTCTCGGCGCCGGTCTGGTGTGGCTGTTTCGCCTCGACGTCAACGCCGGGGTGAAAATCGTCGGTGATATTCCGGCCGGCCTCCCCAGCCTCAATTGGCACGGCATCGACCTCGCGATGGCGCGGGATTTGCTGCCCGCCGCCGGCCTCATCGCCCTGGTCGGATTTGTCGAAAGCGTCTCGGTGGCAAAAGCGCTGGCCAGCAAACGGCGCCAGAAGATCGACGCGGATCAGGAATTGCGCGCCCTCGGCGTCGCCAATATCGGTGCTGCCTTCAGCGGCGGCTATCCGGTGACCGGCGGCTTCAGCCGCTCGATGGTCAATTTTACCGCCGGCGCCAATACCGGCCTTGCCGCCATCGTCACCGCCATCTTGATTGCCCTCACCTTGGCTTTTCTCACACCGCTCTTCCACTATCTGCCGAAGGCCGCGCTCGCCGCGATCATCGTCGTTGCCGTCTCCGGGCTGGTCGATTTCCGCTCGCTGTTTCGTACCTGGCGCTATAACGGCCTCGACGGCTTTTCCCAGCTCGCAACCTTTGCCGCCGTGCTGGCGCTTGGCATCGAGATCGGCATCATGCTGGGCGCGGCGCTCTCGATCGCCTTTTACCTGTGGCGCACCAGCCGCCCGCATATGGCAATCGTCGGGCGCGTCGGCGAGACCGAACATTTCCGCAATATCCTGCGTCACGAGGTAAAGACCCAGCCCCATATTTTGGCGTTCCGGGTCGATGAAAACCTCTATTTCGCCAACACCCGCTTCCTTGAGGATCGCCTTCTTGCCGCCGTGGCCGATCACAAACGTATCGAACATCTCGTGTTGATTTGCAGCGCCATCAATTTTATCGACGCCAGCGCGCTCGAAAGCCTGGAGAATACCGTCCGATCCCTCGGCGAAGCCGGCGTCACGGTACATCTGGCCGAAGTCAAAGGCCCGGTCATGGATAAGCTCGAGAAGACCGACTTTCTTGATCTCCTCGGCGACGGAAAAGTTTTTCTCAGCACGCACGACGCCATTGTAAAGCTGGAAAAGCCGCACGACACAGGGCCAGTGATTTAATCCTTCTCCAAGGTTTCCGAACGGTCATGCGCCGGCGGCGGCTGGCGTGACAGGCGGCTGATCTCGCCGCGCAAATCCGCCGGCATATCGATATCGAGGGCGTTCAGGGAAGGTCTCAACTGTTCAACATCAAGCGCGCCGACGATCGGGCAGGTGACATCCGGATGCGCCGCTACCCAGGCCACCGCGAGGCTCACCGGATGATGGCCACGCGCCTCAGCAAAATTGGCAAAATTTGCCGCACATTCAAAGATCCAATCCTCGCCATAGCGCTTGGCATATTCATCGTTTCCCACCAGACGGCCGCGCGCCGGTTGATTTGCAAAGCGAGGTCGGAACCGGCACCACGGTTACCGTACGCTTTCCAGCCGAGCGCATTGTGATGGAGGATATGCCTCTTCGATCCGTCGCTGTTTAGGACGCCCGGTGGGGCGAGCTTGGCGCCTGCATGAAAAGTGCCGCCCAGCCATCGTGGCGGAATATTTCACCTTGATCGAGTTCGCCCGGCCAGAATGTTTTCTTCTGTGCTTAAATCGTTTTACGTCTCGAACATAACATGTGGCGCGCGATTCGAATGGCGTCATCGGTTGGAACGAGAGCGCCACCGCCACGCAATATTCTCCTTGACCTTCCAGCTACTGGAACTCTTATGTTTGCGCCATGAGGAGTGAAGCTTGGAAAATTTCTCCACCGCAACGGCGGAGGACGAATGATATGTTGAGAATTGCCGGGCGCATCGCCATTGCGCTTGCCCTGGCGGCAATGATTTTTCTTGGCCCCTCCCATATCAGCAACGCCGCGCCGGATATTGAAAATCCGGCCTCGGCGGCACAGCACCATCATGATGGCCATGCCGATGCCGGCCACGATGCGCCATCCGCTCCGGATAAGGTTTATTGCAACGCGCTCACACCCGGCCATGCCAGCCATGCGCAACATGGCGACGATATCTGCGAAAGCCACCGCACCATGTCCTCGACCTTGGCCGGAACCGATTTTGACTTGGTGCGCGACTATGTTCGTCTGGGCGAGAATATATCCCCCGACAGCCAACCGCCGAGCCACTCGCCCGAAAGCCTCAAAGAACCTCCCCGAACCGCCTAAGACGGGAACTCCCGTTTCATTTTTTGAATGACGGGCTTCAGTGATGAAGCCGATTGGAGTCTGCCGTGGCATCTGACCCATGGCGGCTGAGACGGATATTTTCGAGGAGTGATCATGAGCGACGATGGAAAATTTACGCTTCCTGCTGGGGTATCGGAAGCGGACGCGCCGGCTTCCGGACCGACGCGACGCGCATTGCTGCGCTCGGCGGCGGTGGCGGCGACCGGCGGCGCCTTATTGGGTGCAACCGGCGCGGTACGGGCCGGCGAATATCAACCGGCGCAGGGCTCGATGATGTTCATGCAGGGCCACAATATGATCGGCGCGCGCACCAACCCAAGCGGCTCAACACGGTCTCGGTGTTCCCCGGCAAGACGGTGGACATCGTCGTTTACGGCGACAATCCCGGCTTCTGGACCTTCCACGATCATGATGTCCGGCGCGTGATGAATAACGGCATCTATCCGGGCGGCATGCTCACTCTGCTTGAATATGAGGATATGGGCGACGTGCCCTATGTGCCCTCGATCGCCATCAACGAATAGCCGGAAAGGACCGGAGCAATGAATGGACACATTATCTCCCTCGCCGCCGGCACAATTGCGACACTGCTCGCCGCGAATGCCGTGGCGCTCGAAGTCGATCCCAACGTGCCGCCCGAGATCAGTCTCGGCGGGCGTCTTGTCGCTACCGCCAATTTCTCGGCCACGGATCGTCCGGTCGGCGGCAACAAAAACGAGGCGGCGCTCGATATCGCCGATTCAAGCATCCTCATCAGCGCCAGCAAATATATGTTCAACGCCGGCGACTATGGTTATGCCGTACTCGGCCTGATATTGCCGGAAGACGATTCAGACCTGCCGGACGAAATCTTCGTCCATCAGGCTGCGGTCGGCATGGGCAGCCAGGATTACGACCTTGTCCTTGGCCGCACCCGCCTGCCGAACACTCTGGTATCGTTTCCGACACTGCGTGATGACGATCTTCTCGCCTTCACCCATGTCGGCAATGCCGGCGCCAATGTGGAAGCGGAGGAAGATCAGATATTTGGCGGCGTTCTCGGCGGCACGCGCTATTTGTGGAAGCGCTTCCAGGCACGCGCTTTCGCCACCGCCCGGGCCGAGACCGACGTCAGTGACCTTTCAAGTAGCGACCGCACGTCACGCTCCAACCTGAACGGCGCAGCGTTCGGCTTCGCCTATGAGATACCGGAAGCGATTAAGTTCGACCGTGGATTCCGCTATGCCGGTGTCGGCCTCGATTGGCAGCGCGTCGACGAGTTGGCGGGCGGCGACGATGACGATGTCACCGCCTTTCTTGCTGGCCTCAGCTACAATCTTAGCGACAATCCCGAGGCAAGCTGGGCCGTCGATTTTCAGGGCATCTATAATTTTGGCGCCGGGGTTGCCAGTCTCGATTCAGACGTGGCGCGGGCGCGCGGCGAACAATATGCCGTGGTGAGTGCGCTGCGCTATACCTCCAGCCCGCAATTGCAAACCGATTGGCAGGCGGCGCTTACGGTGGCGTGGAAGGATTACGCCGATTTCAACGACGCGTCCTCCCTCGCCCTGGTGCCGAGCGTTGCCTGGCGTATCGGTAGCGGCATCGAGGCGCTCGGCCAGTACCGCTATCTCAACAACGGCGCCACTCTGGGTGCGGCGGAGAATAAGGACAGCAGCCACGCGCTCTTTCTTGGCCTCTCCTTCGCCCTCGATACGACGTTCAATGAATCGGTCGGCGCACGCGGCTCCATTCTCGACTTGGAACACAACATGCTCAACCCCGGCCCCGCCGGGCTTGGCCACTAAGGGAGGCAATGATGCAGATGAAAAGCAAAACGCTTCTGCTGGTAGCGGCGCTGGCCGTACTCACCGCGCCAGCCCTCGCACAAGAGCATAGCGGCCATGAAGGGCACGACATGTCGGCCATGATGTCTGTCGGCGAAGGCGGCTCCTGGTCCTATACGGAGCGGGAAAACTCGAAAATGCTGTTGCACGGGCGTTGGGAAACCGTCCCGCTGGGCGGGCGCGCCAGCGTTGCAATTTCCGCTGCCGGCATGTCGTTCCAAACGCGCTGCGCTGCGCTTATGGCGTCCGAAAGTCTGATACATGATCATGCCACCCGCGCCGCCTGCACGGGCGAAAAACAACCAGCCATGCCCGGCACGGACCATGGACATCACGGACATGATAAATAATCCTAACCTCCGACGGAGAAGACAGATGAAAAATTATGGAAAATTGGCCGCCATGGCGGCGCTTGCCGTGCTGATCGGCGTAGGCGTTTCCACCATCGCGAAAGCCGATACGGCTGTGATCAAGATGAAGTTCGATGAAGATAGCGGCGATCTCTATTTCGAGCCGGCCAAGGTGACGATCAACCCGGGCGATACGGTGGTCTGGCTGCAGGACGATGCTGACAACGAGCACAACGTTGCCGCCTATCCCAACCTCATCCCCGAGGGTACCGAGCCTTTCGAGAGCCAAATGATGACGCGCGTCGGCGAGAGCTGGAGCATGACCTTCGATAAGGTAGGCAGCTATTTCTACCACTGCCACCCGCACGAGGCGGCGGGCATGAAGGGGCTGATCGTGGTCGGGCGTGAATCTCTGCCGGAAGAATTCCGCAAACCCCAGCCGGGTGATATGTCGCATGACCATGGCGATGGCGGCCACGGTGACATGGACGAGATGAAACATGGTGACATGAAGGAAATGAAGCATGACGACCACCATGGCGACGGCCATGGCGATAAAGATGAGATGATGCATGACGACCACCATGGCGATCATCACGGTGACAAGAAAGAGAAGAAAAAGAAGAGCGGCCATCACGATGACGATGATGACCATCACGGCCACCATGATTAACGCCTGGAACGAACATGCCTAGCCAAGCATTGGCGGACGGCGCAGGTGCCAATCGGTTTCGCTTTGGTAAGCCACCCCGGCACGGAACAGCAGCGGCTCGTTCCACCACGCCGCCTCGAGCATCAGGCCGATCGGCAGGCCGTCCGAGGTGAAGCCGCACGGCACGGAGAGCCCGGGATGGGAAGAAAGCGCGCTGCCATAGGTAAAGCGCGCCGCATCGCGCGTCGCCTCGTGTAGATTTTCCTCCCCCGTGATCGCCGGCGGCGGCATCGGCACGGTGGGGGCGAGAATCATATCGACCTCGTCGGCGAAGGTGCGCTTCAAGGTGCGTTGCCAGACCTCCTTGCCGCGCATCGCCTCGGCATAATCCGCCGCGCTGAAATCCAGGCCGAGCTTCATGCGGGCAAGCACGCGCGGGCTGATGGTCTCCGGTTCATTCTTAATTCGCTCGCCGAAATAGGCGCAAATATCGCCGTAGATCTGGTGGATATTCCAATCCTGCGCCAGTTCCGCGCCGGGCAAATCAATCTCGCGGACTTCGGCGCCAAGGCGCTCAAATACCTTGACGCTATCCAGCACCGCCTGCTCGACCTCGGGGTGAAGACGTTGAAAATGGAAATGGCGCGCAATGCCGATGCGCTTGCCTTGAATGCCGTCTCCGAGCGAGGGGAGGAAGTTTTCCAATGGCTGATCGGCACTCACCGGGTCTTCCGCATCATAACCGGCGAGCGCGGCGAACATGCGCGCCACATTCGAGACCTCGCGCGCCATCGGCCCAATGGTATCGTTCGACATGCTGGCCGGGGTGACGCCACGGATCGAAATACGGCCATGCGTTGGACGCAGGCCGGCAACGCCGGTCATCGACGCCGGAATGCGCACCGAGCCGCCGGTATCGGTGCCGAGCGAGCCCTGGCACATGCCTGCCGCCACGCTGGCGCCCGAGCCGCCACTGGTGCCGCCCGGAATATGATCCGGGTTCCACGGATTGCGGCATTGACCGAACACCGGATTGGTCGTCACCACGCCAAACGCCAGCTCCTGCATATTGGCCTTGCCGATCAGCACCGCACCGGCGGCGCGCATGCGGCGCACCACATCGGCATCCTCATTCGGCACATGGTCGGCGAAGAACATGGCGCCGCTGGTGGTGCGCATGCCGGCGGTGGCGATATTGTCCTTCAGGGTCATGGTCATGCCGTGCAGGATGCCGAGCCAGCGCCCTTCATCGGCGGCCCTGTCCGCTTCGGCGGCACGCGCCAGGGCTGCCTCCTCGTCCCAGGTAACGACCGCGTTCAAGGTCTCATTGTGGCGGTGAATATTCTCAATAGCGGCCTCAGTTGCGGCCACGGTTGAAGGCGCCATGTGTGATTTCCTTTTCGTATTCTGTCAGCTCTGCGCCAACTTGACGAAATTGTCGTAAATCAGGCGGATGGAAGTGCCCATCTCATCGGCATGATGCGCCGTATTTTCGACCAAACGTGTGAGCGCACCGGCACCGTGCTGCGCTTCTAGCGCCGCGACATATTCCGGGTAGGCCTCGACGGCCTGGACCATATCGACAGATAGTTCCATATGAAACTGTACGCCATAGGCCGCGCGGCCGATACGAAACGCCTGGTTCTCGCAGGCCGGCGAATGCATCAGACGGCGCGCACCGGGCGGTAAATCCTCGATCGCGTATAAATGCCATTGCACCGCTTTGGCGCGCGCCGGAAATCCGGCAAAAAGCGCTTCTTCCGCCGCATCCGGCAGCGCCTCAACATCGAGCACGCCGATCTCCGGCTGCGCCATCGGCCCGACGCGTCCGCCCATCACCTCGGCGATGAGCTGCGAGCCGAGACATATGCCAAGCACCGGCTTGACGTTTTCATCGATGGTGCGGCGGATAAAATCCTTTTCGACCGCCAGCCAGGGATGTTCTGCTTCCTGATCGATCTGTTGAGGTCCGCCCATGATGATCAGCGCGGCATAATCATCGAGCGGCGGAATGGGTTGGCTGTCAAATGTGTTGATCGCATCCCAGGCGATACCGTCTTCCTTGAGGTAGTTACGGATCACACCGGGATGGTCGAGCGGCGAGTGTTGCAAAACAAGAAAACGCATAATACTCCTAGGCGGCGCGCGCGAGGCTGACAAAATTGGTGTGGAAGGTCGAATTGCCGCCCATATCCGCTGGCGCATCCGGCGTGGTGGCATTGGCGTTGGCGCCCCAGCGCACCATATGGCTGACGACGAGACCAGGCTGCACATCCTTGCTCAAGCGCGCCACCAGCTCGACCTCACCGCGCCCGTTCCACAGACGCACCATTGCGCCATCCTCAATGTTCTCGCGCGCGCCGTCCTCGGGGTGGAGATACACGCTGGCCTCGCGCACGCCGGCATGCTTGCGCGCCACATTGAAAAGCTGGCTCGATTGCAGATGCCGGCTCTTGGGCGTGATAAAGCGGTAGCGGTGTTCATCGTCGGGCGCGGCCGGCGTGTAGCTCGGCGTCATCAATTCGAGCTTGCCGCTTGGTGTGGGAAACTGGCGATCGGCAAAGCTCGTTTCATCCACCGGCATGCAAGACACCGGCCCGGCGGCCAGCGCATCGAAATCGAGTCCCGTGCCGGACAGCAGGCCGCGCAGCGTGTCCTCTTCGCTTTCACGGAAACACGGCTCGTCGAAACCCATCGCCTGGGCGATCTGGCCAAACACCCAATGGTTGGAGCGCGCCTCGCCTTGCGGCGCAATCGCCGGATTGTTGATCTGCGCATAGTCATGCCAATAGGAGCGGTGCAGATCCCATTGCTCGGCCTGGGTGCAGGCCGGCAGCACCAGATTGGCGCTCTTTGCCGTGTCGCTCATGAAAAGCTCATGCACCACGACAAAGAGATCGTCACGCGCCAGGCCGGCAAGGACCTTGTTTTGGTTGGGCGCCGTCGCCGCCGGGTTGGAATTGAAAACATAAAGCGCCTGGATGGCGTCATCGGCGGTCAGGGTCTCGCCAAGTTTGATCATGTTGTGGAAAGTGGGGCCCACGCTGCGTAAATCCGGCTCGCTGATATCGCCCATCGGCCAGTCGAAATTGGCGTAGAGCGCGCCGCCGCCGGGAACGCCGACCTGACCCGCCATGGCCGCCAATGTCGCCAGCGCCGCCACCATCTCGCCGCCATTGCTGTTGCGTTGCAGGCCGACGCCGATATGAATCAGCGAGGGCGTGTTGAGCGCGTAAAGCTCGGCGAATTGCTCGATATCCGCCGCCGGCACACCGCAAATATCGGCCGCCGCCGGCAAACTCGTTTGCATCACCTTTGCCCGCACGGCATCGTAGCCGGTGGTGTGGTTGCTGAGAAACTCCTCATCCGCCCAGCCGCGCTCGATAAGGAGACGCATCAATGCCATCGCCAGCACCGGATCGCTGGCCGGGCGCGGCTGAATGTAAAGATCCGCCAATTTAGCCGATTCAGAGCGGTAGGGATCGACGACGATGGTCGGGTGGATATCCTTGACCAGCACATGGCCGTGGATATTGGTCGCCTTCGGATTCTTGCCCCAGGCGACATAACAGCGGGTTTTGCTCATATGCTGCGGCTCGGTGCCGCGAATGGCGCCAAAGGTGCGAATCACCGCCTCCGCCCCGGCCATGGCGCATATTTCCAGCCCAACCCGGCTGGTATTGAGCTTGTTCCATAACCTGTCGCCCGAGCGCGCGGAAACGAAGCCCATATTGGCAAGATAATGATAGGGCAGGATCGCCGCACCGCCACGCTCGGCGATAATCGCATGAAAGCGCCGGGCGATGATTTGCAGCGCTTCGGACCATGGAATAGGCCTGAAATCGGTGCTTTTATCCTCCCGGTAGAGTGGCTGTTGCAGCCTCTCGGGATGGTGAATCAGCTCTTCATAATGCTGAAAGCGTCCGCACAGAAAACCCTGCGTGATGGGGTGGTCGGGATCGCCGCTGACCGCCACCACACGGCCATTTTCGACCTGGCTGAGCATGCCACAGGTGTCCGGGCAGTCTTTCGGGCAGACGGATTTTACGGTTTTGGCGGTCATTCTATTCGCTTTCCCACGGGCCGCCATTTTAGCGCCTGACCTAGGGCAAACAATCGCCTTTGATATTTAGGCTTTTGTGGCGTAATAATTGGGCGGTTTCGCGATAGTGACAGAAAAGCAGGATAAAATGGCGAATACGGAATTAGACACCCCACCCAATCTTAGCGGCAGAATTAAGAATTTCGCCCGCTCCCGCGATGGCTGGACCATGATCGCGGCATTCGCCATTTGCGTCATCTCCTCGATCTTCATGGCCGGGCTTCTGCCGGTCGAAGATACGATGAGTGCCTTTGGGGTCCTATTTATCTATTTTGTCACGATGATGATCATCGCCGGACTTCTCCGCATGGGCGCGGGCATTTACGCAAAATTCTCCAAGCGCGGCTCGTAACCAGCGCGGCGCGCCAGAGGAATCGCAACAACGCCCGCCGACACCAACAGTTCCACGTCAGCCCCGCCCGGCGATAATAGCCAGGCGGCTCCCCTACGCCTGAAAACCGCAGCCGATGGCGCCCTTCTCCTGCCTTCGGTATTTCGCGACGCCAATGGCGATGTGCGCTTTACCCTGCCCGTTCCCAGGCACTTTCTCGACGATCTGGCGATAAAACATTTGATCGAGCGCGAGGCGCGCCATGGCGGCTTCGAATATCCCACCCGCGCCTTTTTCGACGCCCATCTCGAGCCGGGCGATGTGTTCATCGATGTCGGCGCCCATTGGGGCATGCTCAGCCTCAGCGCCGCCACCCGTCATGCCGGCGACGTTTCCGTCCTGGCAATTGAAGCCGACCCGGCCAATATCACCCAATTGCTGCGCGCTGTGGCGCATAACGGGCTCACCAAGACAATCGAAACCGTGGCGGCGGCGGCCGGCGACGCACCCGGCACCGCGCCCTTGATCGGCAACACCACCATGGGCAACAGCCTCCATGGCAAGGGGCTGGAAGGAATGCAGCAGGTGGCGCGCGGGCTCTCCGTGCCGATCGTCACTCTCGATGGTCTGCTGGCCGAGCGCAAAGCGCTGCAAGGACGCCGCGTGCTGATGAAAATCGATGTCGAGGGGTTTGAGCCCGAGACCATTGCCGGCGCCCGCAGCCTGCTGCAAAGCGGCCGCGTGGCGGCGCTGGTGTGGGAACATGGCCGCGCCTTTTTCGAGGAGCCGGGCAAAAGCGCCGCACAAAAACTGATCACTGAACTGGAGGGTTATGGCTTCACACTACATCAACTGCCGAGCCACGAACTGGGCGGCGCGCTGATGCCTTTCGTGCCGGCGCAAACGGTGTGCAATGTGATTTGCCTGAGCGGCCAATTCCGGCCCTACCGCGCCTATAACCGCCCGCCCGGCCCCGTGTTGCGGCCCGGCACCTCGAGCCGCGCCGGCGGCAGCGCCGAAGACCGCGCCCGTCTCACCGAAGCCCTGGCAAAAGTGGGTGGCAGCGAAGGCGTGCGCTGGGCCGATCCGGTGGAGCTTACGCCCGGCGCCGATAGCCGCGCCGAGCATGCCGCCAAACATATCCCGGCGGCCTCGACCGTAATGGATTTGGGCGCCGGCGCCATGCGCCTCGGGGCGGCGCTGGCAACCAGTTGCAAATATATGCCGGTCGACCTTGTCCGCTTTTCCCGGGCTGGCGAGGTTCTCGATCTCAATCAGGGGCAATTCCCGGAGCGCGCGGTGGATTTCGTCGCCGCGCTTGATTTGTTGCAATATATCCACGATGCCCCGGCCCTGCTCAAGCGCGCAGCCGCCGCCGCGCCAAACCTGATCCTGAGCTATCCGCTCGCTGCCGCGGGAGGCGATTCAGACGCGCGGCGAAGAGAAGGCTGGTTCAATGATTTCGATGCGGACACACTAACTGCGATTTTGAACGTGGCGGGATGGCAAGTGGAATCTCGCGAACCGGTGGAGGCGTCGGAAATGTTTGTCTGCCGCCGCAATATCACCTGAGGAGGCTCGAATGACCTTGCATGTCGATCTTTTCTGGTCTTTCCGCTCGCCTTTTTCCTATCTCGCATCCGGCCGCCTGATGGCGCTGCAAGAGCGCTATGAACTATGTTTCGATCTTCGGATCGTCCAACCCATTGCGATCCGCGATCCGGACTTTTTCAAGCGCTGCAACCCTCTGTTCGCTTCCTATCTCCTGCAGGATTGCCGGCGTATCGCCGAGATGAACGACATTCCCTTCCGTTGGCCCAAGCCGGACCCGGTGGTGATGGATTTAGAGACATTGGAAATTTCAGATGACCAGCCCTATATCCACCGCTTAAGCCGCCTCGGCGTCGCCGCCGAACATGCCGGATACGGCCTGGCCTTTATCAACGAAATGTCGAAATTAATTTTCGATGGAAGCTGCGACGGCTGGGACGAAGGCGATCATATGGCAGAGGCAAGCGCCCGTGCCGGTCTCGATCTGGCACAACTGGATGCGCGCATCGCCAGCGAGCCGGAGAAATTCGACTCTGAAATCAGCGCCAACGAACAGGCCCTGGCAGAAGCCGGTCATTGGGGCGTGCCGACTATGGCATTCCAGGGCGAACCGTTTTTCGGACAGGACCGGATCGAGGTGCTGCTGTGGCGTTTGAAACAGAACGGCCTGCGCAAACGCCAATCATGAGTGGCGCACCGTTGCCAAGCGGCAAACTGCCTGCCGCTTTGCTCAGCGAAATACTCGCCATGGATACGCCGTGTCCGCCCGAATTACTGCTGCCGCCGCGCCTCGGCGAGGACGCCGGGGTGATCGCGCTCGCCGACGGCGCGCTGGTCGTCGCAGGCGATCCGGTGACCATGACCGGCGCCGATGTCGGCGCCCATGCAGTATTGGTCAACGCCAACGATATCGCCGTGACCGGTGTGCGCCCGCGCTGGTTTCTCGCCACCATCCTGTTGCCCGAAGGCACGTCAGAGGATGAGATACGCGCGCTTTACGGCGGCATGCGCGAAGCGCTGGAAAAGCACGATATTCTTCTTGTCGGCGGTCATAGCGAAATCACCGCGAGCGTACGCCAGACCGTGGTGAGCGGGCACATGCTGGGCTTTGCTCCCGATGGCGCCTTCCTCAGCACCGCCGATATCGACCCCGGCGATGTGATTGTGCAAATCGGCGCGGCGCCGGTGGAGGGTGCGGCGGTACTCGCCAGCGAGGCGGGTGCGGCGGAGGGCTCCGTTGCGCCCGATCTGTGGCACGCCGCCCGGAGCGCTCTCGACGAACCCGGCATTTCAGTTGTTGAAGCGGCGCTCGCCGCCCAGGCACTGGGTGCACGCGCCCTACACGACCCGACCGAAGGCGGCCTCTCCGCCGGGCTCTATGAAATGGCCGAAGCCGCCGGACTGGCGCTGCAAATCGAGCGCGACGCGGTGCTCTGGTTCGAGCCGGGCACGGCGCTCTGCGCAAAATTGGGCGCCGATCCCTGGGGCGCGCTCGCCTCGGGCGCGCTGCTCGCCGCCTTTCCGGCCGGGCGCGCCGGGGCCGCCTGTCAGGCGCTCGGCCAAGAAGGCTATTTGGCGGCGGCCATCGCCCATGCGGAGCCGGGCGCCGACGTCCGCTTCAAGGACGGCCCGCCGCTGCAACGCTTCGAGCGCGACGAAGTGCTGCGCGTTTTAAACAGCGCCTAGGAATCTATCACCTCACGGACAACCGGATGATAGCGCTCGCCGAGACCCTCTTCGATGGCCTGCGCGAAGCGCTCGCGCACCAGCTCGGCGCCTTTTATCTCAACCTTCTCCGCCGCCGCGAGATCGAGCGCGTAGGACAGATCCTTGAGCGCATATCGCACCGAAAAGGCGCCCTCGGGATAATCGCGCGGCAGCATCGCCTTGGTGGCGTGATTGCGTAGGGCAAAACTGTCACCGGAACTTTTGCCGACCGTTTGCAAGAACAATTCCTCATCGAGCCCGGCGCGGCGCGCTATGGCAAGCGCCTCGGCTATGGCGGCGCAATTTTGGAACAGCATCATATTGTTGAGAATTTTCACCGTCTGGCCGGCGCCCGGCCCGCCGCAATGGGTGATGTCGCTCGCCATGCAGGCAAGTATCGGCTGGATGCGGTCAAATACCTCTTTGTCGCCGCCGACCATGATGCTGAGTGTGCCGTCGATCGCCGCCTGGCGGGTGCGCGCCACCGGCGCATCCGCAAACGCAATATTTTTCGCGGCAAACGCCTGATGGAGCTCGCGCGCCAATTGCGGCGGCGAGGTGCCGCAATCGATAACGCATTTCCCCGCGCCGAGGAACGTCAACAATCCGCCTTCACCAAGGCAAATTTCACGCACCTGCTCACCAGCGGGAAGCGACAATAGGATCGTATCCGCCTCGGCGCACAATTCACCCAGCGTTTCGATCACAACCGCTCCATCCGCTGCCAGGCGTGCCAACGGTGCCGGATTTTGGTCAAACGCCAGAATCTTTCTTTCGCTTTTGACAATGAGGTTTCGGCACATGGGCTCGCCCATCGCGCCAACGCCGATAAAGCTCAAGATATCTTCCATAGACAAGTAATACTCCTATTGCTTGCAAGAACTAAATATTTTGCTAGTTGTACATAGCGGCAGAATGACCACACTATCGGCCATGAATTTTTCGCATTCTCACAATTTTATTATGGTTTATCATTACTTTAGAGACTATGAACCTAACCAAATCCACACCTAAGAATCAGACCGAAGATCTCAACCAGAAGATCGTCCGCCTGGAAAATTTAGTTGCCGAGCTGCGCGCCGAGCGGAGCGAAAATTCTCCAACGCGCGCCCGTAGTGAAAGCCAAACAAAAGCGCAGGCTCTGCTTGATAGCGAAGAAATCTTACGTGGCATCATGGACAATGTCGAAGATGCCGTGATGACCATCGACCTAAGCGGCACCTTGCTGTCATTCAACCCCTCGGCCGAGAGAATGTTTGGCTACACGGCGGAAGAAGCGCTCGGCCAGCCGGTCGAAATGCTGATGCCAAAGGCACATCAGACGAAGCACGGCGACTATGTACGCTCATACGAGCAAACGGGAGAAAGCCAAATTCTCGGCAAAGGGCCGCGTGAGCTGGAGGGCTTGCGCAAGGACGGCACCCGTTTCCCGCTTGATCTTTCCATCGCCGAGATGCACGCCGGTGGCCTGCGCCGGTTCGTCGGCACCATCCGCGACATCAGCGAACGCAAAAAGGCTGAACGCGCTTTCAGGGAAAATGCTCGCGAACTGGACACGATCTATCACACCGCAGGGGTTGGAATTCTAACGTCGGGACCGGAAGGCCAATGTATTCGCTGCAATAGGAAATTTGAGGAATTGCTTGGCTATAGCGAAGCGGAACTCAAAACCAAAAACATTCTGCAGCTCTCCCACCCGGATCACATTGAGGAAGACCGGCGCCTGCGCCGGGAAGTGTATGACGGCCGGCGGCACGGCTATCAGATGGACAAACAGTTCATCCGCAGGGACGGCACCAGCGTATGGGTTGGCGCGACAATTGTCGGCCTCAAGGATGCCGACGGGAAAGTTATCGCGACGATCGGCATCGCCGAGGACATCACCGAGCGGAAACGCGCCGAAGCCGCTCTGGCGGAATCGGAACGGCATTACCGGAGCCTCTTTGAAACGAGCAAGGACGGCATCCTGATCTCGGATGTTGATGGCAATATTCAAGACGCGAACCCGGCAATACTTGCCATGCTCGGATACGGGCTGGACGAGATATGCCGGAAGACCGTTGAAGAAATAACGCCACCGGAATGGCGGAACTTCACAACAGAGGCGCGGGACAATTTGCGTTTTGGGCCGCGCGACGAATATGAAAAAGAATATTTACACCGCGATGGAACAGCCATTCCAGTGACGGTCCATGTCTGGCGCGTTGATCAGGAACAGAGCCGTATCATGGCAATCATCCGCGATATCAGCGAACGTAAACAGGTCGAAGAGCAGTTGCGCCAGGCGCAAAAAATGGAGGCCATCGGCCAGCTTACCGGCGGCATTGCACATGATTTCAACAATTTGCTCACCGTCATATCCGGCAACCTGGAAATGATTTCCGACGAACTGGACGGTAATGCCACACTGTCGAATATGGCGGCCAGCGCCATTCGCGCCGCCGAGCGCGGCGCCAGTCTGACCCAACGCCTGCTCGCCTTCTCGCGCAAGCAAATGTTGCTGCCGAGGACCATTGCCATAGACCAGCTGTTGACCGAAATGACGGATCTGTTGACCCGTACACTCGGCGCCACCATCGCCATCGAAGTGACCCATCTTGATGGCAGCCTCACTTGCCAAGCGGATGCCTCGCAACTGGAGAACGCCATTCTGAATTTGGCCATCAACGCCCGCGACGCGATGCCGGATGGCGGCAGACTCATTATTTTTTCCCGGCGCGCGACAGTGGATGAAGCCGCGGCCGCCAAGCTGGAGGATATGCCAACCGGGGATTACGCTCTGCTCGAAGTGACGGATACCGGATGCGGAATCGGGCCGGAAGAACTGGAGCGCGTCTTTGATCCTTTCTTCACCACCAAGGATGTCGGCAAGGGATCGGGTCTCGGGCTCAGCATGGTTTATGGTTTCGCCAAGCAGTCCGGCGGTCAGGCCGTGATCCAGAGCGAACCTGGCCGTGGAACGACAGTCAGTATTTATCTGCCCAGGCCGGCCAGCCAATAGGATTGGCGCGCTGCACCAGTTTTCCAAGCGATAGGATCAGCGGCTCGGCAAAACGCGGCGCGGCGATTTGCAGGCCGACCGGCAAGCCGGCTTGTGTGAGACCGGCCGGAATCGAACCCGCCGGGATACCAGCCATGGTCACCAGGAAGGCGCCGGCGATCCAGTCGACATAATTCTCGAGCTTGCGCCCGCCGATGCTGTCGGGGAAATTTTGTTTGACCGGAAATTGCGCCACCGGCGACATCGGCATCAAGAGCGCATCGTATGTCTCGAATAATTTTCTATAGCGGTGCCAAACGCGGGTGCGCATATCCTCGGCGGCAGCCAATTCCTGCATTGAGGTGCCGAGCCCGGAGCGCACATTGCCGGCCAAATTCGGACCGAACGCGTCGAGATTATCGAGGCGCTCAACTTGCATGCCGACCATCCACGCGCCGCGCAGCGTGAGATAGGCATCGCGCGCATCCGAGAGGTCAAAATCGATCTCATCGACAGTCGCGCCTTCTTCGGCCAGGCCAAGCGCCGCCTTGCGGCAGATGCCCTCAAGCTCCGCATCGACGCCGATGGCGGCAATGTCGGGCGCATAGGCCAGACGCAGATCCTTGGCATCCTCCCGCCTGCGCACAATTTCGAGCGCACTCGGCCACGGCGCCAGGACGGAATTCGGCATTTTCTCGCTGTAGCCGGCCATGGCATCGAGCATCATCGCCGCATCCTCGGCGCTGCGCGCCATCGGCCCGAGCACCTGGCCCGGATCCCACGGCAGCGACAGCGGATAATTGGAGATCAGGCCGGGTGTCGTGCGCAGACCGACAATGCCGCAAAACGCCGCCGGCATGCGCAAAGAACAACCGAAATCAGTGCCTTGCGCGATCGGCACCATACCGGCCGCCACGGCCGCCGCTGAGCCACCGGACGAGCCGGACGGGCTTAACACCGGATTCCACGGGTTGCCCGTCGGGCCGAACAGTTCATTGTCGGTGTTGGCCCCGGCGGCGAATTCCGGCGTGTTGCTCTTGCCGAGAATAATCGCCCCGGCAGCGCGTAGGCGCGCCACCACTTCGGCATCTTCGTCAGGCACATGATCGGCATAAACCGGCGAGGCCCAGGTGGTGCGCATGCCCGCCGTCTCGACGATGTCCTTGATTACCACCGGCAGACCGAGGAGCGGCGGCAGATCATCGCCGCCTGCTGCAATGAGCGCATCCGCCGCCTTCGCGGCCTCGCGCGCGGCATCGGCGGCGAGCGTCACGATGGCATTGAGGCGCGGATTGAGATGATCGATGACGCCGAGATGTGCTTCCAGAACCTCGACGGCACTCACCTCGCGCGCTCGCAGCGCCGCCGCGATTTGGGCGGCGCTCCGGCGCGTCAGATCAGCCGGCATTAATCGCCCATATCGACGATGGCGATGGAGGGACCGCCGCCGGGCGGCCCTTGATGCATGGCATCGACCGAGACGAACACCGCCGGGTCACCGATCGCCGCCGCCGCCACGCCGCCCACGGCACCCTTCGAATGACGATGATGATGGACATCTGAATCATCGAGCATAATCTGGCGCCGGTTGCGCAGTTTGGCGCCGGGATCGGCCTCGCACTTGATAAAGCAATTGACCAGCTTGCCGCCAAGATCCCCGGGCCGCGCCCGCTCCGGCAATTCCAACCCGGCGGAGCGGATCGATTCATAAATGCCATCCATATCGAGGGCATCGCGCATTACGCTATGGCCGATACGGTAGCGCCCGCCGGCACCGTCGCGATTGCCGAACAACACGATCTGCGCCCGGTCGAGCTCAACGCCCGAGGAGCACGAGGCGACGGAGGAATAGAGATCGAGATTGCGGCAAATTTCTTCCGCCGCCGGCATTTCCACTTCACCCAAGGCCAGCGCAATGCCCAGACCCGTGGTGCCATTCGAAACGCCCATCGAATCATGCACCTCGCAGGCGACGCTTTGCCCTCGGCCATGCGCCTCCTGGATACCGTCAATGGTAAGAAGCGGCGTTTTGGTCTGGACATAATGCACGTCTTTGACGTCGCTGATGCCGGCATCCTGCATCGCCGCGCGCACACCGGCGGCGACCGTCTCGACCATCGCCGGGCGGCCGATATCCTCCGGCAGGATGATGTCACTCATCGCCGTGCCCATGGCGAGGCGCGACTGCCCGCTCGCGCCACCTTCGCCATTGCGCGCGAATACCGTGGCATGGGGCGTAATCACGCCATCGCAACCGCCCGACCAGACCATCGGGATTTCCTTGATTTCGGCCTCGCCGCGCGTGCCGTGCTTCATCAACACCGCGCGATAGGCCTGATCGGACAGAATGCGGGTGAAATCATTGACGCCGCCATTGCCCTCCGTCTTGCCGATGGCGGCAACAATATCGTCGGCCGCCATGCGGCCCGAGGTGATCAGTTCTTCCAGCCCGCTCGCATCGGACACGCTCTTGATTTCGATTTTGGCGACATCGATTGCCATTCTTGTTCTTCTCCCTATGCCAGTTCCGACGGCGCCCAGCGCCAATCCTGCCGTGTTTCGCTTTCGACGATTATACGCCCGTTCTTGATGACCGTATTGCGCGCCGCCTGTTTGCACAACGCCTCGGTGACGCTGGCGGCATCGAGAATGACCAGATCCGCCGCACAGCCCGTCGCGAAGCCGTAATCGGCGAGGCGCATCACTTTTGCCGCCCGATTGGTCTGCATATCGAATACCTGCTCGATCTCCTGCGGCAGACTCATATGCGCGGCGTGGGCGGCAATCAGACCCACTTCGAGCGGATCGACGCGGCCGAAGGGATAGAAGGTATCCTTGACGCAATCCTGGCCGAACGAGACATTAATGCCTTCGGCAAGCAGTTCCTTCACCCGCGTAATACCGCGCCGCTTGGGCTGCGCGTCGAGCCGGCCTTGCAGCATCAAATTGGTCGCCGGGTTGGTGATCATATGTATCTCAGCTTCGCGCACCAGCGTGATGACGGCGCTGGCGTAATCTTCGTCATAACCGGCGAGCGCGCATGTGTGCCCCGCCGTGACGCGGCCCTGCCAGCCATGTTCGATGGTCTGCTCAGCCAGCATTTCCAATGTCCGCGCAGCAACATCATCGGTCTCGTCGACATGCATATCAATATCGGCATCGAACGCCTTGGCGATCTCGAAAGCGATGCTGATATGGCGCGCGCTGTCCTGTGGGTGCGCCTCGTTGAACGGCATGCCGCCAACCACATCGGCGCCCGCCTCCATCGCCTGCCACATCAGCTTTTCAGTGCCGGCGTTCTTTAGAATACCTTCCTGCGGGAAGGCGACGATCTGGATATCCATCACATCGCCATGGCGCTGGCGCGCCTCGGCGACGCCTTCGAGCGGGCGCAGGCCGCCGATATTGTCGACATCGACATGGCTGCGGATATGCGTCACGCCATTGGCCAGGGCCGAGCGGATCACCCGCCCGGCGCGCGCGGCGATTTCATCAACATCATAGGCGCGCTTGCGCTCCCAGATAATTTCGATCGCTTCATCGAGAGTGCCGGAAACGTTGGGCCGCACATCTTCGTTAATCAGCGCCTTGTCGAGATGAATATGCGGCTCGACGAACCCGGCGACACACAGGTTTCCTGCCGCATCAATTATCTCGGCGCCGCTGGTGTTGCCATCCTCCGGCGGCGCAACGAAACGCCCGTCCGCGATGTAAAGATCGCGCGCGCCATCACCGCGCCACAGATTGGCGTTTTTAACGATCAAATCCACGGGTCTTTCCTCAATTGCCGCGCGTGAAATCCACCCTGCCGCCCAACACCGTGCTTTCCGCCGGCTTGGTTTCACTGACCAATTGACCGCGCTTGAAAACATGAGTGCAGGCCGGATTGATGCGTAGCACATCGGCCTTGCTGGCGGCATCGAAAACCACCAGATCGGCCTGAGCACCGGGCGCGGCGCCGTAATTTTCCAGCCCCAAATTCTGTGCGTTGCGCCAGGTGATCATATCGAAACAGGTGTCGATCTCCTTGACGCCGGACATCTGACAGACATGCAGCGCCAGTGATGCCGCCTCGACCATATCGCCCCGCCCGAGCGGATACCATGGGTCCATGATCGAATCATGGCCGATACCGACATTCACACCGGCCTCGAGCAGCTCCTTCACCCGCGTCATGCCGCGCCGCTTGGGATAGCTGTCCTCGCGCGCCTGCAAGATGATATTGTCGAACGGGTTGGCGGTAATGTTCAGTTTGCAGCGCTCGATCCAACCCATCAGGCGGTAGGCATAGGCGTTGTTGTAGGAATGCATGGCGACGCAATGGCTCGCCGTCACGCTCGACCCCATGCCGCGCTGGAACGTCTGCTCGACCATGACTTCGAGAAAACGCGCATGGCTGTCATCGACCTCGTCACAATGCACATCGATCTTGAGGCCGCGTTTTTCGGCCTCGTCGAAGATGAACATCACGCTGGCATGACCGGCTTCGCGCGTGACTTCATTATGCGGAATGCCGCCGACCACATCGGCGCCCATATCGAGCGACGTGCGCATCTGCTTCTCGCCGCCGGGGAAGGATTTGATACCGACCTGCGGGAAGGCGACGATCTGAATATCGACCCGGTCACGCAATTCGTCGCGCAGCTCAATCAGCGCCTGGGTCGAAAGCTGGGCATCGTCGCAAACATCGGCATGGGTGCGGATGAAGCCCGCGCCTTGCGCCACCTCCCAATCGATGGCGTGGCGTGCTCGCTCCTTGATCGCCTCGACCGTGCGCTTACCTTTGAAATCAGTCCAGATTTTGATGCCCTCATGCAGGGTGCCGGATTGATTGTCGCGCTCGAGGCCCGCCGCCAGCACGGCATCGAGATGGACATGCGCATCAATCAACGAGCCCGAAACCAACCGCCCACTGCAGTCGATTACCTGGCCGGCCTCGGCGGTGATATTTGGCTCCACCGCGGCGATCTTTTCGCCCTTGATGGCAATGTCGGCGTTGCGCACCGGCTCGTCACGGTGCGCCACATTGGCATTCTTGAGGATGATATCCATGTGCTCTCTCCCTTATGCCTGATACCACTCGCCGGGCGGACGCGAGAAGCGGTTGATTCCCAAATCGTGGCCGCAGCAGCGCTTGTGAATTTGCTCGAAGGCCGGGCGGAAGGCGCTGTTGAGCGCTTCCAACTGTTCATGCTGCTTTTGAAATTCCGGCAAGTGACCGCGCAGCTCTTCCAACAGCGCCGCTTCGTCGACCCGCAAGAGGCGATTGTCTTCGACGACGATTTCGCCATCGACCATGACCTTCTCAATCGAGGTGCCGTTCTCGCAATAGACCAGGTGATTGCGCACATCATTAAGCGGCGTGAAATTCAGCGTCTTCATGTTGAGCACCAGGAGATCGGCCTTTTTGCCCGCTTCGAGCGAGCCGGTATCACCATCGATCATGGCGGTTCGCGCGCCATTGATGGTGCCGGCGCGCAGGATTTCACTGGCCGACGGCCCATGCGGGAAATCGGGCGTCGACACCTTGTGTAATAGCGCCGCCGACTTCATCACATCGAAGATTCGCGGTGTGTCGTTGGTCGAAATGCCGTCCGAGCCGAGGCCGATGGTAATGCCCGCATCCGCCAATTTACGGTACGGCATGATGCCGGCGCAGAGCTTTTGATTGGAAATCGCGTTGTGCACCACGGTCGAGCCGGCATCGGCCATCATGGCGATATCTTCGTCCGTCACCCAGATCGAGTGGGCGATCGTCGTGCGCGGCCCAAGCGCGCCGATATCGTTCATATGGCCGATCAGCGTCTTGCCGTAGAACTCATGCCCGGTGACCGCCTGAACTTTGGTCTCCAGAATATGGATGTGGTAGGCCATATCGTGCTTGTCGGCGAGCTCATAGGCGGCGACCAGCATGTCATCGGTGCAACGCTGCGGGCCGGACGGTGCGATGACATAGCGCAAGCGGCCTTTTTTGTTGTGGAAACGCGACACCGCCTCCTCGGCAAGTTCGACAAAGAACTCGGTTGTCGGCGGCGGCGCGGCCGAGACCTTGGCTTTTAGATCCTCGGGCAGATATTCATCCGAGAAAGGGATTGTCTCGCTGAACGGCCGGTTGATGATATGGCCGGAGAGGTTGGCGCGTAGGCCGAGATCGTCATAAGCCTGAAACGCTGCTTCGAGCTGGTCCAAATCCTGGCCCGGCATTTCGAGAACATCGTCGAGCACATTGGTAACGCCGGTCTTGAGGCACTCCATGCCGACGATCATGGTGCGCAGATAAATCAGGCGCGGCGGCAGCGGGACGGCGCCGAGGATCGGGTAGCACAGCAGCATCCAGAGCTCGAGCGGCAGATTATCGTAGCGCCCCTTGAACATCGCCTCCCAGGAATGGACATGCGCATTGGTCAAGCCCGGCATGACCAGCTTGCCGCGCCCGTCGATGGTTTCGCCGACACCGGCCTCGGAGAGATTTTCGCCGATCTCCTTGATGCGATCACCGTCGATGAAAATATCGCCGCTGAACGGCTCGGCGCCGTGCACGCCGTCCATGGCAATGATGGTCGCGCCCTTTATCAGATAGCTCATATGCCCCTCCCCTTAGCTGCGGTCGCCCAGAATGATGACATTTTCCGGCTCGCCGAAAGCCTCGTTCAGCGCTTGTGCCGCGCCGCTGACATATTCGTCCATGAACATCTTGCCCTTCTCCGCCGTCGCCACCGCGGCCGAGGACAGTGCGCCCGAAGACGGCACCGTCGCCGGATCGGTGGGATACATATCGTGCAGCGGAAAATCCGCCGGCGGATGCATCGGCACCTTGTCCATGTTGACGAATTCGGGATGGAGATGAAGCATCACCGAGGTCTCCATCACGCCGGCATGTTCAAGCGGCCAGCCGGGAAAGCCGTCGGGGAAGGCCTTGTCGAGCGTGTCCTCGGAGGCATATTCCCAATAGGGCAGCTTGGCGATGCGGAGATCGTCGATGCCGTCGCGGCGCAATTCCCGGAGCGCCAGATCGATGCCCTCGACCAGGAACATATTATTTTCGTAATGGCCATCCATCAGCGCCATTTTTTTCACCCCGTGGCGGGCGAATTCCTTGATCACGTCGCGCACGAGAAAAATCAGGGTCTGGCCATCAAGACTGGTGGTGCCGGGGAAATGATTGCCGCCGCCGGATTTGGGCTGCGATTTATAGCCATAGCTGATGGTCGGCGCGACCAGCCCGCCTGATTGTGCCGCGACACCCTCGCAAATCGCCGTCGGGATCAGCGAATCGCAATGCATCGGCAGATGCGGGCCGTGCTGCTCGAGCGAGCCGACCGGCAGCATCACCACCGGCGCCTCTTCAAGCAGACGACGCTCATATTCCATCCAGTTCAGTTCGCAAATTCGGATATTATCTGTCATCGCAAACTCCTTTCTTGGCGCCGCAAAATCTACGGCCATTTCGGCATATCGCTGCCATAGCGGCTAATACCAACATCGGTCGCGGCGCAGCGTTTGTAGACCTCCTGCAAATAAGGAATGAAAACTTGATTACGCTCCTCTTCTACCGCATGTTTGGCGAGCAATTCCGGCGCTAACACACGGAATTCATTGAGCAACGCGTCTTCGTCGATCTTCGTCAACAGGCCATCGCGAAGCACGATTTCACCGTCGATAATCACGGTTTCCACCGAGCTGCCATTCTCTGCGTAAATGATGTGGTTGCGCGGCTCGTTGAGCGGGACGAAATTTGCGTTGCGCAAATCCATCATCACGAGATCGGCTTTCTTGCCCACCTCGAGCGAACCGATATCGTCTTCCAGCAGAGCGCTGTAGGCGCCGCCGAGCGTCGCGGCGTGCATCACCTCGTGCGCCGTTAGCCAAGCATTGTAGTCCGGCGTCGTCACATTGTGCAGATGGCCGGCGGCACGCATGGCGTCGAACATGCGCGGCGTGTCGCCGGTCGATACGCCATCCGTGCCGATCGCCACATTGACGCCGGCGTCGATCAATTTACGGATCGGTGCGATGCCGGAGGAGAGCTTCATGTTGGAGATCGAATTATGCACCACCGAGCATTTCGCCGCGCCAAGGAGCGCGATGTCATCGTCCGTGACCCACACCCCATGGGCAATGGTCGTGTTTCGGTTGAGGAGCCCGAGGTCGTGCATATATTGCACCAGGGTTTTGCCGTAGAACTCCTGGCCAGAAACGGCCTGCACTTTGGTCTCCAAAATATGGGTATGAAACGCGGTGCCGTTGGACCGTGCCAATTCGTCCGCCGCCTGCATCAGTTCCGCCGTGCAGCGCTGCGGCCCCGAAGGTGCCACCATAAACCTGAGCCGCCCGTCCGCCCGGCCGTGATAGAGCGAGAAGGCCTCTTCAGCAAATGCGACATATTCTGCAACCGTCGGCGGCTCGTTGGCATGTATCTGCTGCAGCAATTCGTCCGGCAATGTCTCGCTTAAGAAGGGGATCGTATCGGCGATCGGCCGGTCGATGACATGGCCGGAAACATTGGCGCGGATGCCGGCATCGTCATAGGCCTGGAAGACACAGCCGAGCGTCTCCATGGTTTGCAGCGGCGGCTCGAGAATATCGTCGGCGAGAAAGGTCACGCCGTTCCTGAGCGCGTCCATGGCGATCAGCATGGAACGTAGATAGAGCGCGCGCGGCGCGAGCTGGCCGTCGCCAACCAGGAAATAGGCCAGCGTCATCCACATCTCGAGCGGCAAATTCTCATAACGGCCGCGAAACAGCGCTTCCGGCGTGTGGATATGGCCGTTGACGAAGCCAGGCGTCACCAGCTTGTCGTACCCATCGATAACGATGTCGGCTTGCGCATTGGGAAGTGCCGCGCCCATTTCAACGATATGCTGGCCCTCAATGAGAATATCGCCATCGAAACAGTCGCTGCCATGGCTGGCGTCCATGGCCATGATTTTGGCGCCCTTAATGTGAATGGTCATACTTTCGTTCCTAATTTTTTTGCCGCATCAAGCGCATCATACACACCGATCGAATTTCGGCGCTCATGACCACGGTGGCACGTCGCGGCCACATCGCCAAATCCCAATGTCCATAGCAGCGCAGCGATTGTAAACTTCCTTCAAATAGGGAATGAAAACCTGATTGCGCGCCTCTTCAATTGCATGTTTGGCAAGTAAATCGGGTGCTAGCGCCCGGAATTCATCCAGGAGCGCATTCTCATCCACCTTGGTCAACAGACCGTCGCGCACAACGATTTCTCCGTCAACGATGACGGTCTCCACCGAACTGCCATTCTCGCTGTAGATGATGTGGTTGCGCGGCTCATTGAGCGGGACGAAATTTGCGTTGCGCAAATCCATCATCACAAGATCCGCCTTCTTGCCGACTTCGAGCGAGCCGATTTCGTCTTCCAATAAAGCACTGTATGCACCGCCCATCGTCGCGGCATGCATCACTTCATGCGCTGTCAGCCAGGCATTGTAATCCGGTGTCGTCACATTATGCAGATGGCCGGCGGCGCGCATGGCATCGAACAGCCGCGGCGTGTCGCCGGTCGAAACTCCGTCGGTGCCGATCGCCACGGTAACCCCGGCATCGATCAATTTCCGGATTGGCGCGATGCCCGAGCTAAGCTTCATGTTGGAGATCGAATTATGCACGACGGAGCATTTCGCCTGGCCGAGGAGCGCGATGTCCGCGTCCGTCAACCAGATACCGTGCGCAATCGTGGTATGGCGGTTCAACAGCCCGAGATCGTGCATATATTGCACCAGAGTCTTGCCGAAATATTTTTGACCGGCCACGGCCTGCATTTTGGTCTCGAGAATATGGGTGTGATAGGCGGTATCGTGCGCCCGCGCCAATTCGACCGCCGCTTCCATCAGCTCCACGGAGCATCGGTGCGGCGCCTGGGGTGCAACCATGAATCTGAGCCGCCCGTCCGCGCGGCCGTGATAGAGCGAAAAAGCCCCTTCGGCGAACGCAACATAATCGCCCACCGTCGGCGGCGTGCCGGCAGTGACTTGCCGCCACAAATCATCCGGCATGACTTCTTCAAGATACGGAATTGTGGCGACGATCGGCCGGTCGATGACATGGCCGGATACGTTGGCGCGGATACCGGCATCCTCGTAGGCCTGGAAAACACTGCCGAGCGTCTCCATGCTTTGTAACGGCGGCTCGTAAATATCGTCGGCAATAAATGTAACACCGTTACGGAGCGCATCCATGGCGATGAGCATGGACCGGAGATATATCGCATGCGGCGTGAGCTGGCCGTCGCCAACCAGGAAATAGGCCAGCGTCATCCACATTTCGAGCGGCAGATTCTTGTAACGGCCGCGAAACAGAGCTTCCGGTGTATGGATATGGGCATTGACCAAACCTGGCGTCACCAGCTTGTCATGCCCGTCGATGACGATATCGGCCTGGGCTTCGGGGAGGGCGGCACCCATTGCGACAATACGCTGCCCTTCGATAAGAATGTCGCCGTCAAAGCAGTCGCTGCCATGGGCCGCATCCATGGCCATGATCTTGGCGCCTTTGATGTGTATGGTCACTCCGATTTCCTTTTTTTTATTCTTGGGCCTCAGGCGGGCGGCAGGACATAGGTGTGCTCGGGCCGCCACGAGGCGAAGAGCTTGCGCCCCGAGCTATAGTCGAGCGCGTCCAGTTCATGCTGCTGCTTTTGCGCGCGAAAAACGATGCCACCGCCGATATCGATATAAAGCGTGATGATCGAGCCGACGAATTCCTCACTGATCAATTCACCGGCCAGCTCATTGCCATGCCCGCCCGCCTGATCCGATACGGCGACAAGGTCGGCGCTGACGACAAGCTCCAGCGTATCGCCCTTTTTCGGCGCCGTTTCCGGCTGTGGCGCGCTGAAATTGCCCCATTCGGTCTCGACCGTCACCTGCCCGCCTTCCAGCCCGGTCACCGTACCGCTCAGAATATTGTTACTGCCGACGAATTCGGCGACGAAATAATTAGCCGGCGCGCGGTAAACCTCGCGTGGGCTGCCGATCTGCTGGATCAGGCCGCCATTCATGATTGCCACCCGGCTCGCCATGGCGAAGGCCTCCGACTGATTGTGCGTGACATAGGCAAAGGTGATGCCGAGCTGCTTTTGCAGCTGGGTGATTTCAGACTGCATGCGCACGCGTAAATGTGCATCAAGGGCGCTCAAGGGTTCGTCGAGCAGCAGGATTTCGGGCTCTGTCACCAGCGCCCGGGCGATCGCCACGCGCTGGCGCTCGCCGCCCGAAAGCTGGGTAATATTACGTCCGGCATATTGCTCGAGGCCCATGCGCTCGAGCCAATTCATCGAACGCTCGCGCCGCTCACGCCCGCCGACATTACGCATCTTGAGGCCGAACTCGACATTCTTTAGCACGCTCAAATGTGGAAAAAGCGCCAGATTCTGCCACACCAGCGGCGTATCGCGCTGCCACGGCTTAAGCTCGTTCATGCGCGTGCCGTTGAGGCGAATTTCGCCCTCGCTCGGTTGTTCCAAACCGGCGATCATTCTGAGCGTCGTCGTCTTGCCGCAGCCGGACGGCCCCATGATGGCAAGAAACTCGCCCTTGCTGATTTGCAGATCAATCCCATCAACGGCGGTATGTTCGCCGAAGCGTTTCACCACCTGATCCAAAACAAGCAAGGCTTCCGACATGTTTAGTTGCCTCCAGCGGCGATGCTGCGTTCGCCGGAGCGACGCGTGAGTAAGAGGATTTGCGCCAGAATCACCAAGCTCATGGATATCGTGAAGACGACGCTGCCGATGGCGTTGATGCGCGGACTGACTTGCCCTTGCAACAGCGCAAGCACCCTTACCGGCAGGGTCTCGGTGACGCCGCCGGTGAAGAAGGCGATCATATATTCATCGAACGAGACCGCCATGGTGAGCGCCAGCGCAGCGAAAATCGAGGGCATTGTGAAGGGCAGAATCACCTCGCGCATGGCACGCCAGGAATTGGCGCCGAGATTCCACGCCGCGCTTTCGAGGTCGGGATTCATCTGCGCCAAGCGCAGGCGTATCAGCGCCATCGCAAAGGGAATGCAATAAACCACATGCGCCAGGACGACCGAATAAAGCTCGCCGACCAAGCTGATGCGGCTGAGATACATCAGCATCACCAGACCCAGGATAAGCACCGGAATGGTCGGCGGCAGAAGCGCCAGGGCGAGATAGAAATTCTTGCCGAAGAAGCGGTAGCGGTAATCCGTATAGGCGGCAGCGAAGCCGATAAAGGTCGATATCAGAGCGACAATCACGCCCGCCTTGATGCTGTTACCGAAGGCGCGCGGCACCGGCGCCTCATCGAGGATCACTTCATACCACTGGGTGCTGAAGCCACCGAGCGGTAGTGTCGGATAGCGGTTGGGGCTAAAGGAAAAAATGAAGCTGATGACGATCGGCACGAAAATAAAAACCAGCGCCAGAATGAACCAGCTCCGGAGTAAATAGGCGATGACGCGGTCGATGCTCATATTTTCGACTTTTTGACGCCATAGGCGAAGTAGAGCGCTGTGAAGGCGACGACGATCAGGGTCAACACCATCACCACCGCCACCACGGCGGCGCGCGGCCAATTGTTGCCCTGCTTCACCGTATCGACAATCAGAATGCTGAGGGTCGGCGGTTTGCTGCCACCGAGCGAGGTCGGGCTTACCAAATCGCCAAAACAAAGGATAAAGGCGAATGTGCAGGCCAGGATAATGCCGGTTTTCGCCGACGGGATGATCACCATGAATACCGAGCGCAGTCGGCCGCAGCCGAGATTGTGCGCTGCCTCGATCAAATTCTTATCCACATTGGAGAGGCTGAAGAACTGCAGCAGAATAACCAGCGGCAGGGTCAGCGTCATATAACCGACCATCGTGCCGAACAGCGTATTCAGCATGTCGATCGGGCCGAAGCCAAAAAATCCGAACACGGTGTTGAGGAGGCCGGTATCCGAAATCACCGTCTGCCAGGAATAGATACGCACCAGATAGCTGGTGAAAAACGGCGTGATCAGTAAAAACAGGCAGATGCGCTGGATCGTCGGCGAGGCCTTGAAAGCCATCGCGTAGGAAGCTGGAAAGGCCAGGATGCTGCAAACCACGGCAGCCAGCGCACCGTACCAGAGCGTCCGGAAATAGGTGTCGATGACGTAACCTTTGCCGAACATTTTGATCCAGTTGACGGTGTCGAAATCGGCTTCAAGGCGGAAATTCTTGACCGTCCAAAAGGTCATCACTACGAGAAATACAAGCGGCGCCAAAAAGAAAACAAGCTGCCAAAGCCCGAGCGGTACACCCCAAAAAAAAGCATAACCGTCTACCTTGCGCGCAGCCGCTCTCCCCCCTCCGGCGGCAGCCGTCGGTGTCAAAGCATTATCGGCCATAGGGGCGCATTCGATGAACGCTTAAGGTCGGCGGAGAAAGGCAAACGGGCCGCCCCCAAAGTTGGAGACGGCCCGCCATTTCCAGCCTAGATGTTCTTATACTCGTTCCACACTTCCGACCAATCGTCGATCGATTGTTGCTCGGGCAACTGGCGAAGCGCGATCTTGCCGTCGGCATATTCATCCATCACGTTACGCTGGTCGAAACGGTGGCGCAGAATAGTGGCGCCGTCCGGCCGGGTTTCGTTCATCAGCTTCCAACCCTTCTTATTGGGAATGGAGCCCATATAGGACGACTTCAACGCAACCTTTACCTGGCCTTCCGGCGAGGTCAGATACTGGATGAACTTCTTCGCCAGATCCGGTTTCTTGCCGCCGGTGCTGAGGGACAGGGATTCCGTCCACTGAATGCCGCCCTCGTCCGGAATTGTCGTGGTCACCGGCACGCCGTCGGCGGCGAGCAGAATAGTGATCCAATCGCCGATGCCCGGAAAGGCCACGGCGTCGCCACTGGTCAGCGACGTGAAGACGTCCGCCATGCCGTAAAAAGCGCTCACCTGCGGCTTCAGCGAAAACACGGTGTCGCGCAGTTTGCCAAAGGCAGCATCGTCGATATCAAACGGCTTCGGGTTGCCGTTATACTGGCTGAGATTGCCCATATTCGGCAGATACCAGTCGAAATGACCGACCTTGCCGGTGACCTTCGGATCCCACAAGATACTGTAGGAAGACGCTTCCTTCTCGGAGATCACCTCGGTGTTGTGCACGAGGCCGAGATAGCCGAAATCGACGATCACCGAATAGAGCTTGCCGTCGAGCCAATGGCCGGGCATTTTCTGGAATTCCGGCCAAAAATCGTCGAACGCATAATCGTTCGGATCCATTTCGTCGATCAGACCGCCGGCGCGCAGCATGGTGATATATTCGCGGTCGCTCAGCACCACATCATAGGTGCCGGGGTCGCTCTGGTTGATCAGCGCCAGCATCGCCTCACCGCCGACATACTCTTTGGGAATAATCTTAACATTGTTGGCCTGCTCGAACGGGCCAACCACCTCTTCTGCGCCGTGGCCGGGCCAGCAGAGATAATTTAAGGTGTTGTCTTCCGACCAGGCGACGCGCCGGGTTGCGCTGGTGGCCGCGATAACGGCAGCGGCGGCGGCCGAGCCTTTGAGGAATTTGCGTCGCGTGAGACGCCATGTAGGTTTTTTGTCGGCTTTACGTACAGTCATATCCCATCTCCTCTGTTTGAACGTTTTCATAAGCCGGGGTTTGTCCGCATACCCTCTTTTTTCGCTTGGTGATATTTCAGTTACCCGCGATATCTGTGGCTGTTCCAAGCCTACGCCAACTTTGAATGGTTTTAAACCGGTCAGATCACCTCAGGGTTGGTGGCATCAAACCAGCGCTTCAATACGGCGAAAGCCTCATCGCCCATCAACCTCTCATAAGGCCGCGAGCGTTCATGCGTCGGCGCGCTGACCTCGCGCTGCAGATCGCCGATATCCATGCCGAGGCGCACCGCGTCGCTCAGCAGATTGGCGTAATAAACCCGGTCGATCCGCGCCCACCAGATCGCGCCGGCGCACATCTGACAGGGCTCCCAGGTGGTGTAGAGATCGCAGCCCGAGAGGTCCCAGGTGCCTAATTTCTTACCTGCGGCACGCAGTGCATGAATTTCGCAGTGACCGGTCGGGTCACTGTTGTTGATGACGTCATTCCAGCCTTCGCCGATCACCTCGCCGTCCTTGACCACCAGGGAGGCGCAATAGCCGCCGACGCCCTCGTCCATTTTGCGCTAGCAGAGGTCGATCGCGCGCTGCATAAAATCGGTTTTCTCCATCCCCGCCTCCCTCGCCAAGTTTTTATTCTTGTCCGAACAAGTACGGTGCCACGAAAAAGCGCGGAAAGCGAATCTCTTTCACGCAAAAATACCGCGGCGCGAAAACGGCCGGAAAATCAGCGGCGGGCGATCATTTGCACCGGGGCAATGCGGCCGGCCACGGTGTTTTCCAGGGTATTCCTGAATTTCTCGCGCCAGGTCTCGCCCATCACCAGATGGAGGCTTAGAGCTGGCGGCGCTGGCGGGCCGTCGCTGGTATTGCCACCGAGCCGCCGGCGAAAAAACTGTATGGCGAATTCGCGCCGTTGCTCGACGTCGACGACGGAAAATCCCGCCTCTTCGAGCAAGGATTTCGTCTCCTCCGGGCTGGTGAGAAAGCTGGTTTCCGCCGTCTCCGACCAGGGCACGGGAAAAACGATATCCTGGGGCCCGGTTTTCATCACGTCATAGATGAGGAGTGTCGCGCCCGGGCACAGCACGCGCGCGATCTCACGGTAGAGCCCGGCACGGTCACGTATGTTCATGGCGACATGAAAGCTGTAGGCCGCATCGAACGCATTGTCCGCAAACGGCATATCGAGCGCACTCGCCGTTTCCAGGCGCAGCGCTTGGCTGAGACCAAGACGCGCTGTCAACACCTCCGCCACTTCGATATATTCAGGCGTTAAGTCGATGCCGCAAACGGAACAGCCGATTTCCGCCGCGACATAACGCGCCGCACCACCGAGGCCGCAGCCAACATCGAGCACCCGGTCGCCGGCACTCAACGCCATTTTAGAAATCGCATATTCCGTCGCCTCACGCCCACCGATATGAAATTCGTCAACCGGTGCCAAATCCTTGAGCGTGAGTTGGGCGAGGTCCGCACCGGCCGCACTCAACCCGGCATCGATTTGCTGCAATAGGTTCTGCGCGCCGTAATGCGCCGCCACGGCATCCTCATATTCAGTCATTCTTCCGCTTCCCGGGCCGTTCCGGTCAGTTCGCGGTAGGCGTGCCAACTGGCATGGCCGACCAGCGGTAGAACAATGATCAGCCCAACATAAAAACAAGCGAGCCCGGCAACCGAAAACACCGTGATCAAGGCCGCCCACAAGGCAAGCACCCGCCAATTATGCGCCACCACGCGCACGCTCATCACACCCGCCTCGATGGCGGCGCAGCGCTTGTCGACGATCATCGGAAAGGTGACCGCCGTGACAGAAAAGACAATCGTCGCCAGCACGCCACCGATGCCGAAGCCGAGCGCGAGGAAAATGATTGTGTCGGCAGAGAAAAAGCGTTCGGCAAAGAAGCTGCCGATATGGAAACTCCCAGCGCCATAGAACAGGGCAAACAATAGGGTCGCCAAGCGAATCCATATGAGAAATACCAACGCCAGGCCCAGGCCGGAAAAGAAGATCGCCGAGGGATTGCGGCGCCAGGCCGAGAGCGCGCCCATCATGCTGACCCTCTCGCCAGAGGCATGGCGGCGGCTGATTTCATAGAGGCCAACGGCCATCAACGGCCCAAGCAGCATAAATCCCGCCGCCAGCGGTAGCACCGCATACCAGGCGCCAAGCATATAAAGGCCAACCGTGAGCAGGCAGCCGACGGCAGCAAAAAACGCGCCATATGCGAGGCTAACGCCCGGTGCGCGCCACAAATCCTGCCAGCCGCTGGCGAGCCACATCCACGGGCTGTCGAAACTGATTGTCGGCAAGGGAGGCGCGCCCGGCGCGCCATTCGTATCAAGTGTCATCGGAAGCCTCGCTGTTTTCGCCGGTTCCGGTTTTTTGTTCATCCGGATTATCGGCATCGTCGAACAGGATTCGGTGCGCCGCACCCTCCAAATCATCGAACTGACCCGAACGCTGCGCCCACAGAAAAGCGGCCAGCCCCAGGAGGCCGAGCAGCAGGGCGGCGGGAATGAGATAGAGCAGGATCGTCATGCACTTGCCCGCACGCCGGCGCGCGAGAGGCGCAGCGCATTGGCGATCACCAAGAGCGAGGAGCACGACATCGCCGCCGCCGCGATCAAAGGCGTCACGAAACCGAGCATGGCAAGCGGCACCGTCACCGCATTGTAGGAAAAGGCGAAGGCGAAATTCTGCTTGACCAGCCGGTCGGCGCGCTCAGCCACATCGAGAAGCTCTATCACCGGCTGCAGGCGCACACCCTGAAACACCGCATCGGCCGCCATCTGGCTGACCTCGGCGGCGCTCGCCGGGGAGGCCGAGACATGCGCCGCCGCCAGAGCCGGCGCATCGTTGAGGCCATCGCCAACCATCAACACCTTGTGCCCCTCGGCTGCGA
The DNA here is from genome assembly GCA_964429775.1 of uncultured Rhizobiaceae bacterium. Taxonomy (GTDB): domain Bacteria; phylum Pseudomonadota; class Alphaproteobacteria; order UBA828; family UBA828; genus PTKB01. The sequence goes on from CAYSDJ010000018.1 coordinate 52,442, forward strand.
GTTCGGCCAGACGTGCGGCCTTATCGGCCGGGCAGCATTCCGCCTGCCACTGATCAATGCCGAGCCGTTCGGCAACATCACTGACCGCTGCCCTGTGATCTCCCGAGAGAAGCGCCAGCGCCATGCCGCGCGCTTTGAGCGCGGCCAATGTTTCAATCGCGTCGGGCCGCAATTCATCGGCGAAGCGAAAACACAGTGCCGCGCCGCCGCCCTGAAGCCATAGTTCCGGGTCAGGCGCGCTGTCGGGTGTTGTTTTCTCAACACCGCACCATGTGCGATTGCCAAGCCGCCATTCCTGGCCATCGACAATGGCGCGCAAACCCTGCCCGGCAAACTCCTCGACGCCTTCCGCCACCACCGCATCTGGCGCCGCGGCAGAGAGCGCCCGGGCCAAGGGGTGGCGGCTTGCCGCGGCGAGCGAAGCCGCACGCCGCAAGTCATTGTTCGACGCCGCGCCGGGCAACAGACGAAGCTTGCCCTGGGTGAGGGTTCCGGTCTTGTCGAACACCACCGTATCGACTTCGGCCAGGCGCTCGAGCGCGGTTGCCGATTTGAGAAAAATACCGCGCCTGAGCAGCCGCCCGGCGGCAATGACCTGAACCATCGGCACGGCGAGGCCGAGCGCGCAGGGGCAGGTAACGATCAACACCGCCACGGCGTTCAAGAGTGCCGTCTGCCATTCCACCGCCGCGATAAACAGCCAGCCGAGAAAGGTCGCGAGCGCCAGGCCATGCACCGCCGGGGCATAGAGCCGGGCGACGCGGTCGGCCAGGGCGACAAAACGCGCGCGGCCCTGCTCCGCCGCTTCCATCAGGCGGACGATTTCGGCCAGCAATGTTTGTTCGCCAACCGCATCGGCCTTGAGACGGAGCGGCGCGGTCAAATTCACCATGCCGGCGAACACCGCGCTCGCCGGCACCACCGCGCGCGGCAGGGTTTCACCGGTAATGAGGCTCGAATCAAGCTCGGACCTGCCGTCCGACACATGGCCATCGACGGCGATGCGCTCGCCCGCCGCGACCAGAACCGTCATGCCCGGGCGCACGCTCTCAAGCGGCGTCAGGCGACGCAGGCCGTTTTCCAAAATCGTCACCGCGCCGGCGCCGAGCGCCAGCAGGTGGGCGACGGCGGAGCGCGCCTGGCCGCGCGCGCGGCGGTCGAGATAGCGCCCAATCAGGAGAAAGAACAGCAGCGCGCAGGCGGAATCGAAATAAACATGGGCGCCACCCCGTGCTGCCTCAAACAAGCTCATGGCGAGGGTGAGGATGATGGCGAGCGAGATCGGCAAATCCATCGTCACCCGCCGGCGGGTAAAGAAGGCCGGCAGGGCGGCGAAGAAAGGACGCCCGGCATAGGCGACCGCCGGCACCGCGATCAGGGCCGAGATCCAATGCAGCAGGCCACGCGTCGCCTCGCCCATATCCTCGAAGGCGCCGGCCCAAACGGCGACGGAGAGCAGCATCACATTGCCGGCGGCGAAACCGGCAATGGCGAGGGCGCGCAGCAACATGCGTTCCTCCTGGCGCTCGCGTGTCTCGAGCCTGGCCGCATCGAACGGCATGAACTGGTAGCCAAGACGCTCAAGCGCGGCGAGATAGCGCCCGGCATCGCCGGCGGCACCGCGCCACACCAGCGCCAGGCGGCGGGTCGAAAGATTGACCCGGGCCGAGACGATATCGGCCTCACGCGCGAGCACGCTCTCGATCAACCACACGCAAGCGGCGCAATGCAGACCGTCGACCATCAAATCGAGGCGCTGTTTGCCCTCACCCGCCTCGCGGACAAAAGCGGCAAGGTCTGTTGCCGCCGGCGCGTCCTCCGGTTTCAGGGGGCGCACCGCCGGATCTATTTCGCGCAACTCGTAATAGCGCTCCAACCCGAGGCCGCGTAAGAGATTCGCCGCGCCCTCGCAGCCGGCGCAGCAATAATCAGCGCCGCCATCGCTTGCACGAACAACCGGTAGCCCGCAATGGGCGCAGGCGGTGCGGCTCATATCCATCAGCGCACCCAGAAACGCTCGCGGATATGATATGGCGCGCCGATGCCGCTGGCGCTGATGTCGGCCTGCCATTGCCCCTTCAGCGGCAAGGTAAGCGCGGCGGAATAAGTGCCGCCGCCGGCCGCTTGCAGCACAATTTCGCGATCCTCGCCGTCATGCGCCGGGCGGCCTATTTGCGCCGCCACCGTCAATCCCCGCAACGATTCGCCGCCAGCGCCGGTGAAGGTGATCTCGATACGCCCGGCTTTCCCGTCTCCCGGCACATAGGACAATTCGTGCGCCCAGCCGCGCGCCGCCTGTGCCTCGCGCGCCGCCAGCACATCGTTATAGTCGAGCCCGGTTTTGTAGGCATGTTCGGTCTCGATACCGGAAAAGGAGCCGAGGGCGAACACCGCCAATATGGTGTTGGCGACAATGATCACGCCGAAACCGGCAACGAAGGTCCACGGAATCCAATTGCTCCGGCGCCCCTCTGTGCGCGCGGCGCTCATTTGCCCGGCCCGACAAAGGCCGTGCCGGCCCTATCGATAGACTCGCCGACCGAATTCATCAGCACAAAGTTGAGATCGTTGGAGCCGCCCTCCAGCGCACGAAGTGGCGCATGCACGAAGATGCGATAGCTCTCCACCTGATCCGGACGTGCGCTGATCATCACCTCGGTTTCCTCCGCTTCCGTTCCCAACACCCGAAGAGTGGTGCCGGGAATACCCTCGGCGCGCAATGTCAGGCTGAGGGTATCGTGCGATTTGTTGAGCACCTTGTAAGTATAGCCGTTGCGCACGCTGCCGTCCGACAGCAATGTGAAAAGCGGATTGCGGTCACGCAATATGTTGACCTCGAGGGTGGAGCGGGTCGATAGCGAAACCACCATGATCGCCATCAGCACAACCAGAATGGCGGCATAGATGATTGTGCGCGGGCGAATGATCCGCGCCCGCGTATCGCCGCCGGCTTCGCGTGTTTCCAGATTGCGCTGGGTATCGTAGCGAATGAGACCGCGCGGCTGGCCGACGCGGTCCATGATGCTGTTGCAGGCATCGACGCAAAGCGCACAATTGATGCATTCAAGCTGTTGCCCGTCACGGATATCGATGCCGGTCGGGCAAACGGCGACACATTGATTGCAATCGACACAGCGCCCGCGCGCGTCCCAACTGGCGTCCTTCTTGTGTGAACCGCGCGGCTCGCCGAGCTCGTCGCGGTAAGTGACGAGCAGCGTATCCTCATCGAACATCGCCGATTGGAAACGCGCATAGGGGCACATATAGGTGCACACCTGCTCACGCGCCCACCCGGCCATGACGTAGGTTGTCGCGGTCAGGAAAGCGATTGTGAGATAGGCCGAAGACGGCGCCTCGAAGGCGAGCAGTTCGCGTGCCAGCGTCGGCGCATCGACGAAATAAAACACCCAGGCGCCACCGGTGACGATTCCGATGGCGATCCACACTAGATGCTTGGCCAGTTTTCGGAAACTCTTGGAAACGCCCCAGCGCGCTTTGTCGAGCCTGAGGCGGGCATTGCGATCTCCTTCAAAAATGCGCTCGACATAAATGAAAAGATCGGTCCAGACGGTCTGCGGGCAGGCGTAACCGCACCACACCCGCCCGGCGATGCTGGTGACAAAAAACAAACCGACGGCGGCCAGAATAAGGAGGCCGGTCCAGTAATAGATTTCCTGCGGCCACAGCTCGATAAAGAAGAAATAGAATTTACGCGCCGGGATATCGACCAGAATGGCCTGGTCCGGCGAATTCGGCCCGCGGTCCCAGCGCAGCCAGGGCACAAGATAATAAAACGCCAGGAGCGCGATCAGCGCACTCCATTTGATAATTCGGTAACGCCCGAAGGCGAGCTTGGGGTGGATTTTCTTGCGCCGCACATAGCGCGGCTGTTGTTCTGCCTTGCTTATCGCCTCCGCTTGGCTGTCCTCTGCCGGATTGGCCATATCACCCTATTCGCCACCACCAAGAGAATGCACGTAAACCGCCAATTGCTTGATCGTCGCTTCGTCGAGGCGGCCCTCCCAGGCCGGCATGACGCCGCCGCGCGAGAAGGCAATCGTCTCAACCACATCGGCCTTATTGCCGCCATAGAGCCAGATGAAATCGCTCAGACGCGGCGCGCCATTTTCATACATGCCCTCGCCGCTCTCGCCGTGGCAGACGCTGCAATTCTCACTATAAACCGCCGCACCGCGCTCGGCCGCCGCGGCGTCGCCGGTAGAATCGCTGAGAGAAAGAATGAATTCGGCCACGTCGTTGATTTCTGCATCATCAAGCACTTCATCGCTTTTGAATGCCGGCATCGCCATATCGCGCGTTTCGTCATGGTCGCTGCGAATGCCGTAGCGGATCGTGCCTTCAAGCGCCTCAAGACTGCCGCCCCAAATCCACGCATCGTCGCCGAGATTGGGATAACCCTCGCTGCCTTGCGCGCCGGCGCCATGGCACTGCGAGCAATTGAGGGCAAAGGCCGAGCGCCCGCCGGCCAGGGTAAATTGCAACAATTCGCGGTCAGCCGCGATTTCGCTCACGCTCGCCGCCTCGATGCGCGAGACGAACCGGGCGCGGTAGGCCTTGGCCTCCTCGATTTCCTCATTGAGCTCGACATGGCGCGACCAACCGAGCACGCCCTTGGAAAAATCATTGACCCACGGCCAGGCCGGATAGAGCACCCAATAGACCAGCGAAAACAAAATGGTGGCGTAGAGAATATAGAGCCACCAGCGCGGCAATGGCGTGTTGAGCTCCTGGATGCCGTCCCATTCATGGCCTGTCGTGTCAGTGCCGGTGAGATCGTCTCTGTCTTTAGCCACCGGTCAATCCTCCCTGAACGGAATGTTTTTATGATCTTCGAGTTTGGACTTGCGCCGGGGTGCCAGCACCCAGCCCAGGATGGCGACGAAGACGACGACGAAGGCGACCATGACGTAGGGCCGCACCGCGTCCGAAATAAATCCGACATCCATGATCAGTCCTCCCCGTCCGCTTGGCCGGTGGATGTGCCGCCGAAATCGACCAGCGTGCCAAGCATTTGCAAGTAAGCGATCAAGGCATCCATCTCGGTAATGCGGCTGTTGTCGCCATCGAAATTCGCCACCACGGCTTTGGGGTAGCGCGCCATCAGGCCCTCGATATCGCCGTCCGGATCGACCTGCGCTTCGACATCGGCCACCGCATAGGCGATCATCTCGTCGGTGTAGGGCACGCCGATCTGTTCATTGGTTTTGAGATGTAGCGCCATGTCCTCATAATCGAGATCGGCATCGGCGATAAAGCTATAAGGCGGCATCACCGATTCGGGCACCAGCTCGCGCGGATCGAGGAAATGCTCGACATGCCATTCGTTGGAATATTTGCCGCCGACCCGGGCCAAATCGGGGCCGGTGCGTTTCGAGCCCCACTGGAACGGATGGTCGTACATGCTCTCCGCCGCCAGCGAATAGGGGCCGTAGCGCTCGACCTCATCGCGGAAGGCGCGGATCATCTGGCTGTGGCAGGTATAACAGCCTTCTCGGATATAGATGTTGCGCCCGGCAAGCTCGAGCGGTGAGTAAGGCCGAACCCCTTTGACCTGCTTGATCGTACTTTCGATGGTAAAGAGCGGCACGATTTCGACGATGCCGCCAATTGCCACCACCAGGATGATGCAAACCAGCATGAGCAGGGAGTTGCGTTCGAGTTTTTTGTGAAAAGACATGATCTCCTCCCTCAGTTCGGCGCCGCGGCTGTCGCCGGCGTCACTTCAGTTGGAGGATCGGATGCAACGACCGGTTCACCGGCGCGGATGTCGCCGCGCATGGTTCGCCACAGATTGTAGACCATGATCAAAGAGCCGAGCAGGAACAGGATGCCGCCGAGCGCGCGGATGATGTAGTAGGGATGCATCGCCTCGACCGTCTCGACGAAGGAATATTGCAGGAAGCCGAGCTCATCATAGGCGCGCCACATCAGCCCCTGCATGATGCCCGAGACCCACATGGCAGTGATGTAGAGCACGATACCGACGGTCGCGACCCAGAAATGGAGGCTCACCAGACGCAGCGAATAGAGCCGCTCGCGCTTCCACAGCACTGGTACGAGATGATACATGGCGCCGAAGCTGACAAAGGCGACCCAGCCGAGCGCGCCGGAATGGACGTGGCCGATGGTCCAATCGGTGTAATGGCTGAGCGCGTTGACCGCCTTGATCGACATTACCGGCCCTTCGAATGTGCTCATGCCGTAAAAGCCGACCGAGACCACCAGCATGCGCAACACCGGGTCGGTGCGAAGCTTGTCCCAGGCGCCGCGTAGCGTCATCAGGCCGTTGATCATGCCGCCCCAGGACGGCATCCACAGCATGATCGAGAAGGTCATGCCGAGCGTTTGGGCCCAATCGGGCAGCGCGGTGTAATGCAGGTGATGCGGCCCGGCCCAGATATAGAGGAAAATCAGCGACCAGAAATGGACGATGCTGAGGCGGTAGGAATAGACCGGCCGCCCGGCCCGCTTGGGCACGAAATAATACATGATGCCGAGGAAGCCGGCGGTGAGGAAGAAGCCGACCGCATTGTGGCCGTACCACCATTGCAGCATGGCATCCTGCACGCCGGAGAACATCTGGTAACTCTTGGTGCCGAAGAATTCCACCGGCCAGGCCAGAGCGTTGAGAACATGGAGGATCGCCACGGTGACGATAAAAGCCAGGAAGAACCAGTTGGCGACATAGATGTGCGGCTCCTTGCGGCGCCACAAGGTGCCGAGGAAGACCAGAAGATAGGCCACCCAAACGATCGTCAACCAGGCATCGACGAACCATTCCGGCTCGGCATATTCCTTGCTCTGGGTCACGCCGGTAACGTAGCTGATCGCCGCCGCGACAATGAATATCTGATAGCCGACAAAGGTGAACATCGGCAGCGGCCCACCCCAGAGACGCGCCCGGCAGGTGCGCTGAACGATAAAATAGGAGGTCGCGAAGAGCGCGTTGCCGCCGAAGGCGAAGATCACCGCCGAGGTGTGCAACGGGCGCAGGCGTCCGAAACTGGTATAGGACAGATCGAGATTGAGCACCGGAAAGGCCAACTGCAAGGCGATGACGACGCCGACGAGAAAGCCGACCACACCCCATAGAACCGTGGCAATGGTGAACAGGCGAACGACGCCATAATTATAATCGCTACTTGTTGAGGCCATCACTTGATCCGTTCATCTGTCATAATTGTTAATCTCTCAATCTCTATGCGACCCAGCGGACGGCCAAAAAGCCAATCATGCCGGTGTTCACGACCATCAATAGGCTGGAGAGGCCACGTATCGTACGCGGCCAGCGGCGCGCCGCCACATGGCCGGCAAAGGCGACGAGAAAAAGCCCCGGCGCCGTGCCGAGGGCAAAAGCCGCCATGGCGATCGCCCCGTTTAGCGACGAGCTGCTCGCCGCCGCCGCAGCCAAGGCCGCATACAGTAGGCCGCAAGGAATAAAGCCGAGCGAAACCCCGAGAAAATAACCGCGCAGTCCCTTCGGCGAGGCAAACAGCGGCTTCGCCAGGCGGCTGACCAGGGCGGCCCAGCGCGCGCCCAAATAACGCCCCGGCAGGTGGCGTTTAATTGCCCAGGGAAGTCCGCCCAGAGCATGGCTGAGAAATGCCACACCGGCGACGCCAAGAAAGGCAATGGCGAGCCAGCGTAATTCAGGCACCATCATCAGCGCGCCGGTGAGTGACGCCGCCGCCGCGCCGAGCGCGGCGTAGGTCGTTGCGCGGCCCAAATGATAGGGCAACAACGCCGCCCCGCCGAGGCGGGAAAACAGGGTCTTTGGCTGGGCGCGCGAATCCGCCGCCTCATTCCGGGTTGAATTTGTTGTCGATTGGGCGAGCACAAAAGGGCCGCACATGCCGGCGCAATGGCTGAAGCTGCCGACCAATCCGGCAACGAACAAGGCCAGCGCAATTCCCGCGCTTTCGAGCGGAATACCGAACAAGGACAGCACCGCGCCACCGCCAAGCGTCATGTGTTCGTGCATCATTGCGATGAAACAACTGGCGATTGCGCCACACAAATAACCTCACGCAACTTCATATCACGGTGCTCGGCCATGCGTTCCGATCCAAAATAATCCATTTGTTGCACCGCCCGAAAAGACACTTTCCGGTGGCGCAAGAAGATCGCTGCTTCACATTCCCGGGGCCTATTTTATAGCCATCTCGGCTCATTGACACCCCTCTTCGTGTGGCTGATTGTCGCACAGACTGGTTGCAAAGGGTGCCCGGCGCTCTTGTGGTAGAGCCCATCGCGCTTAAATTACATGAATAGTTATTTTCAGCTGCGGGAGCCTCCCACCATGTATCAACCGCCGGCCTTTCGCGAGGAACGCGTCGACGTCCTGCATGGCCTCATGCGCGCCCATCCCTTGGCAACACTTGTCTCCGCCGGGACGGGCGGCATTCAGGCGAATCACCTGCCGCTCCTACTTGATAACGAAGATGGTGAATTCGGCGCTCTCAGCGGCCATTTCGCCAAGGCAAACCCGCTTTTGCAGTCCCTCAAAGAGGCTGGAGATGGGCTCCAAGTGCTCGCCATTTTTCACGGCCCGCAACATTATATTTCTCCCGCCTGGTATCCCTCAAAACAGGTTGACGGCAAGGCGGTGCCGACCTGGAATTACGCCGTCGTGCACGCCCATGGCGTGCTCTGCCCGATGGCCGATGCGGCGCGCCTGCGCGCCCATCTCGATGCGCTCTCGAAAACGCATGAGGCGGGGCGGGCCGAGCCCTGGGCAATCTCCGACGCGCCAGATGAATTTCTCAGCCGAATTGACCTGCCCCCCTATAACTGTTCCACGGATTTTTCGATATTCTAAGAATAT